>CAJYTK010000022.1 GCA_913777615.1 uncultured Agrobacterium sp. | reverse complement strand
CGTGAAACGCCCCAGCGCCAATGGTACTCCGTCTTAAGACGCGGGAGAGTAGGTCGCTGCCAGGTCTGCTAAACGCAACAAAATCTTCTCAAATCACATACATAACGGCCAAGGCCGATACAAAAGGTCGCACACAAAGCGGCCTTTTGCACCTCTAAAACTTACTCGACATCAAAGTCGATCAAAGTCAACGCGGGCTCGAGCAGCCCCTGCCGAACCGCAGGAAGCAAAGCTTCCGAGGACCGGCAAAACAAAAACATCCGGGCAATCACTCGGACATCGCTCAAAATCAACGCGGGGTGGAGCAGCCCGGTAGCTCGTCAGGCTCATAACCTGAAGGCCGCAGGTTCAAATCCTGCCCCCGCAACCAAAGCAATATGCAAAAGCCCCGCGGTCTCCGTGGGGCTTTTGTGTTTGAGGGGGTGGGCATCCCTTGACGCATACCCCCGCGGTGCTCGAGACGGAAGGACTATCGAGCGGCATCTTTAACTCGATGTGCGGGCACAGGTCGTTCCGTCACGCCCTCCGACTAAGCACCTAAGTTGCTGCCGGAGAGGTTGAGGCCAAATTACACCGTGGATCTCGTACAATTCCCAGAGCCTTCAAACTTCGCCTTATCGGATGATAAGCCTCCAGTGCCTGGCCAATCGGAGCTATCCGTGACTCGAAGGAACGAGTGAAGCGCTCTCTTTGCTTCGATCGATCATCCATGTCTGGCTGATACTCTGCATCTCGTTGGTCGCGTTGAAATGCCGGCTTGGCTGATTCCTCCGATCGCTCAAGGCGAAATCCATATAGGGCAGCGTTAAGCGCAGGCCGCTTTGTCCTAACCGTAGCCTTTCAGGCGCATCAAGGAATTGCATTGAGAGTGCTTGATAGTCAGCGGCCTAAATCAAAAACTTGCCCACGCAACTCCGATAGCGGTCGATAACGCTCGCCAATTATTCTCTGCGCTCCAAATACTGATCCTTAGGAAAAGCCGGAAGCAGGCCCAAATATGCGACAGGTTTACCTTCGGGATAAATATCGTGTCGTTGAGCACACAAGGCGTGTCGTAATCCAAACCGCTCGCTTCCCTCTCGCGTGGTCTCCTGTTCGTATCGAAACGCTACTTGAGGAGGTGGCGTGACTTGCGTGTATGACCGGGCTAACCCGGTTAGGTGGATGATCACTCGGGAGGATTATCGGAGGGTACCGGAAGCGGCCAGTCTTGGCCGAACCTCCCATTGATTGTCTGACAGTCGAGAATGTCGCGGCCATGCCGGCTTCGGCATTGATGTTCAAACCATGGAGGAGATGGATATGAGCAAGAACCGAGGCGTTGTCTACTTGCGGCCGGGTCAGGTCGAGGTTCGTGATATTGACGATCCGAAGCTTGAGGCGCCGGATGGACGCAGGATCGAGCATGGCGTGATCCTGAAGGTGATCTCAACCAATATATGCGGGTCTGACCAGCACATGGTGCGCGGTCGCACAACCGCCATGCCGGGCCTCGTGCTGGGCCACGAGATTACCGGCGAAGTTATTGAAAAGGGCATCGATGTCGAGATGCTGCAAGTCGGGGATATTGTCTCCGTTCCATTCAACGTGGCATGCGGTCGTTGCCGTTGCTGTAAGTCGCAAGATACCGGCGTATGCTTGACGGTCAATCCAGCCCGCGCGGGCGGTGCCTACGGCTATGTTGATATGGGCGGCTGGATTGGTGGACAAGCGAAGTACGTCACTATCCCCTATGCCGACTTTAATCTTTTGAAATTCCCCGATCGCGATAAGGCTATGTCGAAGATCCGCGACCTCACCATGCTGTCTGACATTCTTCCGACCGGCTTCCATGGCGCAGTCAAGGCCGGCGTGGGCGTCGGCTCTACGGTTTACGTCGCTGGCGCCGGTCCGGTCGGTCTCGCCGCTGCAGCATCGGCTCGCATTCTTGGTGCGGCCGTGGTGATGATCGGCGACTTCAACAAGGATCGTCTAGCCCATGCGGCAAAAGTCGGTTTTGAGCCTGTCGATCTGTCGAAGGGCGATCGGCTGGGTGACATGATTGCGCAGATCGTAGGCACCAATGAAGTCGATAGCGCGATCGATGCGGTTGGTTTTGAGGCACGCGGTCACGCCGGGGGCGAACAGCCTGCTATTGTTCTCAACCAGATGATGGAAATCACCCGCCCTGCCGGTTCGATCGGCATTCCCGGTCTTTATGTCACGGAAGATCCCGGTGCGGTGGATGATGCAGCCAAGCAAGGCAGCCTGTCTCTGCGCTTTGGTCTCGGTTGGGCAAAGGCGCAGTCTTTCCACACCGGACAGACGCCGGTGCTAAAATATAACCGGCAGCTGATGCAGGCCATTCTGCATGATCGCCTGCCGATCGCCGATATCGTCAATGCCAAGATCATCGCACTCGATGATGCGGTCCAAGGATACGAAAGTTTCGACCAGGGTGCTGCGACCAAGTTCGTTCTCGATCCGCATGGAGATCTGATCAAGGCCGCTTGACCGTCCAAGTTTCTTTTTGCGCTATTTAAACAAAAACGCCCGCGATCAAGTTGTCGCGGGCGTTTTTGTGTTTGTCGAAGAGTGGCTAAGGTAGGATGTCGATAGAGCAGCTCCGGTGAACACGGGCTCACTTACCCTCCTCAAACTCTTTGTTTTTTCGAATTTCCGGACGGAGAACCGATCACACTTTTGCTGGAAATGCTCTAGACGCCAGCCTTACTGCGATGGGCCGTCGTTGAAGCCGACTTGATCGACCAATTCGGATGCTTCCTTTCGGTGCGCGGCAATCTCCGTCAGCGATAAGGTGTCGGGCTTGATCGGACCAAAACCCTTGACGACATCGGAAGGCTGCGCGCCGGGCAGGACGGGGTATTCGAACACCTGCTTGGCGTAGATTTCCTGCGCCTCTCCAGATGCGAGGAATTCCATCAGCTTCAGAGCGTTTTCCTTGTTCGGTGCGTATTTGGTCATGGCGACACCGGAGATGTTGACGTGCGTGCCGCGGTCGTCAGCATTGGGGAAGATGACCTTGACGGCGTTTGCCCAGACTTTCTCTTCCGGTTCCTGCTCATTGGTCAGCATCAGGCCGACGTAATAGGTGTTGCCGAGCGCAATATCGCATTCGCCGGAATAGATGGACTTCGCCTGGCTGCGATCCGTGCCATCCGGCTTGCGTGCCAGATTGTTCTTCAAGCCGGTTAGCCACGTGCGGGTATAATCCAGTCCATGATGGGCAATCATCGAGGCGAAGAGGGCGATGTTGTAGGAATGTTGGCCGTCCCGAATGCAGATCTTGCCCTTCCATTTCGGATCGGCCAGTTCTTCATAGGTGATGCTTTGCTGCGGCACACGCTCCTTGGAGGCGTAGACAACGCGCCCTCTGGTCGTCAGTCCGAACCATTCGCCTTCCGGGTCGCGAAGATTGGCCGGAATATCCTTCTCGATGATCGGATCGTTGAGGACCGGCTGCGTCACGCCGCCTTCCTTGGCTTCCACCAGGCGCGCGATATCGACTGTCAGCAGAATGTCGGCGGGAGAATTGACGCCTTCTGCCTGGATGCGTTCGACCAGACCCTTGTCGAGAAACAGGACATTGGTCTCAATTCCCGTCTCCTTGGCAAAGGCGTCAAGCAGGGGCTGGATCAATTCCGGCTGGCGGTAGGAGTAGACATTGACCTCACCACCGGCAAGGGACGGGGTGGCTGCGCCACAAGCGACAGATAACACCATACCGAGCGTTAGAAAGCTGGTTTTCAAGCTTGCCATACCACAGGTCTCCCTCAGCGCGCCGGGCGTCCATTTAGTGGATGCAAAAGAACGCGCGATTCCCGTTGAATCTACGCATCGTGTTTTCCGAAAACCGTTTCCGATTTTCGGGCCGATGCAGTAGGGTTGAATAGTGGAGTTGTTTGTTCATGAATCGGCAGAAGCGTCAACGGCGAACCGCCGGAGTTTGCGCCGCGGAGGAAGATTTTTTCATTTCTGGAATTGTTCTAAAGTGAAAAACAAACTATATAACTCCACATTACCGACTAGGAGATCAGCATGCGTTTGACCAAACAGACCAACTATGCAGTCCGCATGTTGATGTATTGCGCCGCCAATGACGGCAATCTCAGCCGCATTCCTGAGATCGCAAAGGCTTACGGCGTATCGGAGCTGTTTCTCTTCAAAATTCTTCAGCCGCTGACCAAGGCTGGCCTCGTCGAAACCGTTCGCGGTCGCAACGGAGGTGTGAAGCTTGGCAAGCCGGCCGACAAGATCAGCCTCTTCGACGTGGTCAAGGTCACGGAAGACAGCTTTGCCATGGCGGAATGCTTCGAGGATGGCGCGGTCGAATGTCCGCTCGTCGATAGCTGCGGCCTCAACTCTGCGCTTCGCAAGGCCTTGAATGCGTTCTTCGACGTCCTGACCGAGTACTCCATCGACGATCTCGTCAAGGCCCGCCCGCAAATCAACTTCCTGCTCGGCCTCGATCAGCTGGCGCCGCGCGTTCATACGCCGCCGGTTGCGGCCGCCTGATCAGAGCTTCAAGCAAGTGCCCGTAAGCCTGCCTGCAAGATTGCCGGCAGGCTTTTGTGTTTCAAGAGCTTGATTTCGCCAGCGATGAAGGGACAAGTGGAAACCTTATGCCTGCGTCCTGATTCCCACTGGTGCCATGATTTCCACATCCGAACTTTATCGACTTGCCCTGACTGTCTCCATCGGCAGTCTCGGTGCGCTGTTCGGAGCGCTGGTAGGCTTGCCAGCGCCGTTTCTCTGCGGACCGGCCCTTGCCGTCACGGCTGCAAGCCTCCTGGGCCTGACACTTTCGGTTCCGAAGAACCTGCGCAATGCGACCTTCGTGATTGTTGGCGTGTCGATGGGAGCGAACATCACGCCGGATGTTTTTCGAGCGGCCAGAACATGGCCCCTCAGCTTCGTTGCGGTGCTGATAACGGTCGTGGTTCTTCTTTACACGGCCTACTGGATCCTGCGTTTTGTCTTTCGCTATGACCATACGACGGCAATGCTTGGAGCGTCGCCCGGCCACTTGAGCTACATTATTAGTCTTACGGCAGAAACGAAAAGCGATCTGGCAACCGTCAGCGTAATCCAGAGTGTCCGTGTTCTGGCGCTGACGCTGTCCGTGCCGCTCATTGTCAAGTATCTCGATCTTGTCGGCGTCGCGCCCTCCATTTTGCCGCCGCCCATGCCAGCGCTGGAACTTGGATTGACGCTGCTGGCGTCCCTGATCGTCGGTCTTCTTTTCATGCGCTGGCGCTTTCCTGCCGCACTGCTTCTGGGTGGTGTCGCTGTTTCCATCGGTTCGCACGTCACGGGCTTCTCCAGCGGCGGCGTACCGGATTGGCTTGCAATCCCCACCTACATCGTTCTTGGAAGCCTGATTGGCACCCGCTTCTCGCGCTCTTCGCTGAAGGATATGAGGAAGGCGTTTCTGGCTGGCGCCGTCGTCACTGTTGCCGTTGTCGTCCTTGCTTGCTCGATTGCCGTACTGATCTCAAGTGTGACAGGTGTTCCGCTGAACGCGGTCATGATTGCTTTCGCGCCTGGTGGCCTTGAGACCATGGCCGCCATGGCGGTGATGATGCACGCGGACACTGCCTATGTCGGCTCGCACCATGTGCTGCGCCTGCTGTTCTTGTCGGTGCTCATGCCTTTCGTCATTGGCAAGCAAGCGCGCGGGCGTTGAAAGGCAACGGCTGTCGCCCTTTTTTTCTCAGCCACGATATTTCCCTGCAACCTTTTTGCAGTCCGCTTCGTTACGTCCTGCTGAACCGGGGACAGTCACTCATCAGAGTTGGTCAGAAAGACGAGGCATTGTCCTGCCCGAATAATCGATCCGAGTGGAGATTGCCCATGAACCGTCTGATGAAGCTGGCTGGCGCCGGATTCGCGCTTGCTCTCTATACATCGATTGCCCAGGCGCAAGTCGTCGTTTCGTCCAAGATCGACACAGAAGGAAGCGTTCTTGGCAACATCATCCAGTCGGTTCTGAACGTCAACAATATCGCCACCACCGATCGTATCCAACTGGGTGCAACGCCTGTCGTGCGCAAGGCGATCATCGCAGGCGAGATCGATATCTACCCGGAATATACGGGTAACGCGGCCTTCTTCTTCGAAAAGGCAGACGATCCCATCTGGAAGGACGCAGCCAAAGCCTATGAAGAGGCCAAGACGCTGGACTACGATGCCAACAAGATCGTCTGGTTGTCTCCATCGCCCGCCAACAACACATGGGGCATCGCGGTTCGCAAGGACGTGGCTGACAAGAACAACCTCAAGACATTGAGCGACCTGGGCAAATTTGTTGCAGGTGGCGGCCAGATCGTCCTTGCCGCATCGTCCGAGTTCGTCAACTCTGCAGCAGCTCTTCCGGCCTTCCAGAAAACCTACGGGTTCACGCTGAAGCCGGAGCAGCTGATTACGCTTTCGGGCGGCGATACGGCGGCCACCATTGCTGCCGCCGCCAACCAGACCAACAACGCCAATGCCGCCATGGTCTATGGTACGGACGGCGGCATCGCGCCTTCCGGTCTCGTTGTCCTGATGGATGACAAGAACGTGCAGCCGGTCTACCAGCCCGCGCCGATCATTCGCGAAGAGGTGCTTAAAAAGCATCCCGACATCGAGAAGGTGTTGAAACCCGTTTTTGAAAAGCTCGATCTCACCACCCTTCAGGAGCTCAATGGCCGCGTTCAGGTGGGCGGAGAGCAGGCGAAGGCCGTTGCGCTCGATTTTCTCACCAAAAACGGCTTCGTGAAGTAAGAGGTGGCGTTGCAGCAAGAGACCGCCTTGCAGAAGCCGCAGAGCGTCACGCGACATATCGATAAGGTCGGCGTGCTGATATGCGGCCTGCTTCTCTATGCTTCATTCGTTCCGCCCTTTGTCAGTTTCCGTGCCAACCGGATCGTCCAGGGAGAAGGGCGCTTCCTCCTGGACAGCATGCCGACCTCTCTTGGCTATGGACTGATCGGAATCATCTTTTTGGCCGCAGCAGTGGCGCTGTTTGTGGCAAACAAGAAAATCCGTCTGGCAACCGCTTTTGCTGCCCTGGTCGCGCTGGCGCTTGCCGTCGGTCTTTCTGCCTCCTCTCTCATTCCGCCTGAGAATACCTACGCCCGCGTCTCGATAGCCAGTGGTTTCTGGTTGGTGCTTGCTGGGCTGGTGGTTCTGGCAACGGATGCGATCGCGAGACTTGACCCCAAGCCGCTGACGCGTCTCATCCTGCTCGGGCTGGCTCTCTTGCTTCTTAGCGCCTTCCTGCTCTCCGGCCTGTGGGACGATCTTTCCGTCATGAAAGAGTACCAAAGCCGCGCCGATATCTTCTGGACGGAAGCGCAGCGCCACCTTCAACTGGCCTTGGGCTCCGTCTTCGCCGCCATGCTGGCCGGCATTCCTCTGGGAGTGCTCTGTTTCAAGGTGGAGCGCATCCGCGCCGTCATGCTGAACAGTCTCAACATCATCCAGACGATCCCATCCATCGCGCTCTTCGGCCTCCTGATTGCGCCGCTCGGCTGGATCGGCACGCATGTTCCTGGCGCGTCGGACATCGGCATCAGGGGCATTGGCGCGGCGCCTGCCTTCGTCGCTCTGTTTCTCTATTCGCTGCTCCCTATCGTCTCAAACACCGTCGTCGGTGTCGCGGGCGTTCCGCTTGCGGTGCGCGATGCCGCGCGGGGCATTGGCATGACGGCTTGGCAGAGTCTGATCAAGGTCGAGTTTCCTCTGGCGCTTCCCATCATATTGACCGGCATCCGCATCGTGCTGGTGCAGAATATCGGGCTTGCGACGATTGCAGCTCTCATCGGCGGCGGTGGCTTCGGCGTCTTCGTATTTCAGGGCATCGGCCAAACGGCCATGGACCTCGTTCTTCTGGGAACCATCCCAACCGTCATCTTAGGGTTTGCTGCAGCGATTCTGCTCGATGCCCTGATCGACAGCAATCTCCTGTCTGGAGGAAAAGCCGCATGATCGAGATCGAAAACCTCACCAAGCGTTATGGTGAAGCCACTGTGGTCGACAATGTGAGCCTTTCGGTGCGCCCGAGAAGCGTCACGGTCATTGTCGGCACGTCGGGCTCGGGAAAGACGACGCTTCTGCGGATGGTCAACCGCCTCGTTGAGCCGACCGCCGGGGTCATCCGTATCGATGGGCGCAACGTTCTCGATCTACCGGGTTTCGAGCTTCGACGCAGCATCGGTTACGCCATCCAGGGACACGGACTTTTCCCACACAGGACGGTTGCGCAAAACATTGCAACCGTGCCGGAACTCCTTGGCTGGGACCGCCAGCGGATTTCTGCCAAAGTCGAAGAACTCCTCACGCTTTTCCAACTCGATTCGAATCTGTACGCCGATCGCTTCCCGAACGAATTGTCCGGCGGGCAACAACAGCGCGTCGGCGTGGCACGCGCGTTGGCAGCAGAGCCGAATATTCTCTTGATGGATGAGCCCTTTGGCGCACTCGATCCGATCATCCGCGCCAAGGCGCAGGAAGATCTCGTGGCGATACAAAAGAAACTCGGCGTCACCATTATTCTCGTCACCCACGACATGGACGAAGCGTTCTTCCTGGCAGATCGGATCGCCGTCATGGATCGAGGGAAGATCGTGCAATATGGGCCGCCGGCAGAGCTGGTTCTGAACCCGGCGACGCCTTTCGTCAGGACGCTGATCGGCGAGCGGGAAAGGCCTCTGAGGCTGCTGTCCGTGGTAACGGTCTCGGAGATCGTCGAGGCCGGAGAAGCGGAAGGCGAACCGCTGCCCGATGCGTTAAGCCAGCGCGATGCGCTTTCCGCCATGCTCTGGGCAGGACGTGACAGCCTACCGGTTATCGGTAGCGATGGACAGAAGATCGGACGCATTCGGCGCGATACGCTGCTGCAGCAAGCCGCGGGCCGCTCGTGAGAGGCGCGGACAAGAGAGCGTTGCTTGGACCGGTCCTTCTGCTGGGCCTCGCGCTTCTGCTTGCCGTCTTCCTGGTCAGCCCAAACACTTTTGCGCCGATCTTCGCGCCGCTCGTCCAGACCAACGCACCGGCCATTTACCAGCAAGCCGATCTTCTGTCGCTTACGCTGTCCCATCTCGCGATCGTGGGTGTGGCGACGCTGGCTGCAACACTCGTTGCCGCCACGCTTGCCGTCCTCGTCAGTCGTCCATTCGGTCGGGAATTTCTGCCGCTGTCGCGCAGCATCGTCAACATTGGGCAGACCTTTCCGCCGGTCGCCGTTCTGGCGCTGGCGGTGCCGATCATGGGCTTTGGCCAGAAGCCCACACTGGTTGCACTGTTTCTCTATGCGCTTCTTCCCGTCTTCGAAAATACCCTCACGGGGCTGACGACGGTTCCGGCATCAATCATCGAAGCCGCACGCGGCGCGGGCATGACCGGCTGGCAAAGGCTTTGGAGAATTGACGTGCCGCTTGCCATGCCGGCAATTCTTGCCGGTATTCGCCTCTCCGCAGTGATCAGCCTTTCGACTGCCACGATCGGTTCAACGGTTGCGGCGCGCACGTTGGGCGAGGTCATTATCGCCGGTCTGCAATCCAACAATCTTGCCTTCATTCTGCAGGGTGGCTTGATTGTGGCTGCACTCGCCATTTTGATCCATAGCACGCTTTCGATGCTGGAAACCAAAGTAGCGCGGCGTACAGGTCACTGAAGCATTTTGTCTAGACAAGTCATTTTCCCTGTGAATTAATGCCCCTTAAAGAAGCGGCGAAAATCGACGCTCAAAAATAAAGCAACAGGGGATCTACATGAGAAAGACGCTGGGTTTTACCCTTCTCGCCGCCGCACTGTTTTCCACCACAGCCCATGCCGAAACATCCGTCACCATCGGCATGTCTGGCTGGACGGGCTTTGCGCCGCTGACGCTCGCCAAAGAAGCGGGTATTTTCGAAAAGAACGGTCTCAAGGTCGAGATCAAGAAGATCCCGCAGGCAAGCCGTCACCTGGCGCTCGCCTCAGGTGACGTTCAGTGCGCCGCGACCACTGTGGAAACCTGGATTGCATGGAACGCCAATGGCGTGAAATCTACGCAAATCTTTCAGATGGACAAGTCCCACGGCGCGGACGGCATGGCGGTTCGCAGCGATATCGCCAAGATTGCCGACCTGAAGGGCAAGACCATTGCCGCTTCGGCACCCGGCACCTCGCCATACTTCTTCCTCGCGTGGATCCTTAAGGAAAATGGTCTGACGCTTAAGGATGTGAAGGTGGTGAACCTGGAGCCCGGCCCGGCTGCGCAGGCTTTTGTCGCGGGCCAGAACGATGCCGCGATGACCTATGAGCCCTATCTCTCCACGGTTCGTGCCGCACCCGACAAGGGCAAGATTATTGCTACCACGCTGGATTATCCGGCGGTTATGGACACATTCGGCTGCACGCCGGAATTCCTGAAAACCAATCCGGAAGCGGCGAAGGCGCTGGCGACGAGCTACTTCGAGGCGCTTGAAGCCATCAAGGCCGACCCCGAGAAAACCTATGCGACAATGGGCGCGGATGTGAAGCAGTCTGGCGAAGCCTTCGGCAACTCCGCCAAGTTCCTCGAATGGCAGGACAAGGCAGCCAACCAGAAGTTCTTCGAAGGCGAGTTCAAGACGTTTTCGGAGAAGGCCGCCGATCTGCTTCTGGAAATCGGCGTCATCAAGTCGAAGCCCGACCTTTCTACGCTCGCCGATACCTCCTTCATCAAGTAATCGGCCATCAAGCAATGACCTCGGGCGCGGCCTGTCGCCGCGCCCCGCCTCATGACTGCCGGGATACACATGCAGCCACTACAGCCTATCAGACACAGCACGCGGATTGCGCTCGGCATCCTGTTTTTCGTGCTGTTCTTCCTCGCCTGGGGTATCGCAACGCTGGGTGGGTTCGTTTCGCCCACCTTTCTCGCTGACCCTGTCACCATGCTGAAGGATGGGATCTATCTCCTGACCGAGCAGGGTTTCGCCTACGATATCGGTATGACGATCTGGCGCGTGGTCGGCGGCTTCGTGCTGGCGGCGATAGTGGCTGTTCCCCTCGGTATCGCCATGGGTGCATATAAGCCGATCGAAGCTTTACTCGAGCCTTTCGTTTCCTTCGCACGCTATCTACCGGCGTCGGCTTTCGTCCCGCTTCTGATCCTTTGGGCTGGCATTGGCGAAATGCAGAAGCTGCTGGTGATCTTCATCGGTGCGGTGTTTCAGATCATCCTTATGATCGCCGTTGCCGTTGCCGGCACACGACGTGATCTGGTCGAGGCTGCATATACGCTCGGCGCCAAGGATCGCGGCGTTGTGCGCCGGGTCCTCATCCCTGCCAATGCACCGGATATTGCCGAGATTCTGCGGCTCGTTCTCGGCTGGGCGTGGACCTATGTCATCGTCGCCGAATTGATCGGAGCCTCGTCCGGCATCGGTTACATGATCATCAACAGCCAGGCCTTGATGGCGACGGGCCAGATCATTTTCGGCATTATCGTCATCGGTGTCATCGGACTTATCTCGGACTTTGCCTTCAAGTCTCTCAATCGCAAACTGTTCGCCTGGAGGCTTGCCTGATGAATGAACTCGTCATCCAGGACGTCAGCCGCACCTTCCCGGGCGTGCGTGGCGGCACGCCGACACTTGCCCTGCAACCGACGGATCTCGAAATTCCGAAGAACGATTTCGTCACCATTCTCGGGCCCTCCGGCTGCGGAAAGTCGACGCTGCTTCGTATCATCGCCGGCCTTGATCGCCCGACCACCGGCAAGGTTCTGCTGGCTGGCCAGGAGGTGAAGGGACCAGGTGCCGATCGCGGCATGGTCTTCCAGTCCTACACGCTGTTTCCCTGGCTCACTATCCGCGAGAACGTCGCCTTTGGCCTGCGCGAGCGCGGGGTAGCGGAGAAGGAGAAGTGGGAGATCGTCGATAGCTACATCGACAAGGTGGGCTTGAGAGGCTTCGAGAACCACTGGCCGAAGCAACTATCCGGCGGCATGCAGCAGAGAACGGCGATTGCCAGAGCGCTGGCCAACGGTCCGCGCATTCTGCTGCTCGATGAACCCTTCGGCGCGCTGGACAACCAGACGCGCGGCCTCATGCAGGAACTGCTGCTGGGCATCTGGGAGCGGGAGCAGAAGACGGTGATCTTCGTGACGCATGATATCGAGGAAGCGGTGTTCATGGCAAACCGAGTGGTGACGATGTCGGCGCGTCCGGGCCGCATTAAGTCCATCACCCCGGTCGATCTGCCGCATCCGCGTCATTACACGGTCAAGGCTAGCCCGGAATTTTCCGAGTTGCGTGCAAGGCTCACCGATGAAATCCGTGAAGAAGCCATTGCGGCGGCAGCCCATGGCTAAGCACGGGAGACGGTGATATCAGGCGGGCCATGGAAGCGCCGTGCTTCCAACTGGCCGCACAAAACACGCTTTACCTTTTGAATAGACGCATCGCGCTTTTTAGAAAATGGATTTCGATTTTCTAGCCGACGCTGTAACGGAACGAAGACCATGGCTGAAACGGCCGCACTGCAGGAAAAGTCCTTGCACGAGCGCATCATGAGCGACGTGGAAGGACGGATTCTGTCTGGTGAATGGCCGCCGGGTTATCGTATTCCCTTCGAGCACGAGTTGACGAAGGAGTATGATTGCTCCCGCATGACGGTGAACAAGGCGCTGACCGAGCTGGTCAAGAAAGGCCTGATCGAGCGCCGTCGCCGTTCCGGAAGTTTCGTTACCCGTCCGCATGTCCAATCCGCCGTTCTGGCAATTCACGATATCCAGCGCGAGGTCCAGCAGATGGGACTGATCTACGGCTATCGGCTGGACGAGCGCGAACTACGCAAGGCAACGTCTCAAGATCGCGCTGCGCTGGAGGTGAAGGCGGGCGCCAGTATTCTCTCGCTGACCTGCCGGCATTTCACCGGCGACACACCCTTTTGCCTCGAGGACCGCATCATCAACGTTTCCGCCGTGCCAGAGGCCAAAGATGCGGATTTCTCCTCCGTCGGTCCGGGTTCATGGCTTTTGCAGATGGTACCCTGGAGCGCTGCCGAGCATCGCATCCGCGCCATCTCGGCGGATCGCCGGATTGCCGATGCGCTTGCCATTCCCGTCGGTACCGCCTGCCTCGTCGTTGAGCGGCGAACCTGGCACGGGCAGACCTACGTGACACACGTCACGGTAACCTATCCGGGCGAGCGCCATGAACTCGTGGCGCAATTCCTGCCCATGCAGCAGCAGTGATCCTTCGCAATCGCGAATGTAAAAACATCGCTTCGTCACGCATGTTTTTCCAAAAGATGAGTTTACAGCTCCGGTTTATGCAATGTATTAGTTGCTAATCTTACTCCACTTATAGCGGATCGGGCTTGCATGTCTGCTATTCGGGTGCGGGTGAGGGCAATGCCGATGCGTCTGGTCGTCGTGCAGTACAGAAAACCCGGGACCATCTGATGACCTCCATACTCTCGATTTCTTCGTCCAAAGCTGCAATAGCGCCATGGACGCGTTGCCGACACGCGGCGCTGGCAATGACCGTGATGATCTGCGCCTCTTCTGTCCAGGCTGTCGCTCAGACGGCTGCGCCATCCCAAGGCGTGCCAGCCGCACCGCAGACCCAGGCTCCTTCGCCGGCTACGAATTCTGCTCCGCCCGTTTCCGTTCAGCCATCGCCAGCGACGCAGGTGCCGCAAGCCGCCCTACAGGATCAGCAGGCGCCTGCTGCGACCGCTCCCTTTCCGGCGACCGAGGCTCCGGCTCAACCGTCTGGCGCGCAGACACCGCCAGCAGCACAGCCAGGCCCATCCAGTGAGGCGCTTTCTCCGGTAGAGGTGAGCGCGGATGAACGGTCCGATATTCCTCACAACCTGTCCGCTTGGGGCATGTTCATGGCCGCAGACTGGGTCGTCAAAAGCGTCATGATCGGCCTTGCTCTCGCCTCGCTCGCAACCTGGACGGTCTGGCTGGCGAAGTCGATCGAGCTTGCCGCCGCGCGTGTGCGTGCAGGATCAACACTGAAGATCGTTCACAAGGCAAAGACGCTGGCTGAAGCCACTGAAGCCGTCGAAAACAAGGGCGGTCCTGCCGCCTTGATGTTGCGCATGGCAACTCACGAAATGACCCTGTCGGATGCAGTCGTTGCTCACACGGATGGCGGTGGCATCAAGGAGCGGGTCTCCTCCATCCTCTCGCGCATCGAAACCCATGCGGGTCGCCGCATGTCGCGCGGCACGGGCGTTCTGGCCTCCATCGGTTCGGTATCGCCCTTCGTTGGCCTCTTCGGCACGGTCTGGGGCATCATGAACGCCTTTATCGGTATCTCGGAATCGCAGACAACCAACCTTGCCGTCGTGGCGCCCGGTATCGCCGAGGCCTTGCTGGCGACGGCGATCGGTCTGGTTGCCGCCATTCCGGCAGTGGTGATCTACAACGTCTTTGCCCGTTCCATTACCGGCTATCGTCATCTGCTGGCCGATGTTGCCGCAGGCGTGGAGCGTCTCGTCAGCCGCGACCTCGATTTCCGCCGCATCCCGCCGGGCAGTGCCAGCAAGCCCCAGGTCTCACTGGTGGGACGTTAAGATCATGGCAGGCGGTATCCGAGAGAGCCACGGGGAAGAGCTTCCCGAAAACCACGAAATCAACGTCACGCCGTTCATCGACGTGATGCTGGTGCTGCTGATCATCTTCATGGTGGCAGCACCGCTTGCGACCGTAGATGTCAATGTCGACCTTCCGGCCTCGACGGCAAAACCCGCCGAGCGTCCGGACGAGCCGCTCTATCTGACGGTGAAGGACGACCTGTCGCTCAATCTCGGCAATGATGCGGTGGGGCGCGAAGCATTGGCCTCCAGCCTCGACGCCAAGACGGGGGGCAAGAAGGACACACGTATCTTTCTGCGCGCTGACAAGGCGGTGGATTACGGCCACTTCATGGAGATCATGAACCTGCTGCGTGACAGCGGCTATCTGAAGATCGCGCTTGTCGGGCTGGAGGGCGTTGCGGGCGCAGCTCCAGCAGGCGCGCCGGCCTCTGGTTCCAGTCAGCTGCAATCCAGCCAGCCTGCATCTGGCCCGAATGGAGGGTCGCAGTGACGGACACCGTCTACTCTCGTTCCAGACAATCCCGCTTCGGAGAGATCGCACTCTGGTCCGCGGCGGCACTGGTGATGGTCTCGGTACACGCCGCAGGCGCCTATTATCTGATGCAGGAAAAGCCGGAAGAGCAGGGCGATAACGCACCTCAGGCGGCGATCATGATTGAGCTTGCCGCCCTGCCTGAGGCCGCCAATACCGAAGAAACGGTCGAAGCCAATGACGAGGTCGAGACGGAAGAGGTCAAAAGCAACGTCACCGAGCCTGTCGAAGAACCGCCGCCCGTAGAACCTCCGCCGGAGCCAGTTGCAGAGCCTGTCGTTGAAGAGCCGCCAGTGGAGCCCGAGCCTACCCCCGAAGTGCCGCCGGAGGTGGTGCAGCAGCCTGTGGAGGAGCCCACGCCTCCAGAACCGGTGCAGGAGGTCGATCCCATCGAGCAGCAGCAGGTAGCGGAACTCGAAAATGTCGAGGTTCCCCTTCCTGTGCTTCGTCCTCCGCCTCCGCCTCCGGTACAAAAGAAGGTGGAGAAGGAAAAAGAGCCGGAAAAGAAACGAGTGCAAAAGCCGACGCCGGCGCCACAGCAATCTCAGCGCCGCGATATCGCCAAGGCTGAGGCGACGCAGTCGGACAGAACGGCGGCGTCTCGCAACAGCGCGGGTTCTGCATCGTCTTCCATCTCTCCGGCTGACTGGGCATCGAAGGTTCAAAGCGCTGTCGCTCGCCGCATCGTTCGCGGTGCGGGCCGCTCCGGCATGACGGTGACGGT
Organism: uncultured Agrobacterium sp.; assembly: GCA_913777615.1. Lineage (GTDB taxonomy): Bacteria > Pseudomonadota > Alphaproteobacteria > Rhizobiales > Rhizobiaceae > Agrobacterium. Next base: position 361,091 of record CAJYTK010000022.1, on the reverse strand, counting down.
ATCCTTCGTGGTGCAGAATGACGGTTCTATCGGCCGGCTGAGCGTGGTCAAATCCACAGGCGATGAGGCAGTCGACGCCAAGATCAAATCGTCGATCGGCAAGGCATCGGTTTCGACGCCACCTCCCGGTGCGCAGACGTCCTTCGTCCTTCCTGTGCAGGTCAGGTAGCGGACGCTCGCAGGACGATCGTGTTCCTCCTGCTGTCAACTCTCCACGGTGAATTGCACGACATCAGCCGGAAAGCGGCTGGTGCCGAACTGTATCGGATGTCCGTCCATGTCGACATTCAGGGAATCGGAGACGAGGAGAATGGCACCCGGCGACAGCTCGAGATCGGCCAGATCGTCGGCTTCCGCATGGCGGGCAGAGACTGTGGTCGAAGCCCGGACATAGTCGGCCACGCCGGATCGCTTCAGCGCCTCGGTAATTGAGCCCGTGTCTTCATAGTCAGTGGCAATGCCGCTAAAGCGCTCAGCCGGAAACCAGGATGTCGAGCGCGATACCGGCTTTTGATCGACCTTACGCAGCAACTCCAGCCGGATGAGTGGCGTACCCGGCGCCACATTCAGCTTCTCGGCAAGAGCTGTCGTCGCTCCCTCAAGGGAATGCGCCAGGAGCAGCCCTTCCATCTCCCGTGCCTGATCGCCAAGACCAGCGGTAAAGCGTGTTCGCTTCGAGATTGGGAAACTCAGGCGATCCTTGCGGGTAATCAGTGTTCCCCGGCCTTGCAGCGCCTGAACGATACCTTCATCCGCAAGTGCTGCGATGGCACCCCGGACCGTATGGCGGTTAACGCCAAAACGTTCTGCCAGCACCATCTCTGATGGCAACATGCCGGTGCCGTCATATTCGCCCGCAGCAATCGCCGTTCTGATCCGGTCGGCGATCTGGCGCCAAAGCGCCACGCCATTCTTCTTTCGCATATTGTTCGTCAGGGTCATGTCACACGCTTGTCATGCTGGAGGCTTACATCTAAGCTATCTTGTATGGTTGTCTATATCAATAGACGTTTGAGGATAAAATGAACGAACCGACCGAAATTCAAGAGGCGAGAAAGCGGGCCGCAGGGCTGCTGGCCCGTGCGACGGTTGAAGAGCTTCTCAATTGCTGGAGCGCTCTGGATACCAAGCCGCAAGTCGAAAAGGTGCGTGGACCGGAAACCGGGCTCGTCATGGTGCGCGGAAAGATTGGTGGCGGCGGTTCACCCTTCAATCTCGGAGAAGCGACCGTGACACGCGCCACCGTCAAGCTTGCCTCCGGCACGATCGGCCATGCCCATGCGCTCGGCACGAGCCGCAAGCAGGCGTGGTACGCGGCAATCGCCGATGCGCTTTGGCAGGAAGAGACGACCCGTCCTCTCGTTGAGCGCGAGGTCCTCTCTGTGGTCGCATCTCGTCTTGAAAAACGCAAGACCAATGCCATTCAGCAAACCGCAGCAACCCGCGTCGATTTCTTCACCATGGTACGGGGAGACGACTAATGTCCGCCAACGCCAATATCGTAACCGGCGGCTTCTCCGATCCGGTCTTCGATTCCCAGCACATTTTCAAAGCCGTCATGGATGGCATGGCACGCCCAGGTAAGGTGCAATCCTTCGATCTGCCGATCCAGCCGCCAAGCCCGCTCGGCAAGGCTGCCGGCGGCATTCTCCTGACGCTTTCAGATTACGAAACCCCCGTCTGGATGAATGGCGCCTTCTCGAAATCGGTCGTGCCGAGCTGGCTCTCCTTTCACACGGGAGCGCAAATGGCGGCAACCAAAGCCGAAGCCCGTTTTGCGGTGCTCGATGCCGCAAGCCAGCTCTCCTCTTTCGATCTTTTCGCCCAAGGCACGCAGGAATATCCTGACCGCTCCGCAACGATCATCATCGAAGTGCAGGATTTGACAGGCGGTCCAAAGCTCCGGCTTACCGGCCCCGGCATTCGGGACAGCGAGATCATAGAGCCTACAGGCCTTCCTGACATTTTCCCTCGTCTGTGGAGCGAGAACCGCGCCGTCTTTCCGCGTGGAGTCGATGTGATCCTCACCTGCGGCAGCCACTTCATCTGCCTGCCGCGTTCCATTCGTATCGAGCTGGAGGCCTAAGCTATGTATGTTGCCGTTAAGGGCGGAGAAACCGCCATTGCCAATGCACATTGCCTGCTTGCCGACCGGCGCCGTGGAGATCGCAACCTGCCCGCCATGACGATCGGCCAGATCATTGAGCAACTCGGCCTTGCCGTGGACCGGGTGATGGCCGAAGCCTCGCTCTACGATCGGGCGCTCGCCGCGCTCGCGGTCAAACAATCGCGCGGCGATATGATCGAGGCTATCTTTCTGCTGCGCGCCTATCGCACCACCCTGCCGCGCTTCGGCTACTCCAGGCCGGTCGAAACCGGCGAGATGCTGGTTGAACGCCGCGTGTCCGCAACCTACAAGGATCTGCCCGGCGGACAGTTGCTCGGCCCCACCTTCGATTACACCCATCGCCTTCTCGATCCATCCCTTCTTGAGGATGGCGAGGTCGATGAGCCTGTCCTGCGCGATTCAGAGCCGGAACATATCATGCGGGTGTCGGAAATTCTGGCGGAAGAAGGCCTGATCGAAAGCGACGGCGAAATGCCGGAGGAGCATGTTCCCGGCGACCTGACCCGCGAGCCCATGGAGTTCCCCATGGCACGAGACCTGCGCCTGCAATCGCTTGCCCGTGGTGATGAAGGCTTTCTTCTGGCTCTGGCCTACTCAACGCAGCGCGGCTACGGCCGCACCCACCCTTTTGTCGGCGAGGTGAGAATCGGTGAGGTCGAGGTGGAGCTGGATATTCCCGAACTCGGCTTTGCCGTTTCCATCGGCGATGTTCAGGTCACCGAATGCCAGATGGTCAACCAGTTCAAGGGTTCGGCCAAGGCACCGCCGCAATTCACCCGCGGCTACGGGCTGGTGTTCGGCCAGAGCGAACGCAAGGCCATGGCTATGTCGCTCGTGGACCGTGCTCTGCGTGCTGACGAGTTCGGTGAAGATAGAACCGCACCGGCTCAAGACGAAGAGTTTGTGATTTCACATGCTGACAATGTTCAGGCGACGGGCTTTGTCGAGCATTTAAAGCTGCCGCATTACGTCGATTTCCAGGCTGAGCTTGGTCTTGTCAGAAAGATGCGCGCCGATTTCGAGGCTGCGCAAAGAACACAAGAGGGTTGGTTGAACGATGCTGCCGAATAAAGACTTGGTCTTATCGCTGCTCGTTGAACCAGTAAGCGCAAAATACGCTCGATGCTGCAAATACAGTGAAGAACAGCGCAATGAGAATTCCGATCTCCATGATCATTTACTCCTGACATCCGTTGTGACTTACGGAAGGACAACGCACGATGCTTGAAGAAGTTTCATTTGAGAATGACCTAAAGAATGAAGGTCTCGCAACGTACAATTTCGCCTATCTGGACGAGCAGACCAAGCGGATGATCCGCCGCGCTATTCTTAAAGCTATTGCCATACCGGGTTACCAGGTGCCCTTCGCCTCGCGCGAAATGCCCATGCCCTATGGCTGGGGAACGGGCGGCGTGCAGGTGACGGCGGCAATCCTCGGGCCAAAGGACGTACTGAAGGTCATAGACCAGGGGGCGGATGATACGACAAATGCCGTCTCCATCCGCGCCTTCTTCCAGAAGGTCGCCACTGTCGCTGTCACCACCCATACCAAGGAGGCCACCGTCATCCAGACGCGTCACCGCGTTCCGGAAGAAACGCTAACGGAAGGTCAGGTGCTGGTCTATCAGGTGCCGATCCCCGAACCCTTGCGCTTCCTCGAGCCACGTGAGACCGAAACCCGCGTCATGCATGCGCTGGAAGAATACGGCCTCATGCATGTGCGCCTCTATGAGGACATTGCCCATAATGGCCGGATTTCCCGCACCTACGCCTATCCGGTGAAGGTTGCGGGCCGCTACGTCATGGACCCGTCGCCAACGCCGAAATTCGACAATCCGAAAATGCATATGTCGGAGGCCTTGCAACTGTTTGGCGCTGGTCGTGAAAAGCGCATCTATGCGGTACCGCCCTTCACCGAAGTCGTCAGCCTCGATTTCGACGACCATCCCTTCGAGATCCAGACCTTCGACAAGCCCTGTGCGCTTTGCGGCGCGGACAATGTCTATCTCGATGAAGTCATCCTCGATGATCGGGGCGGACGCATGTTCGTCTGTTCCGATACCGATCATTGCGAAGATCGGCGCGACCATGGCCATCGCGGCCATCTGCTGGCCGATGTGAAGGAGGCCGCAGAATGAGCGACCAACCGCTGTTGAAAGTCCGCGACGTCTCGAAATATTACGGCGACCGCGCAGGTTGCCGCAACGTTTCCTTCGATCTCTGGCCGGGAGAGGTTCTGGCGATCGTCGGTGAATCCGGCTCAGGCAAGACGACGCTGCTGAACTGCATTTCCACCCGGCTGATGCCGACGACGGGAAGCGTCGAATATCGCATGCGGGATGGCTCGGTCCGCGACCTCTATCACATGGGAGAGGCGGAGCGGCGTTTTCTCATGCGCACGGACTGGGGCTTCGTGCACCAGAATCCGGCTGACGGTCTGCGCATGACGGTCTCGGCGGGCGCCAATGTCGGAGAGCGGCTGATGGCGGTCGGCAACCGCCATTATGGCAATATCCGCAACACCGCCAGCGAATGGCTGGAGCGGGTGGAGATCAGCACCGATCGCATCGATGATCAGCCGCGTGCCTTTTCCGGTGGCATGCGCCAGCGCCTGCAGATCGCCCGCAACCTCGTCACCTCGCCGCGCCTCGTCTTCATGGACGAGCCGACCGGCGGTCTGGATGTCTCGGTCCAGGCGAGGCTTCTCGATCTCGTTCGCGGCCTCGTCAACGATCTCGGTCTATCCGTCATCGTCGTCACCCATGACCTTGCGGTTGCACGTCTCTTGTCGCATCGGATGATGGTGATGAAGGACGGCAACGTCATCGAGCAGGGTTTGACCGACCGCGTGCTGGACGACCCGCGTGAGCCCTACACTCAGCTCCTCGTTTCCTCCATCCTGCAGGTGTGACATGCCGACCCCCCTCATCGTTTCGGAAGTCTTCAAAAGCTTCACCATGCATCTGCGTGACGGGATTGAACTGCCCGTCGTGCGCAATGTGAACTTCTCCGTCCAGGCCGGCGAATGCGTCGTGCTTGGCGGGCCTTCGGGGATCGGCAAAAGCTCCATCCTCAAGATGCTCTATGGCAATTACGCCATCGATAGCGGCCAGATACTCATCAAGCATGAGGGACAGATGGTCGATATCGGCAGTGCCGCGCCCCGCACCGTGCTCGAAGTCCGCCACCGCAGCCTTGGCTATGTCAGCCAGTTCCTGCGCACCGTTCCCCGCGTAGCCGCCGTCGATGTGGTGGCGGAGCCGCTGCTCGCTCGAAAAGTTCCAGTCGAAGAGGCACGCGAACGGGCAGGGGAGTTGCTGTCCAAACTCAATCTGCCACGGGAATTGTGGTCTCTGCCACCCGCGACCTTTTCCGGCGGCGAACAGCAGCGTGTCAACATTGCCCGCGGCTTCATTACCGACCATGCCATCCTGCTACTGGACGAACCGACGGCCTCGCTCGATGCCGCCAACCGCAAGGTCGTGGTGGAGATGATCCAGCAAAAGAAGGCCGAAGGAACGGCCCTTCTCGGCATTTTTCACGATGAGGAAGTGCGTGAAGCCGTGGCCAATCGTATTCTCGATGTCTCGCAGTTCTCGCCCAGAAAGATTGCAGCATGAGTGTCAAAGTCGGACTTGAACCCGTGATCCACGAGACTGCCCGTGTCACGAACTCGAAGATCGGCCGCTACACCGAAGTATCGGAGCGCTGCCGCATCGAAGAGGTGGAGATGGATGACTATTCCTATATCATGCAGGACGGTGCCGTCTGGTGCGCCACCATCGGCAAATTCGTCAATATCGCCGCATCGGTGCGCATCAACGCTACAAATCACCCCATGTCGCGCGCGACGCTCCACCACTTCACCTACCGCGCCCATAACTATTGGGACGATGCTGAAGACGAGACCGATTTCTTTGCCGCAAGGCGGGCAAAGCGCGTCGTCATCGGCCACGACGTCTGGATCGGCCACGGTGCTACCATTCTGCCCGGCGTTAGTATCGGCAATGGCGCGGTGGTGGGTGCCGGTGCCGTCGTCTCGAAGGATGTCGCGCCTTACACCATTTTCGGCGGTGTTCCCGCCAAACTCATCCGGCGTCGTTTTCCAGAAGAGATCGGCGAGCGGATGGACAGGCTGGCCTGGTGGGATTGGGATCATACAAGGCTTCGCGCCGCGCTGGATGATTTCCGCTCGCTGGAGGCAGAGGCCTTTCTGGCGAAGTATGACGGGTGAGCGAAGCGCATCTCCCGTAACGTCAGCCTTGTAATAATTTCTTCATCAAACTGACATTCACGCTTCACGCACCCCTGATAGGCCGAATCCGAAATAACGAGACTGGATTTGGCCTATGACTTTTCACCTCAAGCAGGTTACGCGCCGCTTCGGCAAATCGACCGCCGTCGACAGCGTGACGCTCGATATTCCCCAGGGTCAGATGGTCGGCGTCATCGGACGTTCGGGTGCGGGCAAATCCACCCTGCTGCGTATGATCAACCGTCTGGTCGATCCGACATCCGGCTCCATCCATTTCGGTGATCTTGAGGTTTCGTCACTGCGCGGGGCTGCCCTGCGCCACTGGCAGCGCGATTGCGCCATGATCTTTCAGCAGTTCAATCTCGTACCGCGTCTGGACGTTCTGACCAATGTCATGCTTGGTCGCCTCAATCACCGCTCCACGGTCTTGAGCCTGCTCAGCATCTTCACTACCGAAGAGCGTCTGATGGCGATCGCCGCACTGGAGCGCCTCGGCATCGAGCATGTGGCAATGCAGCCTGCGGGAACGCTCTCTGGTGGCCAGCAGCAGCGTGTTGCCATTGCGCGCGCGCTGATGCAGTCGCCGCGCATGCTCCTTGCCGACGAGCCGATTGCGTCGCTCGACCCGCTGAACGCCAAGATCGTCATGGATGCGTTGCGCGATATCAATGAGCGCGAAGGCATCACCGTCATCACCAACCTGCATACGCTCGATACGGCGCGCAATTATTGTGAACGCATCATCGGCATGGCAGGCGGTCGCGTGGTCTTCGACGGCACGCCGGCCGAGCTTGATGCGCGCGCGGTCAAGGACATCTACGGCACGGATTCGCACGGTGCCGGTATCGACGAAACCATGACATCGACCAGCATCACCATTGAAGGCGCAGAGCTCAGCGCCCGCGTCCAAAACCCATCTGCCGGTCCTGAAGCTACCGCTCTGAAGCCCCTTTCCATGGCTGGAATGTAAGGACTGCACAGCATCGATCCGCCCGCGTCAGGGGCGCCCATATCAAAGCCCACATCATGCAAAACTCCGGCTTGCCGGAAAAACAGGAGATACATCCATGTTGAAGAAAGCTCTTCTTTCTGCGGTCGCGCTTGGCCTTCTGGCCGGTTCGGCTCTTGCCCAGGACGTCAAAGTTTTGCGTATCGGTCTCGATGGCGGCGAAAACTCCAACGACCAACTTCGCAACGCCCAGTGCATTGCCGATGGTCTGAAGGCTGCAACCGGTGTCGAGCAGGTTCAGCTCTTCCCGTCGCCGGACTATAACGGCGTTATCCAGGGTCTGCTGGGCGGCACCATCGACATTGCTTCCATGGGCGCATCCTCCTACGCCAAGATCGCCATTCAGGACCCGAAGGCTGTCGATCCGATCCTGACCTACACTGGCGCTGACGGCTCCAGCGGTTATTACACCATCATGGTTGCCCGCAAGGATTCCGGCATCAAGTCGCTGGCAGACGCGAAGGGCAAGAAGCTCGGTTTTGCCGATCCTGACTCTACCTCAGGCTACCTGATCCCGAACGTCGCGCTGCCGAAGGAAACCGGCAAGCCGGTCAAGGAATACTTCTCCGAAACGGGTTTCGGTGGCGGCCATGAGAACCTCGTTCTCGCCGTTCTCGACAAGAAGTTCGATGTCGGCACCACCTTCGGCTCCGGCGTTGGCAAGTGGGAAGAAGGCTACAGCTCCGGCAACCTCCACCAGATGGTTGCCAAGGGCAACCTCGATATGGACGATCTCGTCGAAGTCTGGAAGTCGCCGCTGATCCCGAACGGCCCGCTGATGGTTGCCAACAAGGTCGGCGAGCCGATGAAGGAAAAGATCGAAGCTTTCTTCCTCGACCTGCCGAAGAAGGACCTCGCTTGCTTCCAGGGCTTCACCCAGGGCAAGAACAAGGAATACATCAAGGTCGATCCGTCCTTCTACCAGACGATCGTTGATGCCCGTAAGGCCGTTATCGGCGGCTGATTGCCAGCAACTGCATGAGACGGCGGCGTCAGAAAGGCGCCGCCGTTTTTTTAAAGCGCAGCCCGGGAAAGCTGTCACGCTTCTTGAGGGATGCCGCTGAAACGGTGAATGAGAGCCTTGGTGAATCCATCGTCACCCGCATGGCTCCGGTAAGGACGCAAAAGACATGGCCAGCACGCCAATCACCCCAGATGCGTTGGGCGAGGCCTCGAAAAAGGTCATGCAGCACTACCAGCAGCAGCTGGTCACGCGACGTATCTACACCGGCATCGCCATCGTCGTCTTTCTTGCGCTGCTCTTTGCCTCGCTCGATTTCGCCAATAGCGCCAATTCCGGCAAGTTCTTCGAGCGGCTGCCCTATTTCTTCGATTTTATGAAGACCTTCCTGCCGAACAGCCCGATGGAAGTCGTTCGCGCCATGTTCGATCTGCCGTCACCCTATGCCGACGGCTCGCTGAAATACGACTATGTTTCGGAGCGCGTCTATATCGGCGACGGCTTTTATATTCCGCATTTCTTCTATCAGCTGATCATCACGCTGAACATTGCGCTGGTCTCGACGCTGATCGGCACGGCCTTCGCTTTCGCGCTGTGCTTCTTTGCCTCTACCAATCTGGTGGGTGCCGGCGCGGTGCGTTTTGCCGTCAGACGCATGCTGGAAGTGATGCGCGCCTTTCCGGAAATCGTCATTGCCGGATTGCTCACCGCCATCCTTTCGCTCGGTCCCATTGCCGCCATCGTCGCCATCACCATCCACACCGTCGGCGCGCTCGGAAAGCTGTTCTTCGAAGTGGTTGAAAATGCCGATATGAAGCCGGATGAAGGCTTGCGGGCATCGGGTGCCAATTGGCTGGAGCGTGTGCGCTTTGCCATCGTACCGCAGGTTTTGCCGAATTTCGTTTCCTATGCGCTGCTGCGCGCCGAAATCAATGTGCGCGCCTCCACCATCATCGGTGCTGTTGGCGGCGGTGGTATCGGCGAGGTCTTCCGCCTGGCGATCGGTAACGATCATGCCGCCAAGACCTACGCCATCATCATCATGCTGCTGATCACCATCATTGCTGTTGACCAGTTCTCCGGCTGGCTGCGCCGTCGGCTAATCGGCCAGCAATCCTTTGAATTCGGACGGGGAGCGGCCTGATGTCCACAAGCTTTGTCATCAATGGTGCGGACCGCGAACGTCTTCTGTCCCAATATCCGCAGGTCTTTCAGCAGGGCTTCATGCGCCGATACGGACTGTTCGTCGGTCTGGTTGCAGCCATCGCCTATCTCGTCATCTGCTTCTTCGCCTTCAATGTCGGCCCGGCCTTGACCAACGGCCGCTGGGACCGCGCTTCCAGCTATATTCAGGACTGGTATTCCTGGCGCGCCCAGCCACGGCTTCGCTTCGATGATGGCAAGGTCGTGCCGCAATGGACGAGCCGCGGGCAGTATCCAGCCAATGCCAATATCAGCTGGCTCCAGCCGCTGCCGGATGGCGGCTATAGCGTGACCTATGGCGATCAGCAGAACCGCATCGACATCACCCCGACGCAGGCCAATGTCTACGTCGACGGCACGCTCTATCCCGTGACCATCGGCGCTGACCGCGTCACAGCCCCGGCCGGCGCGCCTGTTCAAATCCGCCAGGACGAGAACAAGGTCGTCGTCGAGTACGGCTTTGCCGGTCAGGCGGAAATTCGGACCTCGCAGCTCTATGTCCAGCGCCGCTTCCTTGGTTGGGCCAATTTCTTCTTCGACACCCGTTCGCAGTTCTGGGGCAAGAGCTGGGGCGACTTGGCAGCGCTGGCGCTATGGCAAGATCGCGTCGATCCGGCCCAGTCCAATATTTCAAAGATGGCCGATGATTTCCTCGGCAACGATGCCTGGCAACATGAGGATATCTTGTCCAAGCTGTTGCAGACGCTGGTCATGGCCTTCCTCGGTACGCTTCTCGGTACGCTCTTTGCCTTTCCTCTGGCCTTCATCGCCGCCCGCAACATCACTGCCAACAAGGCGGCCAATTGGGGCATGAAGCGGCTCTTCGACTTCCTCCGCTCGATCGACATGCTGATTTGGGCGCTGTTCTTCACCAGAAGCTTCGGCCCCGGACCGATCCCCGGGATTGCCGCGATCTTCTTCACCGACACGGGTGCGCTCGGAAAGGTCTATGCCGAGGCTCTGGAAAATGTCGATGACAAGCAGCGCGAAGGCGTGAAATCGGTCGGCGCCTCGCCGGTCATCGTCAACCGCTTCGGCGTCATTCCGCAGGTGCTGCCGGTCTTCATTTCACAGTCGCTCTATTTCTGGGAAAGCAACACCCGCTCCGCCACGGTTATCGGTGCGGTGGGCGCAGGCGGCATCGGCCTCAAACTGCTGGAAGCCATGCGTACCAATCAGGATTGGGACAAGGTCGCCTATATGGTGCTGTTGATCCTTATCGTCGTCTTCCTGTTCGACAATATGTCGAACGCGATCCGCTCGCGCCTCATTGGCAAAACGCATCACTAAACATGCCACTGATATCCGGCAAATTTCCTGCCCGATATCATCATTCTGTCATGGAAAAGGTCTACCCCGCACTTCTGACCTTGCGGGGCCGAGACAAGTCGTCTCAAATGACGCTTCCGCTGTTTTCATGACGTTTGAAAGTGCGACCCTGTGCGCTACGCAATCTATTTTTCGCCCTCCGCCACCGATCCGCTGACTGAGACAGCGTCACGGTGGCTGGGACGCAACGCCTTTTCCGGTGAGGGCTTTGACGACTATGCCAGGTTTGCGGACGTTACCGAAGAGCCAAGGCGCTACGGTTTCCACGCCACGCTGAAAGCGCCCTTCGAGCTTGCCGAAGGCATACATGAGAGCGAATTGGTGGAGGCATTCTCCGCCTTTGCAGCCTCACACGCCGCCTTCGATATTCCCGAAATCGTCATCGGCTCACTCGGGCCTTTCTTCGCACTGGTTCCGGCCACGCTCCATCAGCCGCTCCAGGATTTCACCGCCGATGTGGTGAGACATTTCGAGCCCTTCCGCGCGCCCTTGTCGGAGCGCGATATTGCCCGCCGTAAGCCGGAAGCGCTGAGCGAAAGCCAGCGCGCCAATCTCCATCGCTGGGGTTACCCTTATGTGATGGATGATTTCCGCTTTCACATGACCCTGACAGGGCCGGTGAGTGAGGGGCGCAGGCAAGAGATGGCCGACATCCTGGCCAAGACATTTGCCGGCTTCATCCATCGCCCGCTGACGATCTCCGGCCTTGGCCTTTTCGTCGAAAAGGAGCGGGGCGAAGCCTTTACCGTTCATAGCTGGCAGCCACTGGCTGCTCCCAATACGAAAGATGTCCGAAATGGCTGAACATGTCCTATCCAATGCACGCATCGTGCTGTCCGACGATGTCGTCCAAGGCTCCGTCCTGATCCGCGATGGCGTGATTGCCGATATCAGCGAAGGCGCATCGAAAACCGGCGAAGACTTCGAAGGCGACTATCTGATCCCAGGCCTCGTCGAGCTTCACACCGACCATCTTGAACAGCATTATTCCCCGCGCCCGGGCGTCACCTGGGACAAGATTGCCGCCATTCAGGCCCATGATGCGCAGGTCGCGTCCTCCGGCATCACGACCGTCTTTGATTGTCTGCGTCTCGGCTCGGATGAGGATGGCGGCTTCGAGCGCGGCGAGATGCGCGACATGGCCGATGCCATCGAGAAGGCCAAGGGTGAAGATCGCCTTCGCTCCGATCACCTGCTGCATCTGCGCTGCGAGGTTGCTTCCGCCGACGTGCTGGAGCATTTCGAGGATTTCGAAAACGATCCGCATGTGCGGCTGATTTCGCTGATGGATCACTCCCCGGGCCAGCGTCAGTTTCAGACGATGGACCAGTACATCATGTTCTACCAGAAAAAGCGCGGTCTGAGTGACGAAGCCTTCAAGGCTTTTGTTGATCGACGCGTCTCTGCTTCGGAAAAATTCTCCGGCAAGCACCGCGACTATCTCTCCGCCCGCTGCGCCGAACGCGGCATCACCGTTGCCAGCCATGACGACGCCACTGAAGCCCATGTCGAGGAGGCGATCGGTCATGGTGTGCGGCTTGCCGAATTTCCAACGAGCGTCGAAGCCGCCAAAGCATCGCACACGGCGGGCATGAGCGTGCTGATGGGCGCGCCCAATATCGTGCGTGGCAAGTCGCATTCCGGCAACATCGCCGCCCGCGATCTCGCCGAACTCGGCGTCCTCGATGTGCTGTCTTCGGACTATGTGCCGTTCAGCCTGCTCTATGCCCCCTTCCTGCTGGCCGATCAGGTGGAAGGCATCAGCCTTCCGAAGGCACTTGCGATGGTGACCGCAACACCGGCAAAGACGGTTGGTCTGACAGATCGCGGTTCTATTGCCGAAGGACTGCGCGCCGACCTCGTACGGGTGCGTCGTGAAAGCGGTGTGCCCGTGGTGCGCAGCGTCTGGCGACAGGGAAAACGTGTTGCATGAGCCTCGCATCGTCTGACTCACTGTCACCGGGCCCCAACCTGCTCGGAACGATGATCGTCGTCGTCGGCCCGAGTGGCGCTGGCAAGGACACGCTGATCGATTATGCCGCAGAACGCCTGCGAGATAATCGTGACGTGCATTTCGTCCGGCGTATCATTACCCGAGACAGTGACGCGGGTGGCGAGAACCATGAGGGTTGCAGCGAAGAGACCTTCCAACGAAAAAAGGTAGCCGGCGAATTTTGTGTGTCCTGGAGTGCCCACGGTCTGCATTATGGAATACCCGCTTCGGTCAAGCAGCATCTGAAGAAGGGCGGCGTGGCGGTGGCGAATGGCTCACGCTCCGCACTTCCCCACTTCAGAGCAGCCTTCCCCAACTTGAAAGTGGTGGTGGTCACAGCACGGCCGGAAATCCTCTCCGCCAGGCTGGCGAACCGGGGCCGCGAGAGCATGTCGGAAATCATGGGCCGGCTCGACCGCAAGGTGGAGGCAATCTGCGATAGTTTCGACGTGACGACCATCGACAATAGCGGCGAGATCGAGGAGGCGGGATCGGTCCTGCTCGCTCTCCTGCAGAGCAGCATATCGACCCGATAGGCTATTCGTTCACGAGAAGCTGCGACGCTCCTTCGCGACGATATCCTGCAGGAACTGCACGACCGTTCTTACCCGCGCAAGCTGACGGGCATTTTCGTGATAGGCGGTCCAGTAGGATCGGCGAATCGATATCTCGGGAAGTAGGCGTACAAGGCTTGGATCGCTGCGGGCAATGTAATCATGCAGGATGCAGATCCCGGCACCGGAGCGTACTGCTTCGGTCTGGCCTATGGCGCTGGAAATCGCGAAGGTCGCATCCCAGTCGCGGAGAACCTCCGAGGTAAAATTGAGTGACGGCGAAAAGATGAGATCCTCGACATAACCGATCCGCCGATGCTGCCTTAAATCTTCGACCTTTTCAGGCGCCGGGTTCCCCTCGAGGTAGCTCTTCGACGCGTAGAGACCGAGCGAGTAATCCGTCAGCTTCGAGTAGATCAGCCGACCCTGCTCGGGCCGCTCGATGGTGATCGCAATATCCGCCTCGCGTTGCGAAAGCGAAAAGGATCGCGGCACCGGCACGAGCTCGATTCTCAGTTCCGGGTGAGCCGCCGTCAACTCTCCCAGGCGTGGCGCAAGAAACGAAACACCAAAACCGTCCGGCGCGCCGATGCGCACGGTGCCGCTGATGCCCGCCACACCTTGGCCAAGCATTGCCTGCACCGAGAGCATTTCGGTTTCCATCCGCTCCGCCGCCACCAGAAACTGATTCCCGTCCTCTGTCAAAATGCAGCCGGTCGTTGTTCGGATGAATAGCTGGGCACTGAGCGCCTTTTCCAGTGCTGTCATGCGACGGCTGAGCGTCGCGTGATTGACGCCCAGAATCTTGGCGGCTGCAAGAAACTGACCACTGCGCGCTACGCTGAGAAAAATTCGCACATCGTCCCAGTCCATTGCTGCATCCTTATTTCGTTTTATGCACAACGGATGCGTATTCCTGACCATTGCTTTGTGCAACTGAAAACAGGATGGTGGGTCATCAAGAATCCCTGGAGGACATCATGAACGAGATCGGCCATTTCATCGACGGCAAGCGTGTAGCAGGTACAAGCGGCCGCACGTCGAATGTCTTCAATCCGGCAACTGGCGAAGTGCAGGCGACCGTGGCGCTGGCAAGCGACGCGGAAATCCTTGCAGCCGTTCAGAGCGCCAAGGCCGCGCAGCCCAAATGGGCGGCGACCAACCCCCAGCGCCGCGCTCGCGTCTTCTTCAAGTTCGTCGAACTTCTCAACAAGAACATGGATGAGCTGGCGGTGCTTCTCTCAAGCGAACACGGCAAGACGGTGGAAGATTCCAAGGGCGATATCATTCGCGGCCTGGAAGTCTGCGAATTCGTCTGCGGCATTCCCCATCTCGCCAAGGGTGAGTTCACCGAGGGTGCGGGTCCGGCCATCGACATGTACTCCATCCGCCAGCCCGTCGGCATTGGTGCTGGCATCACGCCGTTCAACTTCCCGGCCATGATCCCCATGTGGATGTTTGCCCCCGCTATTGCCTGCGGCAACGCCTTCATCCTCAAGCCATCCGAGCGTGATCCATCCTTGCCGATCCGTCTGGCCGAACTGATGATCGAAGCGGGTCTGCCTGCCGGTATCCTCAACGTGATCAATGGCGACAAGAGCGCAGTGGACGGCCTTCTGACCAACCCGGATATCGGCGCGGTCTCCTTTGTCGGCTCCACGCCGATTGCCCGTTACGTTTATGGTACCGCCGCAATGAACGGCAAGCGCGCCCAGTGCTTCGGCGGCGCGAAGAACCACATGATCATCATGCCGGATGCCGATCTCGATCAGGCGGTCAACGCGCTGATGGGTGCCGGTTACGGTTCGGCTGGCGAACGCTGCATGGCCGTTTCTGTTGCCGTGCCGGTGGGTGAAGAGACCGCCAACCGTCTGGTTGAAAAGTTGATCCCGCAGATCGAGGCATTGAAGATCGGCCCTTATACCGATGACAAGGCCGACATGGGTCCTCTCGTCACCAAGGAAGCGCAGACGCGCGTCAAGGGCCTGATCGACAGTGGTGTGGAGCAGGGCGCCAAGCTTCTGGTCGACGGTCGCGATTTCAAGCTTCAGGGCTATGAGGACGGTTATTTCGTCGGCGGCTGCCTGTTCGACCACGTCACGCCTGACATGGATATCTACAAGCAGGAGATCTTCGGACCGGTTCTCTCCGTCGTCCGCGCCCAGAATTACGAAGAAGCGCTCGACCTGCCGATGAAGCATGAATATGGCAACGGGGTCGCCATCTTCACCCGCGACGGCGATGCCGCCCGCGACTTCGCCTCGCGTATCAATATCGGCATGATCGGCATCAACGTTCCAATCCCGGTTCCGCTCGCCTATCACTCCTTTGGCGGCTGGAAGGCCTCGAGCTTCGGCGACCTCAACCAGCACGGCACGGACTCGATCAAGTTCTGGACCAAGACCAAGACGATCACCGCCCGCTGGCCGTCCGGCATCAAGTCGGGTGCTGAATTCGTCATGCCGACGATGAAGTGATGCGATTTACAGTGTGAAAGATGAAGGCCCCGTTCGCGCGGAGCCTTTCTTTTGGTGGCCCCGAACTCTCCCTCCGGTCATCCTCGGGCTCAACCCGAGGATCCATTTTTCCTAACGGCATTAATGTCTTATGGATCCTCGGCTCAAGGCCGAGGATGACGGCGAAGAGGGGAGTTGGCCGTCATCTTCAAGCAGAGCGTGGCTTGAGCTCATCTCTTAGTCCAGGCTAAACAGCCTCTTGAAATCGGATTTCATAGCAGACGATATTCTCAGCCTTAACGCTGGCACCCTCTTCAAAGAGCACGCAATCCATCTCCTCAAGCTGCACCGTGTCTTTTTGACTGGTGAGCGTAACTGGACCCGTCGCCAGAAGATACACCGTCTCCCCACGCTCACAGCCACGCACCGAGAACGAACCAGCGCGTCGCTCAACTCTATGCACAAAACGTCCACGGCGGGTCATGACGTTGAGATCGGTGATCGCGCCATCCACAAGCGTTGCATCGACAGGGACATCGGCGGCAAAGCGAAGCGGGTCGCTGTCCATCGTCAGAAGAACCGGTGCCGCACCATCAATGGTGAGCGACATGCCGTGTCCCCACAAAATCGATAGCGTTCGATCGATCTCCGGAAAGAGCGAGAAAGCGCCGTCATTGGCCACACTCGCCATGCTGATCCGCCACTCGAACGCATCCATGGCTGCGCCGGGCGGAAAGACGGCGATTTCCACCGTCTCTCCCTTGCCGTTCTTCCACGGCATGCGCTTGTAGTCGCAGGCGCTGAGCCGCTTCATGGGTCAGTTCCCCAGAATGCCGGGCAGGCGAAGGCCCTTCTCCTTGGCGCAATCGAGCGCGATGTCGTAACCGGCATCCGCATGGCGCATCACGCCCGTCGCCGGGTCGTTCCACAGCACGCGCTCCAGACGGCGCGCGGCATCATCCGTGCCGTCGGCGCAGATGACGACACCCGAATGCTGGGAAAAGCCCATGCCGACGCCGCCGCCATGGTGCAGCGACACCCAGGTGGCGCCCGATGCGGTGTTGAGCAGCGCGTTCAACAACGGCCAGTCGGATACGGCATCCGAACCATCCTTCATCGCTTCGGTCTCGCGGTTGGGCGAGGCGACGGAACCGGAATCGAGGTGGTCGCGACCGATGACGACCGGAGCCTTCAACTCGCCAGTCCTGACCATCTCGTTGAAGGCAAGCGCCAGGCGATGACGATCGCCGAGGCCGACCCAGCAGATGCGCGCCGGTAGGCCTTGGAAGGCGATGCGCTCGCGCGCCATGTCCAGCCAGTTGTGTAGGTGCTTGTTGTCCGGCAGCAGTTCCTTGACCTTGGCATCGGTCTTGTAGATGTCCTCCGGATCGCCCGAAAGGGCGGCCCAGCGGAACGGACCGATGCCGCGGCAAAACAGCGGGCGGATATAGGCAGGCACGAAGCCGGGGAAGGCGAAGGCGTTTTCGAACCCTTCTTCCTTGGCAACCTGGCGGATATTGTTGCCGTAATCGAGCGTTGGGACACCGGCGTTCCAGAAATCCACCATGGCCTGAACCTGCGTCTTCATCGAAGCGCGGGCAGCTGTCTCCACCACCTTCGGATCGCTCTCCTGCTTGGCGCGCCATTCGGCAACGCTCCAGCCGGAGGGCAGGTAGCCATGGATCGGGTCATGGGCGGACGTCTGGTCGGTGACGATATCGGGACGTGCACCACCCGCCTTCATCCGCTTGACGAGTTCCGGGAAGATATCGGCAGCATTGCCGATCAGGCCGACGGATTTCGCTTCGCCTGCCTTGGTCCACTGGTCGATCAGTGCCAGCGCTTCATCCAGCGTATGGGCCTTGGCATCCAGATAGCGGGTGCGAAGGCGGAAATCGACGCGGGTCTCGTCACACTCGACGGCAAGGCAGCAGGCGCCTGCCATGACGGCGGCGAGCGGCTGCGCGCCACCCATGCCGCCAAGACCGCCAGTCAGAATCCACTTTCCCTTGAGGTCGCCGCCAAAATGCTGGCGTCCTGCTTCCACGAACGTTTCATAGGTCCCCTGAACGATGCCCTGCGTGCCGATGTAAATCCACGAACCGGCGGTCATCTGGCCGTACATGGCGAGACCCTTACGGTCCAGCTCGTTGAAATGCTCCCAGGTCGCCCAGTGCGGAACGAGGTTGGAGTTGGCGATCAGCACGCGCGGCGCATCCTTATGGGTGCGAAACACGCCGACCGGCTTGCCGGATTGCACCAGCAGCGTCTCGTCCTCATTGAGGTCTTTCAGCGTGGCAACGATCCGGTCGAAATCTGCCCAGGTGCGTGCAGCGCGGCCGATGCCGCCATAGACCACCAGCTCATGTGGACGTTCGGCAACGTCCGGATCCAGATTATTCATCAGCATGCGAAGCGGCGCTTCGGTCATCCAACTCTTGGCATTCAGTTCCGGACCGTGTGGTGCGCGGACTTCACGTTCGTTATGACGCGGATTTGTCATGGTCTTTCCCCTTATGTCCTGAGTGTGAGCGCACAATCTTCCATGCGCGTCAGAATGGTTTTGAGATGGGTGCGGAGTGTCGCCGCCTTGTCGTCATCAAAGGCAAACGGCGGTGCCTCTGTCGCGAGATGGGTGCATTGCGCAAGCTCCATCTGGATCGCGTGGACGCCCTTGTCTGGCTGGCCGTAATGGCGCGTGGTCCAACCGCCCTTGAAGCGACCGTTGAGGATGGAGGTGTAGCCTTCCGCTGCCGTCGTAACATCGACCGCGATGGCCTCAACGGCCGGATCGCAGGTCTTGCCCATATCCGTGCCAATATTGAAATCCGGCAGCTTGCCCTCGAAGAGAAAGGGAATATGCGAGCGGATGGAATGGCAATCATAGAGAACGGCGACGCCATGGATGGCCTTTACGCGCTCGATTTCCGCTGTAAGTGCTGCGTGATAAGGCGCATGAAAATGCTCTAGCCGATAAGCGATATCCGCTTCGTTTGGCGCTTGCCCGTCTTTCCAGATCGCTTTGCCGTCGAAGTCGGTTTCGGGAACAAGGCCAGTGGTGTTCTGGCCCGGATAGAGGCTTGTGCCGGACGGATCGCGGTTAGCATCGATCACATAGCGATGGAAGGTGGCCCGCACCGTCGTCGCGTCGTCCAGCAAACCGGCGTAGAGTTCGTGAATATGCCAGTCGGTATCCGCAAGCAGGCGGCCATTGTCGTTCAGCCGCTCCCAGATCGCGACCGGAACGTCGGTTCCCGTATGCGGCAGGCCGAGAATGACGGGCGAACTCCCCTGATGGATATCGACCACTGACATCTTACGCCTCCAGCCTTGGCAGAATGCCGTCCGAAATTGCATCGACCAGCGCGCCGGTGGCGATCAGATCGGCTGCAGCCTTGAGATCGGGCGCCATGTAGCGGTCTTCTTCCAGTGACGGGATGGCGGCGCGCAAGACCGACATGGCCTTTTGCAACTGCGGGCTCGTCTTCAACGGTCCGCGCAATTCGACGCCCTGCACGGCAGACAACGCCTCGATGCCGAGAATGGCAAAGAGGTTTTCCGTCATAGCAAGCAGGCGGCGAGCGCCGTGGCATGCCATGGACACATGGTCTTCCTGGTTGGCTGAGGTCGGTGTGGAATCCACCGATGCCGGGTGCGACATCTGCTTGTTCTCGCTCATCAGCGCAGCCGACGTCACTTCGGCGATCATCAGGCCAGAGTTCAGGCCCGGCTTCTTCGAAAGAAACGCGGGCAATCCATAGGAAAGGGCCGGATCGACGAGAAGGGCGATGCGCCGCTGGGCGATTGCACCGATTTCGCAGATCGCAAGAGCGGTCTGGTCCGCTGCAAAAGCCACTGGCTCCGCATGGAAGTTGCCGCCGGATACGACGGAATTGTCGGAAAGAACTAGCGGGTTATCGGTCACCGCATTGGCTTCGATTTCGAGCGTCTTCGCCACTTGGCGTAGAAGATCGAGGCATGCGCCATCCACCTGCGGCTGGCAGCGGATGCAATAGGGGTCCTGAACCCGCTCGTCGCCTTCGATGTGGCTGACACGGATTTCCGACCCTTCCAGCAGTTGGCGAAGGGCCGAACCCGCATCGATCTGGCCCTTATGGCCGCGAAGCGTGTGGATGTCCGGATGGAAAGGCGCCGAAGACCCCATGGCCGCATCGGTGGACAGCGCGCCGGTAATGAGTGCTGCCTGTGCCGCGCGATGAGCGCGGAAGAGACCGGCGAGAGCCAGTGCCGTCGAAGTCTGCGTGCCGTTGATGAGCGCCAGACCTTCCTTGGCAGCCAGAACCACAGGCGCGAGATCGGCCTTTGCCAGCGCATCGCGAGCTGGCATCTGCTCTCCGGCAAAGAAGGCTTCGCCTTCGCCCATCATCACCGCTGCCATATGCGCCAGCGGCGCGAGATCGCCCGAAGCGCCGACGGAGCCCTTTTCCGGGATCAGCGGAATGACGCCTTTTTCCAGCATGGCCTCGATCAGCCGCACCAGTTCCAGCCGGACACCAGATGCGCCACGACCAAGCGAAATCAGCTTGAGCGCCATGATCAGCCGCACGACGTTCTCTGGCAGGGGGGCACCCACGCCGCAGCAATGGGAGAGGATCAGGTTGCGCTGAAGGGTCGCGACATCTGCGGCATCGATCTTGATCGAGGCGAGTTTGCCGAAGCCGGTATTGATGCCATAGACCGGCGCGTTACCGGCGGCGATATCGGCAATGCGCTTTGCAGCCTTTTCGATACCCGCATCGAAGGATGGATGAAGCTTGGCAGCACCATTCCCCCAGTAGATTGTCGCCAGATCGGCAAGCGGCACAGCGCCCGGATGAAGAATGATGGTCATGGTCAGATCGTCCGTCCCTTGAAGATGCGTGCGTGAAGCGGGTTGAAGCCGATGCGGTAGACGAGCTCCGCCGGGCGCTCGATGTTCCAGATGGCGAGATCGGCGGATTTGCCGACTGTGATTGTTCCGGTCTCGGCGAGAACACCGAGAGCCTTTGCGGCATTGCGGGTCGTTGCGGTTATGCACTCATCCACCGTCATGCGGAAAAGCGTCGCGCCCATGTTCATGGTCAGCAGCAGCGATGTCAGCGGCGAGGTGCCGGGATTGCAATCGGTGGCAAGCGCAATATCGGCACCCGCCTCGCGCAAAGCCTGCATGGGGGGCAGCTTCGTCTCGCGCAGCGCATAGAAGGCACCCGGTAGAAGAACGGCAACCGTGCCGGATTGGGCGAGCGCTTTCGCACCGGACCCATCGAGATATTCCAGATGATCGGCGGAGAGCGCACGATAAGAGGCTGCCAGTTCCGCGCCGTGAAGATTGGAAAGCTGTTCGGCATGAAGCTTGACGGGAAGACCGAGCGCTTTGGCCTTGTCGAAGACAGTGCGCATTTCTTCAACGGAAAAGGCGATACCCTCGCAAAAACCATCGACGGCATCAATGAGCTTTTCCTGATGAGCGCGTTCCATACCAGGCAATACAATGTCGGCTATGTAATCCGCATTTCGCCCTTTATATTCGGCAGGCGTCGCATGGGCAGCGAGATAGCTGGTGAGGATGCGAACGGGGCGCAATGTTTCGAGCCTGCGCGCCACGCGCAGCATCTTGCATTCGGTCTCGATATTGAGCCCATAGCCGGATTTGATTTCGATGGTGGAAATGCCTTCGGCAAGCAGCGTGTCCAGACGCGGAAGGGCTTCTGCCACCAGTTCGTCTTCGCTCTTGGTGCGGGTATCGCGCACGGAGGAAACGATCCCGCCGCCGGCCTTGGCGATCTCTTCATAGCTTGCGCCATTTAGGCGCATTTCGAATTCCATGGCGCGGTTGCCGCCGAAAACGAGATGGGTGTGGCAGTCGATCAGCGAGGGCGTGATCCAACGACCTTTGCAATCGACGGTCTCTGCCTGGTCGATCAGGCTGGAGGGAAGCTCGGATTCTGGGCCGACAAATACGATCCGCCCGTCTTTGGCGGCAATCGTGCCGCCCTCGATAATGCCGAGGCCGTCGCGGGAAGGATCGAGCGTCGCAATGCGGGCGTTTCGCCAAAGCGAAATGCCGTTGCCGTCTGAGGTGGAATTCCGGTTTGCCATCAGTTTTTCCTTCCTTTCTGATCAATATGTATATACATAATGGAGGTAGAGGCAAGAGCCTGTTCGAGGAAATTGAGGAGCCGACATGTTCATCCATGCTGAAACCGCTTTGCTGCCGACAGGCTGGGCAAACAATGTCCGTATCGAGATTGCCGATGGCAAGGTGATGTCGGTCACGCCGGACGTGGAAGCGGCGGCCGGCGATGATCGGCATGCGGTTCTCGTGCCTGCCATGCCGAACCTTCACAGCCACGCCTTTCAGCGCGCCATGGCCGGCATGGTGGAGCGGCGCGGTGCCACGCAAGACAGTTTCTGGAGCTGGCGCACGCTGATGTACCGCTTCGCCCTGTCGATGACGCCGGAGCAGGTGGAGGCGGTGGCAGCTCAGCTTTACATGGAGATGCTGGAGGCCGGTTTCGGTCGTGTGGGCGAGTTTCACTATCTCCATCACGATAAGGATGGCGCTCATTATGCCAATATCGCCGAGCTTGGCGAAAGGATCGCGGCAGCCGCCGCGCAAACCGGGATTTCGCTGACACTGTTGCCAGTCCTTTACGCCCATTCCGGCTTCGGCGGTCAGCCACCGGTGGAAGGCCAGCGCCGCTTCGTCAATTCGCCCGATAGTTTCGAGCGTCTGCTGGAGGGTTGCCGTCAGGCGGTTTCAGCCCTGCCCGAAAGCGTGGTGGGTGTGGCCCCGCACAGCCTGCGCGCTGTCACGCCGGAAGAGCTGAGCTTTGCCGCCCAACTCGCCCCCGACGCGCCGCTTCACATTCATATTGCCGAGCAGGTGAAAGAGGTTGAGGACTGCATCGCCTGGTCGGGCAAGCGACCGGTCGAATGGCTGCTGGACAATGCAGAGGTGACGGATCGTTGGTGCCTGATCCACGCGACGCATTTGACCGAAGCGGAAACGCGAGGCGTCGCCGAGAGGGGATCAGTCGCCGGTCTCTGCCCGATTACGGAAGCCAATCTGGGGGATGGCACTTTTGCTGCCGTCGAATACTTCAAACATGACGGCGCCTTCGGCATCGGCTCGGACAGCAACGTGCTGATCGGCGTCGGCGAAGAACTGCGTCAACTCGAATATTCGCAGCGCCTGTCCCACCGGGCGCGCAATGTCATCGCTCCAGCGAATGGCTCGACGGGCCGTACCCTGTTCGATGGCGCCTTGGCGGGTGGCGCCAAGGCCTTGGGTGTAAAGGCCGGGATCGCAGCGGGCATGGCCGCGGATATTTCATCCCTCAACTTAGACGCGGCCCCCTACCTGCAATGTGATGACATTCTCGATGGCTGGATTTTCGGCAATCTCGTCAAGCCGCGTACTGTCTGGATCGGCGGTAAGGCGGTGGTGCGAGATGGCGCCCATATTTGCCGCGATGAGATTGCGCGTCGCTTCCAGCACACGATGCGGCAGCTTTTGTCCGTCTGACATCAGTATGTGACGCTAATATAAGCGTTGGGCGACCTTGACTCGGAGACGAAGCTCGCCGAGTCATTGCCGTCAGGGAGTTTGAGACATATGCCACATTTTCTTCGCCAGCTTTCGCCGACGGGTCTCGGCGTCGCGGTCATGCTTTTCGGCATGGTGCTCTTCGCGCTCAACGATGCGATGGGCAAGTTCCTCGTTTCCACCTACAGCCTCGGTCAGGTCATTGCCGTGCGTAGCATCGCGGCCGTCATTATCCTGCTGCCGATCGTTTGGAGGGCAGGGCTGGCGAAACTGGTGAATGTCGAGCGCCCCGGCCTTCAGGCAGCACGTGTGTTCTTTTCGACAGCCGAACTCTTCTGTTTCTACTTCGCTGTCGCAGCGCTTCCGCTGGCTGACGTCATGACCTATTGGCTGGCTGCCCCTATCTATGTGGCCGCATTGTCACCCTTCCTTCTGGGTGAGAAAGTCGGCTGGAGGCGGTGGACAGCGATCGGCATCGGGTTCGTCGGTGTCCTGATCGCGTTGAAGCCGAGCTCGGCCTCTTTGACCAGTGCCGCCTTCTTTTCCATCCTCGGCAGTGCTGCCTTCGCCTTCATGATGCTGTCCGGCCGGCAGCTGCGCAACACGCCCGATACCGTCCTGGCCTTCTGGCAGATTATCGGGGCAGGGCTTGCCGGCATCGTCGCCATTCTCGTCACGCCGTCCGGCTGGATTCCAATACAATCCGGTTTTGACCTGTCGCTGCTCGCACTTCTCGGCATCGTGGCGATGACCGCGCATGTGCTGGTCAATCGCGCGCTCAAACTCGCCGATGCGGCGACGGTTGCGCCCTTGCAATACACATTGCTGCTGTGGGCCGTCATTTTCGGCTGGCTGATCTTCGGCGATGTACCGCAAATCAGCATCGTCATCGGGGCCGGATTGATCGTCCTGTCGGGACTCTACATCTTCTTCCGGGAAAATGCTGTGAAGCGCAAGCAGGCAAGGACGGCGGTTCAGCCCGTCGAAGATCTGGTCTGATCCTCTGGTAAACAACAAACCTGTACCCTTGGATGTAAATACAACCTGTGAGAAGTAAAATAGGGCTTATCGCAGCGAAGAAAGGCCGACAGGTAGCCGAAAAACAACTTTAATCTTGACGGCATCACGAAGTTGAGAGACTAGAGTGACATTCTGCCCCTGACATCGGGCAGGATGAAACCTTGGTGCCGGGCCCCTCTGGCGAGAGTTTTACGGCGCTCTCGCGATGTCGGTACCGCCTGCTTATGACGCCGGCGGATGAACACCCATGAACAACTCAACCATGCATTCGGTGCTGGCGCGCGACGTCACGCACATCTTCTGTTCTAATGTTGCGGGGGCTTTGTGATGACCCCCACCGCGCAATCCACGCTCTCCTATTTCAAGTGGGCCTTTATCGTAACCGTCGTCGGCCTTATTCTCGGCGGCTATCTCGGCTGGGAAATGACCGGTACGCTCAGCGGCACCGCTACCATTTTCTTCATCTGCGCGGTTCTTGCCGTGCTGGAAATCTCGCTCTCCTTCGATAACGCCATCGTCAATGCCAACAAGCTGAAGGACATGACGCCCGAGTGGCAGCATCGCTTCCTCACCTGGGGCATTCTGATCGCCGTCTTCGGCATGCGTATCGTCTTTCCACTTCTGATCGTCGTCATCGCCGCAAATGTCGGCCCATGGACGGCCATGGTCATGGCAGCGACCGAGCCGGATCGCTACGCCCAGATCATGAAGGACGCGCATCTGCCGATTGCGGCCTTTGGCGGTACCTTCCTGATGATGGTGGGCCTCAGCTTCTTCTTCGACCATGAGAAGGAAGTTCACTGGGTGCGCTGGTTCGAGGAGAAGATCGCCACCTATTCCTCGATCAAGGGAATCGAGATCGCCTTCGTCTTGATCATCATGCTGGTCTTCACCCGCATCATCAGCAACAGCGCCAATCCCGAGCTCGGTCCGGAAGCGGCCAATGTCTTCTTCACCTCGGCGATCTGGGGCCTCTTGACCTTCCTTCTGGTCGAAGTCCTTGGCGGCGTTCTCGATCGCAGCCAGCAGATGCTGGAAGGCGCGGCAAAGGGCGGCTTCGGTGCCTTCCTGTACCTCGAAGTGCTGGATGCCAGCTTCTCATTCGATGGCGTTATCGGCGCCTTTGCGCTGACATCGAACCTCTTCATCATCGCCATCGGTCTTGGTATCGGCGCCATGTATGTGCGCTCCATGACCATCATGCTGGTGGAGAAGGGAACGCTTGCCGAATATCGCTATCTCGAGCATGGCGCCTTCTACGCAATCCTGATCCTTTCGGTGATCATGTACACGCAGAGCCTCGTCCATATTCCGGAAGTGATCACCGGTCTTGGCGGCGCGACCCTTATCGGCATCGCGCTGTGGTCCTCCATCCGCTATAACAAGCAGGAAAAGGCCCGCGAAGCTGGTGCCGCGCATGGTGCCAAGGTCTGACTAGGCATCTGACCCTCTGCCTTAACAGGCGGAGGGCTGCGTCTTAATTTTGCGCGGCGATTAAAAAATAATCTCTCGCCCTTCTCGACGAATGGGAATCGAGGGCATTCAGCGTCTGATTCGGCTTGATCGCGGGTTGGCACACTTCGTGCTTCTTGGTTGTTCAAGTCCAGAGGGGACGCGAGAGCTCAAAACGAGCCTATCGACACCGCCGCCATTTCGAAGTGACAACTTCGATGGCGGCGGTTTTGTTTTTTATTCACCGCTTGGCGCGATGATGATTGGGATTGTTCAAAAAACGGAGAATTCCGACGTGTCAGTGGAATTGTCGCCGAGCCAGGCGCTCGGCTTGTGGCACCGCGTCGCGCTGGCGCAGGTGGAAGGCGAAGCGCCCGACCTGACGCTGAGACAGACTGCGATCCTGCTCCATATCTATCTGGTGCCGCCGCCGCACACCGTGCGAGCCCTGGCGAGTGTTTTGGGCGTCACCAAGCCTGTGATTACTCGCGCACTGGACAGTATGGGTGCTTTGGGCCTTGTCGATCGCGAACGCGACGAAAAGGATCGCCGCAACGTGGTGATCAAACGCACGGTCGCAGGCGCTCTCTATCTAGAAAAATTCGGCGATCTGATTATTGATAAGGCGCGCGAGACTTGATGTTAAAAAGTCGCCGCATTGCCGTTCGATGAACGCTGGCATTATTCTTTCAAACCAGGACCAAATCACCATGACATCCGCCGAAACCCTTGACCGCCGTCTGAATGTCATTCGCCCCGATCTAGCGGATGCGAAGCTTGAGGGCAGGGTCCAGGCAGAGCGTTTCATCACGGGCGAGCCCGCACAGGTCGCTCTTCCGGTGGTCGGACTTCGGCCAAAGCCGGAGATGGTATCGGGGATCGATACCGAACTGCTTATGGGGGAGGCGATCCGCGTCTTCGACCGAGCCGATGGTTGGGCATTCGTGCAGGCGGAGGCGGATGGCTATGTCGGTTACATGCCACAGGTCGCGGTCGGCGCGGTAAAGGCGGCAACACACACCGTCATTGCTCCCCGCACCTTTCTCTATCCAGCAGCGGAACTTAGAAAGCCGCCTGTTGCGGCATTTTCTATGGGAAGCCGCCTGACCTTCGTCGGCGAAGAGGAAACGCGTGGGACGCGTTACCTGATGACCGCGAAGGGCGAGGGTGTGATTGCTGCCCATTGTCTTCCCGTCGATCGTTTCGTCTGCGATGATTATGTCTCGGTCGCACTTCGCTTTCTCGAAACGCCCTATCTCTGGGGTGGCCGCTCCGGCTTCGGCATCGATTGTTCGGGTCTCGTCCAACTGTCCATGGCGATGACGGGCAAATTCGCACTGCGCGATACTGACATGCAGGTGAAGTCTCTCGGAACCGAGATCGAGCGCGAAGAACTGCGCCGCGGCGATCTGGTCTTCTGGAAGGGTCATGTCGGCATCATGGAAGATGAAACGACGCTACTGCATGCCAACGGCCATACGATGAATGTAGCACGCGAGAACCTGGACGAGGCTATTCAGCGCATCGGCTGGCTCTATGACAGGCCCACCGCCTATCGCCGTCCTTGATTTGCTCACGAAAACGTTTCGAGGTGGCATCCTGCGCATACCACTTGCATGGCTTATATAGAGCTTCTCTTGCATCGGGATGCGACATGATG
Organism: uncultured Agrobacterium sp.; assembly: GCA_913777615.1. Classification (GTDB taxonomy): domain Bacteria; phylum Pseudomonadota; class Alphaproteobacteria; order Rhizobiales; family Rhizobiaceae; genus Agrobacterium. Next base: position 333,522 of record CAJYTK010000022.1, on the reverse strand, counting down.
AGACGTTTGAAGCGCGCTTTTTCCGGCCTGGCTCTTTGCCTGGTGGCTCTCGCTCTGCCGCAGGCTGGCACGGCGCAGACCGTTTACAAGGACGGTTATCTTCCCGCGCCAGACGCTTATGCCAATTTGCCTGGCGTGAAGGACCCCAAGACGCTCAAGCCACAGGAACGGTATCACTGCTACTCGACGACTGTTCAGTCCAGCAGGCCCACCGGCCCCTATCGCGATCTCTTCGGTAGCGATGGCCTGCCGGTTCAGGGCTATCGTTGCTCCGGCTCGTCCGGCACGTCCTATTTCGGCACCAGGGTCCCGACATCGAAGGACTGGTATCCGGGGATCAATCCTCCCGCTACGGATTTCTGAGAGGTAAGACCTCTCCCAACGTACCGCACTCGGGTGAACTGGTCTGGACTTGCCATGCGTTTTTCAGATAAGTCTTTGACCCACAAGGTCGATGACCTCTGAAAATGCGCGGCGATGCTGGACTTACCTGGTGCAGGGGTCTGGCGCGGGGGATAGCAGCAGCAATGACGAAGACAGACATAGCGACCCGTGTTCACAACCACACTTGGAAGCTTGATCCCATCATCCGCAGCCTCATCGATACGGATTTCTACAAGCTGTTGATGTTGCAGATGATCTGGAAGCTCTATCCAGAGGTCAATGCAACGTTTTCCCTCATCAACAGAACAAAGACCGTTCGGCTCGCAGAGGAGATCGACGAGGTAGAACTGCGTGAACAACTCGATCATGCTCGCAGCCTGCGACTGACGAAAAAGGAAGCGATCTGGCTTGCCGGTAACACCTTCTATGGCCGCTCGCAGATTTTCGAGCCGGAGTTCCTATCCTGGCTGTCGAGCTATCAATTGCCGGAATACGAGCTGTTCAAGCGCGACGGGCAGTATGAGCTGAATTTCCATGGCCGGTGGATGGATACCACGCTATGGGAAATTCCAGCACTCGCCATCGTCAACGAATTGCGCTCGAGAAGCGCCATGCGTTCACTCGGCTACTTCACACTGGACGTGCTTTATGCCCGCGCCAAAGCCAAGATGTGGGCAAAGGTCGAGCGCCTTCGCGAACTCCCTGGCCTGCGCATCTCCGATTTCGGCACACGCCGCCGCCATAGTTTCCTGTGGCAGCGCTGGTGCGTCGAAGCCCTGAAGGAAGGTATCGGCCCCGCTTTCACTGGCACCAGCAATGTCTTGCTGGCGATGGATTCAGATCTTGAAGCGGTCGGCACCAATGCGCATGAGCTTCCCATGGTCGTTGCCGCTCTGGCGCAGAACGACGAGGAACTGGCCGCGGCACCCTACCAGGTGATGAAGGACTGGAACCGACTTTATGGCGGCAACCTGTTGATCGTCCTGCCGGACGCCTTCGGCACTGCAGCCTTTTTGCGCAACGCGCCGGAATGGGTAGCGGATTGGACAGGCTTCAGACCGGATAGCGCGCCGCCTATCGAAGGTGGCGAAAAGATCATCGAGTGGTGGAAAAAAATGGGCCGGGACCCGAAGAAGAAGCTCCTCATCTTCTCAGACGGCCTGGATGTCGATGCCATCATCGACACCTACAAGCATTTCGAGGGACGCGTGCGCATGAGCTTCGGCTGGGGCACCAATCTCACAAACGATTTTGCCGGTTGCGCGCCTAAAACCATCGAGGGCTTGAAGCCGATCTCGGTCGTGTGCAAGGTCAGCGATGCCAACGGCCGCCCGGCGGTCAAGCTCTCCGACAATCCGCAAAAGGCGACAGGCGAGGCAGAAGAAGTGCAGCGCTATCTGAAATTCTTCGGTCAGGAGGACCGAAAAGACCAGAAGGTCCTGGTTTAGGCCGTTTTACTCGGTGAACAGGCCGGCTTTCATCATCCTCACCGTAATGGCGAGGATGATGAATTGGTATGGTCAGTTCTACCGCTTCACGAAGCTGCGGGAAATATAGTGGAACAGAGCACGGATAGCCTGTGCCTCGCCACCGATCGATGAATGCGGTCGCTCGCTGAGCGACCATCCGTAAATATCGAAATGCACCCACTTCTTCGTCTCCGTAACGAAGCGCTTGAGAAAGAGCGCCGCGGTGATCGATCCAGCCATGCCGCCCGAGGGCGCGTTGGTAAGATCGGCCGCGCGCGAGCGGATGTCCTTGTCGTAGCCCATATAGAGCGGCAGCCGCCAAAGCGGATCGTCGGTATCGATGCCCGCATCGGCAATGCTATGGGCAAGGTCTTGGTCATCGGTGTAAAACGGCGGAACGTCCGGTCCGAGCGCAACGCGAGCCGCCCCCGTCAGCGTCGCCATGTCGATCATCAGTTCCGGCGGATCTTCATCGGCATAGGCCAGCGCGTCGGCGAGGATGAGACGGCCTTCGGCATCGGTGTTGTCGATTTGCACCGTCAGGCCCTTGCGGCTCTTGTAAATGTCACCGGGTCGGAAGGCGCTGGCGGAAATGGAGTTCTCCACGGCCGGAACGATGACGCGCAGATTGATCGGCAGACGCGCATCCATGATCATCAGCGCAAGACCAAGCACATTCGCTGCCCCGCCCATATCCTTTTTCATCAGCGCCATTGATGAGGATGGCTTGATGTCGAGCCCACCGGTATCAAAGCATACACCCTTGCCGACCAGGGTCAGTCGCGGATGGTTCTTCTTGCCCCACGACATTTCCAGAAGGCGTGGTGCGCTGGCGCTGGCGCGACCCACCGCATGGACCAGAGGAAAATTTTCCTTCAGGAGATCGTCGCCGGCCACGACCGATACTTGCGCCTTGTAATGCGCGCCGAGACTGCGAAAGGCAATTTCCAGCTCATCCGGTCCCATGTCGTTGGCCGGGACGTTGATGAGGTCACGGGCCAGATAGACACCGGCGAGAATACGCTTGATTTCGGCGTCCTCGGCATCGCGAGGAATGAGAAGCTTCGGCCCGTTGTTCTTCGTGGCGCGGTACTTGTCGAAGCGATAGGCGCCGAGACCGAAGCCGAGCGTCAGCCGGTTTACGGTCAGTGGCGCGGTTTCGATATGCCAGTCGCCCTCGGGAAGCTCATGTGCCAGCTTTCCGGTAATGAAGGGAATTTCGGATGGATTGGTCCCAAGGCCGAGGAGGGCCCCGCCCAAGGCACCTTCCGCAGAGGGAATGAGCAGAATGGCGCCAGCCTCTGCCTTGAAGCCTGCCTTGCGCGCCCAATCGAGCGCCACAGGATCGATAGCCCCCTGTTCTATATGGGCAGGCGTCACTGCAAAGACGGGAAGCGTTGAGCCAGACTTCGAACTGAAGGGCGAAGCGCGCTCTATGAACTGATAGGGGACCATTGTCTGCTTTCGTAAACGCCTGAACCGGCCAAATTAACACTCTGTTAGGGTTAACAGATTATTGCTGGAGCGAAAGTTGCGTGGCGCACGCCGCGTCAACAAAATATCCGAACATAGGCCCGGGGCGACATCATGATTGCGATTTCCTCACGTCATGCCAGCAAACGCATCCTTCTTCGGGGTGCCTGCGTCGCTGCTGTGGCTTTAAGCCTCGCGGCCTGCTCCACGAATCGTACGGATCGCCCGGACCGAATGTCGACGGGATCGATTTCTCCTGCTGTCTCGCATTCCTACGATCAGATGAACATGGACCAACTGCGCCAGGCCGAAGCATCGGTCGGGGCAGCTTATGCGCGCAATCCCAAAGACCGCAACACGGGGATGAACTACGCCAACATCCTGATGATGACAGGCAAGAACACGCAGGCACTGGCGGTCATGCAGCAGGTCGCGATTGCCTATCCATCTGATCGTGAAGTGCTGGCGGCCTACGGCAAGTCTCAGGCTGCTGCCGGCCAGCTTGAGCAGGCGCTCAATACCATCCAGCGAGCGCAAACCCCCGATAGGCCGGATTGGCGTCTTTACTCCGCAGAAGGCGCGGTTCTGGATCAGTTGGGACGCTCCAACGAAGCCAGGGCGAAGTATCGTCAAGCGCTCGATCTCAAACCCAACGATCCGAGCATCCTGTCAAACCTCGGAATGTCCTACGTGCTGCAAAATGATCCGCGCACGGCAGAAACCTATCTTCGCTCGGCGGCATCGCAACCCGGTGCCGACAGCCGCATCCGCCAGAACCTCGCACTGGTCGTCGGCCTTCAGGGGCGCTTCGATGAAGCGCAACGCATTGCTATGCAGGAGTTGTCTCCCCAGCAGGCGCAGGCCAATCTCGCTTATCTGCGCGGCATGCTGTCTCAGCAGAACGCGTGGTCACAACTTGCCGACAAGAACAAGAAGACCGAAGTTCGTTAGGACCTTCATCTAGAGCGCCGTGCGTCCCGTTGGGCGCAGTGAGGACGCTCGATCTCCTCGGATCTACCCGCGTCTCTTCCGACCAATCGCTTCATAACCGTGCTTGCCGGCCAGTGCGGCCTGTTCGTCTAGGCCGACGTAAGGCTGCTCTCCAACCTCATGGCTGCATGGTCAAAACGTATCGGCGACCCGAATGCCCGCAGGTCCCAGAATGACAGCGACGAGCACCGGCAGGAAAAACAGGATCATCGGTACAGTCAGCTTGGGCGGCAGCGCAGCCGCCTTTTTTTCTGCTTCGTTCATGCGCTCGTCGCGACCTTCCTGCGACATCACGCGCAAAGCCTGCGAGAGCGGTGTGCCATAGCGTTCCGCCTGGATCAGCGCCTGGACGACATTTTTCACATTATCCAACTGAGTGCGAAGCCCTAAATTTTCCAGCGCCACGCGGCGATCCTGCAAAAACGACAGCTCGGCCACCGTCAGCACCATTTCTTCGGCAAGCTCCGGCGATTGCTCCGTCATTTCCTCGGCCACGCGTCGCATGGCAACCTCCATGGAGGTGCCGGATTCCACGCAGATGAGCATGAGGTCCAGCGCATCCGGCCAGTTGCGTTTGATCGACTTCTGCCGCTTGGTAATGCGATTGGAGACATAGATATTGGGAGCGTAGAAGCCCAGATAACCGAACACCAGCACTCCCACGAGACGGGTCATGAAGCTGTAATTGGGGAAGTTGTTAAGACCGAAGACCCACAGGCCCCCGACAAGCAGAAACACGAATGGCAGGATGAAACGCGCAGCCAGGAAGGTGTTGAGCGCGTTTTGGGAGCGAAAGCCCGCAGACTTCAGCTTGTTCACAGTATTGGCATCGACCAGCGCCTCGCGCAGGTTGAAGCGTTCGACGATCTTGGTGGCCGATTTGCTATGGTTGGCGCGAAGCGAAGCCTTGCCCGTTGGACTGGGTGCGTTCAAGCGCTCCTGATTGCGGCTCCTCAAGCGCTCCCGCTCTGTCGAAACGGCTCGTGTGCGCCTGTTGAGATCTGCACGGGTAAGATAGGGCGTAGCAACGGTGTAGACGGTGGAAAAGGCCGCCACAGCGACAAGAACCGCTATAAGGAAATGCGGATCGAGGAGGCGTTGCATGAGAGTGTCGAGCATGGGGCCGCCTCAGATCTCGAAGTTGATCATATTGCGCATGATAACGATGCCGATCGACATCCAAACTGCAGAGCAACCGAGAATGATATGCCCGCGCTGATCGGTAAACAGGACCATCAGATAGTCCGGCGCCGTGAAATAGACCAGAAGCGAGACGATGAAAGGCAGGGAGCCGATGATGACGGCGGACGCCTTCGCTTCCATCGACAATGCGTTGACTTTGGCCTTCATCTTGCGCCGGTCGCGCAGAACCTTGGAAACGTTGCCAAGCGTTTCCGACAGGTTGCCACCTGCCTGAGCCTGCATCGAAATGACAATGCCGAAGAAATTCACCTCCGGCAGAGGCATCGTCAATGCCATGCGTTCAATGGCTTCGGCAAGGGACATGCCCACCTGCTGCGATTCGACAATGCGCTGGAACTCTCTTTTAACCGGTTCCTGTCCATCGGACGCGATCAGCCGCACCGCCTCATTGAGAGGGAGCCCGGCTCGTATCGAACGACACATCACATCGAGCGCGTTTGGAAATTCTTCCAGGAATTTGGTTTGACGCCGTTTGACCAGATAGCGCAGCACCCAACGTGGCGCGCCCAGAATACCGACGAAAGCGATGCCGATCCCCACGAGAAAAGGCATGCCATAGAGCAGGGACATAAGGGCGACGAAAACTGCGATGCCAATGCTGAAGAGATGGAACCGCTTTACCGAAATTGGAAGGTCGGCCTGGAGAATGAGACTTTGAATGCTGGCATTGTTGCGTTTCTTCGTCTTTTCGTTCTGCTTTTTCTCCAGGTCTTTCAGCATTTCCTGCGTCGATTTGCGGCGCTTGCTGAGTTCCTGAACGCGATCACGCGCAGCTTTGATCTTGACCCTGTCCGTTTCGGCTGCCTTGACGCGGGTAACGCGGCTTGCCGTCTTCTTCTCCGTTTCGATCTGCGGGAACAGGAAGACATAGGCCAGCGCCCCTGCCGATATGGCGACCAGAACGACAAGAAGCACTACAGTTATGTTCATTGGCTGCTACGCTCCATCGCCTCAAGCGCCGCGACAAGACGTCCGCCTTCGTTGTAGTAGCGGACGCGATCGAAAAAGTGGGGCTTGGTGATGCCGGTAGAGACGTGGCGCCCGATCAGCCGTCCATTGGCATCCTCCCCTTCGATTTCGTACTTGATCAGGTCCTGCGTAATAATCACGTCACCTTCCATGCCGACGACCTCCGTCACCTGGGTGATGCGCCTTGAGCCATCGCGAAGGCGGGCCGCCTGGATGATGATATCGACGGATGTGGAGATGATTTCCCGGACGGTTCTCGCCGGCAGGGTGAAGCCGCCCATTGCGATCATCGACTCCATACGGCTGAGGCATTCCCGGGGCGTATTGGCATGGATCGTGCCCATGGACCCGTCATGGCCGGTATTCATCGCCTGAAGCAGGTCGAACACTTCGGGTCCGCGTACTTCACCGACGATGATGCGCTCGGGACGCATGCGCAAGCAGTTCTTGATCAGATCGCGCATTGTGATTTCGCCCTCGCCCTCGATATTGGGCGGGCGGGTTTCCAGGCGGACGACATGCGGCTGCTGCAGTTGGAGTTCGGCGGTGTCCTCGCAGGTAATGACGCGCTCGTCCTTTTCGATATAGCTCGTCAGGCAGTTGAGCAGCGTCGTTTTACCCGAACCGGTTCCTCCCGAAATGACGACGTTGCAGCGAACACGTCCGATGATCTGCAACAGGACAGCGCCCTCAGGCGTGATGGCACCGAAGCGCACCAACTGATCGAGCGTCAGCTTGTCTTTCTTGAACTTTCGGATCGTCAGCGCAGGACCATCTATCGACAGGGGCGGCGCAATCACGTTCACACGCGACCCGTCCGGCAGGCGCGCATCGCAGATCGGACTGGATTCATCGACGCGGCGGCCGACCTGGCTGACGATGCGCTGGCAAATCGAAAGAAGCTGCGCGTTGTCGCGGAAACGGATATCGGATTCGATCGTCTTGCCGTTCACTTCAATGAAGGTCTGGCCCGCACCGTTGACCATGATATCGGCAATGTCGTCGCGCGCCAGAAGCGGCTCCAGTGGTCCATAGCCGAGCACGTCGTTGCAAATATCTTCCAGCAGTTCTTCCTGCTCGGAGATCGACATCGCAAAGTTCTTGATTGTGATGATATCGTTGACGATATCACGAATTTCTTCTCGAGCGCTTTCCGTATCGAGTTTGGAAAGCTGCGAAAGATCGATCGTGTCGATCAGCGCTGAAAACACCTGCGACTTCGTCTGATAATAGTCATCCGTGCGGGCACGTTTGCGCTGCGGGCCGTTATCCTTCGGTACTGGGGATGGCCGCGGGGCAGGTGGTTGAAGCACCGTGAGCTCCGCAGGCTCCATGTCATCCATGAGCGGAGGCGAACTCATGGCAGGCAACGGCGCGGGCGGCGGTGAAGCCACTCGCCCGATGGTTCCGCTTCGTCCGAAGCTGTCGCTGCCACGTTTTCCAAACATCTCTTGTCTTCCGGTCTGTCTTTTCGTGGAAGGTCCACGTTTATTTGCGTTTCAGGAGATCCATGAACTTGCCGATTCCCGGTTTTTTCGCCTTGCGTGCCGACGAGCGTCCCGTCAGCACATGCGAGAGCTGTGAAAACGTTTCTGCAATCGGTGATTTCGCATCGATTTCGCTGATCATCCGTCCGCTATTGGCGGCAGACCCGAACAGCTGGGCATCGAAGGGAATGATGGCGAGCGGTTCGATCTCCAGCGGCTCGAAGAAATCCGAGGGCTCGATCTCCGGTCGTTTGACCATGCCGACCTGGTTGAGAATAAGATGAGGCGCCTTGTCGTTCGGGCGCAGACGCTTGAGTGCATCCAGGATGTTCTTCGTGTTTCTCAAATTGGCAAGATCGGGAACTGCGGTGATCACCACTTCATCGGCATCCGACAGCACCGACTGCGTCCAGTGCGACCAGACATGGGGTACGTCCAATACAGCCACGGGCGCGCTTCGTTGCAGCAGTTCCGTCAAAGGTTGGAAGGCGGCTCCATCGAAGTCATAGGCTCTGTCGAGAAGTGACGGTGCAGCCAGAATCGACAGATGGTCAGAACATTTGGTGAGCAGACGATCGAGAAAAACCTCATCGAGCCGCTCCGGTGCGAATATGGCCTCGGCTATTCCCTGCGCAGGATCTTGATCGAAATCGATATTGGCCGTACCGAAAGGCAGGTCCATATCCGCAAGAACGGTTTCGGTTGAAAAAAGATTTGAAATCCCGAAGGCACAATTATGCGCGATCGTGGAAGAGCCCACGCCGCCCTTGGCGCCAATGAAGGCGATGCTGCGACCGAGCGGCTCGGCTTCGGGGTCAACGAAGATTGCCGCGATGGATGTCATCAGGTCGGCTACCTTGATCGGCGCGACCAGATATTCCGAGATGCCGTTGCGCATGAGGTCGCGATAGAGGGAGATGTCGTTATGACGTCCGATGATGATGACACGTGTCGTCGGATCGCAAACCTCCGCAAGCGGCCTCAGGTCGTTGAGCAGAGTGGACGGCTCGCGGTGGGTCTCGAGAATGACGAGGTTTGGCGTTGCCATGGATGAGAACGTTCTCGCCGCAGCTTCGATCTCGCCATTCGTCACCCGCATGCTGACCTTGTTCATCCGCCGGTCGCTGGCCAGACGCTCCATGATCTGCTGCATGGTTTCGCTTTCGCAAAACGCATGGATGGAGATACGCGGCAGGGGCCTGACGCTTTCCAGTTCTCCAGGCCGCAACGTTTCCGCGCCGCTGATCGCGTCTGAATTGTTGGGCCGAATATCGTAATTCACCGGGTTCATGTCAGGTCCTGTCGTTCAAGCTGGAAAGCTCGTCTAATCCGCCGCGGCAGTATTCTTGCCGGCGCGATAATTGCCGAGCACCACGGATCGGCGTTCCGCATCGATCGGGCTCATACCGCGCGGTCCGACCAGATCCATGGGATTGGCGATCTGGGCAGCAAGATTATTTTGCGAGGCGCAGCCGAAATTGTACCAGTTCTTGTTCGAGTAGGTGTTGGCGTTGAGATCTTCCGGCCACTGGCCACATTGGCCCGTCATGGCGGTGATGGCCACATATGACAGCCTGATCGGCGCGGCGTCCCCGCTAGGAGCCGCACCATAGGGTACCTCGACGATCTTTCCGGCGGGAATACCGGAGGATGTCAGAACAGAGCGTATCTGGCGTTTTAGGATCGATGCGGAGGCGGCATTGGCAGAGCCGGACGGCACCTGGATCTGAACGACGCTGGACGATGTCGCCGCATAGTTCTGTGCAAAACCTTTCACGTTGTCCGCCATTGCGATTGTCAACCGGTTGTCTGCGGCAGACACGGGGATATCGAGCGAATGTTGCGCTTCCGAAAGGGTGATCGGATGGCGTGTCCGATAGTCGTCGGGGACGGCCCCTGTCGTCTGCGGATCGCGAGCGCAGCCTTGAGAAAGGGCTGCCACTGCCACAAAGGTCAGCGCCAGCCTGGCAATGCGCGAGGCGGGAACGGAATGGGTGATCGGGTGCGTTTTTGTCATTTGTAGATAAATCCTACCGAGCCCTGATACGGCTGCGCCTGTACCTGCTGCCTGTTGTTTCCGTAAACCTTGTTCACTCGGTTCATGAAGAACGTCGCGGCATCGCTTTCCGGATTGAAATTGTCATCCGGCCGGGCGATCTGGTTGCGCGCCACAGGTCTCACCAGATAGGGGGTCGCGATGATGACGAGCTCGGTTTCGTTGCGGATGAAGTCCTTGCTGCGGAAGAGCGTGCCGAGGATCGGAACTTTCGAAGCGCCGGGCAAGCCGGACATGGCCTGACGAACATTATCCTGCACCAGACCGGCAATGACGATGGAGCCGCCCGAAGGCAACTCGACGCTCGTCGATGCCTCACGCTTGCGGATGGAGAGATAGGTGCTGCCGGGCAATCGGGTGGTATTGCCATTGCCCGACACCACGTTGCCCTCATAGGTGGGCTCCGAAACATTCGTCTCGATCTTCAGGCTGATACGCCCTGGAGACAGGACGACCGGGCGGAAATTCAGCTCGATACCGTATTCGACGGTGTCGGTTTGCCGCGTGACCGTTGGAACATTCTTATCGTCGAAGGTAACGTTCTGGACGCCGGCGAGACGGAAGTCGCCACCCACATAGAATTTTGCCTGCTCGCCGGAGATTGCTGTCAGGCTCGGTTCGGCAAGCGTGCGCATTACGCCCGCCTGTTCCATGGCGTTGAAGTAGCTGGACAGCGCTACCTTACCGATGGTGCCGGCCAGATTGCCGGTGCCCCCGATGGCGAGCGCATTGCCAAGGTTGGCGGGGTTGGAAAACGCAACCGACCCACCAAAGTCGGAACCGCCACCGCTGATAGAGCCGTTGAAACCAAGCTGCTTGAGGACCTGACGGCTGACTTCCGCAACGGTAACCTTCAGCGTGACCTGATCTTCTCCTTCGATCGTCAGCATATTGACGATGGACGATCGCTGCCGGTTTTCCGCAAAGATCGCGACGGCGCCATCGCCGTTGCTCTGGCTGGTGGCGGTGATGTTTCGCGTCGTGGCTTCGCCGCCCTGAAGAAAGGCCGTCGCAAGCTGAACCGCGCGCGCCGAATCCTGCGGTGTGCGAACTGAGCCGGAGAGCACGATGTTGTCCGATACGATTTCCACCCGGATGTCCGATTCCGGAATGAAACGGCGCAGATTGGCCTCAAGACCAGTGATATCGCGTTCGACTTCCAGGTCGAGACTGACGATTTCCTCGCCACCCGCTCCAAAGATGAAGATGTTGGTTTGGCCAACCGACTTGCCGAACAGGTAAATGCGGCGCGACGTTCGCGTCACGGCATCGGCCATGCTTGGGTCGGCGACGAGAATATCGTGTGCGTCCTGTGGAAGGTCGATGACCAGAGCCTTGTTCAGGCCAAGCTTGACGCGCTTGCGAACGCCCGTGCCGCTTTCGCTGATCCGCAGAATACTCGTGTTCTGTGTCTGCGCTTGCGCCATCCCCACGCCAAATGGCGATGCGCCGGGTACACCGGCGAAGCTGATGCTGAAGGCCAGTCCGCCGAGAAGCGATGTTTTGAGCGCGTGGCGGATCGGTGTCATCTTGCTCATTGTGCGGTTCCTTCATTTTCACGCACGATCGAGCCAGACTTGATCACTTGGATCGCCGGTCTGCCGGATTCGCCGTTGAGCAGGTAATCGGCCGACGCCGTGTCGCTATCCTGCACATCGGCAATCGATCGCAGGGAAAGGGTCAGGCGATCGGCCATTTGATGGGCGACGGTGATGATCTTTGCCTGTTCGGGGGTAAGCTCCAGCGTAGCGGTGGCGCCGATGACCGATGAGGTACCGTCAGGTCCTTCCTTGATCTGTTGGTCGATCGCCAGAACGCGCACATTGTTGAGAACATTCTCGGTCAGAAAGCCGCCACCGCCGTTCTTGCGGACCATGATCACATCCACGCGGTCATTGGGAAGAACAAAGCCGCCAGCACCTGTCGCTACTGAAATCTCAGTCGCAACCGCACGTTTTCCCGCTGGCAGAAGCGAGGACATGATGCGTGTACTGGAATCAACGACTTTTTCGGAACGAACGGGTTCGCCTTCGAAAAGCGGAAGTCGAACGATGGTGCCGGTCAGTTCGTTGACCGCATCAGGACGTTTGTCTTCGGTGATATAGTTCTCATTGATGCTGCCTTGCGGCCATCGTGCCCAGCGCACGGAATTCGAATCGAGCCGGCTTCCCACTGGTAGATTGGCAGCCGAAACGAGTATGTTGACGGTCGGCTCTTTCTCGATGATGGCTTCCGCCTTCTCCACCACCGTCTGCGGCGCAGACAATTGCATGGCGAGCAGGCCCGCTAGACCAGCGGCCACGACGGCGACGGAAAGGATAACGACACGTGAGGACTTCATGCTGGGCCTTTGAGAAGGATAGAATCTCTTCTCCTGAAGATGGCCCGCCATTCGTGTAATTATGGTTAATAAAAACTGTGCGCTTAGGGTTAATCAGAAATTAATCTGCTGGATTGGCAGGTTCAAATTCGCTTTTCGCATGTTGATTAGAGAAGAGCGCGCATGGCAGCCTGAACGATCGGCGCCTCTGGATATGTCAGCAAACCCGCAGTTGCAATGGCAATACCATAGGGAACCTTTTTGGCGACTAGCAATGAGTCCGGGATAGGAAGACCCGTGGCCATGATTTGCTGCGATCTGGAGCGCAAAAGCAGAATGAACAGAGTCAAAGCCCCGCCGGAAAAAGCCACTACAAGTAAAAAAGCAGCGAGTGAACCATTGAAGCCGAACCATACGGCGCATGCCGCCAGAAGTTTCGCATCGCCTCCGCCCATGGTGTTGAAGGCAAACAGGATGAAGCAAGCGAAGAGTACGACAAGCCCTGCCGCAAGGCTCATGGAAAAACTTTGCCAATCCATGCCCGACAGGGGAGCCACGATGATGAATGTGGCCAGGAGAATGACAGAAACCCGGTTGGGAATCGTCATCGTGAAGAGGTCAGTCAGGGCTGCAAGCGCGAGGCATAGCGGAAATACAAGAAAGATTGAAGCAATGATCATATCTCACCTTAATTCCCGGGTGCTGCTGTTCTTGCAATAAAAATGCCGCCCTGTAGGGCGGCATTCGCAAATGTCTATCTAATTACTTTGCGGCTGGGGCCGCTGGGGCCAGCTTTGTGTCAATAGTAGAAAATATCGTCTGTAGCTTCGTGCCGATGGTGGTCACACTTCCGATGATCAGCACGGAAATCAGGCCGGCGATCAGGCCATATTCAATAGCGGTCGCACCGGATTCGTCTTTCAGGAAGCGAGCGAAAATCGTTGTCATGCGGTTTCTCCTGGGTCGTTGTTTTGTTCAGCACGCCGACAACTGTTTTTCGTTGTTCGGTTGACGCCACCTTAGAAGATGCCGCTTTCCAGTGAATTAAAGAATGCGCTTAACGTAACGTTAAATGAGTAATGCGGAGTTGTTTAGAAATAACGCGTAAGATTATTATTTAAAATTTGACCTATATTACGTGCTTTGGCATATCAGCTGTTTCTTTAGTAAAGTGATGCAATCACCGTGCTTTCGCGGCGCCGAAGTCCTTTGATTATGCGACATTACGCCAGAACGTCGTCGCTGATTACCCAGGTCGTATTCTTTATTGTACCGCGCCTTTTAAATCTTCATTTACCATTCCCATTCATGTTGAGCGTGATGAAATGCGCCAAGCGTAAATGAAGGTCTCTGCCGCTCATGCTGTCTTCCCGTATCAAAAGATTCGCAGTCGCTGCGGCGGTACTGGGCATTGCTCCCGGCTTCGCACTGTCAGCGGACGAGGACGTATTGCGCGTATCGATGAATCAGGCTCGCGTCCTGAAGCTGGATCGCGCTGTCAGCAAGGTTATCGTCGGCAATTCGAAAGTCGCCGATGCGACCGTTGCTGATGCGACGACTATTGTGTTAACCGGCCGCAGCTTCGGCACGACCAATCTCGTCTTGCTGGATGCGCAGGGCAACGCGATCGTCGATGAACGGGTGCTGGTTTCGATCGACGAAGGCAATACGGTGCGGGTGTTCCGCCAGACTGACAGAAGCGTTTTGTCCTGTACGCCAGCATGTGAAGCAAATTCGCAGAACTGAACCGTGTGACGATTGCAATCTGTCGTCGCTAACCAATCCCTGATCATGATTTTCGACACCAAGCATCAAACGCCGGCTCCGCCCTGCGTCTAGGCTTGACGTGAAATCGAGGTGTTAAAGATTCGTCCTAAGCCCATCTTGCCACTGAAATCCTGTGTTCTCGACACTTGGCAGTGGAGCCAGCGCTCTTGGCATAACATGCCGAGGATCGGTGCTGCGAAGCAAGAAAATCGTCTACCCCAGGAGGGGAGCAATAATCCAAGTTTTTCGGCTAAACTATTGATCTGGCTAGGATCAAATAAGGAATGGTGCCCAGAAGAGGATTGGAAAACCTTCCTTCCAACCCTCCGTAAGTCTTTGATTTTCGTATCTTTAGAAATCGGCCGCTAGTTCATTCGTGACCCAGTATGTGACCCAAGTTCCGCAAAGTCAACTGCACTAGGTATTGAGGTCTATATTACGGTCGACCGATAGTTTTAAGCTAAGAGGCTTGAGGGTGAGCTCGACCGCATCCGCGAAAATAGCTCGTCCAGCATCGCTAGCTCGATACCAGTAGGATCGATCGACCAGATAAGTTGCGAGCATTATGCGAAGAAAGTGATCCTTTGGAAGCTTGGTCAAAGTCTCTCGGTACGCCGTCAGTCCGTCTGCCTCGCGCAACTCCATTTTCCACAACGAAAGGAATAACTCTTCAACAACGTCTTCAGGCGCTACATTCTTTAGGCTTTCAAAAAGCACTCGGTTGCGGGCGTACTCCGCAATGGTACCTGTAACTTGTCCGAGAGGTGCGAAAAAAGCACCCATCTCAGCAACATCCACTACCAGGTCCACCAACTCGCGCACCTGAGCTTCGTCGGGTGTCGCGCTGTCTTCTTTCGCGTACTCTAGTGCGCTCTCGAAGAGTGCCTCTCGCATCTCGGAAAGATCCTGATTGAGATGCAGCCTTAACCAATCATCGCAAATCAGCGCTGAAAGCGTCACAATTCGAGATGCGAGCTTTCTCTTGACGTCGGCTTGAAGTTCCTCTGCCGCAGACCCTAAAAGAACGACGGCCATTAGCCAGTCGCGACCGATCTCTGGACGGCCCGGCGCTTCATGCCCATTGCGAGCCACTTTCCGTTGCGCTTGGACGCCTTCACGAGCAGATTGGGCCATGTCAAGGACGCGTTGCTTTCCTTCAATGTTGGATCGGCTCCCGACAATCTCTCTCGCGGAACGCTCAACCTTGTCGTGATAATGAACCAGTTTGTCCACATTGCTTAGCATACGAGGCTTCACGACACCTGACACAAAAGGATGCCCGTTACTCCTATAAGTGCCTTCAGATCGACCAGATCGTGTGCGGGTATACTCACTTTCGCCTAGGAGGCTGCTGAATGAGCTGATGGCGGTTTCAAGTCGATTTGTAACATCATCCAAAACATCTTTTGATAGACCGATTTCTGCGTAGAGTTCAAATGTGCTGAAATCGATCTCGTTCAGATTGGGATCGAAATATTTCCGCGCGGCATGGGGTTCAGCTGCAAGCCTTTCGGCGACGAGATAATTCTCAATGAAGTCGATACTAAACTCAATACGATCACCCTTCTCATGCAGAATGCCGTTTTGGATGAAGCTCTGTACAAACTCTAGGGCTGGTAAGCCAAAGTCATGTTGCGCGGAGTATTCCTTCACGTATCCGACAAGTCGTTCAACGGAGAAATTCTCCTTCAGGACGACAATTTGGTAAGCCAAATCCCGCAGAAATAGACGCCTGGTGCGCTGCTTGAGAGTAACATCTTTCGTATCCCCCGCACCGATAAAGCTGAGAAAGCCCGTGACGGCCAGGTCGATGAGCTCCGCGCGATGATTGGCGTCCGAAAGACGAGCAAGCATTTCTTTGGGAATACCCGCAAAGTAACTTGGATGTGCTGAGAGGTTAAACGCCCGAAATGTATTAGAAAGCCTGATCGCAATAACTTCGGCCTCCGGCATTTCTATATGAAATTGTGCCGAAAGGAAATTGACGATAGAACTGAACGATACGTCGCACAGAGAGTAATTCTGCCAGGCCTCGAATTTTGGGTTAGCAGTGAAAAATGCCTTCTGCGCACCATTCCCAAAAAGCACCGTTGTGAGATGGCTGTTGCGCGCCTCTTCCAAGATAAGGGTCGCTTTTCGCTCATTGTTGAAAGTCATCTCTGTGAGGATGATCACAGGTAGGATTTGGGGGACTTTTAGTAAGTCGGAGGCATTGGCTTCAATTTCGGCCATTAGGCCGTGGACGGGCGGCCGAAGCTTGTCGGCATTAATTACTAACGGGACGACGATTTTCCCGTTCATAGTGGTTCCAAGCAGCTGCTTGGCATAGAGCCAAGGCAATCCCTTGTCGGGATAGCTGATTGGAACATCAATCACAGCCGCTGTGGATGAAGAAACTAGTTCAAGTGGCTCCATTGGTGTGGAAGGTTGTGCCGCCTCCATCGCAGGTTTAACCCGGGGAACAGGAAGGACATAGCCTTTCTCTTTGGCACGATACTCTGGAGAAAGTTCATTTAGGCAATGTTCGATTATGGCGGACTGCTTCTTAAGGATCGTCTCGATCGGATCAGTCGCTGGAGCCACGACGCCTTGCAAAAGAGGTGCAGCAGCGTCAGTCAAGCTGTTCGCTAGAAGAAAGTTATGCTCTAAGCTCATAGCGAGAAAACCGGCAGCATTTCGTGCGGCAACGCGACGGAAGACCTGCTTACCCCCGACCTCAGTCACCTTTTTCGTCTCGTCAGCTAGGTCGCTTATACCACGTACTGCTAGGATTTCGATCGGTTCAGCACGATCTAGGGCTTGATAGATGCCGCTTGTCTCAGTCTCGATTGCTAAGACCTTTCGATTGATACCTTTCAGCTTAGTTTTGAATTTCTTGTCCGCAACAACCGGTCCGCATACAATCGGCCCGCGCTTGGCGATTGGCTCGGCCTTGAACTTTTCCTTAAACGTTTCAGGTAAGTCCGCGGTATCCTCACGAAAGCTAGCTTCGCACTCGCGTTGCCAACGACGATACTCCTCGGAAAGCGTTTCATGAACTTCCGCCATGCCGATTTGACGATCGATAGCCCTGTTCGATCCAAATGCTTTGGGCTGATACGCAGTCTTACCGTTCTCAACCTTCTGGTTTTCATTAATGTCGAGCACTTCTTGCGTGAAGCAAACATCGCCCAATGTCACATCATCGCTCAGCGACCCCGCTATTCCAATGCAGATTACCAAGTGAGGCTGAAAGTCTGGCTTGATCGCTCTGATAGTAGCGTTAGCGGTTGAGACGCCCATCTCATCTTGTGATGCGACAATGAGATCGAACTGACCTTTGGCGCTGCGGTACGCCACAAAACCGTACTTTCCGGTCAAGTCCTCAGAGGAGGGGAAAACCTTCTGGATTTCCTTAAGTTCTTCATACAGAGGGCAATAAATAATAGCTCGAAGCGACATGGGCACCCAAATCATTGTGTTTTTCTTTAATTACAATGTTCTACAGCTTTAAGGAAGTCTTGCTGTGATTTTGCACGTTCTTATTGCGCCAAACCCATCAAAAGTCGCAAAAATTTCTGTGCTGTCAGTTCAATTAAAAGGCGGTGAAGTCTCCCCCCCCCCCCCACCACACCCCTCCGAGTACGCTGTGCGTTCCAAGGTCGAGATTAATTGACGAGTCTCAAAAAGTATACGTTGAGAGAATGTCTCTTGACGTGTCTCAATTCATGTCTCATATCGATGCCATCGCAACATCTTAGAGAATTTGAGACATGGCATCCGTAGCCTATATTCGCGTATCGTCAGTGGGGCAAAGCTTGGAGGTCCAGCGAGATAAGATGCTCGACCTCGGTATTCAGCATGACCATATCTTTGAAGAGAAGCGGTCTGGAGTGGACAGCAATCGCCCCGCCCTCAAGGACGCACTGCGGTTTGCCCGTAAGGGCGACACGTTCGTCATCACCAAGATTGACCGTCTGGCTCGCTCAGCTACCGACTTGCTGTCCATCGTCAGGCAGTTGCAGGGGAAGGGCGTAGAGCTTCAGGTGCTTGATCAAAGCATCGACACAAGCACTCCTGCGGGGCGGGCAATGCTCCAGATGCTCGCCGTTTTTGCGGAGTTTGAGACAGCCATCAGAGCGGAACGTCAGATGGACGGGATAGCGAAGGCCAAAGAAAAGGGGACAAAGTTCGGCAGGAAGGCCCAAGCCACCCCCGATGTGGTTGCTGACATTCGACGTATGCGGGCCGACGGGCTGATGATCAAAGAGATCATGGAAAAGGTGCAGCTTAGCAAGGCGAGTGTCTATCGGGCGTTGGCGGCGGAGGCAGAGCAATGATTGAGATGGTGGTCTATGCAATCCATTGTGCTGTCATTTCAGGAATGACATTGGCGGGCGTCGTCGGGGTCTGGAAAATGTTTGACTGACACAGAGAGGACGAACATGGAATTCACCGTGCTTCCATGTCTGTCCCTATCTGTTTTGCAACTTGCTTATTCGGCGACACTTGCACCGTGAACGGCAGCCATGAGGCAACAGATTGTCTCAGATTAGGAAGCCTACGAAATTGCCCCTCCATTAAGGGGAATTTCCCCGTCCACTAGGATGTGTGACCAAACAAATCGATTACCCCCTCGTTAAGGAGATAACTGGCTATCGCGACCGGGTAATCCGCAACGGGGTAGCTTGCGTCAGCAATCGCGTTGCCATCGCCGCGACGATAACGCCGTCCACTAGGACAACAACATTCCTGCGATCGGGTTTCACCATAGGTGGACCCTTTTAGGATGCACACTTGGACAACGACCTGTAATCTCAGTCAGGTTGTTCCGAACCATACCGATTACCCCACCCACTAGAAATTAGGTTCGATCATCTCCTTAACTTA
Organism: uncultured Agrobacterium sp.; assembly: GCA_913777615.1. Lineage (GTDB taxonomy): Bacteria > Pseudomonadota > Alphaproteobacteria > Rhizobiales > Rhizobiaceae > Agrobacterium. The sequence goes on along the minus strand of CAJYTK010000022.1, from coordinate 314,535 downwards.
CGCCCTGTTTTGGGGCTGACTGCATTAAGCCGCACAATAGAACCAAACCACACCATTTCTCTGATGAGCGAGCCTCAACCCATTAGGCCGTTCATTCGGACCAATCCCCGTTTCACATATCCCATGTCGATCGGGCGCTTAATGGCGACCTAGCAGCCGCCTTCACCACCCACGTCATCAATCCACCTCAGTAGCCTTCCGAGAACCCCTCGGAGGGCCTTTTTCATTTTGTGCGAAAGGACAAGCTCATGAGAGCAGAAGCAGCAAGACCCGTCTCCGAAAGAAGCAGACTGGCACAGGAAAGACAGCCGATCCCGTTCATTGACGAGTTTGGCCAGCGATGCCTTCGGGTGCCGTTGGATAGCAAAGGCAAGAAATACGCAGTCATCGACGAAGCCTCTTACCAGAGAGCGACGGCGGGCAAGGCAACGGGAGCTTGGCTCCTGAACGACAACGGAAGCGGAAATGTCTATGTGAGATGCTCCATTCTCGCTTCTGCCACCGGAAAGCAGACGCTCGTTCAAGTGGCACGACTTATCAGCGGCGTCGGTCGCGGTAAGATCATGCGCTACGCGAACGAGGACCGGCTCGATCTTCGGGCCAGCAACCTCACCACTCGCCGTGGCCCCTCAAAGAGATGTGACGTTCATATGGCGAGACTGTCTGAAATGGAGGCCGCGGTATGAGCGGGGGCGCGGGAAACCCCGCCACCCTTCGCAAGAGAGCGACGGTTGCCATCGAACGTATCAACCAGACGGATCACTTCAAGTTTCGTTGGGGCAAGCTCGACGGGCACCATAAGGCCGACCTTGCGGGCCATATAAGGAAGACCGGTAAGGCGCTTGATCCGGTTCTCCTATGGCGCGACAGCGAAGACGCGAAGGCTCCTCTGGCCCTCATTGATGGCGAGCATCGCCTAGCGGCATACAAGGCCGTGGGATGGAAGAAGGACATCCCTGCCGTCATACTTCATTGCGACCGTCGGACGGCGTTGCTGGCGGCTCTGGGGGCTAACGCCAAGCACGTCCTCCCCCTCAGCCAGACAGAGAGGACGGACGCCGCATGGAGGCTGGTAAGGGAGCCAGTTCAGCCACCCTATACCCGCAAGGAGATTGTCGGCATGGCCAGCGTGTCGGCCCGTACAGTCAACTATATGCGAAGCCGATGGACCGAGATGGTCAAGGCGGGGCAGGAGCCTACAGGAGAATGGTGGCGTGACCGCGGTGGTACGTCGGGGGAGCGGGAGGGGTCGGAAATGACCGACGCTCGAAGGGAACGGGAGATTGCAATCCTTGTGTCTGAAATCCGCGATGTCATCGACAGACGTAAAAGGCCAGAGAAGGCAATCTTACGGGATGGCTGGGCGGTCGATACCGCAATCCTTGAGGCTATTGGCGACAAACGCTTCAAGGAACTAGCAGACTACTTTTTCGGAGAGAATGAGGAACGGGACGAGTGGTTCGGGGACACCCTAACCGATGATGTCGATTGCTCGGCCGACGACATGGAGGACGTCAACTTCTGACATCAAGGGTGCAACGAGTAGGGAGGTGCAATTGCACCCCCTAAGCATCCCCATCTTTGTCCGTTTTTGGCATCTTCGGCGGGAACGGCAAACTGGCGATAGCTTCCGCTTTCGTCTTGATGTCGAAATGGCGATAGCGGCCCGCGTCGTTTTTGGCGGCGTGGCCTTGGATAGCGTCCGCAAGACTATCGGAGATGCCAACTTTCGCAGCAGCGCTCTTGAAATAATGCCGAAGTGCGTGGTTCGGAGCCTTTCGCGGATCAGTAAAACCTTGCTCCCTGATCCACGTACTCAAGCGGTTGGTGACGCCCTTAGTAGAATGGCGACTGGATGCCCGGCCAGAGTTGCGCCTGTAGAATAGCGGCCCATTTCCCTTGGACTTCACAAAGTCGAGGAAGCCAGCTTTGATGAGGGCTGGGTGGATCGGGACAACGCGCTCGCTACCCTCATTCTTAATGCTTCCGCCGTCTTCGGCTGGAGTGATCAGCATGACATGAATGCCGTCCTCAAGCTTGATGCGATTGCCCCAGAGTTGAGCCACTTCGCCGATACGTGCGCCGGAACATGCGGCCAGCCATGGCAGCCATCTCATCTGCGGACTTTCCTCGTTCGCGGCAAGAGCCAGAAGGCGCGCAACTTCTTCGTCCGTATAAGGCAGCATCGCGGAACCCGCGCGAGATTTTGCGGCTGCTCTGACGTTTTCCGCCGGGTTTTCGGACAGCATCTTGTTGCTGATCGCGTAGTTGAACAGCGTCTTTGCCATGCCAAGATAGCTGGAGTTGATAGTCTTCGACGCGAGTTCTCTTGCGACGGCGGCGTCTTTCCAACTCACGATGTCTTCGGCCGTGATGCGTGTGATGTCGTCGGCTTTCGGCCCCAAGTGGTTCTTGAGGTTACGTAGGTTGCTTTTCCACGTCGAATGAGTGCTGGCAGCGGGCTTTGTTTCGTTCGCCCATTTGTCGAAGAGGTCGTCAACGGATGTGATCTTAACTGACGCGGTGACTACGGACACAGGCGGGAAACGGGCGGCCTTGGTGTCAGGCGTATAGTCACCTTCCGCATTTCTCTTGAGGCTCCAGCCAGCATCTTGCGAGGAGGTAGCAACGTGACGCAGGAGCTTCGCACGGCACTCGGCATCAATCGAGAGACCGTGCTTTTGTAAAATCCAGTCTGTCACAACGCCAAATCTCGCTTCGAGCGCTTTGAGCGCATCAACGGTATCGGCGGGCATAGCATTCACGCCCTGTGTTAGCTCAGCACCGAAGATTGCAAAAGCTTGCGCTTCACTCGGCAGTTCTCCCGGCATAAGCGATGGCGCGTTTAGAAGGCGGCCCTCCTGAGCAGCGCGATTGAACGCCTTGAAGGCAGCCCAATTAGCGGGTGATCCGGGATTTTCGCGAAAGCGATCAACAAGAAGTCTATAGATTTCCCCGGAGAGAGCGACAATCTGGATGTGACTGATCGTGGACGGGCCTTGCCGCCATGCTTGGATGTGGCGGTCTACCTGAATGTTGGCGGCGGCGTGCCGAAATTTCGCGATGTCAGGATCGTAAGTTTGAAGGCTGAACTTGATGAACTGTCCCGCCGTGACTGTGACAGGAACGGATGGCTCGCCTTTCATCGCGGGCAGCTCTACAAGGACAAATTTGCCTCGCGCGATGTCGAGAATATCGGCTGGAACTCGGCGACGAAACTGAGGAACGGACGACCCTTCCCGCAGCATTGGACGTGGCATTCGAAGTAGCACCTGTGACCCGCTCCTGTGACCCAGTGAGCGGCCTAAATTCCCCAGAATTGGGGAAAATCAATAACTTGTATGGGAATGGTGCCCAGAAGAGGACTCGAACCTCCACACCCTTTCGAGTACCAGCACCTGAAGCTGGCGCGTCTGCCAATTCCGCCATCTGGGCGACGAGGAGCCATGTACGGGGGCGAGCGGCTGGTGTCAACAGGGATTTTGAAGTTTTATGACGATCCTTGTTTTTTCATCAAAAAACATGCTTTCACCTGTTGCCAACTGGTCTTCAAGCATCGTCATGCGCCAAGCGGGCGGACCTGTCCGTTACACCGACAGGACATCATCGGGCTGGCACCTTTGTTTTGGTCGCAAGGGGCAGGCTCTACGTATCCAATCCTTCGTTCTTTTGCCTGTCGAGATGGCCGAGATCGCGATCAGGGTCGATCATATCGCGCAGGCGCTGCTTCAGTTCCTTCGGACCCGGAAAGCCACCATCGCGTTTACGTTCCCATAGAAGCTTCCCATCCACGGTGATGTCGAAGCGTCCGCCTGTTGCGGGGATGAGCGCGACCTCGCCGAGGCTGTCGGCAAACGTGCTGAGCAGCTCTTGCGCCATCCACGCCGACCGCAACAACCAGTTACACTGCGTGCAATAGGTAATCGCGATTCGGGGCTTTGCGGTTTCATCCATTTCGGTGATCCTCGTTCAAGCTCGCAGCGGCGGCCCGTATTGTGAGAACAGCATCTTGCAGAGGATTCGCATTTTGCAAATGGCCACTGCAGACGTTGCGTTCGAACGCCTTCGCAGAACAAAAGTTTCTCGCAGCTGCATCGACGACCATATATCGAAGAGCGCTTCCCTCTGGAACCTTTTCACCGCAGAACAATTACGCATGAGGTGGAATGCGGGAAAATTCATGGTTGATTACTTATTGCCCTCGGAAGCGCGTAAGGCGGGTGAGCGTTTGCTTGCCGATCACGCCTCGGGCGACCCTTTTGCGGCAGCCTTCAAGGCAACCCGTATGCCGATGATCATCACCGATCCAAAGCAAGACGATAACCCGATTATCTTTTGCAACATGGCCTTCAACGACCTCACCGGCTATTCCAGTGACGAGCTGATTGGGCGCAATTGTCGCCTTCTTCAAGGGGAGAAGACCGACCGCAACGCTGTCGCTAAGATACGTGAGGCGATCAGCGCAGGGATGTCAGTATCCGTCGATATTCTGAACTATCGAAAGGATGGTGCCGAGTTCTGGAATGCCTTGTTCGTCAGCCCCGTAAGAGACGACAAGGGAGAGGTGATCTACTACTTCGCGTCCCAGCTGGACTTTACCCGCATCAAGGACAAGGAGGCCGAGCTTGCCGAAGCCCGCAATCTTGCCGAGGAAGAAGTCAGTCGCCGCACCAAAGACCTGCGCGATGCCTTAGACGCCAAGACCGTGCTGGTTCACGAAGTCGATCATCGCGTCAAGAATAACCTTATGACGATGGCGTCCATCGTGAAGCTGCAAGAGCGGATGACGAAGAATGAGACGGCGAGTGCAACACTAAAATCGGTGCTCAACCGCATCGAGGCGCTCAGCACCGTTCACCGCAAGCTGTTCACGCTCGATAACATCGCCCGTTTCGACGTGGCCGACTTCGCAGAAGACCTCGTGGTCAACCTGACAAGTCAACTGAAGCGCACCGATATCAATGTCACACTGGACCTGTCGCCGGTTTACGTCCCTGCAGACAAGGCATCGCCTCTGTCGCTTATCGTCAACGAGTTGGTGGGCGATGTCGTCAGACGCGGGCTGGGCGATGGTGGCGGTGACATCAAGGTGACCGTAAAGAGGCTCAACGGACATTTCCTCATCCAGGTCGCCGATACGATCGATCCTGTGAAGGTCGATGAGGAGGAACAGCGCTTCAGTCAGATGTTGCTGGAAACCTGTGCGCGTCAGGTCAGCGCAGATATTAAACGAGAACAGAATGGCCGGCAGACGATTGTAAGCGTGACGCTGTTGGTTGGACATAAGAAGGAATCATGAATTGCGCATTATCATCGTGGAGGATGAGGCACTTCTGGCACTCGAACTGGAAAGCGAAGTTGAGGCAGCAGGGCATAGCGTTGTCGGCGTCGCAGCCGATAGCGCATCGGCCATTGCTCTGATTGAAAAGGAAAGTGCCGACTTTGCTTTTGTCGATATTCATCTTCTCGATGGTCCGACCGGCGTGGATGTCGGCAGGTTTCTCGCCAGCAAAAATGTCCCCTATGTCTTTGTCAGCGGCAATATCAAACGCATTCCGCCCGATTTTGCCGGCGCTGTCGGCGCTATCGAAAAGCCTTACACTGTCAATGGCTTGCAAAACGCACTTGGCTATCTGGACGCCTTGATCAGCGGCAAGAATGGGCTTGTCGTGCCGCCGAACCTGATCATGCCGCTAACAACGACGTCTTAAGTGCGATGACTGTGAATAACGATCCTGGGAATATCGGTCCGATCCTGACTCAGCTTTTTGAGCAGGCGCCGACCTTCATTGCGCTTTTGCGGGGCCCAAACCACCGCTTCGAGCTTGCCAATCCGAGCTATATGAATCTCGTTGGACGTCACGATATTGTTGGACGAACGGTCGCGGAAGCGCTTCCTGAGGCCGCAGAGCAAGGCTTCGTCAACATTCTCGATGAGGTCTACACAACGGGCAGACCCTATAAAGCTCTCGGTGCTCTTTTCGTCATCCACGCCAATGAGGATGGATCTGGCAGGGAATGTTATCTCGACTTTCTCTATCAGCCGATCCGCGATGAGAACGGCGAGGTCTGCGCTATTTTCGTCGAAGGCTCGGACGTCACGGAACGCACTCTCTCAGACCGTGCAAGACGCGACAGCGAAGACCTCTACAAAGGCCTCTTCGATGCGATCGATGAAGGCTTTTGCATTATCGAATTCTTGGATGGGCCACACGGGCCGGATAGCGACTATGTGCATATCCAGGCAAACGACGCATATGCGCGACATGCCGGAATACCGAACGTGGTCGGCCAGAAATTGCGTGAAATGGTACCGGACGAAGCTGATGCCTGGATCGCACGATATGGCGCTGTTTTGAAAACCGGCGAGCCCATCCGCTTTCAACAGGAACTGGTTGCGACTGGGCGCTATCTGGAGCTTGCCGCCGTTCGCATCGAGCCCAAAGAGCGCCGCCAGGTTGCCGTTCTTTTTCAAGATATTACGGCACGCAGACGAGCCGAACTCGCGCTCGAAGCCCTGAACGCAACTCTTGAGCAACAGGTTGAGGAGCGCACTGCCGAATTGATGGTCGCGGAGGAGGCTCTGCGCCAGGCCCAGAAGATGGAAGCCGTCGGCCAGTTGACGGGCGGGCTTGCACACGACTTCAACAACATTCTCGCTGGTATCAGCGGCAGTCTGGAGATGATGAATACCCGGCTTGCGCAGGGCCGGGTGGACGACCTTTCGCGCTACATCAATGGTGCCATGGGTGCCACCAAGCGTGCGTCTGCACTGACGCAACGTCTTCTGGCCTTCTCGCGCCGCCAGACACTCGATCCCAAACCACTGAATATCAATACCCTCGTCGACAGCATGCTGGAACTTGTGGTCCGCAGCGTTGGCCCAGGGATCAAGGTGGAAACGGTTGGCGCTGCGGGGCTATGGCCGACATTTGTCGACGCTGGCCAGCTGGAAAACGCGCTTCTCAACCTGTGCATCAATGCGCGAGATGCCATGCCGAATGGTGGCAACCTCACCATCGAGACAGGAAATCGCTGGATGGATGAGCGGGCGGCCCGCATGCGCGGGCTGGAACCAGGGCAATATGTGTCGCTTTGCGTTTCCGACACGGGAACGGGAATGTCGCAGGACATTATCGAGCGCGCTTTCGACCCGTTCTTCACCACAAAACCTATCGGTCAAGGCACTGGGCTCGGCCTTTCCATGGTCTATGGTTTTGCCGGCCAGTCCGGCGGCGCGGCCCGGATTTACTCCGAGATCGGTAAAGGCACGATGATCTGCATCTATCTGCCACGTTACGCTGGTGACATAGACGCGGAGGATCCGGAAGCGCAAATCCAGATGGATGCACCGCGCGCCGAGGGTGGCGAAACGATCCTGTTGGTCGATGACGAGCCTCTGGTCAGAATGCTGGCCGTGGAGGAACTTCAGGATCTGGGTTACGCGGTCATCGAAGCCGAAGATGGGCCATCGGCCTTGCGGCTGCTCAATTCCCGCAGACAGATCAGCCTTCTGATCACCGATGTGGGACTGCCTGGCGGCATGAATGGACGTCAGCTGGCGGATGCGGCACGCGTTGCTCGACCGGATCTTGAGGTGCTGTTCATCACCGGATATGCTGAAAATGCGGTGCTCAATCACGGCCACCTTGAACATGGCATGCACGTGATGACGAAGCCCTTCCAGCTTGATGTCTTTGCCCAGAGGGTCAAAAGTCTCATTAAGCCGCAAAGGTAAGGTGCCGACTTGAAGAGATACACGACCTGTTGTGTCGTTTGCTGGTCCGTCACACAAGCCTTAGAAGCATGATGAAGAAGTGCAGCAAATCTTTCTTTTTGCTGCCTTCGCTGGCGCCATTCGCCTTGCAGCCAGAAAAATCGCTCCTTATATACGCCGCATACCAGCAGAAATGCTGACAAAACGGCAAGACCATCCAAGTCAAGGAGTCGTCAGTGGAATGCCTCCCGGGGTTCCGATGACTCGCTTCAAGGAGAGAAGAAAATGGCAAAAGTAATCGGTATCGACCTTGGCACGACCAATTCCTGCGTCGCAGTGATGGACGGCAAGGACACCAAAGTGATTGAAAACGCGGAAGGTGCGCGCACGACCCCTTCCATGGTCGCATTCAGCGACGATGGCGAGCGTCTGGTCGGTCAGCCTGCAAAGCGTCAGGCCGTGACCAACCCGACCAACACGCTTTTCGCAGTCAAGCGCCTCATCGGCCGTCGCTATGACGACCCGACCGTCGAAAAGGACAAGGGCCTCGTTCCCTTCGAGATCGTCAAGGGCGACAATGGCGACGCATGGGTACAAGCGCAGGGCAAGGGTTACTCCCCTTCGCAGATTTCCGCGATGATCCTTCAGAAGATGAAGGAAACGGCTGAATCCTATCTTGGTGAAAAGGTCGAAAAGGCCGTCATCACCGTTCCGGCCTACTTCAACGACGCCCAGCGTCAGGCCACTAAGGATGCCGGCCGCATCGCTGGTCTCGAAGTGCTGCGCATCATCAACGAGCCGACGGCTGCCGCTCTCGCTTACGGTCTGGACAAGAAGGACGGCAAGACGATTGCCGTATACGACCTTGGCGGTGGTACCTTCGATATCTCCATCCTGGAAATCGGCGACGGCGTCTTCGAAGTGAAGTCCACCAATGGTGATACCTTCCTCGGTGGTGAAGACTTCGACATGCGTCTGGTCGAGTATCTTGCAGCCGAGTTCAAGAAGGACAATGGTATCGATCTTAAGTCCGATAAGCTGGCTTTGCAGCGCCTCAAGGAAGCTGCCGAAAAGGCAAAGATCGAGCTGTCGTCTTCGCAGCAGACCGAAATCAACCTGCCATTCATTACGGCAGACGCTTCCGGTCCGAAGCACCTGACGCTGAAGCTGACGCGCGCCAAGTTCGAAAGCCTGGTCGACGACCTGGTTCAGCGCACTGTCGCGCCGTGCAAGGCAGCCTTGAAGGATGCCGGCGTGTCTGCTTCCGAGATCGACGAAGTCGTTCTGGTCGGCGGCATGAGCCGCATGCCGAAGGTGCAGGAAGTCGTCAAGCAGCTGTTCGGCAAGGAGCCCCATAAGGGCGTCAACCCGGACGAAGTGGTTGCCATGGGCGCTGCCATTCAGGCAGGCGTTCTGCAGGGCGACGTCAAGGACGTTCTGCTTCTCGACGTAACGCCTTTGTCTCTCGGCATCGAAACCCTGGGCGGCGTCTTCACCCGTCTGATCGATCGTAACACGACGATCCCGACGAAGAAGAGCCAGACCTTCTCGACGGCCGAAGACAACCAGTCCGCCGTGACCATCCGCGTTTCGCAGGGCGAACGCGAAATGGCAGCCGATAACAAGCTGCTCGGCCAGTTCGACCTGGTTGGCCTGCCGCCTTCTCCACGTGGCGTTCCGCAGATCGAAGTGACCTTCGATATCGACGCGAACGGCATCGTCCAGGTTTCGGCCAAGGACAAGGGAACCGGCAAGGAACAGCAGATCCGGATCCAGGCTTCTGGTGGCCTCTCCGACGCCGACATCGAGAAGATGGTCAAGGATGCGGAAGCCAATGCTGAAGCCGACAAGAAGCGTCGTGCGGGCGTAGAAGCCAAGAACCAGGCGGAAAGCCTGATCCACTCCACCGAGAAGTCGGTACAGGAGTATGGTGACAAGGTTTCCGAAACTGACCGAAAGGCTATCGAAGACGCGATTGCCGCCCTCAAGACCGCTGTCGAAGCATCCGAGCCGGATGCTGATGACATCCAGGCGAAGACCCAGACCCTCATGGAAGTGTCCATGAAGCTTGGCCAGGCCATCTACGAAGCTCAGCAGGCTGAAGCCGGTGAAGGCGCAGCAGGCGGCAAGGACGATGGTGTGGTCGACGCGGACTATGAGGAAATCAAGGACGACAAGAAGTCCGCTTAATTGTGGTTCTTGCTCTTGAACTTGGGTAAATGAGACTGACTCCGGCTGCCTCGTGCAGCCGGAAATCCATTTCGGGGTGTGTTATCTTCATGGCGAAAGCAGACTTTTACGAGACATTGGGCGTGAGCAGATCCGCCGATGAAAAGGAGCTGAAGAGCGCCTTCCGCAAACTTGCGATGAAGTATCATCCGGACAAAAATCCCGATGACGCGGAATCCGAGAAGAAGTTCAAGGAAATCAACGAAGCCTATGAAACGCTGAAAGATCCGCAAAAGCGCGCAGCTTATGATCGCTTTGGCCACGCAGCCTTCGAGCAGGGCGGCATGGGCGGAGGCGGGGGCTTCGGCGGTGGCGGTTTTGCCAACGGTGGTTTCTCCGACATTTTCGAAGACATTTTTGGCGAGATGATGGGCGGTGGCCGTGCGCGTCGTTCATCCGGCGGTCGCGAGCGTGGCGCCGATCTGCGCTATAACATGGAAATCTCTCTGGAAGAGGCGTTCACCGGAAAGACCGCGCAGATCAGGGTGCCAACATCCATAACCTGCGATGTCTGTTCCGGCTCCGGCGCAAAGCCCGGTACCAGCCCCAAGACCTGCGGCACCTGCCAGGGTTCGGGCCGTGTGCGTGCAGCACAAGGATTCTTCTCGGTGGAGCGCACCTGCCCGACCTGCCATGGTCGCGGCCAGACGATCACCGATCCTTGCACCAAGTGCCACGGTCAGGGCCGTGTGACGGAAGAACGCTCGCTCTCGGTCAACATTCCAGCCGGTATCGAGGACGGAACCCGCATCCGCCTGCAAGGCGAAGGCGAAGCAGGAATGCGCGGAGGCCCCTCGGGAGACCTCTACATCTTCCTGTCGGTGCGTCCGCATGAGTTCTTCCAGCGCGATGGCGCGGATCTCTATTGCGCAGTACCGATCTCGATGACGACGGCAGCGCTCGGCGGTACATTCGATGTGACGACACTGGATGGAACGAAGTCCCGCGTGACGGTGCCGGAAGGCACGCAGCCAGGCAAGCAGTTCCGCTTGAAGGGCAAAGGCATGCCGGTTCTGCGTTCGGCACAGACGGGTGATCTCTACATCCAGATCCAGATCGAAACACCGCAGAAGCTGACCAAGCGTCAGCGCGAATTGTTGCAGGAATTCGAGGAAATCTCTTCGAAGGACAACAATCCGGAATCGACGGGCTTCTTTGCCCGGATGAAGGAATTTTTCGACGGCTAACGCTTTTTGCCGCTCAAATGGTTCGGACGCCGCCACCCCCAGAGGTTGGTGGCGTTTTTGTTTGTCTTAGCCAGCGAAGCCGCCTTCATCGAGAAAGACACGTTCTTCAGCTGTCGTCTTGCGAAGCAGGATGTCGTTGCGATGTGGGAAGCGGCCGAAACGCTGGACAATGTCGCGATGTTCAATGGCAAAGGGCAGGTAGCGTTCGCCCAGAGGCTCGCACAGTTTACAACAAAGCTCCTGATCGGCCAGGTCTTCCGAATGCATGAAGGGCAGGTAGAAGAAGATCCGCAATTCGGGATCGATCGCCACATCATGACCGCGCGAAATGGCATCGCGGGCATAATGCAGCGCCAGCGGATCGGTCGCATACATATGCGCCGTACCGCGGAAGCAGTTGCGGGGAAACTGGTCGAGGAGAAGCAGGAGCGCGAGGCTGCTTTCCGGCGCATCGAGCCAGTCTGTCAGTTCCTGACGAGCAGCGGCGAAATGCAGATCGTGAAAGCGGGCGTGGAAGGAACTGTCGAAATGGGCGTTCTTCTCAAACCATTTTTCCGGGCCGGCCTCGTTCCAGAAGGACAGGACTTCGGCGGCTGGTGTGGGTATCGCGATTTCTGTCATGTCAGTTCCTCAATGTCTCGGTCTCTGCTGGCGCGCATCTGCGCTATCAGTAGTGCGGCGGCTTGGTTATGGCTGGCGCGTCGAGCGACTGCTCCTCAAGGCTCAAGAACCGCTCGGTGAGACGATCGAGCTTCGCACGGGTCTGCTCGACGACCTTCCACTGCTCAGCCAACTGATCGGACAGTTCCTCGATCGTCTTGGCCTGGTATGCCACCGTCTCTTCCAAAGCGATGATCCGCGCTTCGTTGTGATCTGCCATGAAGACCTCCGTTTTCACTCACGCTGCTTTCGCAGTTTTATAAAGCATAAACAAGACAAAGGCCGGACACATGGTGCCCGGCCAGTGATGGTATGCTGTAAAGCGTGAGACTACATCAGCCTTCGTCCTGGAAAACCTCTTCGCGCTTCTTCTTGACGCTCGGCAGAAAGACGACAACGAGGACCAGAAGGGCGATCAGAAGCAGCGTGGCGCTGATCGGCCTGGTGACGAAGGTGCTTGGATCGCCACGCGACAGGATCATCGCACGCCGTAGGTTCTCTTCCAGGAGCGGCCCAAGCACGAAGCCGAGCAGCAGCGGTGCAGGCTCGCAGCGCAGTTTTACCAAGGCGTACCCGATGAAGCCGAAGAAGGCGACGGCATAGAGATCGAAGACGTTGGAGTTGACGCTGTAAACCCCGATGGCGCAGAAGGCCATGATGATCGGGAACAGCACGTAGTAAGGGATCGTCAGAAGCTTCACCCAGAGCCCGATGAGCGGGAGGTTCAACACCACCAGCATCAGGTTGCCGATCCACATGGAGGCGATGATGCCCCAGAAGAGCGCCGGCTGCTCGGTCGCAACATTCGGGCCTGGAACGATACCCTGGATGATCATTGCGCCGACCATCAGCGCCATGACCGGGTTGGCAGGAATGCCAAGGGTCAGAAGCGGGATGAAGGAGGTCTGAGCACCGGCATTGTTGGCCGATTCCGGACCGGCCACGCCGGCGATCGCGCCATGGCCGAATTCTTCCGGCTTCTTCGAGACGCGCTTTTCCACGGTATAGGAGGCGAATGCCGCAAGGATCGCCCCACCGCCCGGCAGGATGCCCAGCGCCGAGCCGATAACAGTTCCGCGCAGGACGGGCGCAACCATCTGTTTGAAGTCATCCTTGGTGGGCAGGAGACCGGAAACCTTTGCCATCAGCACGGTACGGGTTTTTTCGTCTTCCAGATTGCGCAGAATTTCGGCGATACCGAAGACGCCCACGGCAACCGCTACGAAGTTCAGGCCATCTGCATATTCGCGGATGCCAAGCGTGAAGCGGGGTGTGCCGCTATAGATATCAGTACCGACGAGGCCTAGCAGCAGGCCGAGCACGACCATTGCAAGCGCCTTGACGATGGAGCCGTGCGCCAGAGCGATGGATGAGACGAGACCGACGACCATCAGCGAGAAATATTCCGCCGCGCCGAACTCGAGAGCAATCGCCGTCAGCGGCGGAGCGAATACTGCCACGAGGAAGGTCGCGACCGTGCCCGCAAAGAAGGAGCCGATGGCAGCAATTGCAAGAGCTGCGCCCGCCTTGCCCTTGCGCGCCATCTGGTAGCCGTCGATGGCCGTCACGGCGGAGGAAGATTCACCCGGCATGTTGATCAGGATAGCCGTGGTCGAGCCGCCATATTGCGCGCCGTAATAGATGCCGGCGAGCATGATCAGCGAGGAAACGGGCTCAAGCTGGAAAGTGATCGGCAGCAGCATGGCGATTGTTGCGGTGGCGCCGATACCCGGCAGAACGCCGATGAGCGTTCCGAGCAGTACGCCGATCAGGCAGAAGAACAGGTTATGAAGCGTTGAGGCCGTGTAAAAGCCAAGCGCCAGATTATCGAAGAGTTCCATGACGCGACCTCAGAAGTTGAGCCAAGGGCCGAAGCGCTGGAAAGGCAGGCCAAGACCGTAATTGAAGACGAGAACCGAAAAGACCGTGATCGCAGCGGAGAGCAGGACGGCCATCATTGGTTTCATCTTGTGCGATGCAAACGAGGCGATCAGAGCGCTGAGGAACAGCGACGGCACGAAACCCAGCCCACGCACCGTCAGGCCGAAGAAGATCGGTGCCGGCAGGATGAAAAAGATGCCGCGCCAAGCAATGGAGGTCATCGGCTCGTTTGCAACCTTGCCGGCGCGAAGAAAAATGACGCCGCCGAGCAATATGAGGATCAAGGACAGGGCAAGCGGGAAATAGCCCGGCCCCATGCGGAATGTCGTTCCCAGATCAAGATCATAGGCTTGCCAAGCAAAGAAGATGCCGAGGCAGATAAAAATTGCGCCGCAGATGGCTTCTGTGGCATCGAAACTGACTGATTTCATGGTCGTCCCCGCCTGTGCATCAGTGCCACTCTTTGGCCCGATGTCTGTAGAGTTCGATGAGGTCTTTAAGGATCGCTGTCGTTTTCAAGCGGACGCCGGGGAGGACATCGGTCATCCCCGGCCTCAGGCAGGATTAGTCGGCGTATTGGCCAGCGGATTCGATGACCGGCTTCCAGCGTGCGATTTCGCTTTCGAGCTTTGCCTTTAGCGCGGCAGGCGTTGCATCCGCTTCCGGTGAAGGCGTTGTACCGAGCTCGGCAAAACGTGCGGCAACATTCTGATCCTTCAGTGCGACCTGAAGCGACTTGGAGAGACGTTCATTCACAGCGGCAGGCGTGCCCTTCGGCGTGTAGATGCCGTGCCAGATGCCAACTTCGAAGTTGGGCAGGCCCGCTTCCGTTGCCGTCGGCACGTCTGGCAGAACGCTGAGGCGCGCCGGTGTCGTGACCGCATAAGCCTTCACGGTGCCGCCCTGGATCTGCTTTGTGGTGTTGGTGGTCTGGTCGCACATGATGTCGACCTGGCCGCCAAGAAGGTCGGTCATTGCCGGGCCCGTACCCTTGTAGGGAACAGTCACAAGCGGCGTTTGAATTGCGCTCATGAACAGCATGCCGCACAGATGAGAGGCAGCGCCGATGCCGGCATTGGCGACGGTAACCGTATCCTTGTTTGCCTTGGCGTAGTCGATCAGGCCCTTCAGGTCCTTGGTCTCGAGGTTCTTTCGCGAGAGGATCGTCATCGGAACTTCGGTCACGAGGCCGACATAGTCGAAGGCGTCGAGCGTCTTGTAGGCCAGCTTGCGATAAAGCGTGTCGCTGGTGGCCATACCGATGTGATGCAGAAGGATGGTGTAGCCGTCCGGATCAGCGGATGCCACGCGACCTGCACCCAGCGTTCCGCCTGCACCGCCAACATTTTCGACGATGATCTGCTGGCCGAGATCCTTGGACATGGATTCAGCAACGAGGCGTGCCACGGTATCCGTCGGACCACCCGCGGAGAATGGCACGACCATAGTGATGTTGCGGCCAGGATAATCCTGTGCGGCTGCGGAAAGCGCAAAGAGCGATACGGCGGCGGCAGCAACTGCACCCGTGACGGATTTCAGAAGTTTCATCTTTTCCTCCCGATGAATATGGCCTCAGCAACGAAACGCACTCCTCTGCGCTCGCCGGGGTAAGTTCATTTGCAGTCGAGATCGCGCGTCACGCAATTGAGGGAGGAAAACAAATCTTTAAAAGAGTGTCGGCTAACGGTCCGAATGGGTGGAATCCGAAACATTGGTGTCATGACGTGGGTGGATTTCTACCCATGACGATAAGAAGAGAGCAAACTCAGGAGTTCGTCATGTCTTCGTCGATGGGAGCGTTCTTGGTCAAAGCGTATTTCTGCATTTTTTCATAGAGCGTCTTGCGCGATATTCCGAGCGTCTCATAGACGGCTTTCAGATTGCCTTTATGGGTCGCGATTGTTCTTGCGATAATGCCCTTTTCGAATTCCGCTACCTTGGCGGAAAGACCGTGACTCCCAAGTGGATCGCTTTGCGATCCTTCGCCAGAACGACCATCGAGGCCAAGAACGAACCGGTCCGCTTCGTTTCTCAGCTCACGGACATTGCCCGGCCACTCACGCATAGCAAGCGATGAAATGATGGTGGACGGGACCTCCATGTCGTCGCGCCCGTAGCGCGCGGCGGCTTCTCTCACCAAGTGTAGGAAAAGCAGGGGAATATCGCTTTGCCGTTGCGCCAGTGACGGGACACGGATGGTCGCGACATTCAACCTATAAAGCAAATCCTGCCGGAAGCGCCCGGCAAGTGCTTCCTGCGCCAGGTCCGTCTTGCTCGTGGCAATAAAGCGGACATCGAGCTCTACTGTCTCGTTGGAGCCGAGGCGCGTGATGGTGCGCTCCTGAAGGACGCGCAGCAGCTTGCCCTGCATATCGGGCGGCATGGAGCCAATCTCGTCGAGAAGTATGGTGCCACCACGCGCATGCTCGAACTTGCCGTAGCGGGCTCTGAGCGCTCCTGGAAAGGCACCCGCTTCATGACCGAAGAGTTCGCTTTCGATCAAATGCTGCGGCAGAGCCGCGCAGTTGATGGCAACGAAGGGACGGTCGGCACGCGCACTGATATCGTGCAGCGCCCGCGCCACGACCTCCTTGCCCGCACCGGTATCGCCAATGATCAAAGTATCGGCATCGGCAGCTCCTATGGCGCGGATGCGGTAGCGCAGATCAACCATGGCTTGAGTGCGTCCGGGCAGGCGCGTTTCAAGGTCGTCGCGCTTTCCGGCAACGGCGCGCAGGCGGCGATTTTCCAGCACAAGCGAGCGCCGATCCATGGCGCGTTTGATGATGCTGGCGAGATAGTGAATACTGAAGGGTTTTTCGATGAAATCGTAAGCACCGTTGCGCATGGCGCTGACCGCCAGCTGCACATCGCCATGGCCGGTCACGAGGATCACCGGAATTTCGGCATCCAGCTCCCGCACCTTCTGCAGCAGGCTCATGCCGTCGATGCCGGGCATGCGGATATCGCTGACGATCACGCCATCGAAACTGTAGCCGATCAGCTCAAAGACATGGTCGGCATTGTCGATGGTGACGACATCGAGGCCTACAAGCTCCAGCGCTTGGGCTGTGGAAAGGCGCAAATCCTCTTCGTCATCGATCAGCAATACGCGGGACACGCTCATTCCGCGGCAATCTCCATCGGTGTTTCTGCGTCGAGTTCAATATCGAATCGCGCGCCGCCGTCCTCCAGATTGGTGACGACAAGCCGCCCGCCAAAATCCTTGACGATATTATAGGAGATCGACAAGCCGAGACCCAAGCCCTTGCCGACGCCTTTCGTCGAAAAGAACGGGTCGAAGATGCGCTCCATGATCGCGGGCGGCACGCCGGGGCCACGATCGCGCACCGAAACGATCACCTTGTTGTCGCTCTTTTGTGCGGTGAGATCGATAAGCCGGTCGTCCAGCCCCTCTACCGCATCGGCGGCATTGGAGATGATGTTGACGAGAACCTGCTGTAGACGCACCGGTCCGGCCTTGACCAACAGCGTCTCCGGTCCAAGCGCCACATGCAATTGCGCATCCGCCGCCTTCAACCTTGCGCTGACGATTTCGAGCGTATCGGCCACCACCGTGTCGAGCGGAACCGGACCGACATGTTCATTGGGCTTGCGGGCAAAGTTGCGCAGGTGCCTGCTGATCGAAGCCATTCTGTCGATCAGGGCGGAGATGCGGGAGAGATTGGAGCTCGCCTCCTCGACGCGCCCGCGTTCGATCAGCAGTGACGCACTTTCGGCATAGGTCTTGGCAGCGGCAAGCGGCTGGTTGAACTCGTGGGAAAGGGCGGCCGACATCTGGCCAAGGGCTGCAAGCTTGCCCGCCTGGATCAAATCCTTCTGGGTTTTTCGCAGCTGCTTTTCCGTCTGGCGGCGTTCGGCAATCTCCCGCTTGATATCGCGGTTGACCCGCGCCAGGTCTGCGGTGCGTTCCTCCACCCGTCGCTCCAGCTCTGCCTGGGCTTCCGCCTGATGCACCAGTCGGTCCTGCAGGCGCCTGCGTCTTTGCAGCATAGCCGCAAGCAGCGCGCCTGCCAGGCCAAAACAGAGCAAGGCCGCCAGCATCGTCGTCTGCACCTGCGTGCGCACCGAGCCGGTATCCATCAGCACATTCACCGTCCAGCCTGCTTCCGGCATGGGTTGCGAAAGGACAAGATATTCCCTGTCCTGCTGCCCTTCACGGATCGTCATCAACCGATGACTGGTGAAGATGCCTTCGGTCACCGGCAAGTGGCTGAGCTTGGCATCCGCATAGCGGCGCGAGGCTTCGGTTCTGGCAATTCTATCGGGCGTCAGCGGCAGGACCGCCGAATAGAGCCATTGCGGCACACCGGTCATGAAGATGATGCCTTCCGGATCGGTGACGACGATGCGATTTTCGCCGGTGCCGAAGGAGGCCTCGATGCCTTCAATATCCACCTTGAAGACGATGACGCCTTTGATGACGTCGTTGAACAGGATGGGAGAGGCGAAATAATAGCCGCGCTTGTGTGAGGTTGTCCCCAGCGCGAAGAAGCGCGACTGCAGGCCCTTGGCGGCATCCTGGAAATATGGGCGATAGCTGAAATTCTGCCCGATGAAGCTTGCCGGGCCATCATAATTGCTGGCGGCAATCGTCTCGCCGTCCAGCGTCATGATATAGATGTCGGAGGATTTCAGAAGGTCGTTGATCGACTTCAGATAGATATTGGCGCGCTGCCTGAGGCGCTGATCCTCCGGGTGGGCAACCAGCTCCTCGATATCGTCGTGGTCGGCCATCAGTGCGGGAAGCGGCTCGTAGCGGCTCAGATGCCCGCCAAGTGCAGAGACCGCGAGCCGTAACGTCGTTCCACCCTGTTCGGCAGCCTCGTTGAGATAACTCTCCGCCAGCAGTTCCCGTCCCTTGGTGAAGGCAAAGCCGCACAGACCAAGGCAAAGCAGAAGGATGCCGACCCACCGATATCTCACTCAAACCCCTCCACATGACGGTTTTTCTGTCGCACGTCGTTGCCGCAAAACCGGTGACCACCTTTGCGCGACATGCTGCAAAAAACCGTCCTCCTGCTGAGGATAGTATGTGCGGGTTCGTTTTTTTCCAAGCGGCATTGCGACGGCAGGAGAAGGCAACAAAAAAGCCGACCCAAAGGCCGGCTCGTTCGTCATGCAATCGCATCAAGAAGCGCTGATTATGCGCTTTCCTTCGGCGTCAGAACCTGACGGCCGCGATACATGCCTGTCTTCAGGTCGATGTGGTGCGGGCGACGCAGTTCGCCGGAGTTCTTGTCTTCGACGTAGGTTGCTGCCTTGAGGGCGTCTGCCGAACGGCGCATACCGCGCTTGGACGGGCTCGTTTTTCTTTTAGGAACTGCCATTTGTGTTACTCCACTGAAGCGGCGAAACACGGGAACCGGCCAGAACCATAGGCCGAATGTCGCATGTCTCGATATCGGAAATTTGGCGCGCTTATACATGCCCTGCGGGGCTTTGACCAGCCCCGACGCACATTTTTTCGCGAGATACCGACGCAATCGAAAATCGGCATCCGTCCGACCCATCCATATCAGATGGGATCGAAGACAAGCAACTCCTCAAAGTGGTTCATGTCGGCAAATGCACAGAAGGCTGGCGGGCGCATTTCGATGACCGGCGCTGACGCACGCAATTTTTCAAGGCAGTCATCCAGCATTGCCTGCCAGCGTGGCAGGCACTCCGGCTCGAACCAGCGGCGGGCATAGGCAAATGTAATGTGGAATTCGTAAGTCTCGTGATCGGGATGACGATAACCGAAGGCCTCGGCAAAGGCGTCACGCCATGCAGCGATGATCCTGTCATCCACCTCGGTTACCCCTTTCAGGATCAGGCCGAGCGGCGTGACCGATGTTGCCTGCATGTTGAAGGCTGGCAGCTTAAGAAATTCTGCGAGGCGCTCACGGTAAAACGCCGTCATCGCGTCGATCGTGCTGTCTTCCGGCATCTCCTTCGGCCAGTATGGCCAGGCGCGGCGATGCTCGATGATGCCCTGAAACACCGTCATGTGCAGGCTGGAGACGGGTGTGAAGGCGAGGTGGGTCGAAGCCTCGGGCATATCGAGAAGCCGCTGACGGGCGGCAATGATCGCCTGTTGAGACGGCGAACCTTCGACCAGATGGCAGACGACCGTGTTGCCCGGCTCAGGCAGAAATTCTCCCTCGGGAGAATAGCGCGTTCCCAGATGTCGGGGTGGTGCAGTGTGATGGGTGGTCGAGAAGGCGGAAAGTTGTGGCGAAACGAACGGGGCGTGCATGGGAGGGCTCCTTGATAGAAGCCTTCCCCTACGCCTCATGGGCGACAGGCACATGACATTCGAAATGTCACAGCAGCGGCCCGAAAATCGGACCCGATTTTCGGAAAGCACGTCGCGTCGATTCAAACAGGTAAAGCTTCCTTTGTGCGTCCCATAATAGGACGCACGTCGCTTTTAGTGCGCCTCGTCCCAGTTGCTGGCGGCCCGGGCATCCACCTGGAGCGGCACCCTCATGTCGATGGCGGGCATGGCGGCGTTTTCCATGACGGAGACGACCACAGGCAGCGTCTTTTCGATTTCGCTGTCTTCGACCTCGAAAATCAGTTCGTCATGCACCTGAAGCAGCATGCGGGCGGAAAGTTTCGCCTGCTCGAGTGCCGGTTCCATGCGGATCATGGCGCGACGGATGATATCGGCCGCAGACCCCTGGATCGGCGCATTGATTGCCGCGCGCTCGTTGAATGCCCTTACCGACGGATTGGACGACTTGATTTCAGGGTAGTGAATGCGGCGGCCGAAGATGGTCTCGACATAACCATGCTCGCGGGCATAGGCCTTGGTGTTTTCCATATAGTCGCGAATGCCGGGGAAGCGCTCGAAATATTTCTTGATGTACTCACCCGCTTCAGAGCGGCCGATGCTGAGCTGATTGGCAAGACCGAAGGAGGAAATGCCGTAAATGATACCGAAGTTGATCGCCTTGGCGCGGCGACGCACTTCCGATGGCATGCCCTCCACCGGCACGCCGAACATTTCCGATGCCGTCATCGCATGAATATCGATGCCGTTTTCGAAGGCGTTTCTCAACTGCGGAATATCGGCGACATGCGCCAAGACGCGCAGTTCGATCTGACTGTAGTCGGCAGACAGCAGCTTGTTGCCCGGGGTCGAAACGAAGGCCGTCCTGATCTTGCGGCCCTCGGCGGTGCGCACTGGAATGTTTTGAAGGTTGGGTTCCGACGAGGATAGACGCCCAGTCGTCGTCGAGGCCAGCGAATAGGAGGTATGCACCCTTTTGGTATCGGCATGAATGTAACCCGGCAGCGCATCCGTATAGGTGGATTTGAGCTTGGTCAGCTGGCGCCAGTCAACGATTTTGCGCGGAAGCTCCATGCCTTCGGCAGCAAGGTCTTCCAGCACGGAGGCCGAGGTTGACCATTGACCGGTCTTGGTCTTGGAACCGCCCGGCAGGCCCATCTTGCCAAACAGGATGTCGCCAAGCTGCTTAGGCGAACCGATATTGAATTTCTCGCCGGCAAGCTCGTAAACGTCTTCCTCGAAGGCAGCGGCCTTCTGGGCCAGTTCGCCGGAAAGCCGCGACAGGATCTGTCGGTCAACAGAAATGCCGCGCTCTTCCATATGGGCCAGAACCGGCACCAGCGGTCGCTCCAGCCGCTCGTAGACGCTCGTCAGACGATCAGCGACGAGGCGGGGTTTCAGCACCATCCAGAGCCGCAATGTCACATCGGCATCTTCGGCGGCATAGGCGGTGGCCTTGTCGATATCGACGAAATCGAAGGTCACGCCGGATTTCCCCGAGCCTGCGACGTCCTTGTAGGCAATCGGCTTGTGGCCGAGCCAGCGCTCGGAAAGCGCATCCATGCCATGCGCGCCCTTGCCCGCCTCCAAGACGTAGGAGAGCAGCATGGTATCGTCATAGCTCTGCATCACGATGCCGAGGCGCTTGACGAGCAGGTAATCATATTTGAGGTTCTGCGCGACCTTCAGAACCGCCGGATCTTCGAGAAGGTCTTTTAGCCGTGAAAGCGCCAGCTCAAAAGGAATCTGGTCGGGGGCCAGCTTGATGCCATCGCTGAAAAGATCGCCGCCGGAGCCCGTCTTGTGAGTCAAGGGAACATAGGCTGCGATGATATCCGAACCCCTGGCATTCTTGCTGTTATCGGCAATGGCCAGCGAGAAACCGACCAACTCCGCCATCATTGGGTCAAGCGAGGTCGTCTCGGTATCGAAGGCAACCACGCCCGTCTCTCGCGCCATGGCGACCCATCGATCCAGTTCCTCGATGCTGCGGATGGTCTGGTAAGCGGTCGTATCGATCTTGGCTGCGGCGAATATGGTTTCGCGCGCGGAGGCTAGCGCCTGCGGCGTATCGCCTTCTGCTTTGGAGAGAACGGCGCCGACATCGGACACGGACTCTTCGCCAAGCGGAACGGATGCAGCATCCGGCGCATCCGTGATAGCATCGAGATCAGGACCATGGGCCTCCGCGCCGCGTTCCACCGGAACATGCGCGGGTTCTATCGCGGCGGCATCGGCGCCGGTCGCTTCCGCCACGCGGCGTGTCAGCGTGGTAAACTCCATCGCCTTCAGAAAGGCGATGAGCTTCGGGCCATCCTGCGGCTCAAGGGTCAGCGCATCCAGCGCAAGCTCCAGCGGCACGTCGGTCCTGAGCGAAACGAGCTGACGGGAGAGGCGGGCCAGTTCCGCATTGGCGATGATGTTTTCCCGGCGCTTTTGTTGCTTGATTTCGCCCGCGCGCTCCAGCAGCGTATCGAGGTTGCCATATTCCTCCAGCAATTGCGCCGCCGTCTTCGGCCCGATGCCGGGAATGCCCGGAATATTATCGGTGGAATCGCCGGTCATCGCCTGCAAGTCGATCATCTTTTCCGGGGCCACGCCCCATTTTTCGATGACGTCCGGCACGCCGATCTGCTTGTCCTTCATCGCGTCGTACATATGCACATTGGGCGTGACGAGCTGCATCAGGTCCTTGTCGGAGGAAATGATGGTGACATCCGCACCGATCGCTTCCGCCTGGCGGGCATAGGTGGCGATGATGTCATCGGCCTCGAAGCCTTCGGTCTCGATGCAGGGCAGGTTAAAGGCGCGGGTCGCATGGCGGATAAGGCCGAATTGCGGAACGAGATCTTCCGGCGGGGCGGAGCGGTTGGCCTTGTAGAGATCGTAAAGCTCGTTGCGGAAGGTTTTTGAGGAATAATCGAAGATCACCGCAAAATGCGTTGGCGTCACCCCCACATCGGTGTTGCGCGCATCCTTCAACAGCTTCCACAGCATGTTGCAGAAGCCGGACACGGCATTGACCGGCAATCCATCGGACTTGCGGTTGAGCGGGGGGA
Source organism: uncultured Agrobacterium sp. (assembly GCA_913777615.1). GTDB lineage: Bacteria > Pseudomonadota > Alphaproteobacteria > Rhizobiales > Rhizobiaceae > Agrobacterium. The sequence continues at coordinate 291,501 of CAJYTK010000022.1, read as the reverse complement.
TGGCATGGAAAGCGCGGAAAATGAAACCGGAGCCGTCCACGAGGAAGAGATGATCGCCTTTTTTCATGGGAAGCATGGATAGCGCGAGACGGCAAAAAGGTCTATCGTCGCCCTCAAGTACCCAGCAAGTTTCTTCCACGGTCTCGCGAGGTTCTTGATGCATACAACATCTACCACAACGGCCTTGCTCGTTTCGATCGTCCTGATGGCGGGTGTTGCTGCAACATCCTGGTTCTTGGGTGATGCCGCCTCATTGACAGCGGCAAAGACGGCCATCGTTCCCCTTTACCTGCTGGCGACCAAAGGTCTGCGCACGTATTTTCCCGATAATCCCGAAGTGAATACAAATATGTGGGAAGTGGCAAAGTTTCAGTTCGCAGACGCAGCACTCCTGGCCGGCTTTGTCGTCATCATCGTCGCTCATGCCGATAGTACCGCCGCCCGCATGGTGATGGCCTTTATTGGGATGACGGCTCTGATTGGTGGTGCGCTGACAGGCATCACCTGGCTTCAGCAAAAGCGCAGAAATAACGCCAAATAATCTCACCGGAACGTTACCGATTTGTAATCCGTTCTTCCCTTGAAAAGCCGCATTTGCCGCCTCATTTCTTAGAGGACGGCGACTGATCACGCCGTAGTCTGATAGCTGGCTCGTCCCCCGCCGCGTCAGACCGGACAAAGGCCTTTCCCCCTCTCCGGGCCTTTGTCCCTCAATATGGCCGCCATGACCGTCCCCTCCCGGTCATGGCGGTTTTCTTTTGCGCGTCCTCCTGGCTCGCGCATGCCTCGCGAAAGCATGCCGCTGTACATCGTACGATATGTAAATGATCCGGACGATCTGCCCGATGGGATTTTCTCGACAGGACTCGGTAGCCTATCTTGCGGCGCAACTGGCAAAAGGTTTTTCGCTTGCGCTGCAAAGACGCACAGCAGAGCTTGGGTTCTCGCCTGGCCAGTTTCCCGTTCTGCTGGAACTGTGGAAGGAGGACAGGTTGACGCAGCGCCAGTTGCTCGACCGGGTCGACATAGAGCAGGCGACGCTGGCCAATACTCTCGCGCGCATGCAGCGCGATGGCCTTGTCGAGCGAAAGCCCCATCCCACTGATCGCCGCTCTCAGATCATCATGCTGACGCAAGCGGGGGCCGCTTTGGAAGAGGCGGCGATCGCCGCTTCGAACGAAACGGAAGAGGCGCTGCTCAAGGACCTTTTGAAGTTCGAGCGGCAATTGCTGCTCGAATATATGTCGCGGGCCGTTGAGGCGGCCAAATCCGAAAGATGATATTTTCCGGCTCGAAACTGCTGGTCAATTGCTCTATCGTGCCGCCATCTTGTGCATGGGCGCCATGATCTGACTTGGATGATCGCGACGCCAGATGCGCAGATTTCCAGAAGGTGGAGCGCAGTTGGAAGACCTATGGCGCGCCCGACATGACAGGATCATGCAATGACAGATATTTCCCCCGTTCTCTCGGCAGTTGACGACAATCTTCCCTCCAGCCTTGAGAGACTTTTCGAACTCGTTCGCATCAAGTCCATCTCCACCGATCCGGCCTACAAGGCGGAGTGCCGCAAGGCGGCCGAATGGCTGGTGCGCGATCTGACCAGCATCGGCTTCGACGCTTCCATTCGTGACACCGCAGGCCATCCCATGGTCGTCGCGCATCATGATGGAGCAACAGCCGACGCTCCGCATGTGCTGTTTTACGGCCACTACGATGTTCAGCCTGTCGATCCGATCGATCTATGGCAGGATGACCCCTTCGATGCCAAATTGAAGGATATCGGCGGCGGTCGTCAGGTGATTTCGGGTCGCGGCACATCAGACGACAAGGGCCAGTTGATGACGTTTGTCGAAGCATGTCGCGCCTATAAGCAGACCAGCGGTTCGCTGCCGATCCGCGTCACCATTCTCTTCGAAGGCGAAGAGGAATCCGGCTCGCCCTCGCTAAAACCGTTCCTGGACGCCAACTCAGGCGAGCTGAAAGCAGATTACGCTCTGGTCTGCGATACCAGCATGTGGGACCCCGAAACGCCTGCGATCGCTGCGGCTCTGCGCGGGCTTGTCGGCGAGGAAATCGTCATCACCGCTGCCGATCGCGACCTGCATTCCGGCCTCTTCGGCGGTGCTGCGGCCAACCCGATCCATATCCTGACCGACATTCTCGCCGGGCTGCATGATGAAGCGGGTCGCGTGACATTGCCCGGGTTCTACGAGGGCGTGGAGGAAACACCCGCCAACATCAAGGCATCCTGGGATAATCTCGGCCGCACGGCCGAATCTTTCCTCGGCGAAGTCGGTCTGTCCATTCCAGCAGGTGAGAAGGGACGCTCCGTCCTCGAACTGACCTGGGCCCGCCCGACGGCGGAAGTCAACGGCATCACCGGCGGTTATACGGGCGAAGGCTTCAAGACCGTTATCGCCGCAAAAGCCTCTGCAAAGGTGTCCTTCCGCCTTGTCGGCCGTCAGGATCCATCCGCAATCCGCGAGAGCTTTCGCGCCTATGTACGTTCTAAGATTCCGGCAGATTGCTCGGTCGAATTCCACGAACATGGCGGCTCGCCAGCCATCCATCTCTCCTACGACTCGCCAGCCTTGACCAAGGCGAAGTCGGCGCTGTCGGATGAATGGGCAAAGCCTGCCGTGGTCATCGGCATGGGTGGATCGATCCCGATTGTTGGCGACTTCCAGAAGATGCTCGGCATGGATTCGCTGATGATTGGCTTCGGCCTCACCGACGACCGCATTCACTCGCCCAATGAGAAGTACGAGCTCAAGTCCTTCCACAAGGGAACGCGCTCATGGGTCCGAATCCTATCGGCATTAAGCGCCAAATAATCGAATGGGAGACAGACAGTGCCGCCTTTGGCGGCACTGATCCTCGGGAGTAGACCCAGAAAAACAAAAAGGCCGGGCAAGCCCGACCTTTCATTTCCGTTTATGCGATCAGTGCCAGTACATCCGTGGTCAAAGTGCAAAAACGGTTTTGTGTCTCAGCACGGCGCCAGCATATTTACTGTCGCTCATGTCTTCCCTTTGATCATTGCGCGCTTTGGTTAATTTTTCATTAACCGGGCTGCAACGCGGCGGCTCATCAAAGCCTCATCGGGAACTGCCCAAACACTGATGTACCTTATATTGGTTGGCATGATCTCTTTTACAAGGACAAGGGCCCATTATTCGTCAGATGCCTTTAAAACGCAAAAAGCCGAGACGCGAGATCTCGGCTTTTCAACTGACAGACTGGTCAAACCAGCCAAATCATGATCAGGCAGCGACGAGGCTGTCTGCAGACATCTTGCCAGAACGACGGTCCTGAACGAGTTCGTAGGAGATCTTCTGACCGTCCTTCAGACCGCTCATGCCAGCGCGCTCGACTGCAGAGATGTGTACGAACACGTCCTGTGCGCCGTCGTCAGGCTGAATGAAGCCGTAGCCCTTGGTTGCGTTGAACCACTTAACTGTACCAGTAGCCATAACGAGTTCCTTCCGTTGGCGTATTACTTTTGCACTGAAAGCCAGCGCGGTTTTGGTCGAATTTGAAGGAAAGAAAGATCGTCTGAGCGTCTTTGGGACGCCGAAGCTCTGGTCGTCAAACAAATATCGATGCGAGAGAAGTAGGGCGGGTGAACGAATAAGTCAAGTTTCCCCTCAACACCGTTTCACGACAAATCTCACGGGCAAATTTCAATAGAGCGCGTCGCGTTGTCCTGCATCAAAAGGCATCGCGCTCGCGGTTGCTGTGAGGCCGAGGGATCTGCGAGCATACCCCGGATACTGAGATGATGAAATGAAGGGAGCTTCTGCCATCAAGGCAATAAAAAACCCGGCGCGGGAGGAGGTGCGCCGGGTTTTTGAAACTGACTGACAACTGGGAGGAGGAGTGCTGTCAGTCCAATCGGGCGACGCTGGGAGGAGGAGTGCGTCGCTTCGATGCTTGTAAGATACAGGAGTTCCCGTCCGAAAACAGACATATCATTGCAGCGCAGCATTGCGTTTTGCGCATAGCTATGAGGCGTCCTCTTGCCTCCATGGCCGGGTGCGCCTAAAGATTGCGCATGAGCCTTCGTTCCGTCCAAGACTATTTCGCGACCCATGCTCCAGATATTGAGGTTCTGGAGACCGAAGCCAGTTCTGCCACCGTGGCACTTGCCTCGGAAGCGCATGGCGTCGATCCGGATCAGATAGCCAAGACGATCTGCGTTAGGGCGGGAGAAACCATTCTCCTCGTCGTCACCGCTGGTATGAAGCGTCTGGACAACCGGAAATTCAGGGATCGCTTCTCCGCCAAGCCTCGCATGCTGGATGCGCAAGAGGTGGTCGAGGTAACGAGCCATCCAGTCGGTGGCGTTTGTCCTTTTGGCTTGCCTTCCGATTTACCGGTCTATTGCGATGTGTCACTGAAGGATTATGCCGAGGTCGTGCCTGCGGCAGGTGCGATTAACGCGGCGGTGCGGATTTCGCCAGAGCGCCTGGTGAGCTTGACCAAGGCCGAGTGGGTCGACGTCTGCCAGTGACCCCCGTTCGCGGTGACGCCAAAGTGAAGCCGGTTGCGCCTTAACGCCACCTTAAATCGCCGCATTTAAGCTTCAACGGGATTCACCTTCGGTGTCACGCGATGTCCGGCGCGACATTAGTTATCATGGAGCAGTTTCTCACAGATGGCCGGTAGCGGAAAATCACGCCAGAGAGTCGAACCTTCTTTTGGGGATTTTCATGATTCCGGCGATGATCTGCGTCTCGATGCCAGTGATCGGGTTGCCGGCACCAATGCGGGTAGCCGAAAGTCAGGTCCCTCCGATGCGCCGCCGCCTAAAAAGCGCGGAACGAAGCCGTCGAAATCGAAATCGAAATCGAGGCGAGAAACGCGTGAGCGCGGCGGGATCACCGGCTTTTTCCGGCGGATCATCTATTGGTGCATTGTGCTCGGAATCTGGGGCGGTATCGCGGTCGCCGGTGTCGTCATTTATTATGGCGCACGCATGCCGAACGCCAGCACTTGGGCCATTCCAGAGCGCCCGCCGAACCTGAAAATTGTCGCGGTTGACGGCACAATCCTGGCCAACAGAGGCACGACAGGCGGCGAGGCTTTGGCGCTCGAAGATATGTCGCCCTATATCCCGCAGGCGGTGATTGCGATCGAAGATCGCCGATTCTACTCGCACTTCGGTGTCGATCCGCTCGGCCTCGGGCGCGCAGTGGTCACCAATCTTCTGCATGGTCGCACGGTTCAGGGCGGCTCGACCCTGACGCAGCAATTGGCCAAGAACCTCTTCCTCTCTCCGGAGCAGACGCTGGAGCGCAAGATCCAGGAAGCGCTTCTCGCCATCTGGCTGGAGCAGAAATACACCAAGGATCAGATTCTGGCGATGTATCTGAACCGCGTCTATTTCGGTTCGAACGCCTATGGCGTCGAGGCCGCCTCGCGCCGATACTTCAACAAATCGGCGCGTGACGTGAACCTCGGCGAAGCGGCGATGCTAGCGGGATTGTTGAAAGCGCCCTCGCGCCTGTCTCCTGCGCGTGATCCGCAGGCGGCGGAAGAACGGGCGCAGGTGGTGCTGCAATCCATGCGCGATGTCGGTTTCATCTCCGAAGACGAGATCAAGACCGCCATGTCGCAGCCACCCACCAAGGCCAAGCGCTTCTGGTCGGGTGCCGAGCACTATGCGGCCGATATGGTCATGGATGAGGTCAAAAGCCTGATCGGCGACGTGAAGCAGGATCTGACGATTGATACGACCATCGATCTCAATCTTGAGAAGGATGCCGAGAAGGCGCTGAACGATGTACTGAAGAGCGAAGGCAAGAAGCTCGGTGCTTCGCAGGCGGCGCTCGTCTCGATGGACGGGGCAGGTGCCGTGCGCGCCGTCGTCGGCGGTGCAGATTATGCCGAAAGCCAGTTCAATCGTGCCACCAAGGCCAAACGCCAGCCAGGCTCCGCCTTCAAGCCCTTCGTCTATATCGCCGCGCTTGAATCCGGGCTGACACCGAACTCCGTGCGCAACGACGCGCCGGTCAGGATCGGAAACTGGACGCCGGAAAATTACGATCAGAAATATCGTGGCGAAGTGACGCTTGCGACCGCAATTGCCAATTCGCTCAACACGATTGCCGCGCAGCTCGTCATGGAGGTCGGACCCAACAAGGTTACGCAGGTGGCGCATCGCATGGGTATCGAATCCGACCTTCAGGCCAATGCCTCGATTGCGCTCGGCACGTCCGAAGTTTCGCTGCTGGAACTGACGTCTGCCTATGCGCCGATGATGAATGGCGGTTTCAAGGCAACGCCTCATATCGTCAAGCGTATCACCGATGCCGATGGCAAGGTTCTCTACGAAAACAAATACGACAACCCGCCCCGCGTTCTGGATGAGGGCATCGCCGCAACGATGAACGGCATGCTGACGGGCGTCATCAATGAGGGTACCGGCAAGGCTGCGCGTCTTAAAGGTTGGCAGGCAGCCGGTAAATCTGGCACGACCCAGTCTTTCCGCGATGCGCTTTTTGTCGGCTACACCAGCCAGCTAACCACCGGTGTCTGGTTCGGCAATGATGACGGCACGTCGATGAAGAAGGTAACGGGTGGTGGTCTGCCGGCCAAAGCCTGGAAGGAATTCATGACGGCAGCCCATAGCGGCCTGTCGCCATCGCCACTCTTTGGGCTTGGCGCTTATGGCGGCCAGGAAATCGGTCAGCCCATGGCGCAAAGCCCGCAAGCACCCGCGACGATCGGCGACATTATCTCCAATGCGTTGGGCGGTGGCTCTGCGCCCACGCCGGCGGAGTATCCGCCCGCACCCGTTGGTGCTGAACAGACCGCAGGCACGGTCCCGGCGCCGCCCTCCGAATATCCGCAACAAGCCTATCCACCACAGCAATCCGGTGGGCCGGTCCCGCCTGCAGATATCGGCGGCGGTGCTCAGCCACGACAAGGTGGACCGAAGCAGACGACCCTTCTCGATATTCTGATGGGCAATTGACGCCGGGGCAGCCGTTCGTCGCCAGTTTGGCTCGAGTCTGATGAGCGGGCTTCTCACGGATAATTGAGCCATGACGCTTTTTTACCTGCATAAGCCCAATCCCGTCGTAAAGATTGGATTCAGTCTTTTTTGATAATGTCCTGTTAGTCATACCTTTTGGTTATCAGGACGGGCCAGTTTTGCGCATGTCCCGATTTTGTTTTGCGTACGGGTTCACATGCTTCGATCGACAGTGCCAGCTTTTGTTCTCGCCTGCCTATCTCTCACAGGCTGTACCTCCAGTTCCGGGCCGGATGCCCTCATGGCGGGTTTGCCTTCGAAGGAAATAACGAGTTCCGTCACACCATCCGCACCGGTTCCGCAGGCAAGTGTCGGTGAAGCCAGCCAGAAAGTCGCTTTGAACAGGCAGCCGCATCAAGAGGTGCTCGCCTGGGGCGGGCCGATGCCAAGTGGTTCACCCGCCTTTGCAGCCGTCGACAAGCAGATGTCGACGCAGCAGCGTGCAGCACCTGTCATCGCGCCACCGGTCGTTCCCCAAGCTCGTGTGAATCTTCCACAAGACAGACCGGTCCAGCTTGCCATGGCAGGCAGTGTTGCCATGAGTGCGGGATCTTCGGCGCGCTCACGCGTGTTTCGTCCGGCCTTCTCGGATGCAAAGCCAATCAATTTTGGCAGGGTACAGCCGAAGCACTTTGAAGTTCACGGTGTCGATGTCTCGCGTTGGCAGGCGAATATCGACTGGGAACGTTTGAGAACACGCGGCGCCAACTTCGCCTTCATCAAGGCGACCGATGGCGGTGATCATCTGGACCCGATGTTCCGCACCAACTGGGAGCGGGCCAAGGCCGCAGGCGTTCGCCGTGGCGCATACCACTTCTTCTACTGGTGCCGCCCGGCAAGCCATCAGGCAGACTGGTTCATTCGCAACGTGCCGAGAGATCCAGATGCGCTGCCGCCGGTAATCGACGTGGAATATAACGGCGAGTCCTCCTGCAAGATGCGCCTCTCCCGCGCCCAGGTTCTGGAAAAGATGCAGGTCTTCATGGACAGGCTCGAGCGCCATTATGGCAAGCGCCCGATCATCTATACCGCGCCGGATTTCTACAAGGATCACCTGTCCGGCGAGTTGCGCGACTATCCCTTCTGGCTGCGTGCCGTCGCCCAGCATCCCTCGCGGGTCTACCCTGACCGCAAGTGGCTGTTCTGGCAGTATTCCGGCTCAGGCCTGTCCCATGGCGTCGAAGGCAAGATCGATCTCAATGTCTTTAACGGCAGAGAAGAAGACTGGCACCGTTGGATCGGCCGCGGCGGGAACGGCTGACGCCTATCTTGCAAATCTCCGCGCACCTGCAACGCAGGCCACCACGCCGAGCGTAACTACCAGCATGGTGAAGCTGATGGGCTCGCCCAGTAACGTGGCGGCAAGCAGCAGCGCAAAAAACGGTTGCAGCAGTTGCAGCTGGCCAACGGCTGCAATGCCACCCAAAGCTAGTCCGCGATACCAGAAAATGAAGCCGATCAGCATGCTGAACAGCGAGACGTACGCAAGCCCACCCCAGGCCGATGCGGCGATGCCACTCCATGTGGAGGGCATGGAGAAGAGCGCGAGTGGAAGCATGATCGGCAGCGAAATAACAAGCGCCCAGGAAATGACCTGCCACCCGCCAAGCCGCCGGGAGAGCGCGGCGCCTTCCGCATAGCCTAGCCCGCAGACGAGGATCGCTGCCACCATCAAAAGATCGCCGGTAAGATTGCCCTCGCCATTGAGGCTCAGAGCAAAGCCTGCGACGAGCAGGCTACCGAGGCCGGAGAATATCCAGAAGGCGAGGCGAGGGCGCTCTCCGCCGCGCAGAACGGCAAAAAGGGCGGTAGACAGCGGCAAAAGCCCGATGAACACTGTGGAGTGAGCAGAGGTGACCTGCTTCAGGGCCAGCGCAGTCAATAGCGGAAAGCCTACGACCACGCCGAGCGAGACGATGATGAGCGAGGACAGATCGCCTCGCGCCGGTTTCGCCTGCCGAAAGGTGAGGAGAAGGGCAGCCCCCAACATCCCTGCAATACTGGCGCGGGCAAGTGTCAGGAACAGTGGATCGAAACCTGTTACCGCCAGGCGCGTGGCCGGCAGAGATCCGCTGAAGATTATGATCCCGATAAAACCGCTCAACCAACCGCTCGATAATTTGCTCATGCATGGCGCTCCTTCTCAGTTTTTATGTCCGGAAAAGCCTGGCTCTGCCAGAAACGGTGACGTACAGTTGTGCGAAACTGTTATGGTAGATTGAGCACCACAGATGGACCTAGGTCATAGCGCACGGACGAGCGCCTCCCCACGCATCGATGCGGTGATGATGGAGATAAGACGCCGCATTGCCGCGCGGGTTTTGACGCCCGGCGCAAAGCTTCCCTCCGTCAGAGCCTTGGCAAAGGCGCAGGCTGTTTCAACCTCCACCGTCGTCGAAGCCTATGAGAGGCTGGTTGCCGAGGGGGCAATACGGTCGCGTCCTGGCTCGGGCTTTTTTGTTGCCAGTGCGCTGGCCCCGCTTTCGCTGGCGGATATTGGCCCAAAGCTCGACAGGCAAGTTGACCCCTTCTGGGTATCGCGCCTGGCATTGGAGGGCGGGCGGGGGCTTGCCATGCCCGGCTGCGGATGGCTGCCGCCATCATGGATGCCGGAGGACGCCTTGCGCAAGGCACTGCGCGCGCTCGCGCGCGCCAATGCCGACGTGCTGACGGGCTATGCCATGCCACTGGGACTACCTGCGCTTCGCCAATTGCTGGCGAGACGTTTGGCGGAGTCCGGCCTGATGGTCGGGGCCGATCAGATCCTGCTGGTGGATTCAGGAACGCAGGCGATCGACATGATTTGCCGTTTCCTGCTGGAACCCGGTCAGACCGTACTCGTAGACGACCCCTGCTATTTCAACTTTCATGCGCTGTTGCGCGCCCATCGGGTCAAAGTTATCGGCGTGCCTTACACGGCGGACGGGCCTGACATTGAGCTGTTTGAGCAGGCCCTGGAGGAGCATCGTCCGAGGCTGTACATCACCAATTCGGCCATCCACAATCCGACAGGCGCCGTCCTCTCTCCGGTTAAAGCTCACCGCCTCTTGATGCTTTCGGAACGTTCGGGGCTGACGATCATCGAAGACGATATCTTTGCCGATTTCGAGATAACCAAGGCACCGCGGCTTGCTGCCTTCGATGCTCTGAACCGTGTGATTCAGATCGGAAGCTTCTCCAAGACTCTCTCCGCCTCGGCCCGATGCGGCTACATCGTCACGCGCAAGGAATGGCTCGACCCTCTGGTGGATATGAAGATTGCCTCGAATTTTGCCGGAAGCCAAATTTCCGAGGCGGTGGTGCTTGAGGTGCTGAAAGACGGTAGCTACCGCAGGCACATGGAAGCCCTGAAGGCGCGTCTCGCAAAGGCGAAAGCGGACGTGGTCCAGACACTGCGCTCGCTCGGAATCGAGCCTTGGACCGATCCCCAGGCGGGTATCTTTCTGTGGTGCCGCCTCCCTTCGGGTGTTGATGCCGCGCACATGGCGCGCAATGCTCTGACCGAGAATATGGTCTTGGCACCCGGCAACGTTTTCTCTCAATCGGATACGGCGTCGACTTACATGCGCTTTAATGTATCGCAATGCGATCAGCCGCAATTTGCGTCGATTCTAAGACGCGCGATGACCGAGGCGAGCCGCTGAACTCCACCTTCGTTGGCATTTTAGGAACAATTCACGCAGATGTGCATTTTCTCCCCATTGGAAGAGGAGAAAACACCATGACTTTTGATCCAAACATGCCCCGCGACCCGAACCTTCGTCCGGACCGCCCTGAACTGCGCACAACGCCCGAAACCCATCGCAAGTCCGCTGGCTGGGCACCGTGGGCAGCCATCATCGTCGTTCTGCTGGTTGGCGGTTTCATCTGGATGCAGATGAGCAGCCCGTCCACGACGGATCCGACCACAACGTCGTCTACGACGCCGCCAGCTGTGAGCGATCAGGCGCCAGCCCCTGCACCAATGACGCCGACGGCCCCGGCAACCGAGCCGGCTAATGGCGCTGCACCGGCTTCGCCGAACACCAATGGCACATCGACCCAGCCTTAATCGGCAGTGATGTCGTGAAAGAGAGCCGCCTGTCATGAAGTCAGGCGGTTTTTCTATGTTAAAAATTTTCCATCGCTGATGCCTTATGGCCGGATTGAGCCCAGCGCTTGAAGGATTCTTGTGCGAGATCGGCAAGCGTAATTTTGGCGAAGCGTGCGAGCAGGATTGCCTCCGCCTCTTTCATACCGTCCGCCAAAGCCATATTAACTGACTGCTCGATGACGCAGGCCGGATTGTCCCCCGAAAGACCGATCGAAAACAGTCCAGGGGTGCCGAGAGCTTTGTAGATATCGAGAAGCGTGATGTCTGAAAGCGGTCTCGCCAGCACCCAGCCACCACCGTGACCCTTTTCCGATGTGACATAACCGGCGTCGCGCAGGCCCGCCATGGTGCGCCTGACGACCACTGGGTTGGTCTGCAGCATGGCGGCGATGGCATCGGATGTCGCTGGTTTTTCATGCTTTTCCATGTGGATCAGCACGTGCAGCACTCTCGAGAGGCGGGTGTCTTGTCTCATTTGGTCTCTCTGGTTTTCTCCTCCTATCACCACGCCTCGCATGTAACAATATGAGTTACATGATCTTGATTTGCGCTTTCACATAACAATATAAGTTACGAAAACTTGTCAGTTGGAGGAAGGATCGTCTCATGACCTACGACGTCATCATTATCGGAGGAAGCTATGCCGGTCTCTCCGCAGCGCTTCAGCTCGGGCGGGCAAGACGGTCAGTGCTCGTCATCGATGCCGGCACGCGCCGCAACCGCTTTGCCAGCCACTCACATGGCTTTCTTGGCCAGGATGGCAGAGCGCCAGACGAGATCGTGGCCGAGGCCCGCCGCCAAATCGAGAGATATAATACGATCGACTGGATCGATGGCCTCGCAACGAATGTCAGCGGCTCGGTTGACGCATTCGAAGTCGAGATTGAAGGGGATGGACGCAATGAGGGTCGAAGGCTCATCCTCGCTGCCGGCGTGACGGATGATCTGCCGTCAGTACCTGGCTTGAGCGAGCGCTGGGGCAGAAGTGTGTTTCATTGCCCCTATTGCCATGGCTATGAACTGAACCAGGGGCAGATCGGGGTCATCGCGGCATCCGCGCTTGCCATGCACCATGGATTGATGCTGCCAGACTGGGGAGCAACGACGCTCTTCACCAACGGTGCCTTCACTCCCGATCAGCGCGAGCGCGCTCAATTGGAGGCACGCGGAACCGTAGTGGAGGAGGTAGCGATCCACGAGATCACCGGCAAAGCAGACGTCGTCCTTGCGGATGGTCGAACACTCGTCATGGACGGGCTTTTCGCCCAGCCAACTCTGAGAATATCGGCGCCGTGGATTGCCGAATTGGGTTGTACGCTGGAAGAAACGCCGATGGGTGCCACCATTCCTACCGATGTAATGAAGCAGACGACGAAGCGCGGCGTCTTTGCGTGTGGCGATATCGCTCGTCCGGCGGGGTCGGTGGCGCTCGCGGTGGGAGACGGCGCGATGGCTGGCACGGCTGCACACCGGTCGCTGATGTTTCCCGATCTATAGCCACCGATGAAAATGAAAATCCCGACCATTGGCCGGGATTTTCAAAACAGAGATGATGAAGCGCCTATTCGTCGTTCATTTTAAGCGCTGCGATGAAGGCTTCCTGTGGAATCTCCACCTTGCCGAACTGGCGCATGCGCTTCTTGCCTTCCTTCTGCTTGTCCAGCAGTTTGCGCTTACGTGTGGCGTCGCCGCCGTAGCACTTGGCGGTTACGTCCTTGCGCAGCGCGCGAACGGTTTCGCGGGCAATGACCTTGCCGCCGATGGCAGCCTGGATCGGGATCTGGAACATGTGCGGCGGAATAAGTTCCTTCAGCTTCTCGCACATGCCGCGTCCACGACGGTCTGCTGCCGAGCGGTGAACCAGCATGGAAAGCGCATCGACCGGATCGCCATTGACGAGGATCGACATCTTGACCAGATCGCCTTCACGGTAATCCATGATGGTGTAGTCAAAGGAGGCGTAGCCCTTGGAGATCGACTTCAGGCGGTCGTAGAAATCGAATACCACTTCGTTGAGCGGCAGCTCATAAGTGATCATGGCGCGGTTGCCGACATAGGTCAGCTCCGTCTGGATACCGCGACGGTCCTGGCAAAGCTTGAGAATGCCGCCGAGATATTCGTCCGGCGTCAAAATCGTCGCTTTGATCCACGGCTCGCGGATTTCATCGATCTTCACCACATCCGGCATGTCCGCCGGGTTGTGAAGCTCTTTCTCGGTGCCGTCCGTCAGCGTCATTTCGTAGACGACCGAGGGTGCGGTGGCGACGAGATCGAGATTGAACTCGCGCTCCAGACGCTCCTGGATGATTTCCAGATGCAACAGGCCAAGGAAGCCGCAACGGAAGCCGAAGCCGAGCGCTGCCGAGCTTTCCATTTCGAAGGAGAAGGAAGCGTCGTTCAGGCGAAGCTTGCCGACGGCTGCGCGCAGGTCTTCGAAATCCGCCGCATCGACCGGGAAGAGACCGCAGAAAACCACAGGCTGCGCCGGCTTGAAGCCGGGCAGCGCCTTTTCCGTCGGGCGCTTGTCGTCGGTGATCGTGTCGCCCACGCGCGTGTCGGCCACTTCCTTGATCGAGGCGGTAATGAAGCCGATTTCACCTGGGCCGAGACTGTCGACCGTGACCATCTTCGGGGTCAGAACGCCGACACGCTCGATGGTGTACTTGGCGCCGGAGCCCATCATCCGGATCTGCTGGCCCTTGGTCAGCACGCCATCAATGATTCGCACCAGAACCATGACGCCGAGATAGGTGTCGTACCAGCTGTCGACGAGCAGCGCTTTCAGCGCACCCTTCTCACCGGCTTCGCTCTTCGGAGGTGGGAGCTTATGAACAATGGCTTCCAATACGTCGGGAATGCCGAGGCCGGTCTTTGCCGAAATCAACACGGCTTCGGAGGCATCGATACCGATGACTTCCTCGATCTGTTCCTTGATGCGGTCGGGCTCGGCCGCTGGCAGGTCGATCTTGTTGAGAACCGTCACCAGTTCATGATTGTTGTCGATCGCCTGATAGACGTTGGCAAGTGTCTGCGCCTCCACGCCCTGCGAGGCATCCACCACCAGCAGCGAGCCTTCGCAGGCAGATAGCGAGCGCGAGACTTCATAGGCGAAGTCCACGTGGCCGGGCGTGTCGATGAGGTTCAGCACATAAGTTTCGCCGTTATTCGCCTTGTAATGCAGGCGCACGGTCTGTGCCTTGATGGTAATGCCGCGCTCGCGCTCGATATCCATATTGTCCAGCACCTGCTCGGACATATCGCGCTCGGCAAGGCCGCCCGTCGACTGGATCAACCGGTCGGCAAGGGTGGATTTGCCATGGTCGATATGGGCGACGATGGAGAAGTTACGGATATGGTCGAGGGGCGTACGGGTCGAATTGGTGCTCATGCCCCGCGCTATAGAGGGTTTCGCGGGCAAATGGAAGCTGTTCTATGGTGGCAAGAGGCGGCGAAATCGGCTTTTCAGCCGGGGAACTGCTCGCTCCAGTCACGCCGCGTCGCAACCTGTCCCTCGGTGCGCAGACGCGCCACATCAGCAAGGTCGATATCGACGATGAGAAGCGTGCTCTCGCTCACCGCGTCGCTGTCGCTTTCCGCCACGATGCCATTGGCGGGCATGCCATAGTCGGAAGGCACGTAAAGTGCCGCGCGTCCGCGATTTTCATCAACCGCTGGCGACCACGGCGCTTCCCCGGCGGTGGGGGAGGATAAGACCGCAAACTGGTTTTCCAGCGCTCGCGCCTGCGCGCCGATCCTTACACGATAGGAGCCTGCCAGCGTGTCCGTGCAGCTTGGCGCCAGAACCAGCTCCACGCCCATTTCGGCCAGCCTGCGGCCCAGCATTGGGAACTCATTATCGTAGCAGATCAGGATACCGAGCTTGCCGATGCTGGTCTCAAAGGCTTTGAGACCTTCCACGCCTGCATCGATGAACCATTGCTCGCGCTCGAAGCGCGTCATGATCTGCTTGTCCTGATAACCGATCAGTCCGTCAGGCCCAAACAACCAGGCGCGGTTGCGGAACTTGCCATCGGCATCCTTCACCGGCGCGCTGCCCGGCTGAAAAAGAATCTGATGCTGCCGCGCCAGCTCTTCGCAGAGTTCCACCCAGGGCGGGATCAGGCTTTGCATCGCCTCGATCGAGCCGTGCAGATCGGAGCGGATATCCGGGGCCAATTGCCCGGTCAGCACCATGGCGGAATATTCCGGCAGCAGAAGGAGTTCCGCGCCCTTTTGCTTGGCCTCCGCAACGATGGAGCTTAGATGCCGGGCATAGTCCTCCCAGGTTTCGATCAGCTCCATGGCGTACTGGCAGGCGGCAAGCCGGGTCATTCAGCGATCCTATTCGTCCAGAAGGATAGAGGCTTTGCGCTCTGCTCATCTTCATCCAGATCCTGCCATGTGAAACTGGTGCGAAGCTCCGGGTGGTGTGTGTAGCCACGCTTTGCCCAAAAGTCGTTCAGCGGCACGTAGTCGGCGGGACGGCGGGGATGGTCAGCCGGACGCTCGACGGCGCAGAAGGTGCACCAGTCGAAACCGCCAAGGCGCTTCGCATGCGCTTCCCGTTCCTCGAAGAAGCGCACACCCAGGCCATGGCCACGATATTCAGGCAAAAGCACGCTCTCGCCGAAATAGAAGATTTGCTCAAGCTCGTATCCGGCATTGATGAAGGGTGTCGTCACCTCATCCGTTTCCGCCATCATCGGCATGCCCGTCGACATGCCCACGATTTTGTCGCCATCGATCGCGAGCACGAATACGGCACCCTCGGCTTTCGCATAGGTCGAGAGATAGGTGTGCTCATAATCGAACGATCCGTCATAGAGGTACGGAAAGGCGCGAAAGACGGTGATACGCAGCCGCGACAGATCGTCGAAGAACGGTGCAGCATCAATGCCGGAAAGGGAACGGATTTCGACGGTCATGGGCATGTTCACATGGATTTTCCTTGGTTATACCGTCAGGGAAAAGCTGTGCAAGCCTTGAACACGGAGATTGGATCATGTCCGCACTCGAAACCATACGCGCCTATTACGATGCCTTCAACCGCCAGGATATGGATGCCTTTCTGGCGCTTCTGACCGACGATGTGGTGCATGACATCAATCAGGGCGAGCGGCAGGTCGGAAAGGACATCTTCGCCAAATTCATGCAGCACATGAACCGCTGCTATAAGGAAAACCTCACCGACATGGTGATCATGGCGAGCGAAGACGGCAAGCGCGCTTCCGCGGAGTTCATCGTCAACGGCGAGTATCTCAAGTCCGATGAAGGCTTGCCGCAAGCCAATGGCCAGACCTATGTCCTGCCAGCCGGTGCCTTCTTCGAGTTGAAGGATGGCAAGGTCGCGCGGGTGACCAATTACTACAATCTTAATGACTGGATCGCGCAGGTTGGCGCGTAAGAGCTGAGAGCCTCAGTTGTTGCCGTGGATCCTCGCCTATAGGGCGAGGATAACGTCTGAGAAGGGGCGTGGTCGCGCGCGTCCTTTGCCCTCACGTCTCCAGAACGATACCGAGTTCCGCCCGCAGCTTCTTCGTTAGCCCCGCCGCCACGAGTTCGTAGGAGCGGCGGACGTAGTGCTCCAGCTCTTCGCCTTCCAGCGGAGAATGATCGCTGATCGACACCCATTTGCGTTTGGCGAAATAGGGTGCCTGGGCAATGCCTTCCAGCGATGTGAGGATTTCGAAACTTTCTTCCGAGCATTTGACGACAAGCCGCCAGTCATCCCGCTCGCCAAGAACCGCAAACACCTTGTCGCCGACCTTGGCAACATGCGAATCCCATTGATCGACAAAGTTCACGCCCGGCCAGGCGCCAAGCATTGCATCGAACGTCTTTCGCTCGAAGAGGCTCATTGTAGCCGTTCCGCGATCAGCGTCGCCAGCCTTTCGGCAACCTCCGCCTTTGAGAGATCGGGCCAGGCATCGACGCCGCTGTCGGAGATGATCTTCACCTGATTGCGGCCTCCGCCCATGATGCCGGTTTCAGGCGAGACATCATTGGCAACGATCATGTCGGCACCCTTGCGCTGAAGCTTGGCGCGACCATTCTCCTCGACATTCTGCGTTTCCGCCGCAAAGCCGATCACCAGCTTGGGCCGCTTTTCGTGATGGCCGACGGTTTTGAGAATGTCCGGGTTTTCGGTCAGTTGCAGCGCAGGCGGCGCGTCACCCGGCTGTTTCTTGATCTTCTGGTCCGAAGAACTCGCCACCCGCCAATCCGCAACCGCGGCGACGAAGACGGCGATATCAGAGGGCAGCTTGCCAAGCACGGCGTCGCGCATTTCGGCGGCGCGTTCCACATGGATGGTGTTCACACCCGCCGGATCGGGGATCGTCACCGGACCGGAGACGAGCGTGACATCCGCGCCAAGCTTGGCAAGAGCGGAGGCAATGGCGTGGCCCTGCTGGCCGGATGAACGGTTGGCGATATATCGTACAGGATCGATTGGCTCATGCGTCGGACCGGAGGTAACGATAGCCGTTTTGCCCCTGAGCGGCTTTGGTGCGTCGTCCAGCATCTGCTCGACGGCCTCCGCGATCTGCAATGGCTCGGCCATGCGTCCCACACCGGCTTCACCCTTTTCCGCCATTTCGCCCGCCATCGGGCCGATAAAGCTGATGCCATCGCCTTTCAGCGTTGCGATGTTCCGCTTGGTGGCCTTGGCCTCCCACATTTTCGGGTTCATTGCAGGCGCCACTAGCACGGGACGATCGGTCGCCAGCAAAACGGTGGACGCCAGATCGTCCGCCAGCCCGTTTGCCATCTTCGCCAGAAGATCGGCAGTCGCGGGTGCCACCACAACGAGGTCGCAGCCGCGCGCCAGCCTGATATGGCCGACATCCTGCTCATCCTGGCGGGAAAAAAGTTCGGTAAACACATGCGTGGCGGACAGCGCCCCGACGGCAAGCGGCGTGACGAATTCCTGCGCGCCCCTGGTCATCACCGGCGTCACCGTCGCGCCGCGCTCTTTCAGGCGGCGGATCAGATCGAGGCTCTTATAGGCGGCAATGCCGCCGGAGATGATGAGCAGAATATGCTTGTTCGACAGAGCCATGCGCAAAGACCAGTTTCCCGTTTAATCGGGAAACTAAGCGGTCAGTAGGCAAAGTGCAATCACGCCGCCTTGGCGACGTGATATTCCTTGATGGCGACCATCTTGATCGCCGGGAAACGCTCGGCCTCATAGCGCAGCGAAAAGGCATCCTGCGCCAGAAACACCGGATCGCCGTCGAGGTCGCGGGCGATATCGCCGCGTTTGACGTTCAAGAACTTCTCGAACTCGGCGGGCTGATCGGACGAAATCCAGCGGCAGACGGAGAAGCGCGACATCTCGAAGGACACCGGCAGGCCATATTCGCCCATCAGCCGTTCCTTCAACACATCGAGCTGCAGCGCACCGACGACGCCGACGATGGCTGGCGAACCGTCTTCGGGCGAAAACAGCTGCACGACGCCTTCTTCGGCCATCTGCTGCAGCGCCTCCTTCAGCTTCTTCGCCTTCATCGCATCCTCAAGCCGGACACGGCGCAGAATTTCCGGCGAGAAGTTCGGCACGCCCTGGAAGACCAAATTTTCGCCTTCAGTCAGCGTATCGCCGATGCGCAGCGTGCCGTGGTTGGGAATGCCGACCACATCACCGGCATAGGCCGTGTCCGCCAACTGGCGTTGCGAGGCGAAGAAGAATTGCGGCGCGGTGAGGCCCATCTGCTTGCCGGTGCGGGCAAGGCGCGCCTTCATGCCGCGCTCCAGCTTGCCGGAGCAGATGCGGGCAAAGGCGATGCGGTCGCGGTGGTTCGGGTCCATATTGGCCTGGATCTTGAAGACGAAGGCCGTCATCTTTTCTTCAGCGGCATGGACGAGGCGGGTATCGGCCACCTGGTCACGTGGCGGCGGGGCGAAATCGCCAAGCGCGTTGATCAGATCGCGCACACCGAAATTGCGAAGCGCCGAGCCGAAGAAAACCGGCGTCATATGGCCTTCGAGAAACGCCTGACGGTCGAAGGGACGGCAGGCCTCCATGGCCAGTTCCGTTTCCTCGATAAAGGCGTCACGCTCGTTCTCCGGCAGGCGATCAGCTACGGCCTGCGGGCCGTTGACGGGCAGGCCGTCGACCTGTGTATCGTTGCCGCGGAAGGTGTTCTCGGCAAGATTGTAGGCGCCGCAAAAGGTCTTGGAGCGTCCGACAGGCCAAGTGATCGGCGCGGTATCGAGCGCCAGCTTCTCTTCCACCTCATCGAGGATTTCGAAAGCGTCGCGGCTTTCGCGGTCCATCTTGTTGATGAAGGTGATGATCGGAATGTCGCGCATGCGGCAAACTTCGAAGAGCTTCAGGGTCCGCGGCTCGATACCCTTGGCGGCGTCGATCACCATGATGGCAGCATCGACGGCTGTCAGCGTGCGATAGGTGTCGTCGGCGAAGTCTTCGTGGCCTGGCGTGTCGAGAATATTGAAGACGCGGTCGTTATATTCGAAGGTCATGACCGAGGTCACGACCGAGATGCCGCGCTCTCGCTCGATCTTCATCCAGTCCGAACGGGTCTGGATGCGATCCTTCTTGGCCTTCACTTCACCGGCAAGCTGGATCGCACCGCCGAACAGCAAGAGCTTTTCGGTCAGCGTCGTCTTACCCGCATCCGGGTGCGCGATAATAGCAAAGGTGCGGCGGCGGGAGACCGCCTCGGCAAGTGTTTCGGCCATCTAACAAATCCTGTGGAATTGCGGGCTATCTAGCGTTTCGAGCCCGCTTTTGCAATTGACCTTGACCCATGGAGGGCAAACTAATGCCGCATGAACACGCAAAACGCCCAGTCTCCCGGCCTGAAACTCATTCGCCTTCCCCATGGTGGCGGCATAGAGCTCCCTTCCTATGAGACGGCAGGTGCCGCAGGCATGGACCTTCGCGCCGCCGTTGCGCAAGGCGAACCGATGACGCTGCGTCCCGGTGAACGGGCGCTGGTGCCAACCGGCTTCATCTTCGAAGTACCTTTTGGCTATGAGGCGCAGATCCGCCCGCGCTCCGGCTTGGCGATCAAGAATGGCATCACCTGCCTCAACTCCCCTGGCACGGTGGATAGCGATTATCGCGGCGAGGTAAAGGTCATCCTCGCCAATCTCGGGCAAGCGGATTTCGTCATCGAGCGCGGCATGCGCATCGCCCAGATGGTCATCGCACCGGTCACCCAGATGACGGTGACGGAGGTCAGTGAATTCAGTGAAACCGAGCGTGGCGCGGGCGGCTTCGGCTCTACCGGCGTCTGACCACGACGTTGTGAGCCGACGCGTTCTGGAGTATGTCTCAAAGACTGACGGGAAGGGACATCTCCATGACGATCACGACAATCCTTGCCTACGCGATGGCCCTTTTTATTGCCGCCGCCATTCCAGGTCCTGGCATGACGGCGATCGTGGCCCGTGCTCTTGGCTCAGGCTTTCGCGAGACGTTTTTCATGGGGCTTGGTCTCGTGCTCGGCGATATGGTCTACCTCACCGCAGTCGTGCTGGGTCTCGCCTTCGTGGCGCAGACTTTTCAGGAAGCCTTCATGCTGCTGAAATTCGCCGGTGCCGCCTATCTGTTGTACATCGCCTGGAAGCTTTGGACCGCTGGCCTTCTTCCGCAGGATTTGCAGGCGAAAAAGAGCACCAGTATCGGAATGTCGTTTCTCTCCGGCCTGTTCATCACGCTCGGAAACCCCAAGACCATGCTCTTCTACGTGGCGCTGGTGCCGACACTTATCGATATCCGTATGATCGGCGTATCCGAATACGCGATACTGATTGGCGTTACCTTCGTCGTGCTGATGGCGGTGCTGCTGCCCTATATTCTGCTGGCCTCCAAAGCGCGGGCACTGCTGAAGCGTCCGAGCGCCTTGACGATCCTCAACCGCACCGCGGCGGGCATTCTGGCAGGCACGGCAGCAATGATTGCGACGCGCACGAGTTGAGAACAGTCTTCCACGCACGGCGCTGAGATTGGTGATCTATCCCAACCACCTCACCCTATAAGCACGTTTGTTCTCTGGCTTCCTCGCCGGGATCGCCCTATCCTGCGCGCAATTGCATGAGGATATAAGGCAGGAGAGCAGGCATGTCGGAAGTGAAAAAGCCCGGGCGCGGACGGATCTATTCCTCGATCACCGAAACCATCGGTGACACGCCGCTGGTGCGTCTGGACAAGCTGGCGCGCGAAAAGGGCGTGCACGCGACGATTCTGGCAAAGCTTGAATTCTTCAACCCCATCGCGTCCGTCAAGGATCGCATCGGTGTTGCCATGATCGAATCGCTTGAAGCGCAGGGCAAGATCACACCCGGCAAGACGACGCTGGTCGAGCCGACGTCTGGCAATACCGGCATTGCGCTTGCCTTCGCCGCCGCCGCCAAGGGCTACAAGCTCATTCTCACCATGCCGGAAACTATGTCGGTGGAGCGCCGCAAGATGCTCGCATTGCTGGGTGCCGAACTGGTTCTGACCGAAGGTCCAAAGGGCATGAAGGGCGCGATTGCCAAGGCGCACGAACTGGCCGAAACGCTGCCCGATGCCATCATTCCGCAGCAGTTTGAAAACCCGGCCAACCCAGAAATTCACCGCAAGACGACGGCAGAGGAAATCTGGAACGATACCAACGGCAGCGTCGATATCTTCGTCGCGGGCATCGGTACCGGCGGCACCATCACAGGCGTCGGCCAGGTGCTGAAGGGCCGCAAGCCAGACCTCAAGGTCGTGGCTGTCGAACCGACGGACAGCCCCGTGCTGTCTGGTGGCACGCCCGGCCCACACAAGATTCAGGGTATCGGGGCAGGTTTTGCTCCCGCCATTCTCGATACCAAGGTTTATGACGAGATCGTCACCGTCAGCAATGACGATGCCTTTGAAACAGCCCGTCTTGCTGCGCGGCTGGAAGGTGTACCGGTGGGCATTTCATCCGGTGGAGCGCTTGCCGCCGCCATCAAGATCGGTGCGCGTGAAGAAAATGCTGGCAAGACAATCGTGGTGATCATCCCGTCCTTTGCCGAACGCTATCTTTCCACGGCACTGTTCGAAGGACTTGGCCTTTAGAGCAGTTCCGCTGAACACGGATTCACCTACACTACTCTAACTCTTCGTTTCGGTACGCAGAACCGATCAAACTTTTGCTGGAAATGCTCTAATCACAGTAGCGAGCGCGCGGCGGTAGATGCCGCGCAGCCTCACTCGACACGCTTGGCGATCACGGCTGCAGATGTGCCGGGCACCTCTGAGATCGTGTAGGCTTGCTGCACCGACGCCACAATGCGCGCGGCGTCTTCGCGGCTCGCCGCATGCACAAGGGCAATCGGCTGGCCCGCTTCCACCTTCGTTCCCAAGGGCAAAATCGCCGACAGGCCAACGCGATGATCGATCTTGTCGCTTGGATGACGACGACCGCCGCCGAGTTCGACAACCGCCATGCCTAGATCGCGCGCCTGACAGGTTGAGAGCCAGCCGCTTTTGGGCGCGGGCACTGGGACGACATGCGGGGCTGTTGTCAGATACTGCTCAGGACGCTCCACAAAATCTACCGGACCGCCGAGCGCCGACACCATTTGCCCGAAGCGTTCAAGTGCGCGACCTGAAGAGAGCGCATCACGCGCCATTGTTTCGGCCTCTGCGAGCGTCGCCGCCACGCCACCCTGAACCAGCATTTCCGCGGCAAAAGCGAGAATCAGTGTTTCAATGCGCGTGCCGGTTTTCCTGCCATTCAGGAAATCGAGACAGTGGATGATTTCAAGCGTGTTGCCGGCGGCGTCCGCCAGAGGCTCGTTCATGTCGGTGATGAGTGCCGAGGTTTTGACACCTGCGCCATTCGCCACCTGAACCAGGGCGGAGGCGAGTAGCTCAGCCTCTTCGGCGCTCAGCATGAAAGCGCCGCTGCCGAATTTGACGTCGAGCACCAGCGTTTCAAGCCCGGCGGCGAGTTTCTTGGAGAGGATCGAGGCCGTGATCAGCGGGATCGAATCGACTGTCGCCGTCACATCGCGAATGGCATAGAGCCGCTTGTCGGCAGGCGCCAGATCTCCCGTCTGGCCGATAATGGCGCAGCCGACGTGCCTGACCGTGTGGCGAAACAGGGCCTCATCTGGCATCACATCATAGCCCGGAATGGCTTCGAGCTTGTCCAGCGTCCCACCGGTATGACCAAGACCGCGTCCGGATATCATCGGCACGGCCAGCCCGCACGCTGCCACGATGGGTGCCAGCATCAACGAGACATTGTCTCCGACGCCCCCGGTCGAATGCTTGTCCGAGATCGGTTTGCCGATGTCGGCCCAGGACAGCACATCGCCGCTGTCGCGCATCGCAAGTGTCAGCGCAACCGTCTCCTCGCGCGTCATGCCGCGAAAGAACACCGCCATGGCAAAGGCTGCTGCCTGTCCCTCTGAAATAGACCCGTTGGACAGTGCCGCGATAAAATCTGCGATCTCGGTAGCGGCCAGCGTCTCGCCATCACGCTTGCGGCGGATGATCTCTTGCGGGATCATGAGGCGTCAATATCCGGTTGCAGCTTTGGCTGGCTCTCCACCCGCAAGCACATTCAAAACATCATCCAGCAGGCTGGAGGCGCCGAAGCGGAAGGTGGAGGGCATCGCCCAGTTGGGCTGCATGATGGTTTCTGCCAGACGCAGATAAAGCGTCGCATCGGCAACGGTGCCGATGCCACCGGCAGGCTTGAAGCCAACCTTCTTCCTGCTGTCGCGGATGACCTGCAGCATGATGTCTGCCGCCTCAAGCGTGGCGTTGACGGCCACCTTACCGGTGGAAGTCTTGATGAAATCAGCGCCTTCGGCGATGGCAATCTCGCTGCAGCGACGGATGAGGTTCTTGTCCTTCAACTCGCCGGTTTCGAGGATGACTTTCAGCAGGATCGGCTCGGGGCAAGCTTGGCGAACTGCCGCCACCATCTCCGCAACCGCGGCTTCATCGCCTGCGATGAACTTGCGATAGGGAATGACCAGATCGATTTCATCTGCACCGTCGGCGATGGCGCGCTCGGTTTCCGCGACGACGGTGGCGACATCAAGATCGCCGGAAGGAAAATTCACGACGGTCGCGATGCGGATCGAATGATTGTTGCCGAAGGCCGCACGCGCCTGGGCGACGAAGCGCGGCCAGATGCAGATGGCCGCCGTGTTGCCAAACTGCGTATGGGCTCTCTGGCAGAGGCTTGCAATCTGCTCCGGCGTGCAATCGTCTTTCAGATTGGTCAGGTCCAGCAAGGACAAAGCGAGGCTGGCTGCTTCGCGCGGGCGCTGAAGTTCCATGCTTAGTTTCCTCCCGAAATCATTTCCGTTAAAACGGCGGCAAGACGTTTGCCGCCAATCGGAGCCATGTCCTTGGTCTCGTCATGGCTCAGTTCGGCGCCGGTCATTCCGGCACCGTAATTGGTAATAACGGAAGCAGCGGCAACGCGCATCCCGAAAAAGCGCGCAAGGATCACTTCCGGTACGGTGGACATGCCCACAGCATCGGCACCAAGCGTGCGCGCCATGCGAATTTCGGCGGGCGTTTCGAAGCTTGGGCCGGAAAACCACATATAGACGCCGGAAAACAGCGGGACGGTCGCACGGATCGCCGCATTGCGCATGGCAAGCGTCAAATCCGCATCGTAAGCGCTGGTCATGCCGACGAAGCGCTTGTCGCTCTCCTCGCCGATCAGCGGGTTCATGCCCGAATAGTTGATGTGATCGGTAATCTGCATCACAGAACCGGGCGGCATATCCTGGCGAACCGAGCCCGCCGAGTTGGTGAGAATCAGGGATTGGACACCGATACCGGCCAGCGCCTCGATCGCCGGACGCATGGCGGATGCATCGCCCTTTTCATAATAATGAACGCGTCCTGACAGCATGATGACCGGCTGGCCACCAAGATAACCCGCGACCAACTCACCTGCATGGCCGGAGACAGCACTTTCCGGAAAGCCTGGAATATCCCCATAGGGAATGCGGATCGGGTCGGTCACATCGTCCACCAGCGCACCGAGGCCTGAACCGAGCACGATGGCTGTGCGGGGAACAAGCCCATTCAGCCGTTCCACCAAAACGTCGATGATCGCGTGATCCATCTTACAACTCGGTCTTGAAGCTGAAGGGCAGAAGTTCGTCCATGGTCATCACCTTCTGCACGCCGCTCTCGTCGCAGAGATAGACCTTGGTCTCGGGCGTGGCGAATTCGGCAATCTTCTGGCGGCAGCCGCCGCAAGGCGGGCAGAGCGCCAGCTTTTCTGCGATGACCGCGATTTCCTTGATCTGCTTGGCGCCGCCCATCACCATGGCGCTGATGGCGGAAGGCTCCGCGCACCAACCCTGTGGGAAGGACAGGTTCTCGATATTGGCACCCTTATAGACCTTGCCATCTTCGGCACGGATGGCAGCGCCTACCGGAAACTTCGAGTAGGGCGCGTGGGCAAAGCCCATGGCCTCACGGGCGGCTTCGAAGAGCGCATGTGTCGTCGGTTCGTTCAGCATCAATCAACGCTCCTTGGAGTAGGCAACGCCACCGGCCTTCGGCGGTTTTGCGACGCCGATGAAACCGGCAAGCAGAATGCAGGTGAGGATATATGGCAGCGCCTGGAAGATCTGCACCGGCACTTCGCCAATACCGGGGATTGCCTTACCTTGCATGAAGTTCGCCATCGCATCGAGAAAGCCGAACAGCAGGCAGGCGAACATGACCGGGACGGGTTTCCACTTGGCGAAGATGAGCGCTGCCAGTGCGATATAGCCCTTGCCGGCGGACATGTTGGCGATGAAGGCGGCCGATTGGGCCACGGCAAGGTAGGTACCGGCGAAGCCGCACAGGAAACCGGCGACGATGACGGCGCGGAAACGCATCCATGCCACCGAAATGCCGGCTGTATCGACGGCACCCGGATTCTCACCGACAGCACGCAGACGAAGACCGAAGCGCGTGCGGTAAAGCACCCACCAGGAAATCGGCACCGCGAGGAAGGCGAGATAGGTCAGGATATTGTTGCCGGAAATCACGTTGGCATAAAGCGGACCGATGAAGGGCACGTCGCGCATCATGTCCGCACCCGGCAGAATGATCGGCGTGAAGCGGCCTTCGCCGGTGATCTGCGGCGTGCGCCCCCCTTGGCCGAACCAGGCCTGGCCGAGAACGACGGTGAGACCGGCTGCGACGAAGTTCAGGGCGACGCCGGAAACGATCTGGTTGCCGCGATTGGTAATGACGGCAAAGCCATGCACCAGCGAGAAGAAGATCGATATGCCGACACCGGCGGCAAGCCCCGCCCACGGGTCCTTGGTCAGATAGGCAACGCAAGCGGATGCGAAGGCGGCCGCCAGCATCTTGCCTTCCAGGCCAATATCGAACACGCCGGCGCGTTCGGAAAACAGGCCGGCAAGCGCGGTAAACAGCAGCGGAATGGTCAGGCGAACGGTCGAACCGAGAATGCTGACCAGCATGTCGAAGGTTTCCATAGCCTTACCTCTTCACAAAGTTTTGGTAGATGCGCACAAGCGCGGGGCGATACATATATTCGAGGGCACCGGCAAACAGGATCACCAGACCCTGGATGACGACAATCATCTCGCGGGTGATGTTGGGCATTTCAAACGAAAGGTCCGCGCCGCCCTGATAAAGAATGCCGAAGAGCAAGGCTGCAAAGACGATCCCGAGCGGATGGCTTCTGCCCATCAGCGACACGGCAATCCCGACGAAACCGGCACCGGCCACAAACTCCACCTGAAGACGCGCGGATGCCCCCATGACCGGATTGAGTGCCATCATGCCGGCCAGACCGCCGGATATCAGCATGGCGATGATGACCGTGCGTGAATAGGGAATACCTGCATAGACCGCAGCCGAAGGGCTAATGCCGAGTGTGCGCATCTCATAGCCGAGCTTGGTACGCCAGATCAGCACCCACACCAGAAACGCCATGACGAGCGCGATGATAAAAGACACGTTGAAAGGCGCGGGACCGAGCTTGAGCCCGAAGAGTGCCATCAGCCAGTCGAGCTTCGGCAATTGCCCGCCCGGAAGAAACGTGCGTGTCTCCGGCGCCATCTTGCCCGGCACGATCAGCACGTTGACGAGGAGATACACCATCAGGGCTGCAGCAATGAAGTTGAACATGATGGTGGTGATAACCACGTGGCTGCCGCGTTTGGCCTGCAGCCAGCCGGGAATGAACGCCCATGCCGCGCCGAAGAGTGCCGCGCCGATTACGGCAAACGGCATCGTGACATACCAGGGAACGTAACGATCGAGCGTGAGCGCTACGAGCGCCGCACCCAGACCACCAATATAGGCCTGGCCTTCGGAGCCGATATTGAACAGCCCGGCATGGAAGGCGACAGCGACCGAGAGGCCGGTAAAGATGAAGCTCGTCGTGTAGAACAGGGTGAAGCCGATGGCGTCACCGCGCCCAAGCGCACCTTCGATCAGCAGACGAAGTGCTGCGAAGGGATCTTCGCCGATCGACCAGACGACGAGGCCCGAGATGAAAAAGGCGGTCAGGAGGTTCAGAAACGGTAGGAGGCCGTAATTGATCCAACCGGGAAGGGGTACGGAAGCTGTACTCATATGTATTTGGCCTTATGCGGCAATGCCGGCCATCATCAGGCCAAGCGTCTGTTCTTCGGCTTCCGCCGTCTTTTCTCCGACAACCCGACCCGCGAACATGACTAGAATGCGATCCGAAAGCGAACGGATCTCATCCAGCTCGACGGACACAAGCAGGATCGCCTTGCCAGCATCGCGCATGTCGATGATGCGACGATGAATGAATTCGATGGCACCGATATCGACGCCACGCGTCGGCTGACCGATAATCAGCATGCTCGGATCGCGCTCGATCTCACGCGCAACCACGATTTTCTGCTGATTGCCGCCGGAAAAATTCGCGGTCTTCAGCCGGGCGTTCGGTGGGCGGATATCGTATTTCTCGATCTTTTCGGCAGCATCCTTGCGGATCGCTTCCGGATCGAGAAACGGACCTTTGCCGTAACGCTCATCACGATGGTAGCCGAGAATGGAGTTCTCATATTCCTCGAATTTCAGAACCAGGCCCATATGGTGCCGGTCTTCGGGAATGTGGGCAAGACCAAGTTGACGCAGGATAGCCGGGTCGACCTTCTCCACCTGCTTGCCATTGATCAGAATTTCACCTGAATGCGGCTTTCGGATACCGGCGATGGCTTCCAGGAGTTCGGACTGGCCGTTTCCGGCAACACCTGCAATGCCGACGATCTCGCCAGCGCGGACATCGAAGGACACATTGTCCACCATCGTCACGCCACGGCTGTCTTTAACCGTCAGGTTACGAACCGAGAAAAGAACATCGCCAGGATTGGCTTCGCGCTTTTCCACCCGAAGCAAAACGCGGCGACCGACCATCAACTCGGCTAGTTCCTCGACCGTGGTTTCAGACGTCTTGCGCGTCGCTACCATCTCTCCGCGGCGCATGACGGATACCTCGTCGGTGATCGCCATGATTTCCCGCAGCTTGTGGGTAATGAGGATGACTGTCTTGCCCTGGTCGCGCAACACGCTCAGAATTTTGAACAGATGATCGGCTTCCGCAGGCGTCAAAACGCCCGTTGGCTCGTCGAGGATCAGGATCTCCGCGCCGCGATACATCGCTTTCAGGATTTCCACGCGCTGTTGAAGACCGACCGGCAAATCCTCGATGATTGCATCCGGGTTGACCTCCAGGCCATACTCATCTTCCAGACGCTTCAGCTCTTTGCGCACAGCGGCCGTGCCCTTGGACAGAAGCGCACCGCCTTCCGCACCGAGCATGACATTTTCCAGCACGGAGAAATTCTCGACCAGCATGAAGTGCTGATGCACCATGCCGATACCGGCGTCGATGGCTGCCTGGCTGTCCTTGATGGCAACGGGCTTGCCGTTGACGCGGATTTCACCGGAATCGGCCTGGTAGAAGCCGTAGAGGATCGACATCAGGGTCGACTTGCCAGCACCGTTTTCCCCGATGATCCCGTGGATCGTACCCTTGGCAACGGTCAGATTGATATTTTTATTGGCGTGAACGGCACCGAATTTCTTGTCGATGCCCACGAGCTCGATTGCAGGGTTCATACTCAAACCGAAACCTCTCCGAAGGCTGGATATGAAAAGGGCGCAAGATGAAAAACATCATGCGCCCCAGTCAAATATCATATCATTTCGGGCAGGAATTGTCCGACATGTAGTCGTGAACCTTGACGGCGCCGGAAATGATATCGGCCTTCGCCTTATCGGCTGCAGCCGCCATTTCAGGCGTGATCAGAGCCTTGTTGTTGTCGTCGACAGCATAAGCCACGCCATCTTCCTTGACGCCGAGCGCGTTGACGCCAGCGGTGAACTTGTCGTCCTTGACGTCCTTGAACGCATTGTAGACGGCGAGATCGACGCGCTTGACCATCGAGGTCAGAACGGAGCCCGGATGAAGATGGTTCTGGTTGGAATCGACGCCGATCGAGAACTTCTTGTTGTCGGCTGCAGTCTGCAGAACGCCAAGACCCGTCGCACCGGCTGCCGCGTAAATGACGTCCGCGCCCTGGTCGATCTGGTTCTTGGTCAGCTCACCGCCACGCACCGGGTCGTTCCATGCTGCACCCGTCGTGCCGGTCATGTTCTGGAAGACTTCGATCTTGTCGTTGGCTGCCTTGGCGCCCTGGGCGTAACCGCAGGCGAACTTGCGGATCAGAGGAATGTCCATGCCGCCGATGAAGCCGACCTTGCCGGTCTTGGAAGCCATGCCAGCAAGAAGCCCGACGAGGTAGGAGCCTTCTTCTTCCTTGTAGACGACCGAGCGGACGTTCGGCAGGTCGACAACGGAGTCGACGATCACGAACTTGGTGTCGGGAAACTCAGCAGCCACTTTCTCCATGGCGGAGGTCCATGCAAAGGACACGGCAACAACCGGGTTGAAGCCGCGGCTTGCAAAGTTACGGATCGCCTGCTCGCCCTGCGTATCGCTGGTCGGCTCGAAATCGCGGAACTCTGTGCCTGTTTCAGCCTTGAACTTCTCGGCACCTGCAGCGGCAGCCTCGTTGAACGACTTGTCGAACTTGCCGCCCGTTCCGTAGACCAGTGCAGGCTTGATATCCGCAGCCAAAGCGGAAGCCGACATCGCAGCAAGCGCGAAAAGCGTCAGAAGGGATTTTTTCATTTTGCAGCCCTGTTGTTGCAGTTTAATTTTATAAAAAGGGTCCTCCCGCAAGCCCTTATGCTGGGCATGTTCTGCGGAAAAGCCAGCCCATAAGGCTGAGCGTGGGGAGTATCCTTGCACGGCTGTAAGAAAAATTCACCCGTTTTTTTTGCCCGGTGGAAAACCTCTTTTCTGGTGGTTTTTTAATCTCTTCCGCCGGGCAGTTGCTGCACAACTAGGCGATGTTGCAGGTCACTCCGGTACCCCTCAACCCGCAATAGCCGCCAGGGTTTTTGGCCAGATATTGCTGATGGTAGTCCTCGGCGTAATAGAAGATATCCAGCGGCTCGATTTCGGTGGTGATCTTCGGACGATGCCCCGCAGCCTCCAACGACTGCTGGAAGACATCGCGGGCCGCCTTGGCCTCGGCAAGTTGCGCATCATTCGTCGTATAGATCACCGAACGATATGTGGTGCCGACATCGTTGCCCTGGCGCATGCCCTGCGTCGGGTCATGTTCCTCGAAGAATATCTTCAGAAGCTGGGCAAGCGTCACTTGCGAGGGATCGTAGACGACCTTGACCACTTCCGCGTGGCCGGTCAGGCCTGTTGTCGTTTCCTGATAAAGGGGGTTGCGGGTAATGCCGCCGGAGTAGCCGACAGCCGTCACGTAGACGCCGGGTGTCTTCCAGAACAGCCGCTCCGCGCCCCAGAAACAGCCCATCCCCAGATAGATCGTCTCCAGGCCTTCAGGGTATGGCCCTTTCAGGCTTCTGCCATTGACGAAATGATGCTCTGGGACAGCGACCGCCTCGTCGCGACCCGCAATCGCGGTTTCAGCTGTTGGCATAACGGTCTTCTTGGAAAGAGTGTCGAATCCAAACATTGCAGTCTCCCTGCGGCGATCGGCGCCGCGCTCCGGTCATTTGCCGTGCGGGATGCTGGTATCGTCAGGCCGCAAAACGACCATGCGGTCTTGGCTTCCTGTAACCCGCCATCCATGACAGCAGAGAGAGACCAAGGAGAACCGCGAAGGCAGGGACGGCATCCAAGCCGTTTTCGATCCAGCGCCACGCTTCCGGATGAATATAGTGTGCCGTCATGCTTTCTGCCATGGCGAGCGAGGAAGGAAAAACCTCAGCCCAGCCTTCGCGAAAGCTTAAAAGATCGATGGACGAAGTCGAAACCGAACGGATGGAATCGAAGACGCCGACAGCGATGGCGCATAGAAGAAGCAGGAAGCTGAAAAACCGCAACAATGCTTTCATGGCAGGACTCCCCGGCACACGTTAAAACGGGACAGCCGCCATTGAGACGACATTCTCTAGGTTCTGGATAAGGTCCGCGAGCGTGGTTTGCAATCTCCTCGTAACCAGCCTTTTCACAGACATTTTAAAAAACTGTCAGAATCGGGTTGATCGCGGCGAATTCATCGGTATATATCGCGCCGTTCCAGTGATTTGCATTTCCCAAAACATGCAGATTGTAATGAAGGACAGGTGGCCGAGTGGTTTAAGGCGCACGCCTGGAACGCGTGTGTGCGTGAAAGCGTACCGTGGGTTCGAATCCCACCCTGTCCGCCATCTCACAACAATAATTTTCCGACCATTTTAGATCTGACATCTGGAAGCCCGCTGCTCTCCGGTATCGTCGATCGTCGCTCAGCGCCCCATCAAGTCAGCCCAAGAGTGGGATCTGATACCGATTCCCCAAAATTAAACTTTGTCCATATTACCAAAACTTAAGGTGATTTTGCCGTGAGATGATGTTTCCTGATCCTTGCAAGGTCTCTCCGGTACGCTGGCGTGTCGCGGCCTTCTCTCCAAGTCGGATCGCCCGCATGAAAAAGCTCTGGATACTCGTCAGCATTGTCGTTGTCGCCGCTGCGGCCGCTTGGCCGTTCCGCGACTCCATACCCTATGTGAAATCGCTGCCCTTCGTTGCGTCGCATGGGCAGGCGACGCGCATTGCTTCCAACGCAGACGGCAAGCCCGAGGGTAAGGGTGGCGAAGCGCAGCCTGGTGGTGGGCGTGAACATTCCAGGGGCCAAGGTGGCGGTCGTCGCAATGGCGGGCCACCGGCGGTCTCCACCATCGCTGTAGAAGAAGCGACACTGCCGATGGATGTCGAGGCGACAGGCTGGGCCGTGGCAGCGGATTCCACCAATATCGCCCCACGCGAGCAAGGTACGGTGTCCTCGGTCGCAGCCACAAGCGGCCAGGAGGTGAAGGCTGGCGATCTCATCGTCAAGATGGACGATCGATCCGCCAGCGCTGCCGTTGCCAAGGACAAGGCCAATATCGCCGCCGATCTTGCAAGCGTCGCCCAGGCGCAAGCTGCCTTCGATCGCGCATCCGCGCTGGCCAGGCAGAGTGCTGAATCTCAACAGGTGCTGGAGCAGGCCCGTGCGACACGCGATTCCGCTGCAGCCAAGGTCGATGCCGACAAGGCGACCCTCCAATCAGACCAGGCGATCCTTGAGGATACGGAAATCCGTGCGCCATATAATGGCCGTCTCGGGATCATCACTATCAGCCACGGCGCCTATCTCAGTGCTGGCGTGACGATTGTCAGCATCACCCGCTACGACCCGATCTTCATGCAGTTCCGGCTGCCGCAACGCTATTTGACGCAACTCCATGAAGGTCTGAAAAATGGAGCGACGGTTGATATCGATCCGGTTGCGACAGGCGGAACGCCCGTCTTGGGCAAGCTTGCACTGTTCGACAACTCTGTCGATCAGGCCTCAGGTACAGTGCTCGTCAAGGCCGAGTTCAAGAACGACAAGGGTCTGGTCTGGCCCGGCCAGTCTGCCAATGTCACCGTCCACTTCCAGTCCAATCAGAGGCAGATCGTCATCCCGACGGTTGCCTTGAGAGCAGGCGCAAGTGGGTCGTTCGTCTACACGGTAGATGACAATCATAAGGTTCACGTCACGCCCGTCGAGGTCGCCCGCTCGAACGGTGACATGACCGCCATTGCCGGCGGTATCTCGGTCGGTCAAAAAATCATCGTGGAAGGTCAGTCGGAACTGACGGACGGGCAGACGGTGGTCGACACGCCGAGAGCCACGGCCGATCAGGCAAACAAAGTCGCCCAGATTGCTCCTGCCGGGGAGAATGCCCAGTGATTGCGCGCTTTTGTATCCATCGGCCCGTTGCTACCATTCTCCTTGCAATCGGACTGACGCTCGCCGGCTTTGCGGGTTACAGGCTTCTGCCTGTGGCGGCCCTTCCGAAAGTGGATTTTCCGACGATCAACGTATCGGCGTCGCTGTCCGGCGCTTCGCCGGAAACAATGGCGACGTCGGTCACGACGCCGCTCGTCAAGCAGTTCGAAACGATCCCAGGCATCAGTGAAATCAGCGCGAGCAATACCCTCGGCAACACCTCCATCGTCATCCAGTTCGATCTTAATCGCGATATCGATGCCGCGGCCGCGGACGTGCAGGCCGCTATTTCGCGCGCGCAGCGCCAGTTGCCGAGCAATATGACGACAGCGCCGAGTTATCGGAAAACCAACCCGGCGGATGCGCCGGTTCTGCTTCTTGCCGTCAACAGCAAGGAGATGCCGGCCAGCAAAGTGGACGATATTGCGGAGAACGTGATTTCGCCGCTGCTGTCCACCATTTCAGGCGTAGCGCAGGTCAGCATCTATGGTGCCAAGACCTATGCGGTACGGGTGGGTCTTGAGCCCTCTCTCTTGCAAGCGCGTAACATCGGTGTCGATACGGTCACGACAGCGATCGCCCAAGCCAATAATCAGGTGCCTGTCGGTGCGCTACAAAATCAGAGCCAGCGCCTGACGATCGATGCCGATACGCAAAGAACCAACGCGGACGAGTTCAAGTCGCTGGTCATCGCGACCGCAAACGGCGCGCCGGTCCATTTGGGCGATGTCGCCAATGTGCAGGATGGCGTGGATAACCCGGATTCGGGCAGCTCGTTCGATGGCGAGCCTGCCATCATTCTCGCGGTCCAGCGCCAGTCGGATGCCAACACCGTCGATGTGGTGAAAGCCATTCAGGACAAGCTGCCGGCGCTACGCGAGCAATTGCCGCCCTCGATCAACATTCATGTGATGAACGACACGTCGGTTGCCATCAAGGATGCAGTATCCGACGTTCAGTTCACGCTCCTCCTGACGATCGCTCTTGTCGTTCTGGTCATCTATCTCTTTACCGGCCACCTGACGGCGACTATCATTCCCGGCCTTGCCGTTCCCCTGTCGCTGATTGCCGCTTTCGGCGCCATGTATGTTCTTGGTTATAGTATCGACAATATTTCGCTTCTCGGGCTGACATTGTCCGTCGGCCTGGTGGTGGATGATGCGATCGTCATGCTGGAGAATATTCTGCGCCTGCATGAAGAGGGCCTTCCCATGCGCGAGGCGGCGCTGAAAGGTGCCGAGGAAGTCAGCTCGACGATTCTATCGATGTCGATTTCGCTTGTTGCAGTGTTCATCCCTATTCTCCTGATGGGTGGGGTGGTCGGTCGCCTGTTCAACGAATTCGGCATGGTCGTGACGCTTGCAATCATGGCATCGGCGTTGGTGTCCTTGACGGTCACGCCCATG
This sequence comes from uncultured Agrobacterium sp., assembly GCA_913777615.1. Classification (GTDB taxonomy): domain Bacteria; phylum Pseudomonadota; class Alphaproteobacteria; order Rhizobiales; family Rhizobiaceae; genus Agrobacterium. The sequence goes on along the minus strand of CAJYTK010000022.1, from coordinate 256,649 downwards.
CTCGCCTCGCGCCTGTCGTCGCATTCGTCGAGGCCGCCAGCGATAATCCGCTGGTTCAATGCCGGCTTTGATCGCACACTTGCCGTCTATGACCGGTCCGTCGGGTGGTGCCTGCGTCATCGCGGCTTTGTTCTTCTGTGTTTCCTCGGCTCTGTAGCCGCGTCCGGCCTGCTGTTCTGGACCCTGCCGTCCAGCTTCTTCCCTCAGGAAGACATTGGCCAGCTATCGGTCTCGACCCGCGCCCGTGAGGATATCTCCTATGCGGCCATGAACGATCTGCAGAATCAGGTGGCGGCGGCGATCCGCGCCAATCCCGCAGTTCTGCACCTAACCTCCATCGTCGGCGGTAACTCTCGCAGCCCGCTCAATAACGGCTCCATGTTCGTGCAGTTGAAGGCGAAGGAAATCAGAGAGCCGCTATCGCAGACGTTGGCGGAGCTGACGAAGGCGACCGCCAAGATCCCGGGCATCAGGACCTACATTACGCCTCAACAGAGCCTGCGCTTCGGTGGACGCAGCTCCGCCTCGCAGTATCAGCTTGTGGTGCAGGGCTTGAGCGCCGATGCCACGAGCACTTGGTCGGGCAAACTGATGGACCAGATGCGCAAGGATCCGACCTTCACATCCGTTACATCCGACGCGCAGAACGGCGCGATTGCCGCAACCATCGTGGTCCATTCGGAAAAGGCTGCAGCCTACGGCATCACCAATGATCAGCTGCGCAAGACGCTGGAGATGGCCTTTGGCGGATATGACGCCGCGCAGATTCAATCGACCGGCAACAGCTACAACGTGATCGTTGAGTTCGATCGCTCCAAGCCTTGGACCGATGATTTCCTGCGCGACATCAATATCCTCTCCACCAAGACGAACACCCTGGTGCCGCTGTCGAACTTTGCCTCGGTGGAGCGCAAGCCGGCACCCGTCACCATCAACCAGACCGGGCAGCTTGTCTCGACCACCATTTCGTTCAACCTGCCGGACGGCGTTTCGCTCAGCCAGGCCATGCAACGGATCGACCAGATCAAGACGCAGATCGATCTGCCTGCGGACGTCTTCACCACCTATGGCGGTACGGCAGCGATCTTCCAGCAGTCTCAGGGCAATACCGGCCTGCTGATCCTGGCGGCGGTGCTGACCATCTATGTGGTGCTTGGCGTTCTCTATGAAAGCTTCATCCACCCGCTCACCATTCTGTCGGGCCTGCCGGCAGCGGCCTTTGGCGCGCTGCTGGCGCTGGAAATCATGGGGATGGATTTCTCCATCATCGCCCTTATCGGTCTCTTGATGCTGATCGGTATCGTCAAGAAGAACGCGATCATGATGATCGATGTGGCGGTCGACAATATGCGCAGCAAGGGGGAAGAGGCGGCGGTTGCCATCCACGAGGCCTGCGTGCGCCGTTTCCGCCCGATTATGATGACGACCTTCTGCGCGCTTCTCGGTGCGCTGCCGATCGCACTCGGCTCCGGTGCCAGTTCGGAGCTGCGCCAGCCGCTCGGCATTGCCGTGGTTGGTGGCCTGCTGGTGTCGCAGGTTCTGACGCTCTTCATCACCCCCGTCATTTTCGTCGAGATGGAGCGGGCAGGCCGGGGTGTCGGTCGGCTGTTCTCCAGGCGTCACAAGGTTGCGCATGAGGTCAATACTGAAATCCATAGCAAGCCAAACAAAGCGGTTGCGTGATGATGGAGATCAGTAGAGACAAAAAAAGCCCGGTTTCCCGGGCTTTTAAGAAATCGGACGTGCTCAGTTCGTTGGCATCGGTGCTGCCAGTGCATTGGGATCGGGCAGCGGGGCCGGATTGTCGGAAAGGGTGCGCAGATAGGCGATCAGGTCGGCGCGCTCGGTTTCCTTCTTGATACCCGCAAAGCCCATCGCGGTGCCCGGAACATGCTTCTTGGGCGCTTCAATGAAGTAGCTGAGGTGGTCGTAATCCCACTTCTCGGAGCTGCCCTTGGAGAAGTCTTTCATGCCTGCGGAATAGCTGAAGCCTTCGTGGCTTGCGATCGGGCGGTTGACGACGTCGTAAAGGTTAGGGCCGACTTTATTGGGGCCACCCTTGTCCCCGGTGTGACAGCTCGTGCATTTCTTGAAAACGGTTTCGCCCTTGGCGGCGTCTGCAGTTGCAAGAAGCTTTGCAATCGGCGTTGCAGGCGCCTCGGCAGCGCCCCCAGCGGCCTCGCCACCGGATGTCTCTGCAACGATCGTATAGCCTTCCTTTTCCGGGGCAGCGGAATGAAAAATCCCGTCCGACGCTATCGATACCGTCATAAGGACGAAGACCGTGCCAAGAAGGGCACCGACCGCCATGTTAACCCGTGAATTCATTGATTTGCGCTCCCTCACAACCGTTTGCTTGAAACGGGCATCTTGAAATTGCGTGAAAGCTATGGCTTTTGCACAGCCTGCGCAACTTGAATATGCTCTCCGCCCCGTGACGTATTGCCACTTTTCCGGCGGAATTTGAAGGGTGTCGGATGAATAATCGAAATTTCGAAAAAGCCATCGTGCTTATTCCCGCGCGAATGGCCTCGACCCGCCTTCCGGGCAAACCTCTGGCCGATATAAACGGCAAGCCGATGATCGTTCAGGTTGCCATGCGCGCCCGCGAAGCCGGTGCCGAACGCATCGTCGTTGCGGTCGATGATGAGCGCGTTTTTCAGGCCGTCAACGATGCCGGTTTCGATGTCATCATGACGCGTCATGATCATCAATCCGGTTCCGATCGCATCTATGAAGCCTTGCAGAAAGCCGATCCGGACGGTCGCGCCGAGTTCGTCATCAATGTTCAAGGCGACCTTCCGACCATCGAGCCGGAAACGATTCGCGCCTCGCTTCTGCCCATGGACGATCCGGATGTCGATATCGCCACGCTGACCGTGCCGATCACCGACGAGGATGAAAAGACCAATCCGAGCATCGTCAAGATCGTCGGTAGCCCTGTTTCCGAGACCCGTCTTCGTGCTCTTTATTTCACCCGGGCAACCGCACCTTACGGCAACGGTCCGCTCTATCACCACATCGGGCTTTACACCTACAGGCGTGCGGCGCTGGAGAAATTCGTGTCGCTGAAGCCGTCTGTTCTTGAGCTTCGTGAAAGCCTTGAACAATTGCGCGCGCTGGAAGCGGGAATGCGCATCGACGTGGAAATCGTCCATTCGGTTCCGCTTGGTGTCGACACGCAGCCGCAGCTCGAAATGGCCCGCAAAATCCTTGCCAACAGATAGAATTGAAGATCGCACCATGACCAGCAGCAATCGCATTGCCTTTCAGGGCGACTACGGCGCAAATTCCGACATGGCCTGCCGGGATGTCTTTCCGGATATGGATCCGCTGCCTTGCCCGACCTTTGAAGATGCGTTCAACGCGCTTGAAAATGGTGAAGCCGATCTCGCCATGATCCCGATCGAGAACACGCTGGCCGGACGCGTGGCAGATATCCACCACCTCCTGCCGGAATCGCGCCTTCATATCATTGGCGAATATTTCATGCCGATCCGTTTTCAGCTGATGGTGCTGCCTGGTGTCGAAAAGGACGAGATCAAGACGGTTCACAGTCACATCCACGCGCTTGGGCAGTGCCGCAAGATCATTCGCTCCAATGGCTGGAAGGCAATTGTCGCAGGCGATACCGCCGGTGCCGCGAAACTGGTGTCGGAAAAGGGTGATCGGACCATGGCGGCCCTTGCGCCGCGTTTGGCCTCCTCGCTCTACGGTCTCGATATCATCGCCGAAAACGTCGAGGATTCGGAAAACAATGTCACCCGTTTCGTCGTGCTCTCGCGCGATGAGCAATGGGTGAAGCGGACGTCTGCGCAGGATTTGATTGTCACCACCTTCGTCTTCAACGTGCGCAATATTCCGGCAGCGCTCTACAAGGCCATGGGCGGCTTTGCCACCAACGGGATCAACATGACGAAGCTCGAAAGTTACCAGATCGGTGGCAAATTCGTCGCAACACAGTTCTATGCGGATATCGAAGGGCATCCGGAAGACGAACCCGTGCGCCATGCACTGGAAGAGCTAAGGTTCTTCTCTGAGAAGGTCCGCATTCTCGGCGTTTACAAGGGACATGCGATGCGCGGAAAATTCAACACCGTCTGACTTTTGCGTGGGCGGGCGGGGAGGCTTAGGCCGCCCCGTCCCACTCGATCCAATCGCGCATCAGCCGATGGGCGATGGCGCCTTTCGGAGGCGGCAACTGGCCATTTGCCCCTGTCATCTGCAGAAGTTCCGCCACTTCCGCGCGGGTAAACCAGCGGCAATCCTCCAATTCGGCGTCGTCCCGGCTGATATCGAAAGACAGGGCTTCGGCAAAGCAGCCGATCATCAGCGTGTGTGGCATCGGCCATGGCTGTGAGGCATGGTAGCGAACGCGTCCCACCTGAATGGCAGCCTCTTCCCGGGTCTCGCGACGCACGGCGTTTTCGATCGTCTCCCCCGGCTCCACGAAGCCTGCTAGGCAGGAATACATGCCCGGCGGAAAATGCGCGCCGCGACCGAGCAGGCAGAGATCCCGCTCCAGATCGATCGTCAACATGATGACGACGGGATCGGTGCGCGGAAAGATGGTATGTCCGCAACCGGAACAGATGCGCTTGTAGCCGCCGATGCGAAGCTCCATCTGACCGGCGCATCGACCGCAGAAGCGATTGTCGGCGTTCCAGTTCATCAGGCTGACGGCTTGCGCCACCTCGCCCAAGAGTTCTTCGCCGATTAGCTGATCACGGTACAGCGTACGCGCGTCTGCTGCCTTGTAATGGCTGGCAAGCGTGTCTTCTGCCACCTTGATCGGGACAGCGATACGCGGCTCGCCATTCTGCTTGTAGCCGAGCAGGATCGCCTGCTCGAAATCGGGCTCCAGTTCTGCCAACTCGTAAGCGGCAAACAACGGGTCGAGAACCTGATCGTCATGCTTGAGGATCAGCTTGTTACCGGCAAAGGCAAGAAGATGCATCCCCTCTACCTTGAGGGCGTCGGCCACGCAGGTCTCGTTGCGGTTTTCGGCAAGCCGCTCAAGATCGTTCTGGGCGAATGCGGTGAGAGCGGACGGTTCGGGATGCGGCGAGGTGGTCTCGAAAATGCGATGTGAAGTCATCAGAGTGCGCCAGCCAGTTTCTTGATGAAATCCTGCTTGTCATGTTCCGCATAAGGGACAGGGGTGCCTTGTCCCCAGATCGGTCCCGGCCAGCAGGGGTCGCCCTCGTTGCGGGCGATGATATGGACATGGAGCTGGCGAACGATGTTTCCAAGAGCGCCGACATTGATTTTGACCGCTCCCGTCACCTCTTTCAGCGCCGAGGCGACGAGGTTGGTCTCAAACGTCAGCACTGCCTGGTCGAGCGGCGTAAGATCGAACAATTCGCTGACATCGTTTCGCTGCGGAACCAGCACGACCCATGGCCAGCGGCAATCGTTTTGCAGACGCAACTGGCACAGGCCAAGTGTGGTGATCAGCACGCTGTCGCGCGCCAGTCTTTCGTCCAGGTGGAATGGGCCCAAGGCATCCTCCCTAAAATAATCTGCGGTCTTGCGCCGCAGTTCGCGCTCAATAGTGACCTGTTTTCACAGAGATAGCAGTTTTTTCAAGGCCTGACTTGCATTTGCTTCTATTATTGCCGATATGTGGCGCCGGGAGGTTGGTGGTGGACGAGCCACTCGCCAACCGGGTCAGGTCCGGAAGGAAGCAGCCCTAACGAGCCAGGCACGGGTCGCCGTGCCAGCCTCCCACCTTTTCTTCTTAAGACACGCTCTGCTTCGCCGGGCCAGTTCAGCCTGAAGCGGGCCCCACTTCGAAAACTGGCGAGGCGATGAGCGACACCGGAACCAACATGCCCCAGACAAAAGAGCAGGGTACGGGTTACCGGGTATTGGCGCGTAAATACCGCCCGAAGGATTTCTCCGATCTGATGGTCGGGCAGGAGCCGATGGTTCGCACGCTGACCAACGCGTTCGAAACCGGCCGTATCGCCCAGGCCTATATGCTGACCGGCGTTCGCGGCGTGGGAAAAACCACCACGGCTCGTATTCTGGCGCGGGCGCTGAACTACAAGACGCCTGAGATCGACAAGCCAACCATCGACCTGCGCGTTCCGGGCGAGCATTGCCAGGCGATCATGGAAGGCCGTCATGTCGATGTGATCGAGATGGACGCCGCCTCGCACACCGGCATCGACGACATTCGCGAGATCATCGAGCAGGTGCGCTATCGCCCTGTATCGGCGCGCTACAAAGTCTACATCATCGACGAAGTGCACATGCTCTCGACACAGGCTTTCAACGGCCTGCTGAAGACGCTCGAAGAGCCGCCCGAGCATGTGAAATTCATCTTCGCCACCACCGAAATCCGCAAAGTTCCGATTACCGTTCTGTCGCGTTGCCAGCGTTTCGATCTTCGCCGCATCAGTGCCGCGGACCTCGTTGGCTTGTTCACGGCAATCGCATCCAAGGAAGGTTTCGAAGCCGAGCCGCAGGCGCTGTCGATGATTGCGCGTGCGGCAGAAGGTTCGGCGCGTGACGGTCTGTCGCTGCTGGATCAGGCAATTGCTCATGGCAGCGGACGCGTGGAGGCCGATGCGGTGCGCGGCATGCTCGGTCTTGCCGATCGTGCGCGCATCGTCGATCTCTTCCAGTACATCATCAAGGGCGATGTCGCGGCGGCACTGTCCGAATTCAATGCGCAGTATGAAGCGGGCGCCAATCCTGTTGTTGTCCTGAACGATCTGGCTGACTTTACTCATCTGGTCACCCGCATGAAATACGTGCCGGACGCTTCGGAAGATCCGTCATTGTCGGAGGTCGAGCGCCTTCGCGGTACAGAATTTGCCGATAGTGTTGCGGTCTCCACCCTGTCGCGCATCTGGCAGATGCTGTTGAAGGGAATTCCCGAAACGGAGAACGCTTCGCGCCCTGCCGGTGCCGCCGAAATGGTATTGATCCGCCTGTCGCACGCTGCCAACCTGCCGGCGCCGGAAGACGCGGCCCGTCGTCTCGAGGAACTCGCGAATGGCGCTGGCGCCATGCCGACTGGCGGTTCCGCTGGCAATGGGGGCAATGGTCATGGTGGCGGCGCACGCGCCTATGGCTCGACGCAGGCCGTCGCCTCAGCTCAGACATCGCCGCAGATGCAATCCGCGCCCCAGCCGACTGCCATGCTGCGCGCCGTGCCGGATAGCCGCCCGCAGGACATGCAGGTCGCGGCACCGCGTACCGAGGAACGGCCTGAACCGAAAGTGCCGGTCAAATCGGTGCAGGATATTGCCGATCTGGCGCAGAAGAATCGAGATCCCGTCATACGGGCTAAAGTCCGCAATTTCGTGCGTCTGGTGAAGATCGAGCCTGGCCGTCTTGATATGCGTCTTGGCGAAGGCGCGCCAGGCTCGCTCCCCGGCGAACTTGGCGTCAAGCTGAAGGAATGGACAGGCATCCACTGGATCGTCAGCCTCAGCAAGGACGAGGGTGAGCCGACTCTCGTCGAAGCGGAAGGCAATGCGCGTGACGCGCGTCTGGTCGATGCGCGGCAGGATCCGGATGTTGCAGCCATCCTCTCGCAGTTCCCCGGCGCAAAGATCACCGATGTGCGCATTCGTGCAGCCGTTCAGGAAGAAGTCGAAGACGTAAGCCCGCCTTCCGTTGCCGAATCGAGTGAAGGCGATATTCTTCCCGGCGACGATATCGAGTTTTGAGAAAACGGCAGAGTTGACGACCGTAGCCGTGTTCGGATCAACCGCCCCAACAACAAAAACAGGAGTTTCAGCCATGCGTGACATTATGGGCATGATGGGCAAGGTCAAGGAAATGCAGGCCAAGATGGAGAAGGTGCAGGAAGAAATTGCCGCACTCGAAGTCCACGGCAGCTCCGGCGGCGGCCTCGTGACCGTTACCCTCAATGGCAAGGGCGAAATGCGCGGCCTGAAGATCGACCCGTCACTCTTCAAGGAAGACGAAGTCGAAATCCTCGAAGACCTGATTGTTGCAGCCCATAAGGATGCGAAGGAAAAGGGTGAGGCCCAGGCTCAGGAGAAGATGGCCGGTATTACGGCTGGCCTGCCGATCCCGCCAGGCATGAAGTTTCCATTCTAAGATCCGACGCTCTTTGGCGGCATGGACCGCCAAGACTTAGGCGATCATCTCGCGAAAGCGAATGGCAAGGGGCGTGCCGAGAAAAGCGGCGCGCTCGTCCTGCGTCAAGCGGTTGGGCCGAAAGCGCTTGAGGATGACGGGGATCGGGAGTTTCGTACCGGCATACGGTATGAGGGTCACACTCTCCCCGGCCTCTATCATGCCGGTTTTAAGGACACGGCAGTAAGCCCCGGGATGACCTGCATCGCGAAAGCGCTTGGCAAAATGCGGGTCGCCGACACGGGCAGTGAGTGTGGCGCAGGGGATGCGCGCGGCGGTGACTTCCAGCGTCACCTGTTGAAGCTCAAGCCGATCCCCGACGCAAAGCGCGGCACTGTCCATGCCTTCGATCACAAGGTTTTCGCCGAAGAATCCGGGCTCGATTGGGTGACCGCGGTCTCCGGTCCAGAAGTCGAGGTCGCCCGAGCCCATGGCATAGATCGCCTGGTCCGGTCCTCCATGGTGCTTGCGGTTACAAACCGCGTCACCGACGATGCCTTGTACGTCCACCATCACAGGGCCAATTACAGCGTGCTTGAAGATGCCGGTCTTGGATGTCTTGCCGGGTAGCGCCTGTGCATCGGCGCGACAAATAGCCTGAATTTTCATGAGATGCCTTCTGCCCTTACCGATTCCCGTTCAACGAATAATGCAGTAGAAACGCTCCATGGCAAAACGAGTCACCGGTCCCGAAATCGAAAAACTGATCCAGCTTCTGGCAAAGGTGCCGGGACTTGGGCCTCGCTCTGCGCGCCGCGCGGCGCTGCACCTCATCAAGAAGAAGGAGCAGTTACTCGGCCCGCTTGGGAGCGCCATGGGCGAAGCCTATGACAAGGTCAAGATCTGCTCCTGTTGCGGCAATGTCGATACGATCGATCCCTGCACTGTCTGTACCGATGTGCAGCGCGACCAGTCGGTCATCATCGTTGTGGAAGATGTGTCCGATCTCTGGGCGCTGGAACGGGCAGGGGCGATGAACACGGCCTATCACGTGCTGGGCGGCACGCTCTCCCCGCTGGATGGGGTCGGCCCTGAGGATTTGAACATCAAGGGCCTGATCGACCGCGTGAGTGTCGGCGGCATTCGCGAGTTGATAATCGCCGTCAACGCCACCGTCGAGGGCCAGGCGACTGCGCATTACATCACTGATCGACTGACCGATCTCGACGTCAAGATCACGCGCCTCGCCCATGGAGTTCCGGTCGGTGGCGAGTTGGATTATCTCGACGAAGGCACACTGACCGCGGCGCTTCGAGCCCGCACAGCGATTTAAATAGCATACGATAAGGAGACCGAATGCGCGCTCACACAATCGGCCTTGCAGTCGCCGCCGCAGTTTCTCTTCTCTCTTCAGGCGCAGCACTTGCCCAGTCTATCCCGACGGGAGCCGCGGCCGCAAAATACGATGCGGAATTCAACGCCTGGCTGAAGCGGGAAATCTGGCCGGAAGCGAAAAAGGCCGGGGTGTCGCAAAAGACGCTTGAAGCCGCACTGACGGGTTTGACGATCAACTGGAAACTGCCGGACGTTCTCGTGCCGGGCCAGAAGCCACCCAAGGAGCAGGCGCAAAGCCAGGCCGAGTTCTCCTCTCCCGGAGCGTATTTTTCCGAAAAGCGGCTTCAGGGTCTTGCGGCAACGGGGCGCTCGCTTGCCGCCACCCATGCTGCCACCCTCAAGCGTATCGAAGCGACCTATGGCGTTCCCGGCAATATCGTTATCGCCATTTGGGGCCGTGAGTCTGGTTTCGGTCGTGCGAAGCTTCCCAATTCCGTCATCGACGTATTGGCGACCAAGGCCTATGCCTCCACCCGCAAGGACATGTTCCGGGCCGAGCTGATCGATGCGCTGAAGATTGCCGAAAGCGGCGACGTGCCACCCTCGCGGATGATGGGATCCTGGGCTGGCGCGCTCGGGCAACCGCAGTTCATGCCGTCGAGTTACCTCAAATATGCCGTCGATTTCGACGGAGACGGCCATCGCGATATCTGGAATTCGGTACCCGACGCCTTGGCATCCATCGCCAACTATCTATCGAAACGCGGCTGGCAGCGCGACCGCGACTGGGGTTTTGAGGTTTCCATACCAGACAATGTTTCCTGCGCGCAGGAAGGTCCGGATCTGGCGAAGCTGGTGTCTCAATGGGCCAAGATGGGCATCACCCGCGTTTCTGGAAAAGGCTTTCCGTCCAACGACTTGAGCGCCGATGGCATGATGCTGGTTCCCGCCGGTCGCCACGGCCCGGAATTCGTCGTGACGCCGAATTTCTACGTCATCAAGGAGTATAACAACTCCGATCTCTACGCGCTTTTCATCGGCAATCTCGCTGATCGCATTGCCTATGGTGGGGGCCCGTTCAAGGCGGAATGGGGCAATGTCGGCTCCATGCTCCGTTCCGATGTGCTTGCCATGCAGAAGGCATTGGTTGCCAAGGGCTATGATGTCGGCAAGGCCGATGGCCTGGCCGGCTTCAAGACCCGCCGATCGCTGGGTGATTGGCAGGCAAAGAACGGCTTGAAGCCGACCTGCTTTCCTGATGCTTCCCTGAAAACAAAGCTCAGGTAAACCGTCTGAACGCGAGGTCAGTTTGTCGATCCGCTCAATGCGGATCGATATGGGCCTTATGGAAAATATCGTCCTGCGGCGGGATCGCCTGGCGCTCGATCATCCGGTGGACGCGGGGGCGTGTCTTGCCCTTGTGTAGCGTCAGGATGCGATCCCAGCTTTCCGCGTCGGCCTGGGTCCGTCGGTGATTGTGGCGGACATATTCGACCCAGGTCGGGACGTGGTAGATCTCCGTCCAGACATCCGGGTTTTCCAGATCCCGCATCAGGCTCCAGTTGCGCGCGCCATCGCGGATGCGGATGCGACGGCGCTCTGCCATGATCGCCATGAACTCCGGCAGATCGGCATCGTCGATCTCGTAATCCACCATGATCGCGATCGGGCCGCTGCGGGGTTTAACATCCAGTCGCAGAGGCGGCTCGACGAAGCGATTCAGCGGATCGAGGTTCAGTGAGGCGAAGGCCGGCATGGTGAGCTTGAAGCCGACGACGACGCCAAGCAGCATCAGCACACAGGAACAAAGGAGCGAGAAGGTCAGGCCATGATCTTCCGCCAGAGAGCCCCAGAGCCAACTGCCGACCGCGATGCCGCCGAAGGTCAGCGTCTGGTAGAGCGAGAGCGCACGCCCAACGACCCACCGGGGGGTGGAGAGCTGCACGATGGTGTTGAAAAGCGAGAGCGCCAGAACCCAACTGGCACCTGAAATCGTCAGAAACAGGCTGGTGATGATCGCATTGGTGCTGATGGCGGTAACGCCGGCGCTCAAGGCGAAGCCGAGAAAGGCGACCCGCACGATCCACTCGCTGCTCATCATCTCGCGAAGCCTGGCGCTCATCAGCGCCCCACCGATAGCGCCAACGCCGAAGGCGCCGAGCATGATGCCGTAGGTCAGCGGTCCGCCTTCGACGAGATCGCGCGCCACGAGCGGCATCAGCGCCAGGATAGCGCTGGCGGAAAGGCCGAAGAGAAAGCCGCGCACCAGAACTTTGCCGATATTGGGCGACATCGCGACATAGCGCATACCGGCGGAGATCGCGGCCAGCAACTGCTCACGCGGGAGCGTCGAATTGTTCTTTGGCGGTTGCCATTTGAACAGTGCATAGATCAGCGTGAAGTAGCTAAGCGCATTGACAAGAAAGGCTGCCGCGGCACCGGCTGCCGCGACGATGACACCACCGATGGCAGGGCCGACGCTACGGGTGATGTTGAAACCGACGCTGTTGAGCGTCACCGCCGCAGGCAGGTCCTCCCGCGGCACCATCTCACCGACCGATGCCTGCCAAGACGGATTGTTCAGCGCCGTACCGCAGCCGATCATGAAGGTGAAGAACAGAAGCAGCCATGGGGTCAGAAGATTCGCCCAGGCAAAGACTGTCAGCAGGATCGACGCGGCAAGCATCAGGAACTGCGCGGACAGCATGATCCGACGCCGATCGAAACTGTCGGCAAGCGCGCCGGAAATCAGCGAGAACAGCATGATCGGCAGCGAGGTAGAGGCCTGCACCAGCGCGATCATGTTCTCGGACGTCGAAAGTGCCGTCATCATCCATGCGGCACCCACGGCCTGGATGAGCCCGCCGAAGTTGGACGCGATGCTGGCGAACCAGATGCGCTTGTAAGTCGGGTGCCGGAGTGGCGCGAGTGGCGATTGACGGTCGGGCACGAGCGATCCAATTGATTTCAACTGCTGTTCTGGCAGCAGGCACTATAAAGGTCGATGGCGGTGACACCACCCATTCAAACGCTGCAAAGGTGAAATTGTGGCAGAAAAAATCGAATATTCGGATTTGCGCCGCAAACCTTGCATTTCCGGACAGAAGGGTTTATATCCCCGTTCAAATTCTTGATCGTCTGATGAAGAGTGGGGTCCCCAAGGCCCCGCTCTTTTTCGTTAGGCGGATCGTCAAACCGGAGCAGATGTTCCGCGCAAAGAACACCGGAAGAGCATAATGGCAGCAGCCGAACCGAGACTGATAACCGAAACAGGCATCGACCAGCGGATCGCCGAGATCATCGAGCCGATTTTGACCGGAATGGGTTTCGTGCTTGTCAGGGTCCGGCTTTCCAGCCAGAATGGCTCGACATTGCAGATCATGGCCGAACGTGAAGACGGGACCATGACCGTTCAGGATTGCGAAGCCGTCTCGATGGCCATTTCGCCGGTCCTCGATGTGGAAGATCCCGTCGAAAAGGCGTATCATCTGGAAGTGTCCTCGCCTGGCATCGACCGTCCGATGGTTCGCAAGTCCGATTTTGTTCGCTGGCAGGGGCATCTCGTCAAGGTCGAGACCTCGATCCTGGTGGATAATCGCAAGCGCTTCCGTGGCAAGATCGCGGAAGTCGAGGCTGACAGCTTCAAGCTCGAGCGCGACCAGATCGGCTATGGCGAAGAGCCGGTCGTGACGATCCCGTTCAACACGCTGTCTGATGCCAAACTGGTTTTGACGGATGACCTTATTCGTGACGCGCTGAAGGCGGACAAGCAGGCCAAGGCCGCTGCTGCCAATCAGAACGAAGAAGCAGACGAAGATTGATTTTTTGAGAGACCCTGCGGGGCTCTTCCAACGCAAACATGCGACTTACGGAGACAAAAAAATGGCAGTGAGTGCTAACCGGCTTGAGCTTCTGCAGATCGCCGATGCTGTGGCGCGCGAAAAGGTCATCGACCGCGAGATCGTGCTTGCCGCAATGGCCGATGCCATCCAGAAGGCCGCCCGTTCGCGTTACGGTTCCGAGACCAATATTCGCGCCGACATCAACTCCAAGACCGGCGAAATCCGCCTTCAGCGTCTTCTGGAAGTGGTAGACAAGGCCGAAGATTACTCCACCCAGATTCCGCTGGAGCTGGCACGCGACCGCAACCCCGATGCCAAGCTCGGTGACTTCATAGCCGATCCGCTGCCGCCGATGGATTTCGGCCGTATCGCTGCCCAGTCCGCCAAGCAGGTCATCGTGCAGAAGGTTCGCGAAGCCGAGCGTGACCGTCAGTTCGACGAGTTCAAGGATCGTATCGGCGAAATCATCAACGGCACGGTCAAGCGCGTCGAATATGGCAACGTCATTGTCGATCTCGGCCGTGGCGAAGGCATTATCCGCCGTGATGAGATGATCCCGCGCGAAAACTTGCGCTACGGCGATCGCGTCCGCGCCTATGTTTATGACGTTCGTCGCGAGCAGCGCGGCCCGCAGATTTTCCTGTCGCGTACCCATCCGCAGTTCATGGTCAAGCTCTTCACCATGGAAGTGCCGGAAATCTACGACGGCATCATTCAGATCAAGTCGGTTGCCCGTGATCCGGGTTCGCGCGCCAAGATCGCCGTGATTTCCAATGACAGCTCGATCGATCCGGTCGGTGCTTGCGTCGGTATGCGCGGTTCGCGCGTTCAGGCCGTCGTTGGTGAGCTTCAGGGCGAAAAGATCGACATCATTCCCTGGAGCCAGGAGCCTGCAAGCTTCATCGTCAATGCGCTTCAGCCTGCGGAAGTGGCCAAGGTCGTTCTGGATGAAGAGTCCGAGCGTATCGAAGTGGTCGTTCCCGACGAGCAGCTGTCGCTTGCGATTGGCCGTCGCGGTCAGAACGTCCGCCTCGCTTCGCAGCTGACCGGCTGGGATATCGACATCATGACGGAGCAGGAAGAGTCCGAGCGTCGTCAGAAGGAATTCAACGAGCGTACCAACCTCTTCATGGAAGCGCTGGACGTCGACGAAATGGTCGGCCAGGTTCTGGCATCCGAAGGCTTCGCCCAGGTCGAGGAGCTGGCCTATGTCGAGCTGGATGAAATCTCCTCTATCGACGGCTTCGATGAAGACACCGCTGTCGAAATCCAGACGCGCGCCAAGGAATATCTCGACCGCGTCGAAGCGGAAATGGATGCCAAGCGCAAGGAACTCGGCGTTGCCGACGAACTGCGCCGGATCGACGGCCTGACATCGCAGATGATGGTGGCTCTCGGCGAAGACGGCATCAAGACGGTCGAAGACTTTGCCGGCTGCGCGGCGGACGATCTCGTCGGCTGGACCGAGCGCAAGGATGGCGAGACCAAGAAGTTCGACGGCATCTTCTCCAAGCTCGACGTCTCTCGCGTCGAGGCCGAAAACATGGTTCTGCAGGCTCGTCTTCTGGCTGGCTGGATCACCGAAGAAGAACTGGCTGCTGAACAGCAGGCTGCCGAGGAGGCGGATACCGCCGTTGAGGAATGATATCGCAGGCGCATGAACCGGATGCCGGGTCCGATGAGGATCTGGCAGAAGGCAACGTCAACGGACGTATGTGCATTGTTACACGACAGAGTGGATCGCCAGATGAGTTGATCCGCTTTGTCGCAGGCCCGGACGGTCAAATCGTGCCGGACCTGAAGCGCCAATTGCCGGGGCGCGGTTGCTGGGTGACAGCCGACCGAGCGCTGGTGGAAAAGGCGATCGCAAAGAAGCTCTTTGCGCGCGCCTTGAAAACGGACGTCAAGGCTGGACCGGATCTTCTTGAGATGCTGGACCGGCTGATGACGCAGCAGGTAACGGGCATGATGAACATGGCGCGCAAAGCTGGCCAGTTCATCAGCGGCGCCATGAAGGTCGATGCGGCCGTCCGTTCCGGACAGGCGCTGGCGGTCTTCCACGCAACCGATGCCGCCGCTGATGGCGTTCGGAAACTGGATCAGGCCCGCAAGGCCTGGGCACTCGGTACGGGTGCCGATGAAATACCGTCCTTGAAGCTCTTTACCGGGGCCGAAATGGACGAACTATTGGGCCAGAATGCTTTTATCCATGCCTGCGCGCTTGCAGGACAGGCGGGTGAGGGTGTAGTGAAGCGCGCAAAGATGCTCGAGCGATATCGCCATGGCGAAAAAGCTCCAGCGGACATTGGCGCTGCCCGGACAGAACGACAATGACGCGGTTATCGGACAACACCGGCCGCCGCGTTCGGATGCAGCTATTGAAAGACAGGGCCTGATGGTGTCATCCGGCTCTCGTCTGTAGGAACGGGAACGGAATGACCGATAACAACGACGACAAGACACTCAACGCACAACCCAAGAAGACTCTCACCCTCAAGCCGGGTGGGTTGAACCAGGGTACCGTGCGTCAGGACATGGGTCGTGGTCGCACCAACGCAGTTGTCGTGGAAACACGCAAGCGTCGCCCCATGCGTCCTGAAGACGAGAAGCAAGGTGGCGCAGCCGCAGCTCCTGTTGCCCAGCAGCCACGCGCAGCAGCGCCTGCGGCGCCGGTTCCACCGCGCCCGCAGCCGTCTCATCCGGCACCTCGCGTTCAGCAGACCAACAACCAGCAGCGTCCTCAGCCGTCGGCTCAACCGCGCCAGCAGGATCGTCCGCGCGGAAACGTGCTGCACGACCTCTCTGCCGGTGAGATGGAAGCACGCCGTCGGGCGCTGATGGAAGCTCAGGCTCGCGACGTGGTCGAAGCCAAGCAACGCGCCGAAGACGAAGCGCGCCGCAAGGTGGAAGAAGAGCGCCGCATTGCCGCCGAGAAGGAAGAGGCAGCGCGTCGCGCCGCTGAAGAGGCTGCCGCTGCCAAGGCTGCTGAGAACGAGCCACCTGCCAGAGAAGAGCAGGCCGCAGTTCGTCCGACGGCCGCAACAGCGCAGCCTGTGCGCCGTGACGTTCGCCCGCAGTCCACGCGTCCCTCGCCCGCAGCAGCGGCGCCTGCACCTGCGCCGGAGATGCCCGGTCGTGGCGCTCCGGGCGTTCGCCGCACCGACAAGGATGACGAGGACGATCGTGGCGCACGCCGCACCGGCATGCCAATGCGCGGCAAGGCGCCAGCCCCTGCGCCCGCAAAGCCCGCTGCCCGTCTGAAGACGGAAGAAGAGCGTCGTCGCGGCAAGCTCACCGTCACATCGAACCTCGACGAAGAGGGCGCGCAGCGCGGCCGTTCGCTGGCCTCCATGCGCCGTCGCCAGGAGAAGTTCCGCCGCAGCCAGATGCAGGAAACCCGCGAGAAGATTTCCCGCGAAGTTGTCCTGCCCGAGACCATCACCATTCAGGAGCTGTCGCAGCGCATGTCCGAACGTGCGGTGGACGTCATCAAGTACCTGATGAAGGAAGGCCAGATGATGAAGCCGGGCGACGTCATCGACGCCGATCTGGCCGAACTGATTGCCGGCGAATTCGGCCACACCGTCAAGCGCGTGTCGGAATCCGACATTGAAGAAGGTATCTTCAATGTTGCCGACGTCGAAGGCGACATGGTTTCGCGTCCTCCGGTCGTCACCATCATGGGTCACGTCGACCACGGCAAGACCTCGCTGCTCGACGCCATCCGTCAGGCAAACGTGGTTGCTGGCGAAGCCGGTGGCATCACCCAGCATATCGGTGCCTATCAGGTCGAGCAGAACGGCCAGAAGATCACCTTCATCGACACCCCAGGCCACGCCGCCTTCACGGCCATGCGTGCCCGTGGTGCGCAGGCAACCGACATCGCGATCCTCGTGGTTGCGGCTGACGACAGCGTGATGCCGCAGACGATCGAATCGATCAATCACGCCAAGGCAGCCGGCGTGCCGATCATCGTGGCGATCAACAAGATCGACAAGCATGAGGCAAACCCTGAAAAGGTTCGCCAGCAGCTGCTCCAGCACGAAGTCTTCGTGGAATCCATGGGCGGTGAAGTGCTTGACGTCGAAGTCTCGGCCAAGAAGAAGCAGGGCCTCGACAAGCTGCTCGAAGCCATCCTGCTGCAGGCCGAAATCCTCGACCTCAAGGCAGACCCAAGCCGTACTGCAGAAGGCACGGTCATCGAAGCCGAACTCGACCGCGGTCGTGGTGCAGTAGCGACCGTGCTCGTTCAGAAGGGTACGCTGAAGCCTGGCCAAATCATCGTTGCTGGTGATCAGTGGGGCCGCGTCCGCGCACTCGTCAACGACAAGGGCGACCACGTCAAGGAAGCGGGTCCTGCCATGCCGGTCGAAATTCTCGGCCTGTCCGGCACACCGTCTGCCGGTGACCGTTTCGCCGTCGTCGAAAGCGAAAGCCGCGCTCGCGAGATTTCCGAGTATCGTCAGCGTCTTGCCCGCGACAAGGCCGTTGCTCGCCAAACTGGCCAGCGCGGTTCTCTTGAGCAGATGATGAGCCAGCTACAGACCTCCGGCATGAAGGAGTTCCCGCTGGTCATCAAGGCCGACGTGCAGGGTTCCGTGGAGGCGATCATCGCATCGCTCGAAAAGCTCGGTACCGACGAAGTCCGCGCACGCATTGTCCACTCGGGCGCAGGCGCCATCACGGAATCGGATATTTCTCTGGCAGAAGCGTCCAACGCCGCGATCATCGGCTTCAACGTCCGTCCCAATGCCCAGGCCCGTACAGCGTCTGAGCGCGCCGGCATCGAGATCCGCTACTATAACATCATCTACGATCTGGTGGATGACGTGAAGGCGGCCATGTCCGGTCTTCTTTCGCCGGAACGTCGCGAGACCTTCCTCGGCAATGCCGAAATCCTCGAAGTCTTCAACATCACCAAGGTCGGCAAGGTTGCCGGTTGCCGTGTCGTCGAAGGCAAGGTGGAACGTGGTGCAGGCGTCCGTCTGGTTCGCGACAACGTCGTCATCCATGAAGGCAAGCTCAAGACGCTCAAGCGCTTCAAGGACGAAGTCAGCGAAGTGCCGGTCGGTCAGGAATGCGGTATGGCCTTCGAGAACTACGAAGACATCCGCGCTGGCGACACGATCGAGTGCTTCCGCGTCGAGCATATTACCAGAACGCTCTAAGCGCTCTGCTTGATTGTAAAACTTTGAGAGCGAGCGCTGGTTAACCGGCGCTCGCTGAATTTTAAGATACTCCGGCAGAAGGGTTTACAAGAAACCTTCTGGCGAGAGTGCTGGAAACAAAGGTCGGAGAGCTGGAAAGCGTGCCGACTGTCGTCTTCCAATATGCTGAGGCAAGAATAACAATGGCAAAAGCAACTTCATCAGCCCCTTCACAACGCATGCTGCGCGTCGGCGAGCAGGTTCGCGCGGCTCTGACGCAAATTCTTCAGCGCGGCGAAGTGCGTGACGACCTTCTGGAAAAGACGGTGATTTCGATTTCGGAAGTGCGCATGTCTCCCGATCTGAAGATCGCCACCGCCTATGTGACGCCACTTGGCGTTCCCGACCATACCGAAAGTATCGATGCTTTAAACCGGCACGCCAAGTTCATTCGTGGACGGCTGGGACCGCAATTGCGCCAGATGAAATATGTTCCGGAAGTCCGCTTCCGCGACGATACCAGCTTCGACAATTATCAGAAGATCGACGCCCTGCTGCGTTCTCCGGAAGTGCAGCGCGATCTTGGATCTTCCAACGAAAAAGACGACGAACAGAACTGAAGAATGTCCAAACCACGCAAACCTAAGGGCCGCCCGGTTTCCGGCTGGCTCATTCTCGACAAGCCGTTCGATTTCGGCTCTACCGAGGCCGTCTCCAAGATCAAATGGCTGTTCAATGCGCAGAAGGCAGGTCATGCCGGAACGCTGGATCCGCTGGCCTCTGGCATGTTGCCGATTGCGCTAGGCGATGCCACGAAAACCGTGCCTTACGTCATGGACGGCCGCAAGATTTACGAGTTCTGCGTCACCTGGGGTGAAGAGCGCACCACCGACGATATGGAGGGTGAGGTACTCAACAGCTCCGACAATCGTCCGGGCGAGCAGGCAATCCGCGAGCTTCTGCCAAAATACACCGGCACGATTCTCCAGATCCCGCCGCAGTTTTCCGCCATCAAGATTGCTGGCGAGCGTGCCTATGACCTGGCCCGTGAGGGTGAAGTCGTGGAAATTCCTGCACGTGAGGTCGAGGTTCATCGGCTCACGCTGCTTGGCTGTCCGGATGAAAACACCGCGCATTTCGAAGTGGAATGCGGCAAGGGCACCTATGTCCGTGCGCTGGCGCGTGACATGGGCCGCGATCTCGGCTGCTACGGTTTCATCTCCGAGCTTCGTCGCTCCATGGTCGCACCTTTTGCCGAAGATGCGATGGTGCCGCTGGAAAAGCTGATCGAACTTGAGTCGATCGAAGACCGCGACGAGCGCTTGGCAGCACTCGACGCCTATCTCATCGATACATCGGAAGCGCTGTCTTCGCTGCCGCATCTCATCATCAATGATGATCAAGCCCACCGCCTGAAGATGGGCAACCCCATTCTGCTACGCGGACGCGATGCGCCGACGCAGGAATCCGAAGCCTATGCGACCGCCCGCGGCAAACTGGTGGCGATCGGCGAGATCGGCCAGGGAGAATTCCGCCCAAAGCGCGTTTTCGGCTAAGCCGAAACCAGGTTGACCCGCTGCAAATCCTATTTATGCCGGCGATCATTGGTCGCCGGTTTTTCTATTTGGCGCATGGCATAGGGACGCTAACGCGTGCTGCTTCAGGGGTTTCCCGCAGTGGCGATGTGCCGGTATTGCCATCGCCTCTTTCCTTTATCCGCCAATTGGTTTATAGGCAGCGCCAGCTAGGCCTTGCCTTTGCTATTGAATGGCCATCGCTGGACGACATCCCGGCCCTTGGCGACCTGTTTTTCCTTAAAATAGAAAGGATCTTACGATGTCGATCACTGCAGAGCGCAAAGCCGCCCTCATCAAGGAATATGCAACGAAGGAAGGCGACACCGGTTCGCCTGAAGTTCAGGTCGCAATCCTGACCGAGCGGATCAACAACCTGACCGAACACTTCAAGGGCCACAAGAAGGACAACCACTCTCGTCGTGGTCTTCTGACGCTCGTTTCCAGCCGCCGTTCGCTTCTCGACTATCTGAAGAAGAAGGACGAAGGCCGTTACACGAAGCTGATCGGCACGCTGGGCATTCGCCGCTAACATCTTGACCGGCGGGTTTCCTTCTCTGAGGTGCCCGCCGGTTTTTTGATCCGGCAGTTGCTGGATCATGAAGACGGACCGGATGGGCCGGAACCGTCTGAACCAACCGAAGACCTGTCATGGGGCAGGATTGCAGGACGCTTGTGCCACCGTAGTCGGCACTCACACCAAAGCCTCCCGCTGTCTTGCCCGTGATGTGTCGAAGCCGCTGCTTCAATGGTGGAGCCGTGGCGACAAGAAGGACAAGATATGTTCAATCAACACTCCGTGGAAATCGAATGGGCAGGCCGCCCGCTGAAGCTGGAAACGGGCAAGGTTGCTCGTCAGGCTGACGGCGCCGTCATCGCAACCTACGGCGAAACCATGGTTCTCGCGACCGTCGTTTCTGCAAAGGCCCCGAAGCCGGGTCAGGACTTCTTCCCGCTGACGGTCAACTATCAGGAAAAGACCTACGCAGCCGGCAAGATCCCCGGTGGCTACTTCAAGCGTGAAGGCCGTCCGAGCGAAAACGAGACCCTCGTTTCCCGCCTGATCGACCGCCCGATCCGCCCGCTCTTCCCTGAAGGCTACAAGAACGACACCCAGGTTGTCGTTACCGTTATCCAGCACGATCTGGAAAACAACCCGGACATCCTGTCCATGATCGCGACCTCTGCTGCGCTGACGCTTTCCGGCGTTCCCTTCATGGGCCCGGTTGGCGGCGCGCGCGTCGGTTACATCAACGGCGAATATGTTCTGAACCCGCATCTCGACGAGATGGACGAATCGGTTCTCGACCTCGTCGTTGCCGGTACGCAGGACGCCGTTCTGATGGTCGAATCCGAAGCCAAGGAACTGAACGAAGACGTCATGCTCGGCGCCGTCATGTTCGGTCACCGTGGCTTCCAGCCAGTCATCGACGCGATCATCAAGCTCGCTGAAGTGGCTGCCAAGGAACCGCGCGAATTCGAACCGGAAGATTTCTCGGCTCTCGAAACCGAAATGCTCGGCCTTGCCGAAGCTGAACTGCGCGACGCCTACAAGATCACCGAAAAGGCTGCCCGTTACGCTGCTGTCGACGCCGTCAAGACGAAGGTCAAGGCGCACTTCCTGCCGGAAGAAGGCGAAGCCAAGTATTCGGCTGAAGAAGTCGGCGCTGTATTCAAGCACCTGCAGGCCAAGATTGTTCGTTGGAACATTCTCGACACCAAGAGCCGTATCGACGGTCGCGATCTCTCCACGGTTCGTCCGATCGTGTCGGAAGTTGGCCTTCTGCCGCGCACCCATGGTTCGGCACTCTTCACCCGTGGTGAAACGCAGGCAATCGTCGTTGCCACGCTCGGCACCGGCGAAGATGAGCAGTATGTCGACAGCCTGACCGGCATGTACAAGGAACGCTTCCTGCTGCACTACAACTTCCCGCCCTACTCGGTCGGTGAAACAGGTCGCATGGGCTCCCCGGGTCGCCGCGAAATCGGTCACGGCAAGCTCGCATGGCGCGCAATCCGTCCGATGCTTCCGTCTGCTGAGCAGTTCCCCTACACGCTGCGCGTCGTATCGGAAATCACCGAGTCCAACGGTTCGTCCTCCATGGCAACCGTTTGCGGCACATCGCTCGCTCTGATGGATGCCGGTGTTCCGCTGGCTAAGCCTGTTGCCGGTATTGCCATGGGTCTGATCCTGGAAGGCGAACGTTTTGCCGTTCTGTCGGACATCCTCGGTGACGAAGATCACCTCGGCGACATGGACTTCAAGGTTGCCGGTACTGCTGACGGCATCACCTCGCTTCAGATGGACATCAAGATCGCCGGCATCACCGAAGAGATCATGAAGGTCGCGCTTGATCAGGCACAGGGTGGCCGCAAGCACATCCTCAACGAGATGGCCAATGCCATCACCGAAAGCCGTGGTCAGTTGGGCGAATTCGCTCCACGCATCGAAGTCATGAACATCCCGGTCGACAAGATCCGTGAAGTCATCGGTTCTGGCGGCAAGGTCATTCGTGAAATCGTCGAAAAGACCGGCGCGAAGATCAACATCGAAGATGACGGCACCGTCAAGATCGCTTCGTCTTCCGGCAAGGAAATCGAAGCGGCCCGCAAGTGGATCCACTCCATCGTGGCCGAGCCTGAAGTTGGACAGATCTACGAAGGTACGGTCGTCAAGACCGCCGACTTCGGCGCATTCGTCAACTTCTTCGGCGCACGTGACGGCCTCGTTCACATTTCGCAGCTGGCTTCCGAGCGCGTTGCCAAGACCTCCGACGTCGTCAAGGAAGGCGACAAGGTCTGGGTCAAGCTGATGGGCTTCGACGAGCGCGGCAAGGTTCGCCTGTCCATGAAGATCGTTGACCAGTCAACCGGCAAGGAAATCGTTGCCGAGAAGAAGGCTGAAGGCGACGCTGCTGCCGAGTAAGGCGTACGCGCTTATTCCTATCGGGGCGCGGGATCTCTCCCGCGCCTTTTTTCTATTTCCGGGGCGGTTGCTGTTCGTCTAGAACGTGAAGCTGCTCCATTGTTGTTGAACGCATTGTCCCGACGCAAAGCCGCTTGGCGCTTTTCCGGTACATGTTCTTGAGGATGCTCCCGATGAGCCGTGACGCAGTCAAAACCCTGTTCCATCCCTTCGCTGCCGATATGCTGCCAGCGCCGAAAGGCGGTGAGCGCGTGCTGTTTCTGGGCGCAGAAGCGGGAGCGCCGCGCCTGGAGGGTTTCGATTCTGAGATTGTAGCGGTTCAGGGCTTTCGTCCTCTTTATCGCGCGTTGCAAGCGCATGGTTCCGAGGTCACGCCGGAAATCTCCGGAGAGGACTATGACGCGGCCATGATCCTGTGCGGTAAGCACCGCGGCGAAAACGACAACCGCATGGCGGAAGCCTTGAAGCGCGTGAAGGCGGGCGGCGTGATCCTGGCTGCAGGCGCCAAGGAAGACGGTATCGTCACCTTGCGCAAGACGCTGGCAAAGCTCGGCATCGAAGCGGAATCGACGCCGAAATATCACGGCGTCGCCATCTGGTTTGCACGACCGGACGATGTCTCGGCTGCTGTTGCCAAGCTGGAGCAGAAACCTGTCACCATCGACAACCGTTTTACCGCCATGCCTGGAATGTTCTCCCATGATCGCGTGGACGACGGTTCCGAACTGCTCGTTTCACGCATGCCGACCGATTTCGACGGCAATGCCGCCGATTTTGGCGCGGGGTGGGGTTACCTCTCGGTCATGCTGGCCGAGAAGTCGCCACGCACGGCGCGCATTGATCTGTTCGAGGCCGATTACAACGCGCTTGAATTTGCCAAGACCAATCTTCTGGAAAACTGCCCGCGGCTGACGGCACGTTTCTTCTGGCAGGACCTGGCCGCAGAGCCGCCGAAGGAAAAATACGACCTTATCATCATGAACCCACCCTTCCATGCGGCCGGTCAGGCGGCAGAGCCAGCGCTCGGTCAGGCGATAATCAAGGCGGCGGCAGGCGCATTGCGCAACGGTGGCAAGTTGCTGATGGTCGCCAATCGAGGCCTTCCCTACGAACCGGTGCTGGCAAGCGAGTTCCGCAAGAGCGAGGAAGTCTGCCGAAACGCCCGCTTCAAGATTTTGAGCGCCCAGAAGTAATCATTTTTGAGAATGAGGCTGCGGTTTATCTGCGGCCTCAACTCAGCAGCCACGCCCAGAGAGATACGGTCAAGACGCCAAAGAGCGTCGAGATGCTGATGGTCGACGCGGCGATACTGTGTCCGATCCCGAAGCGGTTGGCGAGTAGCCAGGAATTGATACCGGTCGGAACGCAGGATGTCAGTACTAGTGCCGATGTCCACGCGGGGCTGAGACCGAGCAGATGTGCCATCGCCCAGACGCAAGCCGGTAGAAGCAAGAGCTTGAAGGCGGTAATCGTCGTCGAGATGTGCAGATTGCCGCGCACCGGGTATTTGGTCAGCGCCATGCCAAGCGAAATAAGCGCCGCAGGTCCAGCCATGGCCGCGATCTGATCGATGACCGTCGTAAACACGACCGGCATTGATGTGCCGATCATATTGAAGCAAAGTCCAAGAAGAAGGGCGATGACCAGAGGGTTGGTCGCGAGGTTTCGCCCCACCTGCTTCAAGACCGTGAACGCACTTCGCCTTTCACCGCCAACCACTTTGTGTGTCGCATTTTCCATCAGGATCGTTCCGGCAATCATCATGATGGGAAGGTGGATGACCAGCAGGATTGAAATTGCAACAATGCCGTCATTGCCGACGGAACGCCCGACGAGCGGAAGGCCAATGAAAATATTGTTGGCGAAAGCCGAGGATATGCCGGCAATGACGCTAACCCGCAGGTCCTGCTTGAAGATGTATGTCGTCACAAGCTGACCCGCAGCCCAGGTGATGGCTACGCCGGCGAAGTAGGTGATCCAGAGCTTGAAAGGCGAAGCGCCATGAAAATCGGCTTCGGCCAGCGTACGGAAGATCAGCGTTGGCACGGCAATCTTGAAGACGAAGTCGCTCAGTACATCGCTCGCCTCGGCCTTGAACAGCCTCGCCTTTACCGTCAGCCAACCGATCAGAATAAGCAGAAAGATCGGCGCGACATTCAGGGCAACAGCATACATGGAGACGGGCTTTCACGAGCACTCTGCGGAATGTCTCAACCCTGTACAGGAAAGGGGGTGCGTCCGAAACCGTTTTCTGGCCGGGGTTGGAAACCACAGCGGGCCCATGAAAACGGAAAAAGCGGGGATCGTCCCCGCTTCAGCCTGTCATCCCCGGCAGTACATCCGTGTCGGGAACGAGTAATGGTCTACCAGCACTTTATGACATGCAAATGACGCGGTAAGATCGGTCGAGGATGAGCTTGCAAGGCGCAGTCGCCTTTTCTCTTTTCTTGTCGGCAGAAATCTTTAAGACCGAGTTCCGGATAACGCACCGGGTCGGTGCGGCTCGGACAAGAGGCTCATGACAAAATTCGACGTACTGACCGTTGGCAACGCCATCGTGGATATCATTTCCCGCTGCGATGACAGCTTTCTCATCGACAACGCCATCACCAAGGGCGCGATGAACCTGATCGATGCCGAGCGCGCGGAACTGCTCTACTCGCTCATGGGTCCGGCGTTGGAAGCCTCCGGCGGAAGTGCGGGCAACACGGCGGCAGGCATTGCCAATTTCGGAGCACCCGCAGCCTATTTCGGCAAGGTCGCCGAAGATCAGCTCGGCGAAATATTCCAGCACGATATCCGCGCCCAGGGCGTCTATTTCGAGACGAAGCCACGCGGCACCTTTCCACCCACCGCTCGCTCGATGATCTTCGTCACCGAAGACGGTGAGCGCTCCATGAACACCTATCTTGGCGCCTGCGTCGAGCTTGGACCGGAAGACGTGGAACCTGAGATCGTTGCACAATCGAAGGTCACCTACTTCGAAGGCTATCTCTGGGACCCGCCGCGCGCCAAGGACGCGATCCGTGATTGCGCCCGCATCGCCCATGAAAACGGTCGCGAAGTCTCCATGACGCTGTCCGATAGTTTCTGCGTCGGCCGCTACCGCGACGAGTTCCTCGATCTGATGCGCTCGGGGACAGTCGATATCGTCTTTGCGAACAAGCAGGAAGCGCTGTCGCTCTATGAAACCGAAGACTTCGATCTGGCGCTGACCAAGATCGCACAGGACTGCAAGATCGCAGCCGTGACGATGAGCGAAGAGGGCGCCGTGATTGTGCGCGGTACCGAGCGGGTGAAGGTCGATGCCTATCCGGTTTTCGATGTCGTCGACACGACGGGCGCCGGCGATCTTTTCGCCTCCGGGTTCCTTTTTGGCTACACGCAGGGGCGTTCACTGGAAGATAGCGGCAAGCTCGGCTGCCTTGCAGCCGCTGCCGTCATACAGCAGATCGGACCGCGTCCCATGTCGTCGCTGAAGGCGCTGGCCGAGAAGCACGGGCTTCTTTGATTATTCGATGACAATGATCTCCGTGCGCCGGTTCCAAGGCGCGCGGGGATGGCCGTTTATTTGAACGCTTCGCCCGGATAGGCGCCCCAGATTTCGCCCTGCGAAACCCAGCCGCCCACGTGATCGGCTTCCGCCTTGCACCAATCGCCATTGCATTCGCCGATGCGGATCTGGACGCCAGGCTCCAGCTTCGCCACTACAGAAGCGCTCGATTGCGGCTCCCGGCGCATATTGACATAAACGTCCTTGCCCTTGCCGCGCATCCATGGAGCGGCGACTGCGGTTCTTTCGCCAGACAGCAGTGCCTGATTTACCCAGCCCTCGGTGCCGTCCGCATCGCGGATGCGGCGCCAGTTTTCATATTCCTGAATGATTTCCACCGGCATGCCGGACTTCATATACATCCAGGAGACGGCATAGTCCGTGCTTGGTCCGATGCGCATGTTAACACGCTTTGATTTCAGGCTGACGAAACGCGGTAGTGGCAGGCCGCTGGCACCCTTTGCAGCGCCCTGAGCAAGTGCTGGTGAGACGGTGGTGTGAAGAAAACCCAATGACAATGCAATGCAGAGGATGGAGACAAAGCTACGCATGTCGTTTGACCGTTTCCATGGAACAAGAGAATGACGTTTGAGGGGCACCCCAGTCCTATCGCCGAAGGAACAACATGCGAGATTTGTTTGTCTTCGCCGGTGGGTCTGGTAGAAACGCCCTTGATGAACAAATTATCGCTCTTTCTGGTTAACGACCTCTGAACAAGGTGCCTGCAGACTATGACGAACAAGAAGAGACCGACCGTCTATTTGACCCGAAAACTGCCGGATCTGGTCGAGACCCGCATGCGGGAACTGTTCGAGGCTGAATTGAATATTGAAGATGCGCCTCGCACGGAGGCGGAGCTTCTGGCGGCCATGCAGCGTGTTGACGTTCTGGTTCCGACGGTGACCGATCGCATCACCGCGTCCATGATAGAGCAGGCTGGTCCTCAACTGAAATTGATCGCAAGTTTTTCAAACGGTATCGATCATATCGACGTGGACGCGGCGGCACGCAAGGGCATAACCGTTACCAATACGCCGAACGTGTTGACGGAAGACAGCGCGGACATGACGATGGCGCTTGTGCTTGCCGTTCCGCGCCGCCTTGTCGAAGGCACACGGGTGCTTGCCAACGGATCGGATGACTGGCGCGGCTGGTCGCCGACCTGGATGCTGGGTCGCCGACTGTCGGGCAAGCGTATCGGCATCGTCGGCATGGGCCGCATCGGCACTGCCGTTGCCCGCCGCGCCAAGGCCTTCGGGCTATCGATCCATTATCATAATCGCAAGCGTGTAAGCCCGGCGACCGAAGCGGAGCTTGAAGCGACCTATTGGGATAGTCTCGACCAGATGCTGGCGCGCGTCGACATCGTCTCCGTCAACTGCCCGTCGACGCCTGCCACCTATCATCTGATCTCGGCTCGGCGCCTCGCGCTGATGCAGCCGACGAGCTATATCGTCAACACGGCGCGCGGCGATATCATCGATGAAGCGGCGATGATCGAGTGCCTGCGGCAGGGCAAGATTGCCGGTGCGGGTCTCGACGTGTTTGAGAACGAGCCCGCCGTCAACCCAAAGCTCATCAAACTCGCCAAGGAGGGCAGGGTGGTGCTCTTGCCGCATATGAGTTCGGCCACGATCGAAGGCCGCATCGACATGGGCGACAAGGTCATCATCAACATCCGCGCATTTTATGATGGTCACAGGCCGCCGAACCGGGTGCTGCCGGGCAGGGCCTGAAGCGTGGCGCGATCTCTGATATCCGCTCCCTACGCTTAAGGTCTTGGTTTTGTCGCATGTCGTTGTTGAAAAATCGCCCAGTGCTTTTGCCCGGCAGGGTGCGATCAAGCCAGACGCTTCGTCATTTCGATTGACGTCACACGATCATATCCGGCGTGCGAATTCTCGGCTGTCTTGCTGAAACCCCATGACGTGAACTGCCGGTGATTGTTGACGAGTTCGATGCGGGTTTCCAAACGAAGACTTGGCAGCGGCAGCTGACGCGCCAAATCCTCAGCTGCGCTTAGCAAGGCGCGACCGATGCCGCGACCTTGGGCGGCGGGAGACACGGCAAGCTTGCCGATATAGAGCGAGTTCGTTTCCGGTTTGCAAAAAATGCATCCGAGCATTTGGTCCCCGTCGAAAGCGACGAATGCACTTTCTTGGCCGATCTTCTGACGCAGATTATCAGGTGTCAGCCGATGCGCCGAGGAAGGCGGATCGATCACGCCGTCCATACTGGCGAATGACGACATGATCAGCGCCAGCAATTCCTCTACGCGGTTGAAGTTTTCGTCGATTCGAACAATCTCTGTCATGCTGCCTGGCGCCTCTTGTAGCGAATGGTGTCGAAGCGGGCGGCGAGCGCGTCATAGAGAAGCAGTCGGCCAATCAGTGGCTCTCCCGCTCCGGTAATGATCTTGATTGCTTCCATGGCCATCGTCGTACCAATGACGCCCGTCAGCGCGCCGATAATGCCGGTTTCCGCGCATGATGGAACAAGGCCCTCCGGCGGCGGCGCAGGAAAGAGATCGCGGTAGCGTGGCAGCAACGTGCCGTCTGGACCTTCTGCATAGGGCTTCAGTACCGTGACAGAGCCATCGAACCGACCGACAGCGCCAGTCACCAGCGGCACCTTTGCCGCTTCGGCTGCATCGGCCGCCGCATAGCGGGTATCGAAATTGTCGGATCCGTCAATGACGAGATCGAAGGACGTCAGATGATCATGGGCCCAGAGACGGGAAAAGCGTTCTTCGAAATGCAGCGTGCGCACATGCGGATTGAGCCGGGAAATGCTGCGGCGTGCGCTTTCGGTTTTTAGCTCGCCGATCGTGCCGGTGTCATGAATGACCTGTCTCTGAAGATTCGACAAAGAGACAACATCATCGTCGATAATACCGAGTGTCCCTATGCCTGCTGCGGCAAGATAGTAGAGCACCGGCGCGCCGAGGCCGCCTGCGCCGATCACCAGCACCTTGGCTGTCTTCAGTCGCTGCTGCCCCATGCCGCCGATCTCGGGCAGAAGAATATGTCGCTTGTAGCGTTCAATTTCCTCGGGGCTAAGAGCATCCATGATCCTGTCTCCGGAACGTCAATAGGAGAAGCCCTATCATGACACGCTGCCATGCGACACGGTGAAAAACTGTGCGCGATCCCGCAATGCCGAAAACATTGCTGCATCCGTCCCTGTCATGAAACTCTGGCCGCCAAGCGCGTGGATGAGGTCGAAAAGCGCGGCACGACGGCCTTCATCCAGATGCGCGGCAATCTCGTCCAGAAGCAGCACCGGAGCGTGACCGGTCATATTGGCAGTCAGTTGTGCATGCGCGAGAACAAGACCGACGAGGAGGGCCTTCTGTTCGCCAGTGGAGCAGCGTGCGGCGTCCATGTCCTTTTCAGCGTGCCGCACGAAAAGGTCGGCGCGATGCGGTCCGTCCAGCGTGCGCCCGGCTGCTGCGTCCCGATACCGGTTCTCACGCAAGGTGGCGAAATACCCATCCTCCAGGTCCACCGCCGGTCGATGGAACTCATCATCGAGAAAGCCTGACAAAGTCAGCATGGCTTTTGGAAAGCCGGTGTCGCCGGAACGGCTATCGATCAGCGTGCGCAGCAAACCCAGCATCTCATGGCGCGCAACAGCCATGGCAATACCAAGCTCCGCCATTTGCTTCTCGATACCGTCGAGCCAGACGGGATCGAGGCGACCATCGGAAAGAAGGCGGTTGCGCTGGCGCATCGCCTTTTCGAAGTCGCTGGCACGCCGTCCATGCGACGGGTCGAGGGAAAGAACAAGGCGATCGAGGAAACGGCGACGATCCGAAGAAGAGCCGGTGAAAAGCCCGTCCATCGATGGGGTCAGCCAAAGGACCCGCAAGTGATCGGTCAATTCATCGACGGATCTGACCGAGGTTCCGTTGAGGCGCAGACGTCGAGATGGCGTTTCGTCATCTCCCTCGATGCCTGTACCGATCGCGACATCCCCATCCATACCGGAAACATCGGCGAACACCGAGAATCCTGTCCCCTCCGCGCCGACACGGGTGACATCGGAAAGAACGGCGCGGCGCAAACCCCGACCTGGCGAGAGAAACGAGACGGCCTCCAGCAGGTTCGTCTTGCCGGAGCCGTTATCGCCAGTCAGCACGACATGGCGTTCATCCAACCGCAAGGATACCTCCGCGTAGTTGCGGAAATCCGTGAGCTTCAGTCGTGACAGGAAAACCTTGGCCGTCATGCCATATCCAGAATCGTCATGCCTACGACCTACAGTATCCCGAACGGTTTCGGAACGGCTTTCACTGAAAGAGCGTCCGGTTACAGGCCAACTTACGACCGAAATGTCGCTTACGTTTACGTGCGCGTCGGTCCGATTGCCAGGCACGGAAATTCTCGCTATCGATGCCTGTCTAATTTAGCGGATATTTTTCATGCTCAGGTTCGTTTCTCTGCTTATCACCCTTTGCCTGCTTGGGTCATGTGCCGCACGGCCTGGCGCCGAAGTATTGCAAGCCGTCAATACGAGGGTGGCATCGGGTAAGAGCATCACGGCCTATGTCGTCAGTACGCGTGAGCGCGAGCCGGGCAAAACATTGGCTTTTGGTGACGGGCGTGCCGAGACGCCGAATTATGCGCGCTTTGAAATTTCCATTCCGCCGGATCACCAGAAGGGCAAGATCGAGTGGCCTTCCAGAAAGTCCGATCCTCAGAAGAACTTCGTCGTGACAGATCGCGACATGCTGCCGAAAGACGCGTTCAAGCGCGATCTCGCCGATATCCTCACCTCCGGTAAAGATGTCGGCCTCTTCGTCCACGGCTATAATTACAGCTACCAGGAAGCACTCTTCCGGGCGACGCAGATGGCGGCGGATGCGGATATCAACGGTATACCTGTCGTCTTTTCGTGGCCCTCCATGGCGAATGTCACAGGATATGTTGCGGACAAGGAAGCGGCCACCTATTCCCGCGATGCCCTGGCAGACCTCTTGATCGATCTCGCGCAGAAATCGCCACGCAAGAATGTCATCGTCTTCGGCCATAGCATGGGGGCGTGGCTGGTCATGGAGGCCTTGCGCGAGCTTCGCCTTAAAGGCCGTAACGACGTCATCGCCAAGCTTCAGGTGGTGCTTGCGGCACCGGATATCGACACAGATGTGTTTCGCAAGCAGATCGAGGTCGTCGGTCGTCTTAATCCGCCGCTCGCCGTGCTCGTGTCCAAGGACGACCGGGCCTTGATGGCCGCGTCCATCCTGGCTGGCGAAAGAGACCGGGTTGGCGCACTGGACGTGAATGATCCGAAGATCAGAACGGCAGCTAAACGCGAGGGTGTCCAATTCATAGATATCTCGGAACTCGATTCCTCTGACGGTTTAAACCACGATCGGTATGCCGCGCTCGCCGCTCTGTTGCCGAAGCTCGACGAAAAGCGGCGTGGCGGCGGCAACGATCTTGGCCGTGCAGGAGCCTTCGTTCTAGATGCCGTCGGAGCGACGGTTTCAAGTCCGTTCCAGCTGGCAAGCAAGGTCGTCAATCCAAATTAGGACATTGCGGCCCGACCTGTTCCTTTATGATTGGGTTCTGACCTTTCAAGCGCCGTGAGTTATGTTGGACTCGCGACAGGACCGGTTGTCTGTCAGATGCTCTAGACGACCTTACACGCGACCGCTCAGCGTGTTTTGGCCATGTGCAAACGTAAAATTGCCGACCCCGAGGGGTCGGCAATCCTGATGATAGAATAAGGTGGCTCCTTGGAGGATCTCGTAAGATCATCCCAGGCCATACGTTTGGCGCCTTACGCCGCAATCTCCTGGCGGGGCGGTTCCTTGGCGCCCGTCATGAAGGCCACCGCATCCGACATCGAATGTTCCTTCGGATTGATGACGCACAGGCGCCTACCAAGACGATGGATATGGATGCGGTCGGCGACCTCGAACACATGCGGCATGTTGTGCGAGATGAGCACGATCGGCAGGCCTCTGCTACGTACCTCTAGAATGAGCTCCAGAACGCGTCGGCTTTCCTTGACGCCAAGTGCCGCCGTCGGTTCGTCCAGAATGACGACCTTGGAGCCGAAGGCTGCGGCTCTGGCCACTGCCACACCCTGACGCTGACCGCCGGAGAGCGTTTCGACCGCCTGATTGATGTTCTGAATGGTCATCAAACCAAGTTCGGACAGCTTCTCTCGGGCAAACTTGTCCATTGCCGCATTGTCGAGTTTGCGGAACACCGAGCCGAGAATGCCCGGCTTGCGGATTTCTCGTCCCAGAAACATGTTATCGGTAATCGACAGGGCCGGGGAAAGCGCGAGGTTCTGATAGACCGTCTCGATACCGGCATCGCGGGCCTCGAGCGGCGTCTTGAACTGAACCGGTTTGCCTTCCAGCCGGATCTCGCCTTCATCCGGGCGGATCGCTCCCGAGAGCGCCTTGATGAGCGAGGACTTGCCTGCCCCGTTGTCACCGATCACCGCCAGGATTTCTCCCGGATAGAGATCGAAGTCGGCATTGTCCAGCGCGGTCACGCGGCCATAACGCTTGACGAGACCATGACCAGAAAGAATGGGTTGTCTGTTCGTATCCTGGGCCATCAGACGGCTGCCTTTCTGATCCATTGATCCACTGCGACGGCGGCGATGATCAACCAGCCGGTCAACATAACCTTCCACTGCGGGTCTGCGCCGAGCATGTTGAGGCCCATGGAGACCACACCAACGAGCATAGCGCCAAAAAGCGTTCCGAGAATGGAGCCGCGCCCGCCGAAGAGCGAAATACCACCGATAACCGTCGCGGTAATGGCCTGAAGGTTGTAGTCGGTGACGGCAGCAGACGGCGAGATAGAGCCGTTACGACCGATGGCGACCCAGGCTGCAAAGGCTGCAATCACGCCAGCGATGGTGTAAACACTGAGAAGAACGCGACGGGTCTGAATGCCGGACAATTTTGCTGCTTCTGGATCGTCACCGACAGCGTAGACATGACGTCCCCAGGCCGTATGGTTCAATATGTACCAAAGCAGAGCGACAA
The DNA here is from genome assembly GCA_913777615.1 of uncultured Agrobacterium sp. GTDB lineage: Bacteria > Pseudomonadota > Alphaproteobacteria > Rhizobiales > Rhizobiaceae > Agrobacterium. The sequence continues at coordinate 223,196 of CAJYTK010000022.1, read as the reverse complement.
GAGCCACCATGGCAATGACGCCGAGTGTGAAAATGGCAGAACCGATCCGGAAGTTGGTAGCGAAGATTTGCAGCAGCGGAGCGGCCTGCTGCACATCAGCATCGCGGATTGTCTCGTTCGCGGAGTAGATGAAATTCGTCGCCATGACGATATTCCACGAACCAAGAGTGACGATGAAGGGCGGCAGCTTGACCACGGCCACAAGAAAGCCATTGAGAAGGCCGCAAAGACCGCCGACCACGAAGCCTGCGAGCACCGCGATTCCTGTTGGCAGCCCGTATGTTACCGCCACATTGCCCATAACGACCGAGGAGATGACCATCACCACGCCGATTGAAAGATCGATGCCGGCGGTGAGAATGACCAGCGTCTGCGCCGAGCCGAGAATGCCGACGACCGCAATCTGCTGCAGAATAAGGGTCAAAGTGTAAGATGAAAAGAATCGTCCGCCGATCGTCAGGCCGAAAATGGCAATCGACAGGATCAGGACGATGAGTGGCACGGCGGCCGGTGTCGAGTGTAGAAAGTGCTGGGCGCGTTTGAGCGCGGAAACGCGTTGCTGATCGAAAGAGGCGACGTTCTTGTCGCTTCCGTCCAGCACGCGCTCGAATTCTTGAATTCCGCTCATGTTTCCTCCTCCCGCTCGCCAAACATCTATGCGCGGCGCCGAAATGTCAGACGGGTATTACGAAAGCGAATGGTTTTCGGTGAAGTTGGCCGGGAGCAATCCCGGCCGTCTTCTTCAGATGGTGATTGAGGGCATCAGCCCCAGCACTTCGCCAGGCCTTCCTTGACGCTGATCGAAGGCACACCTTTAACCGGCTTGTCGGTAACCAGCGAAACGCCGGTGTCGAAGAAGGACTTGCCTTCGGTTGGCTTCGGCTTTTCACCGGAGTCGGCAAACTTCTTGATGGCCTCGACGCCGAGAGCCGCCATCATCAGCGGATACTGCTGCGAGGTCGCTCCGATGACGCCCTCTTCGACCGACTTCACGCCTGGGCAACCGCCGTCAACCGAAACGATCAGAACGTTCTTCTCCATGCCCACGGCCTTAAGAGCCTGGTAGGCGCCGACAGCAGCCGGCTCGTTGATGGTGTGAATGACGTTGATGCCTGGGTCTTTCTGGAGAAGGTTTTCCATGGCCTTGCGACCACCTTCTTCATTGCCGTTCGTCACGTCGTGGCCAACGATGCGTGGATCGTTTTCGTCGCCGATCTTGTTCGGGTCCTTGGGGTCGATACCGAAGCCGATCATGAAGCCCTGGTCGCGAAGAACGTCGACGCTTGGCTGGTCAGGCGTAAGATCGAGGAAGCCCACCTTGGCATCCTTGGCTTTGTCGCCCATCGTGCCCTTGGCCCATTCGCCGATCAGCTTGCCAGCCAGCAGGTTGTCAGTCGCGAATGTTGCATCGGCAGAGTTGATTGGGTCGAGAGGCGTGTCAAGAGCGATCACCAGGATGCCCGCATCGCGTGCCTTCTTGACCGTCGGAACGATGCCCTTGGTGTCAGACGCGGTAATCAGAATGCCCTTGGCGCCGTCCGCAATGCAGGACTCGATAGCTGCAACCTGGCTTTCGGAGTCGCCGTCCACTTTGCCAGCGTAAGCCTTGAGCGTCACGCCCAGTTCCTTAGCCTTGGCGGTCGCGCCTTCCTTCATCTTGACGAAGAATGGGTTGGTGTCGGTCTTGGTGATAAGGCAGGCCGAAGTATCTGCAGCCGATGCGACCGAAGCAAAAGAAACGCCGAGCGCGAGCGCGCCCAAAAAGGCGGAAACGGTTGTTTTCATATGATCCTCCCAGTGAAAACAAACAGCCATTTGGATGACTGGTCTGCGGCCCTTCTCCTCCTAGATCAGGCGCCACTGACTGCAATCGAACCACCAAATTAACAGCCTGTCAATAAATAAATCCAATTGAATTATTAATTCGTTCTGTCATTCTTCCGAACGTCATGGAGGAGTGAACGGGAGGAGACCGGACGCTCTGTCGTAGAAGCTTTTAAAAATGGAGCGACCGCGCTAAAGCTTGCGCACGGTTGGGAGGAGGAGAGATGTCGCGATCACTGGAGATCCCGCAGACGCCATCTGCGGGCATTACCGATCTGGCCGGTGGCGCCAATCAGGTCCGGGTTCGCGCCTATAATGAAAGGTTGGTGCTATCTTTGGTGCGCCGACACAATGCCCTTTCGAAAGCCGAGATTGCAAGACGTAGCGGCCTCTCTGCCCAGACAGTCTCCGTCATCATGCGCTCGCTCGAAAAGGACGGTCTGCTCATCAGAGGCGAAGTTCTTCGAGGGCGCGTAGGACAGCCCTCGACGCCGATGCGGCTCAACCCGGACTCGGTCTATTCCTTCGGTGTCAAGATCGGCCGTCGCAGCGTCGATCTGGTACTGATGGATTTCGTAGGGCAAATCCGGATGCAGCTGCGTAACACCTATCCCTATCCGATGCCGGAATGGATTTTACCCTTCGTCACCGAAGGAATCGCCGAAATGGAGGCGAGACTGGGCCAGAAGCAGCGCGACAAAATTGCTGGCGTGGGCATAGCTGCGCCATTCGAGCTGTGGAGTTGGGCCAAGGAGGTCGGCGCGCCGGAAGGCGAAATGGACGTCTGGCGTGATATCGATCTGCGCCAGGAGGTCGCCGATGCCATCGACTATCCTGTCTTCCTTCAAAACGATGCCACCAGCGCCTGCGGTGCCGAAATGGTCTTTGGTAACGGCCAGGCCTATCCGGACTTTCTCTATGTCTTCATCGGTTCTTTCATTGGCGGCGGCGTCGTCTTGAATTCTGCCTTGTTCTCAGGGCGAACTGGATCGGCTGGATCGATCGGACCGCTGCCGGTTCAGGGGCAGGATGGGAAGACGGTGCAATTGCTCAAGATTGCCTCCATTTTCGTTCTCGAAGACCTGCTGCGAGCGAGAGGCATCGACCCCAAGCCGCTTTGGTTCTCCACCGATGAGTGGATCGATTTCGGCGAACCGCTGGAAATATGGGTTCGCAACACTGGCGCTGCGCTGGCCCAAGCGGTGATAGCCGCCGCCTCCATCATCGATTTTTCCACGGTCATCATCGATGGCGGCTTTCCGGGCTGGGTGCGCTCGCGCATCGTGCAGGCGACGCGTTCGGCCTTGACCTCTCACGACCTTCAGGGTGTAGCAGTGCCGGATATTATCGAGGGCGCTGTTGGAAGTCAGGCTCGTGCCATCGGCGGGGCCAGCCTCCCGCTGTTTTCCCGTTATCTTCTTGACCAGAATGTCTTGTTTAAGGAAACCTCAGCGTGAATCGGTCACCGGGTTTCTATAACGTCAGAGCGCTTGTATCTGGCGCAGGATGTCGTCTTCTATGACGATTCCGTTTTCCAGTGACTGCTTTCGAATTCCTTGACTGCGCCGACCTGGTAAGCGGGCGTTATCCTGGCTCTCGATCTCGTGCGCCATGAGGGAAACCCTTTCGGCCAGAACGTCGTTACCTGCAATCGTCGGGTCGATGGCTATGATCGTGTGGCCGAGCGAGGGCGCGGTGCCGGTGTCGTCGAGAAGCGACGATGCCTGAAAGCCGAAGTTGCCACCGGTGAGGCCCGCGGCCATGACTTCCACCATCAGCGCAAGTGCTGCCCCCTTGGCTTCGCCGGCTGGAACCATCGTGCCGTTGATCGCTTCGTTCGGATCTGTGGTGGGGTGGCCTTTCGCATCGCGAGCCCAATCATCGGGGATGGTCGTACCTCTCTGGCGGGCGGCCATGATCTTTCCACGTGCGACTTTCGACAGGGCGAGGTCGATCACGAGAGGATCTGCGCCCTTGATCGGCGCTGCAAAGGCAATGGGGTTGGTGCCATAGAGCGGCTTGATGCCACCCCAGGGGGCCATGGATGCCGGCGCGTTGGCCACCATGAAAGCGACTAGACCTTGTTCGGCCAGTCGCTCTACGGTCAAAGCCATAACGCCGGCATGATGCGAGCGCCCGACTGCCGCTAGTGCGATGCCCTGCTCACGCGCCAAGGGCACAAGTTGTTCGACGGCAAGATCAATAGCCGGATAAGCATAACCATTGCCTGCATCGATCGACAGGACGGCGGGCCGGACCTTTGTGGCGTTGGGGACAGCTTGTCCGTTGACCTTTCCAACATGAAGTTGGGCGACGTAGACAGGAATGCGGCGAAAACCGTGCCCGCCTTGGCCGCAGGCTTCCGCGGCGACCAATGCCCGCGCGACCGATCGGGCGTTTTTGGGCAAGACCTTGTTCCTTTCGAAGATTGAGGAAACAAAATCTTCGGCCGTCTCTATGCTGAATTTCATCGCTCGATCTTGGATATAAAGGAAGGGAAGGTGGGGGACGGAACCCTGGACGCCACGGTCGAAGGTCCCGCTGCATCAGTCAATGGGCGGCAGACATGTCGCCTAGCACGTCTTTGGACGCAACTGTGGAATCAGCGTTCAGCGTGTAGACCATCGGTACGCCGGTCGCCAGATTGAGCTTCAGAATCTCCTCCTTGCTCAGCTTGTCGAGAACCATTACCAGCGAGCGCAGCGAATTGCCGTGTGCGGCAACCAGGACCTTTTCGCCGCGTAGCACGCGCGGAAGGATTTCCGTCAGATAATAGGGCCATACGCGTGCGCCGGTGTCGCGCAGGCTTTCCCCACCGGGCGGAGGAATGTCGTAGGAGCGGCGCCAGATATGCACCTGCTCTTCGCCCCATTTTTCGCGAGCATCATCCTTGTTGAGACCGGAGAGATCGCCATAATCGCGCTCGTTGAGCGCCTCGTTTCGGATCGTTTCAAGACCGGACTGGCCGACATTGTCGAGCACGATCTGGCAGGTCTTCTGCGCACGGATGAGAGAAGAGGTATAGGCGACATCGAACTTGATGCCGTAATCGGCAAGTGCCTTGCCGCCCGCATTGGCTTCCTGCACGCCGAGTTCCGTCAGATCCGGGTCACGCCAGCCGGTGAAGAGGTTCTTGAGGTTCCAGTCACTTTGACCGTGACGAACGAGGACGAGGGTTCCGCTCATAAATACTCTCCAGTTGTTTATTGATTGTCGGCCAGACCGAGAACGTCCAGCATGGAATAGAAGCCTGGCTTCTTGTCGAAGGCCCAAATGGCAGCCGCAATCGCGCCGCGTCCGAAAATCGTGCGGTCTGCTGCATGGTGAGAGAAGGTCAACTGCTCGCCTTCACCAGCAAAGATCACGGAGTGATCGCCCACGACCGAGCCGCCGCGCAACGTCGCAAATCCGATGGTGCCAGCTTCCCGCGCGCCCGTATGGCCGTCACGCACCCTGACTGAGCGCTCGGCCAGATCAATGTTGCGACCCTTAGCTGCGGCCTCGCCAAGCAGAAGCGCCGTGCCGGATGGCGCGTCGACCTTGTGCTTGTGGTGCATCTCAAGAACCTCGATGTCCCATTGCTGTGGGCCGAGTGCTTTGGCGGCCTGGCGCGTCAGCACGGAGAGGAGGTTAACGCCGAGGCTCATATTTCCGGACTTGACGATGCGAGCGTGGCGTGCGGCGGCCTTGAACTTCTCTTCGTCCTCGACTGAGCAGCCTGTTGTCCCAATGACATGGACGATCCGCGCCTGGGCGGCGAGCCCGGAAAAGACGACGCTGGCCGCAGGTGAGGTGAAATCGACCACGCCTTCGGCATTGACGAAGGCTGCGAGTGCATCACTGGTGACGGGAACACCGGTTGGGCTAAGTCCAGCAAGCTCTCCAGCATCGCGTCCGACGAAAGGTGAGCCTTCGCGCTCGATGGCAGCATGGAGCGCCACGCCCGGTGTCTCGTGTATGAGCCGGATCAGCGTCTGCCCCATTCGGCCTGCGGCGCCGACCACCACCAATTTCATGTCGTTGCCGCTCATTTCATCACCCTGCACTCTTAAAGTCCGCGCACGCCTGTGGCCTGAAGATTATTGAGGCGAGCGTAAAGACCGTTTTCCTGCCGCGCAAGCGTCTCATGCGTTCCTTCTTCGACAACTTGCCCTTCATTCATCACCACGATCTTGTCGGCCTTGACGACGGTGGAGAGACGGTGAGCAATGACGATGACGGTGCGTCCGGTCATGGCTGTATCCAGGGCCTTCTGCACGACGGCTTCCGATTCGGTGTCCAGGGCGGAGGTCGCTTCATCAAGCAGAAGGATTGGCGCATTGCGCACCAGCGCGCGGGCAATCGACAGGCGCTGACGTTGGCCCCCCGACAGGGTCATACCGTTTTCGCCAACAGACGTATCGTAACCCAGTGGCTGTGCCAGGATGAAGTCATGCGCGAAGGCGAGCTTTGCTGCTTCTTCGATTTCCGCATCCGTCGCTTCCGGGCGGCCATAGCGAATATTGTCGCGGATGGTACCTTCGAAGAGATAGGGTTGCTGCGATACATAAGCGAGGTTGAGGCGCACCGAGCGTGTCGTCACGTCTGCAATGTTCTGCCCATCGATCAAGATCTCGCCGCCTGTCGGATCATAGAAGCGCGGCACAAGGTTGATGATCGTGGACTTTCCGGCTCCAGAGGGTCCGACGAGTGCCGTCGTTTTTCCGCCTTCGGCGATGAAGCTTACGCCTTTGAGGATCGGCCCGGAATCCTTGTAGGAAAAGACGACGTCGCGCAACTCCACCGTTGCATTGGTGATCTTCAGTGGAGCGGCGTTCTGCTTTTCCCTTTGGACCGGCTCCATGTCGAGGATTTCATAGATCATTTTGGCATTCACAACGGCTCGCTCCAGCGACACCTGAAGGCGGGCGAGACGTCGCGCTGGATCATATGCCAGCAGAAGGGCCGTCACGAAGGCGAAGAAAGCCCCGGGAGGAACATTGTTGTAGATTGCGCGGTAGGCGGCGTAGGCGAGTACGCTCGATACGGCGATACCGGCAATGGTTTCCGTAAGGGGCGCAGTTCGCTCGGACAGCCGGGCGATACGGTTCGAGCGTCTTTCGGCTGCATCGATTGTCGAGAAGACGCGCTCTTCAAGCGGCTTTTCCATCGTGAAAGCCTTGACGATCGCGATGCCCTGAAGCGTCTCCTGCATGGACCCCAGCACACGACTGCCGAGGATAATGGCTTCCTTGGTCGTTTCCCGAAGTCGTTTGGATATATAGCGTAAGCCAAGGACGAGCGGCGGCACGATGAACACGATGATGATCGACAGAAAGGGATCTTTGAAAATCATCACGCCGACCAGGGCGATGAAAGTCAGCATATCCCGGGCCACGGACGTGACCGTCAAGTTCATGACATCGCGAATGCCACCAATGTTCTGGCTGACCTGGGCTGCGAGATGCGCGGACCGGGATTCGCTCAAATAACCGACCGAAAGGGTCATCAAATGCGAGTAAAGTCGCTTTTGATAGCGGGCGACGATGTTGTTGCCAATTTTCGAGAGCGCAACGGATTGAAAGTAACTCGCAAGTCCCCGAAGGAAGAAAGCCATAAATATGGCGCCGCAGATCATGAACGCCAGATCAGCGCGTCTGTTGACGAAGGCCTCGTTGATAATGGAATCCATGATCCAGGCAGTGAACGCGGTCGATCCTGCCACAATGAGTAGGCAAAAAACGACGAGCACATAGCCCTTGATATGATCGCGCGCATTTTCTGCAAAAACGCGTTTCAGAACTGCAGCAATCGTGTCGGTGTCCATAGGACCCCGTGACTTGGCGGTTTTCAATCGCTCATCCACCTTTTGATGTTCCGGCGGCCGGGCCGCCTTTTCAACCGGCGTCTATATCCATTGGACCGGGTTTTGACCAGCCTGAAGTTCCGGGCCTAGCGCTGCCAGCGTCGGCCTTCCAGTGTAACGCCGAAATTGGATGGCGTTCTTGCAAAGGTGGAAAGGCCTGCAAGGGCTGCCTGTGGGTGGGTCACCACATGGGTCGGAATGGAGCGCATGAGGGCGCTGTGGGGGGCTTTATCTTCGAAGGCTGCGCGGAATTCGGGACGCTTTAGCGCCGGAATGATCTTCTGGGAGATGCCACCTGCAAGGTAAACCCCGCCACGCGCCATGAAGATCAGTGCCATGTCTCCAGCGACCCGACCAAGATAGGTGCTGAACAGGGAAAGGGTTTCCTCGGCCTGGGCGTTCGACGCGGCGAGACCGTGTGCGGTTACATCGGCCGGGTCGGAAAAGCTCGGTGTGATGCCATCTGCGGCGCAAATGGCCCGGTAGAGATTGACGAGGCCGCGACCGCAGAGAATCTGTTCGCCGGAGATACGGCCCTCGATCGCTTCGAGGTGCGGAAAGATCTGACGATCCCGCTCGGTCCGAGGCCCGAGATCGACATGGCCGCCCTCGCCAGGCACGGGGAACCACATGTTCCGCGCATAGACAAGGCCACCTACGCCCAGACCGGTGCCTGGGCCAAGCACGACGCGAGACGCCATCATGTCGGGACGGTCCGGTCCGATCAGTTCTCGATCACCATCGCCGAGTGCTGCAATTGCCAGAGCCTGAGCCTCGAAATCATTGACGACAACGACGTCGCTCAAGCCAAGATTGCTGAGCATCTCCTTCGGTTTGACGACCCAATGACAGTTGGTCAGCGGTATCTCGTTGGACTCGATCGGCCCAGCCACGGCGAGAAGCGCCGAAACGGGTTGGATGACGCTATTGCTCAGCACTGCCGTTTTGATGGCAGCGTCGATGGAGGGGTAATCCGCGGTTTTGACCGTGGTCAGATGGACGGCTTCAGATATGGCGTCGGGAAGGATGCAGAAACGGGCATTGGTGCCACCGATGTCTCCAATGAGGATCGGAAAGGATAGATGATCGTTCTGATTGGGCATCACTGCTCCTGAAGCCGCCTGATTTTGAAGACATGACCCGCCGCGTTCGGCGCGAGTCTATCCGTGTATATTGAAGTCGATCAGCCGTTCGGCCGTTGCGCGATTGAGCGCCATGGGTATGTCGTAGACGGTCGCAAGTCGTGTCAAGGCCTTCACATCGACATCATGCGGCATCGAGGTTAGAGGGTCGACGAAGAAGATCAGCATATCGACGTCGCCGGTCGCAATCATCGCGCCAATCTGCTGATCGCCGCCAAGCGGGCCACTCTTGAGGCGGATCACGTCCAGACCTGGACAGGCATCCTGCACGCGCCCACCGGTCGTTCCCGTCGCGACGATACGAAACGCTGACAGAGCATCCTGGTGCTCTAGAGCAAACTCCGCCATGTCGTCTTTTTTCTGATCATGCGCGATCAGCGCCACACAGCGTTTGCTATCCATAAAACACGCCCCATGCACCCGTTTAAATCGATTTGAAGCCTTCTATAGCAACTCTTTCGCGTTTGAAAAGCGAAGATCGGCCATCAATTCATCGACGGGCGGACAGATGGCCTTGGAACGTCGGCAGGCGGAACGGGCGCGCCAGGTGCCTGGGAGCCACCTGCCGCCGGCGCGGCGGAATTGATGTAGGCATTCTGTAGCGCGGGCTGTGCCCGGCCCGCGGCGGGAGCCGAAGCGACGGCAGCGCATGCTTTCGGCAGGTCCGATACCATCATTGGCCGTGGAGGCTTTGATGGCTTGGCATTCGGATCCTTCTTCGGCGCGGCCCAAGGCTCCTTGGTGAACCACCACGCAAGCGACTTGTCGCAGCCGTCACCTGGCCCAACCGCAGCCTGCGGCTTGCAGTCGGTGGCACCGGCGGGGCAGGCGAGACGAACGTGGAAATGCTCGTCATGGCCGTAGATGGGCCGGATCTTGCCCATATATGTCCGGTCACCCGTCCAGCTCTGGCAAAGCTTCTGCTTGATCGCCGGGTTGACGAAGATGCGTTCCACCTGCGGATAGCTTGCTGCCATCATCACCAGCCGTGCATTGAGTGGCGACCACTTACGGTCGTCCACTGTCAGGAACTTGCTCTTGTCGAGCATGGAGATGAACGGGGTGTCTTCGCGCTCCTGCGCGCTCATGATGTGGTCGGGCATCTTGCGCCACCAGATGTCCACATCCAGCCCGATCTGATGCGAGGCATGGCCGGTCAGCATCGGGCCGCCCCGTGGCTGCGAAATATCGCCGATCAGGAGGCCTGGCCAGCCGATCTTCTGGGAATCCTGAGCGAAGCGCTCAATAAAAGATATGAGTTGCGGTTGACCCCAGCGCCGGTTGCGCGACAGCCGCATCGCTTGGAAGCCTTGACCTTCTGTCGGCAGAGCAACGGCGCCTGACTGGCATCCTTTCGCGTAGGAACCATAAGACTTCGAAGGCCCGGCGGAGGGGAGATCGATATGGCCGAAGACCTGCTTTGCGGGTTGGTCTTCCGCATAGGCTGGCGCTAGATCTGCGCCGATCATCGAGATGACCGAAAAAGCGAAAAGCGAAAGCCTGCGCGCTGCCATTGTCTTTAATCTCATTCGTCGCCGCCTGCGATCCCGTTGATTCTGTGATGGGATATTACGCTGGATCGTAAATTTGGTGAAAGCATGTTTGTGAATAACCGCCTTGTGAGCTGGCATCCCTATTTTTTGACATGGTTTGGCTTATGCTTCATGGCAACAAGCACAATAAAAGGATCACCCGCCCATGGCTCTGGCAAGCGCAAAACCCCTCCTGCTCTTAGTAATGGGGGTGTCGCTTGTCGCGTCCTCGAGCGGGACGCAAGCGCAAGAAGCCGAGCAGTGGCGCGTGGGCATTGCCACGGTAGGGGAATTGAAACACCCCAAGGGTTTTGAGCGCTTCGACTATGTCAATCCGAATGCACCGAAGGGTGGCACGTTGCGTTTGTCGACAGCGGGTACCTATGACACCCTTAATCCGCTTCTCGCGAAGGGAGACGCGGCGACCGGTCTCGGCGTCGTATTCGATACGCTGATGAAGTCGTCCGAAGAGGAGCTTTCGGCGTCCTACGGGCTTCTTGCCGAAGCATTGACCTATCCGGACGATATATCGAAGGCGACGTTTAGATTGCGTGCAGAAGCGAAGTTCGCCGATGGCAAGTCCGTCACTCCCGAAGACGTCATTTTCAGCTTCGAAAAGGCGAAAGACCTCAATCCGCAGCTCGCAACCTACTACACGCACGTCACCAAAGCGGAAAAGACCGGCGACCGGGAGGTGACCTTCACCTTTGACGAGAAGAACAATCGCGAACTTCCGCAGATCGTCGGGCAATTGCTCGTCGTTCCCAAACACTGGTGGGAGGCCAACGGTCCGGATGGAAAGCCGCGTGACATTTCGCGCGGAACATTGGAGCCGGTCATGGGCTCCGGGCCCTACGAGATTGCCTCTGTGGCGCCGGGCTCTACGATCACTTACGAGCTGCGTGACGATTACTGGGGCAAAAACCTCAACGTCAATGTCGGTATGAACAACTTCAAGACAATCAGCTACACATTCTACACTGATCGCGATGTTGAGTTTCAGGCCTTCAAGGCGGGCAATACCGATTTCTGGCAGGAGAATTCCGCTGGACGGTGGGCAACGGGCTATGACTTTCCAGCCGTTAAAGATGGGCGGATCAAGCGCGAGGAGCTACCTAACATTTACCGCTCTGTCGGCATCATGCAGGCTTTCGTCCCGAATGCGCGTCGCGACAAGTTCAAGGACCCGAAAGTCCGCAAGGCCTTAAACCTCGCCTACGACTTTGAGGACATGAACAAGACGCTGTTTTTCGGTCAGTATCAGCGGATCAACAGCTTCTTCATGGGAAGCGACCTTGCCTCATCCGGCTTGCCGCAAGACAAAGAGCTGGAAATCCTCGAAGAAGTGAAAGATGAGGTGCCGCCAGAGGTCTTTACCACCGAATATCGCAATCCGCAGGGCGGTGATCCTGCCAAGCAACGCGACAACTTGCGCGAGGCCGTCAAACTCATGAAAGAGGCTGGCTACGAGTTGCGGGGCAACCGCATGGTGAATGCCAAGACGGGTCAGCCTTTCGATTTCGAGATTCTCGTGGATTCGCCCGCAATGGAGCGGGTCGTCCTGGCCTACACGCAAAACCTCAAGAGGATCGGCATCAACGTCGCCGTTCGCAATGTGGATACGTCGCAATACACCAATCGCACACGTGCCTTCGACTATGACATGATCGTCAATCTCTGGGCTCAGACCTCCAATCCGGGCAATGAACAAGCCGATTATTGGGGTTCGGCAGCAGCCACTCGTCAGGGTTCGAAGAACTTTGCCGGTATCAGCAATCCCGCCATCGATAAAATCATCCGCAAGATCATCTTTGCACCCACGCGTGAGGACCAGGTTGCCGCCGTCAAGGCGCTGGACCGAGTCCTCCTGGCAGGGAATTACGTCATTCCGCAATTCTACCGGGGCGAGATGACAGTTGCCTACTGGAACACCATCGTTCGCCCGACAGACTTGCCGTACTACGGCGTCGGTTTCCCGGAAGCATGGTGGTCGGCCAATGCCAGGAAATGAGCTTGGTCTTGCTTTATCGACCAAGCCTTGATTCACATGAATGAAGACGAATCATCGGGAAGGCGCGTGTCGCCGCCCGTCGGGAAAGGAAACGTTTTGACAGTGAGGATGACAGCGGCGTGCGCTTGCCTGGAGTGTGATCTCTAATGGGAGCCTATATTCTGCGGCGTCTGGCGCTGATGATACCCACCATCATCGGGATCATGGGCATCTCCTTCCTCGTCATCCAGTTTGCACCCGGTGGCCCGGTCGAGCAGGTCGTTGCACAGCTGTCCGGCTCCGGCGATAGTGCTGCCGATCGCTTGTCTGGCGGCGGCGACCTTATGGGTGGTGGTGGTCTGGATGAAAGCGGCTCGAAATATCGCGGCGCTCAGGGTCTCGATCCCGAACTCATCGCCAAGCTCGAAAAGCAGTTCGGCTTCGACAAGCCGCCGCTGACACGCTTTCTGGATATGATGTGGAATTATATCCGCTTCGATTTCGGCGACAGTTTCTTCAGGAACTCGTCTGTCATCGATCTCATTATCGATAAAATGCCGGTGTCGATCTCGCTTGGCTTCTGGATATTGATCATTTCCTACGCAATTTCCATTCCGCTCGGGATCAAGAAAGCGGTGGAGGACGGCTCCAAATTCGATGTCTGGACCTCCGGCATCGTCATTGTCGGTTACGCGGTGCCAAGCTTCCTTTTTGGCATTCTGTTGATCGTCCTCTTCGCTGGCGGCTCTTTCTTCGATTGGTTCCCGCTGCGGGGCCTTACCTCGGATAATTTTGCCGAATTGGCGTGGTGGCAGAAGATCATCGACTATTTCTGGCATTTGGCGCTGCCACTGACGGCACTCGTGCTCTCTGCCTTTGCCACCACAACGCTTTTGACCAAGAATTCCTTCATCGATGAGATCAAGAAGCAATATGTGGTGACCGCGCGCGCCAAAGGTCTGTCGGAGCGTAAGGTCCTTTATGGCCACGTCTTCCGCAACGCCATGCTTATCGTCATTGCTGGCTTCCCCGGCGCTTTCATCTCTGCTTTCTTCACCGGTTCGCTCTTGATCGAAAACATCTTCTCGCTGGATGGACTTGGGCGACTGGGCTATCTCTCCGTCGTCAATCGTGATTATCCGATCGTGTTCGGTACGCTCTTTATCTTCTCGCTCATGGGGCTGGTCGTCAGTCTGATTTCAGATCTGATCTACACTTGGATCGATCCGCGCATCGACTTCGAGCGGAGGGACGTGTGATGACTGTCTCCACGCCCACAACACCCCCTGCCGCAGAAGCGATGCCTGTGCAGAAGCGCCCTTTCTTTTCGCCCACGAGCATTCGCCGTTGGCAGAATTTCAAGGCCAATCGCCGCGGCTACTGGTCCTTCTGGATCTTTCTCGTACTGTTCGGCCTCAGCCTCTTCGCCGAGTTCATCGCCAACGACAAACCGATCCTCGCCTCCTACAAGGGCGAGCTTCTGGTTCCGGTCATGGTGGATTACCCGGAAGAGAAGTTTGGCGGCTTCCTGGCGCAAACGGATTACAAATCGTCCTTCATCCAGGACGAGATCAATGCCAACGGCTGGATGATCTGGCCGCCGATCCGCTATTCCTACCAGACCGTCAATTCCAACATTCCTCATTCTGCGCCAACGCCGCCCTTCTGGCTGATGGACAAAGAGCAGCGTTGCTCCGGTTATCCGCAAGGTGCGTCCGATCCCGGCTGTACGCTTGGCAACCTCAACTGGCTCGGCACAGACAATCAGGCGCGCGACGTCACCGCCCGCATCATTTATGGCTTCCGCATCTCGGTGCTGTTCGGCCTTGCGCTGACCATATGCTCGGCCATCGTCGGCGTGTCGGCTGGTGCCGTGCAGGGCTACTTCGGCGGCTGGACCGATCTTCTCATGCAGCGCTTCATCGAAATCTGGTCTTCCATGCCGGTGCTCTATATTCTGCTGATTATCGCAGCCATCCTGCCGCCCGGCTTCTTCGTGTTGCTCGGTATCATGCTGCTCTTCTCATGGGTCGGCTTCGTCGGCATCGTTCGTGCTGAATTCTTGAGAGCGCGCAATTTCGAATATGTGAATGCGGCACGTGCTCTCGGCGTCGGCAATGGCACCATCATGTTTCGCCATCTGCTACCAAACGCCATGGTGGCGACACTGACCTTCCTGCCCTTCATCCTGTCCGGCTCGATCACCACGCTGACCTCGCTCGACTTTCTGGGCTTTGGCATGCCGCCCGGCTCGCCGTCGCTTGGCGAGCTGATTGCCCAGGGCAAGAACAATCTTCAGGCGCCCTGGCTGGGGCTGACCGCCTTCTTCACCATGTCGATCATGCTGTCGCTTTTGATCTTCGTCGGCGAGGCGGTGCGCGATGCCTTCGATCCGCGCAAGACGTTCCGGTGATGGCCATGTCCCAAACAAACACGGAAACCATGACCGCACCCCTTCTCTCTGTCCGTGATCTTTCCGTCGCCTTTCATCAGGGCGGCAAGGAGAGCCTCGCGGTCGACCGCGTCTGCTTCGAGATCATGCCGGGCGAAGTGCTGGCGTTGGTGGGCGAATCCGGCTCGGGAAAGTCGGTGACGGCAAACTCCATCCTGAAGCTCTTGCCTTATCCTGCAGCAAGCCATCCGTCAGGCCAGATCCTCTTCGAGGGCAGGGACTTGCTCAATCTGCCTATGCGCGATCTGCGATCGGTGCGCGGCAACGACATCACCATGATCTTCCAGGAACCCATGACCTCGCTCAATCCGCTTCACAGCATCGAGCGGCAGATCGGCGAAATTCTGGAACTGCACCAAGCACTCACCGGCGCGGCCGCACGGGCACGTATTCTCGAGCTGCTCAATCAGGTGGGTATCCGCGAGCCTGAAAAGCGGCTGAAGGCCTTTCCGCACGAGCTTTCAGGCGGCCAGCGTCAGCGTGTGATGATTGCCATGGCACTTGCCAACCGCCCCAAGCTGCTGATTGCCGATGAGCCGACGACGGCGCTTGACGTGACGGTGCAGGCGCAAATTCTCGAGCTTCTGGCCGGGCTTAAAAATCAGCATCACATGTCCATGCTGTTCATCACTCATGATCTCGGCATCGTGCGAAAGTTTGCCGACCGCGTCTGCGTCATGACCAAGGGCAAGATCGTCGAGACCGGCACGGTGGAGCAGGTCTTCAACAATCCCCAGCACGCCTATACCCGCCATCTGCTGGCCGCCGAACCGAAGGGCGAGCCGCCGCCTGCCGACGACAGCAAGCCTGTGGTGATGCAGGGCGACGACATCAAGGTCTGGTTCCCGATCAAGGCCGGGCTGATGCGCAAGGTCGTGGATCACGTCAAAGCGGTGGATGGCATCGATATCACGCTTCGTGAAGGCCAGACGGTCGGCGTGGTGGGCGAATCGGGCTCCGGCAAGACGACGCTCGGACTTGCATTATCGCGGCTGATTTCCTCGAAAGGCCGCATCAGCTTCATCGGCCAGTCGATCGACAGCTATTCCTATTCCATGATGAAACCGCTCAGAAACCGGCTGCAGGTGGTGTTCCAGGATCCTTATGGTTCGCTGAGCCCGCGCATGTCGGTGGGCGACATCATTGCCGAAGGTCTGAAGGTTCATGAGACATCGCTCTCCTATGACGAGCGCGATCGGCGCGTCGCCAAGGCGCTGGAAGAGGTGGGGCTGGATCCTGCCACGCGCTGGCGTTATCCGCATGAATTCTCAGGCGGCCAGCGACAGCGTATCGCGATTGCGCGCGCCATGGTGCTGAAACCCCGCTTCGTCATGCTGGACGAGCCGACCTCGGCGCTGGACATGAGCGTGCAGGCGCAGGTCGTCGATCTCCTGCGCGATCTGCAGTCCAAACACAATCTGGCCTATCTCTTCATCAGCCACGACCTCAAGGTGGTGAAGGCGCTTGCCAATGAGGTTATCGTCATGCGCCACGGCAAGATCGTTGAAAGCGGTCCCGCCAAGTCGATCTTCGAAGCGCCGAAAGAAGAGTACACCCGTGCGCTGATGGCGGCAGCCTTCAATATCGAAGCGGTCAAGACTGCAGCCGTCAGCGAGTAGGGATTTTCGCCAAGAAGCCGTAAAGCGGTTTTGCTGTTGCGTTCCCCGGCGGGGAGCGCCATCTTCCTCAAGACGTCTGATGACGGACAGAGGAAGAAGAGCATGGCAGCGGATGTGATCGTATTGGGCGCCGGAATCATCGGAGTTTCGGTGGCGGTGCAACTGGCAAGGCGCGGAAAATCCGTCGTGCTTCTGGATCGTCGCGGTCCGGGTGAGGAAACATCCTTTGGCAATGCCGGTCTCATCCAGCGTGAGGGTGTCGTTCCTTATGGCTTCCCGCAGGATATTGGCCTACTGGCACGCTACTCGCTCAACAACCGCATCGATGCCCATTATCACATGGCCGCTGTCCCGAAAATCGCGCCGTTTCTGGCGCGATACTGGTATCATTCCCAACCTGCGCGCCATGCGGCGATTTCCCGGGCCTATACGCCTCTGATCGAACACTCGATCACCGAGCATTCGATCCTGATCGATGAGGCGAAAGCCCATGATCTCATCGTCAAGAACGGGTGGATGGAGGCGTATCGAACGGAAGTGAAGCGCGATGCCGACTTCGCCTTTGCCGAGCGGCTCGCCCGCGATCACGGCATTTCCCACACGAAGCTGACCCGGCAGGAGTTGGCTGAGGCCGAGCCCCATCTTTCTCAGGATTTCGTCGGCGGGTTGAAATGGAACGATCCGTGGTCGGTGCTTGACCCGCATGGGCTGACCATGGCTTACATGCGGTTGTTTGAGAGCCTTGGCGGTACCTTCGTCAAGGGCGATGCGGCGGCTCTATCGCAGACACCGGGCGGATGGAAAATTCAGACCGTCGACGGGCTTGTCGAGGCCGAGAGCGTCGTCGTTGCGCTTGGCCCATGGGCCGATACCGTGACGACGCGGCTTGGCTACCGCCTCCTTATGGGGGTGAAGCGTGGTTACCACATGCACTACGCGCCGCAAGAAGGAACAAAGCTTAACAACTGGCTGATCGATGCCGAGCGCGGTTATTTCCTGGCGCCGATGAAGAAAGGCATCCGCCTGACGACGGGCGCGGAATTTGCCGATCGCGACGCGCCGAAATCACCTGTCCAATTGTTCCGCGCAGAACGCGTGGCCCGAACCATCTTTCCGTTAGGGGGCAGGCTGGATGCGGAGCCCTGGATGGGAGCGCGTCCTTGCACGCCGGATATGATGCCGGTCATCGGCAAGGCGCCGCGCCATAAGAGCCTTTGGTTTGCGTTCGGTCATGCCCATCACGGCCTGACCCTTGGGCCTATCACCGGGCGCATTCTGGCGGAAGCCATACTTGGCGAAACCCCGGTCATCCCTCTCGCGCCCTACGCCGCGGAGCGCTTCAACCCCTAATATACAGAATGGGGGTGGCCTTCCTGCGAAAGCCTGCTTAACATGGCCAGCAGGGAGGAAAAGGGATGCAGCGGGGCATAGTGTCACGATGACGGCGCGATATCTGATTTACCAGCAGCAGGACGGCTTTCGTTAGTGCCGGCTTCCCCGGCAGACCGAAAGAGCAATTACCTCCTGGTGAATGATGGCTGATATCGAATACGCAAAGACCTTTTTCCAACAGAATCCCGACATCGAAATTCTCGAAGCCTTCGTCATAGATGCCAACGGCATTCCACGTGGCAAGTGGATCCCGCGAGAGCGGGCGCTCGACGTGCTGGAAAAAGGCATGGCTGTTCCTCGTTCCGTCTATGCGCTGGATATCTGGGGCCGCGATGTGAACGCTGCCGGTCTGGCGGAAGGAACGGGTGATCCTGATGGCTTGTGTTTTGCCGTACCGGGAACGCTGTCGCGCGTGACCTGGCTTGGGCGACCCACCGCGCAAGTGCTGCTCGCCATGACCGAGCCGGATGGCGCGGGCTTTTTTGCGGATCCCCGCCATGTTCTGGCCCAGGTGCTGTCCAGCTTTACCAAGCGTGGATTAACCCCGGTTGTGGCGACCGAACTTGAATTCTATCTGATCGATCCAGTCCGGTCCGCGCTAGATCCCGTTCGACCGCCCAACAGCCGGGAAGGGCGCTGGCACACAGGCCAGACGCAGGTTCTTTCAATTTCAGAACTTCAGGATTTCGAAGATGTCTTCCACGACATCGCGACGGCCTGCCGCGCTCAGAATGTGCTGGCCGACACCACGCTGCGTGAAAATGGCCCCGGCCAATATGAAATCAATCTCAATCACGTGCCCGATGCGCTACAGGCAGCGGATTTCGCCGTCTTTCTCAAACGGATCGTCAAGGGTGTCGCTCGCAAGCATGGGCTCGATGCAACCTTCATGGCCAAACCCTATGGCACTCAGGCAGGCAACGGCATGCACGTGCATTTCTCCGTTCTGGATAAGGATGGAAGAAATATCTACATGGGTGAAGATGGCCCTTCCGAAGCGCTGATGCACAGCGTTGGAGGCCTTCTGGAGAATATGGGAGAAAGCATGGCGGTGTTTGCACCGCACGCCAATTCCTATCGCCGCCTGCGCCCAAGCGAACATGCTCCCACCTATGCGTCATGGGGCTTCGATAACCGCTCTGCCGCGGTGCGCGTCATCACCGCCAGCAAACCTGCCACCCGCATCGAACACCGTGTGGCCGGCGCGGATACCAACCCATATCTTGTACTCGCCATGATCTTGAATGCGGCTCTGTCCGGCATGCGGGAGAAGCGCCAGCCCGGCGGCGCGATTGCTGGCGATAGCCACGCCATCAATCATGAGCCGCTGCCGACCAACTGGGACTACGCGGTACAGCGCTTTGGCCGCTCCAGCTTCGCCTATGCCACGCTCGGCCAGCGCTACAGAACGCTCTATGCGGCCTGCAAGCAGCAGGAAATTTCAGAATTCTCTCTTCGCGTCACCGATGTGGAATATGACGCCTATATCAGGACGGTGTGAATCATGGCTCACGTGACGGCGCTTCCCAACCCCGGGCATACAACCTCCTGGTATGCGGCTTCTGCCAATGACAAGACGGTACGCCCGACGCTCGAAGGCGAGATGCATGCGGATATCTGCATTATCGGCGCTGGCTTCACCGGCATGTCCGCGGCACTTGAGCTTGCGGAAAAAGGCTTCTCGGTCATCGTACTGGAAGGCACGCGCATCGGCTTTGGCGCATCCGGGCGCAATGGCGGGCAGATCGTCAATGGTTACAGCCGCGATCTGGAAACAATCGCGGGCCGCTATGGACACGAGAAAGCGGTTAAACTCGGTGAGATGTCGCTCGAAGGCGGCCAGATCATTCGCGAACGGGTGGCGAAATACGGCATCGACTGCGATCTGGTGGATGGCGGTTTCTTCGCAGCCTTCACGCCAAAGCAGATCAAGGAAATGGAAGCCAACAAGACCCATTGGGAGAAACATGGGCATTCCGGGCTAGAAATGGTGTCCAAGGCTGAGGTCGGTAAATATGTGAACTCGGACCGATATGCCGGTGGCATGATCGATCGTTTCGGCGGCCATATCCATCCGCTGAACTATGTGCTCGGTGAGGCGGCCGCGATTGAAAAACTGGGTGGCCGCATTTTCGAAAACTCCAGGGTGATTGGCGTCGACAAAGGTGCGAACCCGACGGTCAGGACCGCTCATGGCAAGGTCACGGCAAAATATGTGCTGGTCTGTGGCAATGCCTATCTCGGCAAGCTCTTGCCGGAAATCGGCGACCGGATGATGCCGGTGTCCAGCCAGGTGATGGCAACGGAGCGGCTCGATGCTGGCCTGATCGAAAACCTGCTTCCGGCAAACTACTGCGTCGAAGATGCCAACTACATTCTCGATTACTACCGTCGCACCTCCGACAATCGCCTGCTCTATGGCGGCGGTATCGGTTATGGCGGAAGCGATCCAGCCGATCTGACGAGCGTCATTCGTCCCAACATGCTCAAAACCTTTCCGCAGTTGAAGGACGTGAAGATCGACTTTGCCTGGAGCGGTAATTTCGCGCTGACGCTCACGCGCATCCCGCATATGGGGCGCCTGTCGGAGAACATCTATTTCTCCCACGGCGATAGCGGCCATGGCGTAACGACAACGCAATTGCTCGGGCGCATTCTGGCAGAAGTCGTTTCCGGTCAGGCAGGACGCTTCGATGTCTGGTCGTCGCTGCCGAATTTCCCATTCCCCGGCGGCAAGACGTTCCGCGTGCCGCTCACCATGCTGGGTGCGTGGTGGTACGGCCTGCGCGACAAGCTCGGACTATAGAGCTTTCAGCCCGGTCAGCGCGCGCTCGACGATCTCGTCGGGAGTGGCATCGATATTGACGGTCACGACGCCCGGTTCACCCGTTGGGACTTCCAGCGTGTCGAGTTGCGTCTTCAAAAGTGAGAGCGGCATGAAGTGGCCTTTACGCGCACCCATGCGGCTAGTCAAAAGCTCGACGCTGCCTTCCAAAAAGACAAAGGCCAACGGTCCGCCGCAAGCGGTCCGCAGCCGGTCGCGATAGGATTTTTTCAGAGCCGAGCATGAGATCACCACGCCGCCGGCCTCGTAACCTTGGCGTAGCTCTGCACCCACAAGATCGAGCCAAGGCCAGCGGTCCTCGTCGGTCAACGGAATACCCGCACTCATCTTCTCGACATTGGCTTTGGGATGCAGCCTGTCCCCCTCCTGAAACGGGATACCAAGCTTTTCCGCAAGCTCCGCGCCGACTGTGGATTTGCCGCAGCCGCTGACGCCCATCACGATGATTGCATGTTTCACGCAGAAAGCCTTTCATGATTTGAGCATCGGGCCTGATAGTCTCGAAAAGCGCGACGCGGTTTGGCGCGTCCGTCAGGACGCAGGGCGCTTTAGCAAGACCGCGAAGATAAGAAAATCGTTTTTATCAGGCATGGCTTCACAACCGCCCGGATCGCGTTGTTGAAATGGCAACATCCACATGCGTAGAATCCATGATCGCTCGCCGTAGTCTCTGCATGCTGAGGCACCATGACCATACAAAGACGCCGCAATATCATCAAGGCAAGACGCACCGGAATGGGGCTTTCGCTGGTGGCCGCCATTTCATTCGTCGCGGGAATGACGGACGCCGTGGGGCTGGTCATGTCAGGTGATTTCGTGTCGTTCATGACGGGGAACACGACGCGCGCGGCAATTGCCCTTGAGGCCGGGCAGTTTGATCATGCGTGGAAGCTTCTTCTCGCCATCGTCACTTTCGTCGCGGGCAATGCCGCAGGCATCATTATAGCCCATTCGTCGCACCGCCGTATCTTCACCGTACTTTGCTCGGTCGCCATTATGTTGGCAGTGGCAGCCCTGTTGCAGACCTCGCAATTGAAGCCCTTCGACTTCTATCTGATCGTCTTCGCCATGGGCACCATCAACGCGGCAGTCGAGCATATAGAAGGTCTGCCAATAGGGCTGACCTATGTGACGGGCGCTCTTTCGCGCTTCGGTCGCGGCATCGGTCGGTTGATTCTAGGGGAGCGCAAACGCGACTGGACGATCCAGCTCGTTCCTTGGATCGGCATGGTATCCGGAGCAATCAGCGGCGCCATCCTCGCCAGCGCAGTGCCGAAAAGCGCGCTTCTCGTCGTCAGCCTCTTGGTGTTCTTTGTGGCGCTGGCGAGCATGCTGATGCCACGCTCGCTTAGGAGCCGCTATAACCAGAGGGTTGCGATCACGCGTTTTCCCAATCGCGTTTGACGCTTCACTTGCGTGAAAGCGTCACGAAGGCCGTTCCGCGGACGCGAACCGTCATTTCACACGGCGCGCTGTCAGTGCGCTCGCAATAGCGCGGATGCATTTTCAGCACAAAGACCATGTTGCCGAAACGCTGAATGAAGTCATAGCCGTAGATCGTCGCAGTGGCGATCAACAGATAGCCGCCTTCCTTAACCTGAACGTAGAAATTGTAAGGGCAGCCATCGTCATTGCAGGTGGTGCTCTTGTGGCCGTCGCAGGTCAGTGCGCCGCGATTGGTCACTGCATCGATCAGGCCATCATTGTTGATGTCTATCCGCGAAATGAAGTCCGGCCCGAATTCGGCGACCTTGCATTGTTTCTGAAAAAAATTCTTCTCGTAGATTTCGGGATCGCTGAGAAGCTCCTGTTGCGCCAGCACCGGGACTGCCAGGCTAAAAAGCGCGAAAAGGCAAAACATGCAGGAGAGGAGACGTCTCAAGGCAAATATCCTTCATGATGATAGCCGCTTATCCCTTGTGTAGCGAAAGCGATCTGCTTTAGCCGCAAAGCCTGTCGCGATCCCGCAGCATCGCTCCCACGCTTTGCGGTGGTGTTTCGTCCATCGCCGCCGCGGCAAAACCGGCTGAGGATCTTGCATCGGTCACGCACGCGGCATGTCCATTAGCAAAACCGCTTCACCTTTACCGGATTTGCGTTATGGATGGCGCAGGCATGGTTTTGTCGAAGTGTATAATCAGCCGTGCTTGCGTCACACTGACCGACCGCGAAATTGAGGAGCGCCTCTCAATGTCACTTCTGGCTTTTCTCGATTATGCGGGCGTTGCCGTTTTTGCTGCGACGGGCGCTCTAGCGGCTTCGCGCAAGCAGCTGGATTTTATCGGATTCATGTTCTTTGCTGCGGTCACCGGCATTGGCGGCGGCACGTTGCGGGACCTGGTCCTTGGTCGTGCCCCGGTGTTCTGGGTGACCAATCCCACCTACATCCTTGTCTGCGTAGGCGTGGCTGCGGTCGTCTATTTCACCGCGCATCTCTTCGAATCCCGTTATCGCCTGCTGATCTGGCTCGATGCCATCGGGCTCTCGGCCTATTGCGTCATGGGCGCAGCCAAAGGGCTCGCGGCGACGGGTTCTCCAACCGTTGCCATCGTCACCGGGACGATGACGGCCACGTTCGGCGGCGTGTTGCGCGATATTCTGGCTGGCGAGCCGTCCGTTCTGCTGCGTCCGGAAATCTACATCAGCTGCGCGCTTGCGGGCGCCTGCGTGTTCACCCTTGTGCATTTCCTCGGCGCACCCCTGATCGTGTCGTCGTCGGCAGGTGTCTTGACGGCTTTTAGCATCAGAAGCGGAGCATTGATCTTTGGCTGGACATTTCCGCCTTACAGATCGCGCCCCGGACGGCCACCGGAAGACGTCATGTAGATCTTGGATTCTGATTAAGACATGCGACAAAACGAGAACCTAAAGCGCAGGATGCGAATTTGAAGATCGCGATGCGCTTTAGAAGTCTGCGGAGCGAACCTCCGAAACGATAAAGGCACCTCGCGGTGCCTCATGACGCCATTTGTGATGCAAGCGCACCATTAGCTGTCTTTACGCCGCAGACGGATTACCACGTCCACATGGGCGATTTCCATTCCCTGCGGGGGCTCGGGAAGATTGCTGATCTCAAGATTGTTCACGGGAATATCCAAGACCTCGTTTTCACCCTCGACGAAGAAGTGATGGTGATCCGAAACATTGGTGTCGAAATAGGTTTTCGCCCCCTCGACCGCCAGCACGCGGATCAGGCCTGCTTCGGTGAATTGATGCAGCGTATTGTAGACCGTTGCCAGGGATACGGGCACGCCGGCGGTAACAGCCTCGTCATGCAGTTCCTCGACCGTCAAATGACGGTCACCCTTGGCGAACAGCAAATCGCCGAGCGCAATGCGCTGGCGTGTCGGGCGCAGGCCGAAGCGGCGTAGCCGTGTTCCAATGTCCAAGGTGGCGTCGAATGCCATCGGTCCGGGTTCCTGAGAACGGTTATAAAGTACGTCTTGAGGATGCATATATCTTTTAAGGGCAAGGCTTTCAATAGTTTCCAGCGGAGCGGTCTGTCCTGTTGGCGCCAAAAGGGCCGTTTTTGCAATTTTCCTCTGGTTCCGTCCTTACGCTTCCTGTATGCGGGCGCCATATTGGGAACGGGCTTAGGGCAAGTTGGTCTGCTCTGAATATGTATGCTGCCCTTGTGGCGCTTCATTTTGAGCTTAACTTGCTTTACAGAAGTCTAGAAACACGACGAGACGGGAAACGGAAAGAATGGCAACGAGGCAATCCAGCTATAATTACGAGGAAATTCTGGCGTGTGGCCGCGGCGAGCTCTTCGGCCCAGGCAATGCACAGCTTCCTCTGCCTCCGATGCTGATGGTTCATCGTATCACTGAGATTTCCGAAACCGGCGGTGAGTTCGACAAGGGCTTCATCCGCGCGGAATATGATGTGAGCCCGGACGACTGGTACTTCCCCTGCCATTTCCAGGGTAACCCGATCATGCCTGGCTGCCTTGGCCTCGACGGCATGTGGCAGCTGACCGGCTTTTTCCTCGGTTGGCTGGGTGAACCTGGCCGCGGCATGGCGCTGTCGACCGGGGAAGTGAAGTTCAAGGGCATGGTTCGTCCTGAAACCAAACTCTTGCAGTATGGCATCGATTTCAAGCGCGTGATGCGCGGCCGGCTCGTGCTCGGCACCGCCGATGGCTGGCTGAAGGCCGATGGCGAAACCATCTATCAAGCGACGGACCTCCGCGTTGGTCTGTCTAAGGAAAAGACCGCCTGACGTCTTTAGCGAGACGGGCGCAACTCGCGCCATCTGCGGCAAGCTCTAAGAAAAGGTCACCTTCATGAGAAGAGTTGTAGTCACCGGCCTCGGTATCGTTTCATCGATCGGCAGCGACGCGGGCGAAGTCACGGCTTCCTTGAGAGACGCAAGGTCCGGCATTTCGTTCTCGCCCGACTTTGCCGAACACGGCTTCAAGTGCCAGGTCTGGGGCAAGCCATCGCTGGATCCGACCGATCTGGTAGACCGCCGCGCCATGCGCTTCCTCTCCCAGGGTGGAGCGTGGAACCATGTTGCAATGAAACAGGCGATCGCCGATTCCGGCCTGGAAGAAAGCGATATCAGCGGCAATGAGCGCACCGGCATCATCATGGGTTCGGGCGGTCCGTCCACGCGCACCATCGTCGAGGCATCCGACATCACGCTGAAGAACAATAGCCCCAAGCGCATCGGCCCGTTTGCCGTGCCGAAGGCCATGTCGTCGACGGCATCGGCAACCCTTGCCACATGGTTCAAGATCCACGGCGTCAACTACTCCATCTCGTCGGCCTGCTCGACGTCTGCGCACTGCATCGGCAATGCGGCTGAGATGATCCAATGGGGCAAGCAGGATGTGATGTTTGCCGGCGGTCATGAGGATCTCGACTGGTCCATGTCGAACCTGTTCGACGCTATGGGCGCCATGTCTTCCAAGTATAACGACACGCCTTCGGTCGCTTCGCGCGCCTATGACGTCAACCGCGATGGCTTCGTGATAGCCGGTGGCGCAGGCGTTCTGGTTCTGGAAGAGCTGGAACATGCCAAGGCCCGCGGCGCAAAGATCTATGCCGAGATCGTCGGCTACGGCGCAACCTCGGACGGTTACGACATGGTCGCTCCCTCCGGCGAAGGTGCCATACGCTGCATGCGCCAGGCGCTTGCGACGGTGACGGGCGATGTCGATTACGTCAACACCCACGGCACCTCCACGCCTGTCGGCGACAGCAAGGAAATCGGCGCGATCCGCGAGGTCTTTGGCGACAAGATCCCGCATATCCAGTCGACAAAGTCGCTGACGGGCCACTCGCTCGGCGCTGCCGGCGTTCAGGAGTCTATCTACGGTTTGTTGATGATGCAGGAGCGCTTCATCGGAGAAAGTGCCCATATCGAGACACTCGATCCGGAATTCGATGGCGTTCCGATCGTTCGCAAGCGGATCGATGACGCCAAGATCGACACTGTGCTTTCCAACTCGTTCGGCTTCGGCGGTACCAACGCCACGCTCGTCTTCCAGCGCTATAACGGATAATTGCCCATGAACGGCATCATGCAGGGTAAACGCGGCCTCATCATGGGCGTCGCAAACAATCACTCTATCGCCTGGGGTATCTCCAAGGCGCTGGCCGCGCAGGGCGCGGAACTGGCTTTCACCTACCAGGGAGAGGCGCTTGGCAAGCGCGTGAAGCCGCTCGCCGCAGAGCTTGGCTCCGATTTTATCGTGCCCTGCGATGTCGAAGATATCGCGTCCGTAGACGCGCTTTTCGAGGCGCTGCGTGAGCGTTGGGGTTCGATCGACTTTGTCGTTCATGCCATCGGCTTCTCCGACAAGAATGAGTTGAAGGGTCTCTACGCCGATACCACGCGCGAGAATTTCAGCCGCACGATGGTCATCTCCTGCTTCTCCTTCACCGAAATCGCCAAGCGGGCTGCAGGTCTGATGACAGATGGCGGTTCCATGTTGACGCTGACCTATAATGGGTCGCAGCGTGTCATTCCAAACTACAATGTCATGGGTGTCGCCAAAGCGGCTCTCGAGGCCTCGGTGCGCTATCTGGCTGCCGATTACGGTCCGAAGGGTATTCGCGTCAACGCCATCTCGGCAGGTCCCGTTCGTACGCTGGCAGGTGCCGGTATCTCGGATGCCAGAGCTATCTTTGCCTGGAACCTGAAGAACGCGCCGCTTCGGCGCACAGCCGATATCGACGATATCGGTGGATCGGCACTTTATCTCCTGTCGAACCTCTCCCGCGGCGTGACGGGCGAATGCCACTATGTGGATTGCGGCTATAACATCACCTCGGTGCCGACACTCGAAGAACTCCGTCGAGCTGACGCTGACTGAGCCTCTCTCGCCTGAAGCGTGTTGATTTTCACGCTTTCAGGCTCGTGACCATCGCATTTTTCCAAGCCCGGCCTAGCCGGGCTTTTCGCATTGGCGCGCGATCCAGCGGCATGGATAGATGCTGAAAATTGGCACATGCCGCAAATGCAAACCTTTCGGACAAGGAAATATAAACAAAGCCTCCATAATGATCTTTCCAGGTGACAATTCCTAAAGATCAGTTTCCGGCAGAGATAGAAAAACGTCATGCAAAGGCCAATGTTGCAAAAGGCATTATCTGGCAGGCTGATCCGTTCCCGCGACGGCGCCACAGCGATAGAATTTGCCCTTTTGGCACTGCCATATTTTCTGGTCGTCTTTGCGATTATCGAAACATTCATCGCGCTGATGGGCGAGCAGCTTTTCGTTAATGCGACCGATACGATGGCGCGAAAGTTGCGCACGGGGCAGATCAGCAGCACGATTACCAGAGAAGATTTTCGTCGGGCCTTCTGCCAGGAAGTCTCGGTACTCGTCACCTGCTCTGAAGACGAGATCAAAACCCCATCCAAGCTCTATATCGATCTTCGGCAATTCAATAGCTTCGCAGATATGCCCGCGGCCATTCCACTGATCAAGACCGGCGATTACTACGATCTCAATACGTCGACCTTTGGCTTTAAGCCCGGTGGATCTGGCACGATCAATATGCTGCGCTCCTACTATCGCTGGCAGGTCATGACGGATCTCATTCGTCCCTATCTGACGAAAATCCGCCCGGCCGATGGCTCGATGCCCTCCCATTTTCTCATCGTTGCGACGGACGCCTATCGCAACGAAAGCTACTAGTGAGCGGATATGACGATTGAATCTCGGCTATCGCATATAGGGACAGGCGGAATTTTTCGTCGCTTCGCCAGGGACAAAAAAGGCGTCGGCGCAATCGAGTTCGCCATCATCTTCCCACTGCTCGTTTCCCTCTATCTGACTTCATTTGAACTAACTCTGGGCTTCAGCGTATATAAGCGGGCGACGCGGTCTGCTGGAACGATAGCGGATAACGTTTCTGCGCAGTCGAGCGTCACCAAGGCTTATCTGAAGACGATGAAAAATCTCGCTGCCACGATATTGAGCCCCTATAGTGCTGATGGAATGAAGTTGAAGATCACGGGCATCGCGATCGACGCCAACCAGGTTGCGACGGTCGCTTGGTCCTGGGATCAGGATGACGGGCGCCCATATACGCTCGGTTCGCGCGTGGACGTACCGGCAAACTTACGCTCGGCCGCCGACTTTCTCGTTCATGCAGAATTCTCGGTGCCGCACGAACTCCTGACTGTCATGCCGACATTGTCTTCCAATTTGAAGACGATCACGATCAGTCGCGATTACTACTTCGCCAAGCGCGAGGGAGACCCCATCGTTTGCGGTGACTGCTGACGATGCGAAAGCACGTCGCGCGGTTCAAGCAGTGGCGGCAAACAAACGGCAGGCGAGGCGGCTTTAGAACACTTAGAATATTCGAACAGGTGTTAGAGGCAGTTATGGCGCCTGCCCCCCGTTTCTCCACTTCTCTCTTCGTGCATGTGCATGGTCGGCTTCAGGCACGCTTAACTGAAACAATTATGGTCGGTTGAAACAAGAGAGCTGCGGAACCGAAGGGTTCCGCAGCTTTGCTTCTAGAGGCAGGTCTTTACTGTCAGCGTGATCAGGCTGGCATATCGAGTTTACGGCTGAAGAACAGCGCCACGATTGTGCAAGCCGCGCCGGACAGCAGATAGAGACCGACAGCGAACAGGCCGAACTTGGACGAGAAGCCAAGCGCCACCAATGGTGCAAAACCGGCGCCGATCAGCCACGAGATATCGGAGGTGAGAGATGCACCGGTGTAGCGATATTCCCGGCTGAAGCGGGACGCGAGCGCTCCGCCAGCCTGGCCGAAGGAGAGGCCAAGGAGCGAAAAGCCGATCAGCACGAAGAGGTAACGGCCGATATCGCCAGATGCCATCAGGATAGGCGCCACGAAGCTGAAGATGCCGATCAGCGTTGCCGCGATCACCAGCAACTTGCGGCGACCGATACGGTCGGCAAGCGCGCCGGAAACGACGATCATTCCACCGCCGATGATCGCGCTGATGAACTGGACGAAGAGGAAGTCCGACAAGCGCTGCTGCGTATGCAGAACCACCCAGCTGATCGGGAAGACCGTAACGAGGTGAAAAAGAGCAAAGCTCGCAAGAGGCACGAACGCGCCGGTAATGACGACACGCGCCTGTGTACGCAGCATTTCGAACATGGGTTTCGGTTCAAGTTCATGCTGCGCCAGCATGGCCTGGAACTCAGGTGTCACGATCATACGCAGCCGTGCAAAAAGAGCCAGAACATTCAGTGCCAAGGCGACGAAGAAGGGGAAGCGCCAGCCCCAGCCAAGAAATTCCGGGTTGGACAGCTGCGTCACGAAGATGATGAAGAACGCGCTGGCAAGGCCAAAGCCCATGGCCGCACCGATTTGAGGCATCATCGCATACCAGCCACGCTGCCTTTCCGGCGCGTTCATGGCGAGAAGCGACACAAGGCCATCCCATGCGCCGCCGAGACCGAGACCCTGACCAATACGGAACACCGCCAGCAGGATCGGCGCGATGACGCCGACATCACTATAGGAGGGCAGGAAGCTGATCGCCATGGTTGAGCCGCAGAGGGTAAAGAGCGCAGCGGTCAGCTTGACGGCGCGCCCGAACTTTCGGTCGATCTGCAGGAAGATGAGCGAGCCGATGGGTCGCGCTACGAAGGCGAGCGAGAAAACCGCGAAGGAATAAAGGGTTGCCGTCAGTGGGTCCGCAAATGAAAAGAAGACGTAAGGGAAGACCAGAACGGAGGCGATTGCATAAACGAAAAAGTCGAAAAACTCCGTCATTCTCGCCAGAATGACAGCCATTGTGATACGGTCAGGGTCAACCGCGACAGGAGCCTGACCCGAAGGGGCACCAGAGCCCGGAAAAGTCGAAGCGGTGTCAGTATAGCTCATGATAATCCCTCCTAGATA
This sequence comes from uncultured Agrobacterium sp., assembly GCA_913777615.1. Classification (GTDB taxonomy): domain Bacteria; phylum Pseudomonadota; class Alphaproteobacteria; order Rhizobiales; family Rhizobiaceae; genus Agrobacterium. The sequence goes on along the minus strand of CAJYTK010000022.1, from coordinate 193,208 downwards.
TTCCGAACCATGCCATAACGCAGGCGGCTCCTCATCCGTTGCGTTACATGCGGCGGATTGTCACACACTGCACTTCAAGCGTCAAACGGAATTGCCTGAAATTCCTTGCAGATCCGATGCCGTTTAGGGTATTTGTAAGATCAATGGCGATCTTCGCATCCGGGTGTCATTGTTGCAGCGCAAAACGCCGCTGCACCGCGACAAAATTACACATTTATTAAATGACATTTGGCAACTAATTCCAGTCCATACCGAATAATCGAGTTGAAGAACGTGCGCACGATCAAGAAACTTACCGCGGCCCTTGCGGGCCTTTCGTCGTTGCTGCTGCTCAGCGGCTGTGACCTCGTCGTCATGAACCCCTCGGGCGATGTCGCCCGCCAGCAGGCAGATCTGATCATCACTGCCACGGTTCTCATGCTGTTGATCATCGTTCCGGTCATCGCTCTGACAATCTTCTTCGCCTGGAAGTATCGCGAAGCCGCCAAGGCCACCGATTACGACCCCGAGTGGCACCACTCCACACGTCTGGAAATGGTCATCTGGTCGGCACCTGTCGCCATCATTCTGATGCTTGGCACCGTCACCTGGATCGCTACCCACCGTCTAGACCCATATCGTCCGCTCGATCGCATCGATGAAACCCGTGAAGTAACACAAGAGGTCAAGCCGCTGACGGTCGAAGTCGTCGCCATGGATTGGAAGTGGCTGTTCTTCTATCCCGAACTTGGCATCGGCAGCGTCAATGAATTCGCAGCCCCTGTCGACGTTCCGATCAACTTCAAGATCACCGGCACGACAGCAATGAACTCCTTCTTCGTGCCAGCGCTTGCCGGTCAGATTTACGCCATGGGCGGCATGCAGACCAAGCTTCACGCCGTGATCAATCGCGAAGGCGTCTATGACGGCTTTTCGGCGAATTTCTCCGGTCCCGGATTCTCGCATATGCGCTTCAAGTTCCATGGCCTTAGCCAGCAGGGCTTCGATCAATGGGTGGCCAAGGTCAAGGATGGCGGCAAGCCTTTCGGCCGGATGGAATATCTGGACTTTGCCAAGCCGAGCGAACGCAATCCGGTCGAATACTTCGCCAATGTCGATCCCGAGCTTTACGACGCCATTCTCAATCGCTGCGTCGAGCCGAACAAGCTGTGCATGCGCGACATGATGCATGTCGACGCCAATGGCGGCGGCGGCAAGGAGGGCATCGATATCGCCAAGGCGTTGAACTCCGTCGTCTGCACTCCGCTTTCGCCTTACGGTGTGGCCACCGGTCCTGGCTCCCTGCCTGCCACGATCGAAGGCCAGACCTTCGAGCCGGCTGCGCTGCCGCAGGTCAAGGCGCAAGCAGCCGCTGCTCCAGCCGACGCTGGCTGACATTGAAATGATTGTCTGCGGCGCGCTATCGCGCCGCCCTTAAGATTGAAGCAAGAGGCTAAAATGGTCGCCACCACCGATCAAACGTCGTTCCTGTTCGGGAAACTGACGTGGGAATCCATCCCGCTCCACGAGCCCATTCTCATTGTCACCTTCATTGCGGTGGCGATCGGCGGCGCAGCCGTCCTCGGTCTCGTCACCTATTTCCGCCTTTGGGGTTATCTTTGGAAGGAATGGTTTACATCGATCGACCATAAGAAGATCGGCATCATGTACATCATTCTGGCCCTCGTCATGCTTTTGCGCGGCTTCGCCGACGCGATCATGATGCGTGTCCAGCAGGCGATCGCCTCTGGTGGAGCGGAAGGCTACCTTCCGCCGCACCACTACGACCAGATCTTCACCGCGCACGGCGTCATCATGATCTTTTTCATGGCCATGCCGATGATCACCGGTTTGATGAACTACGTCGTGCCTCTACAGATCGGCGCGCGCGACGTGTCCTTCCCTTTCCTCAACAACTTCTCCTTCTGGATGACGACCGCAGGCGCGGTGATCACCATGATCTCGCTCTTTATCGGTGAATACGCTCAGACCGGCTGGCTGGCCTATCCGCCATTGTCTGGCATCGAGGGAAGTCCGAGCGTTGGCGTCGACTACTATATCTGGGGCCTGCAGATCGCTGGTGTGGGAACGACCTTGTCGGGTATCAACCTGATCGTCACCATCATCAAGATGCGCGCCCCTGGCATGACCATGATGCGCCTGCCGATCTTCGTCTGGACGTCGCTGTGTTCCAACATCCTGATCGTGGCATCCTTCCCGATCCTGACCGGCACGCTCGCCCTGCTGACGCTAGACCGTTATCTTGGCATGAACTTCTTCACCAATGACCTTGGTGGCAATCCGATGATGTACGTCAACCTCATCTGGATCTGGGGTCACCCTGAAGTCTACATCCTGGTTCTTCCAGCCTTCGGTATCTTCTCGGAAATCGTTGCGACCTTCTCCCAGAAGCGACTCTTCGGCTACACCTCGATGGTTTACGCGACCGCCGTTATCACCATCCTGGCCTATGTCGTGTGGCTGCACCACTTCTTCACCATGGGTTCTGGTGCCAGCGTCAACGCCTTCTTTGGCATCACGACGATGATCATCTCGATCCCGACGGGCGCGAAAATCTTCAATTGGCTCTTCACGATGTATAAGGGCCGGATCAAGTTCGACGTCCCGATGCTATGGGCGGTCGGCTTTATGATCACCTTCGTCATCGGCGGTATGACCGGCGTTCTGCTCGCCGTTCCTCCGGCTGACTTCGTACTGCACAACTCTCTGTTCCTGATCGCTCACTTCCACAACACGATCATCGGCGGCGTGGTCTTCGGTGTTCTGGCCGGTATCGTTTACTGGTTTCCGAAGGCTTTCGGCTTCCGCCTTGATCCGTTCTGGGGCAAGATGTCCTTCTGGTGCTGGTTCGTTGGCTTCTATGTTGCCTTCATGCCGCTCTACGTTCTCGGCCTGATGGGTGTGACCCGTCGTCTCAGCCAGTTCGAGGATACGTCCTTGCAAATCTGGTTCGTGATCGCTGCAATCGGCGCAGCCATCATTGCCGTCGGCATCGCTTCCTTCCTGCTGTCGATCGTCTTCGGATACCTGAAGCGCGAGCAGCTGCGCGACGTCACGGGCGACGCCTTCGATGGTCGCACGCTGGAATGGTCGACGTCTTCTCCGCCACCTGCCTATAACTTCGCCTTCACGCCGGTCGTGCATGATGTCGATGCCTGGGCAGACATGAAGAAGCGTGGCGCTGAGCGTCCTGTGGAGGGTTTCATCCCGATCCACATGCCGAAGAACACGGGCACGGGCGTCATCATCAGCGCCATCAGCGTCGCTCTTGGCTTCGGTCTGGTATGGCATATCTGGTGGCTTGCCGCTGCAAGCTTGCTCGCGATCATCGCGGTCTCGATTGCCCACACCTTCAACTACAATCGCGACTACTACATTCCGGAAACGGATGTGGCGGAAGTCGAAGCAGCGCGCACCAAGCTGCTGGCAACTCAGGCGTAACTCATGTCTCAAGCACCCGCACAGACCGCCGACAGCGCGGAAAAGCCGGTCTTCTACCTGAAGGAAGACCATCATCCGGAAAACGGCACCTCGCTCGGTTTCTGGCTCTATCTGATGAGCGACTGCCTGATCTTTGCAACGCTCTTCGCAACTTATGCCGTTGTCGGCCGCAGCTATGCGGCTGGTCCTTCGGGCGCGGATCTCTTCGATCTCAAGTTGGTTGCGATCAACACCGGCTTCCTGCTCTTCTCCTCCATCACCTATGGCTTTGCCATGCTGGAAGCGCAGAAGAAGAAGGTCAATTCGGCGCTGCTCTGGCTCGCCATTACCGGTGTCTTCGGTCTCTGCTTCCTCGGTCTTGAACTCTATGAGTTCCATCACCTGATCGAAGAGGGTGCCGGCCCGCATCGCTCCGCCTTTCTGTCCGCCTTCTTTGCGCTGGTCGGCACCCACGGCCTGCACGTCACCTTCGGCGTGATCTGGCTGGTCACGTTGATGGTGCAGGTCAAGAAGTTCGGCTTGCACGCGGAAAACATGCGTCGCCTGACATGCCTTTCGATGTTCTGGCACTTCCTCGACGTCATCTGGATCGGCGTCTTTTCCTTCGTCTATCTGGTTGGAGTTCTGTGATGAGTTCGAACACGCATTCGCACGGCCACGCGCATGGTCATGCCCATCATGGGGGCGATCATCACCATGAGAGCGGCGAGGATCATGGCTCCTTCAAGAGCTACATGATCGGCTTCATACTGTCGGTTATCCTCACTGCCATTCCTTTCTGGCTGGTGATGGGAGACGTTCTGGAAAGCCGCACCGCTACTGTGATCATCATCATGGCCTTTGGCGTGGTTCAGGTCTTCGTCCATATGATCTACTTCCTGCACATGAACACCAAGTCGCAGGGCGGCTGGACCTTCATGTCGCTGCTCTTCACGCTGGTCGTCGTCATGATCGCGCTCGTCGGCTCCCTCTGGGTCATGTACAACATGAACAAGAACATGATGCCGACCATGACGATGGAGCAGATGAAGAATCTGCCGTGACGCACCGGTTTTAATAATGAAGATCCGCGCCTGAATACGGCGCGGATCATCCCTCCGAGCAGACACATAACCCCATGAATCGGAGAGCGGATTCATGGGGTTATGTGTTTGAGCATGACGCTCTTGAGGAACACACCATGCAGACCCCGATCCAAACGGAAGGCAAAATGCGCATTCGCCCCGCCGTCGTTGTCGTCGTTCTGATGACTGTCATTCTTACAGGCATGTTATTGGCGCTCGGCACCTGGCAGGTGAAGCGACTGTCTTGGAAGCTCGATCTCATTCAGCAGGTAGAAGAGCGGGCCCATGCAGAGCCCGTAGACGCGCCGCCGCAATCGCAATGGGCAACACTGACCGATCCTTCGACATATGAGTATCGTCGCGTTCGGCTGACGGGCATCTTCCGCCATCAGGATGAGGTGCAGGTCTATACGGTGTCCGATCTTGGACCGGGCTTTTGGGTCTTGACCCCTTTGCAACGCGATGACGGCTCCGTCGTGATCGTCAATCGCGGCTTTGTACCAACCGACAAGCGAGACCCGGCTACGCGTCTTGCAGGCGAATTACCAGCCCGCGTAGACGTCATTGGTCTCATGCGGGCGCCGGAAACCGGTGGGCTCTTCCTGCGCACCAATGATCCTCAGAACAATCGCTGGTACTCACGCAATATTGCCGAGATCGCCAAGGACAAGTCGCTTGGAGATGTTGCGCCTTTCTACGTAGATGCCGATGCGACACCGAATCCGGGCGGCCTGCCGATCGGCGGCAAGACCATGCTGACCTTTCCAAACAACCATCTCTCCTATGCGATCACGTGGTACGTTCTGGCCGCAATGACCGTTGCTGCGGGCTGGTACGTGACGCGCAATCTGAATGCGCCGAAGCGTAATGAGGGGAATGACGCGGACGGTCCTTCCCAATAAAGCGTTTCACCTTTTCCTTTGTGGTGTTCTATATATCGGCGCTGCAAAGCGATAATCCTGTCGCGACTTTCATGGTGAAGCATGGCCCGCGCATTTCTGCTTGTTCTCGATTCTTTTGGCGTGGGCGGTGCGCCCGATGCCGAGCATTATGGAGATCTTGGCTCGAATACGCTCGGCCATATCGCCGAATTCTGCGCCGCAGGTGCGGCTGATAGAGCGGGGTTGAGATCGGGCCCGCTCAAGCTCCCGAACATGTCAGCGCTTGGCTTGCTTGAGATTGCGAGGCTTGCGAGCGGCACAAGTCTGGCCGGAATGCCGCCGCCAGAAAGGATTTACGGCTTGCACGGCTGCGCTAACGAAGTTTCCAAGGGTAAGGATACTCCCTCGGGGCATTGGGAGATTGCCGGAACACCAGTCCGTTTCGAGTGGGGCTACTTCCCGACCGAGGGGGAAGCCTTTTCGTCCGAACTGGTCGATGAGATTTGTGAGAAGGGCGAAGTGCCCGGTATCCTGGGGAATTGTCATGCCTCCGGCACCGACATCATTGCCCGCCTTGGTGAGGAGCATATCCGCACTGGAAAGCCCATCTGCTACACCTCGTCGGACTCGGTCTTCCAAATTGCCGCGCATGAGAGCCATTTTGGCCTTGATCGTTTGATCGCCCATTGCGAAGTGGTTCGAAAAATTCTCGACCCCTTGAATATCGGGCGCGTTATCGCTCGCCCCTTTATCGGGGAGACATCGGCGACCTTTACGCGTACCGGCAATCGGCGGGATTTTTCCGTGCTGCCGCCTGAACCGACACTTTTGGATCGTCTGGTCGATAGGGACCGCAAGGTGCTGGCGATCGGCAAGATCGGCGATATCTATGCCCATCAGGGCGTGTCGCGTGTCATCAAGGCAAATGGCAACGAGGCCTTGATGGACGCGACGCTTGAGGCCATGGAGGAAGCTCTGAACGGCGATCTCGTTTTCACCAATTTCGTCGATTTCGACATGCATTATGGTCATCGCCGCGATGTTGCGGGCTATGCCGCGGCATTGGAGATGTTCGATGCGCGACTTCCAGAAATTCACCGCAAGATGCAGCCGGGCGACCTCGCCATCCTGACTGCCGATCATGGCTGCGATCCCACCTGGCGAGGCACCGACCATACACGCGAACGCGTACCGATCATGGCCTTCGGCCCAGGCATTCGCGAGAGAAACATCGGAATTCGCTCAAGCTATGCCGATATTGGCGAGAGCATTGCCGCACACCTCAGCATACCGTCCGGAAGGCACGGCAGGAGTTTTATGTGACCCATCATCTGTTGAAAGCTGAAATCCACTGCCATTTGGAAGGAGCGGCGCCGCCCGCTCTCGTGTTAGAACAGGCGCGCAAATATAATGTTGATACGAGCGCGTTCCTGCGCGATGGCGCCTATGTCTGGAACGATTTTGCCGAGTTCATCCGCTGTTACGACGACGTGGCGCAGGTCTTCAGGACGGAAGAGGATTATGCAGCTCTGGCAGAGGCTTACTTGAGCGAACTCGCATGCGAGAATACCATCTACAGCGAACTGATCATTTCTCCCGATCACGGAGATCGCATCGGGCTCGGCGCGGATGCCTATTTATCCGGCATAGCCGAGGGCATGCGGCGTGCGAAGGACAAGACCGGGATCGAAGCGCGTATCATTGTCACCGGCGAACGCCATTTCGGACCTGACAGCGTGATTGCCGCTGCGCAATACGCCGCCAGGGTGGAGCATCCGCTGATTACCGGTTTCAACATGGCGGGTGAGGAGCGTATGGGGCGCGTTGCCGACTATGCTCGCGCCTTTGACATTGCCCGCGACGCGGGTCTCGGTCTCACCATTCATGCGGGCGAAGTCTGCGGCGCGTTCAGCGTCGCCGATGCGCTGGACCTCGTGAAGCCCCAGCGTATTGGCCACGGTGTACGCGCTATCGAGGATGCAGTCCTTGTAGAGCGCCTGGCAGAACTCGGGACGGTGTTGGAAGTTTGCCCAGGCTCCAACATTGCGCTCAGCGTCTATCCCGATTTCGAAAGCCACCCGTTGAAGCGACTGCGCGATGCTGGCGTTCGAACCTGCATCAGTTCCGATGACCCACCATTCTTCGCGACATCTCTGGCACAGGAATATGAGATTGCTCGACATGCCTTCGGCTTCTCCGATGGCGAGATCAATGCGCTTACCCGCACGGCGCTGGAAGCTGCCTTCGTCGATGAGGCCACCAGAAGCCGCCTCCTGGCGCGTTTCGATGCTTCGACAGGTGCTGCCTCTTGATGGCAAACCGGTAGACACGGTGTAAACCGGAAGGACGGTCTTGCGAAAAGCCAGCATTTGTTCGAAGAGAACAGAGATAAAAGTAAAAAGGAAAGGCCAGCGTCCATGGACGGCGTAACAGTCATCGACCACCCGCTTGTGCAGCACAAACTTACCTTCATGCGCAAGAAGGAAACCTCCACAGCAGGCTTCAGGCGTCTGTTGCGCGAGATTTCCACGCTGCTGTGCTATGAAGTGACGCGCGACCTGGACCTCACGATGGAAACCATCGAGACGCCCATGGAAACCATCGAGGCACCAGTGCTGGAAGGCAAGAAGCTGGTATTTGCCTCTATCCTTCGCGCAGGTAACGGCCTGCTTGAAGGCATGCTCGAACTCGTGCCGTCGGCGCGTGTCTCTCACATCGGCGTCTATCGCGATCACGATACGCTGGAAGCCGTCGAATATTACTTCAAGGCACCGGAAAGCCTGGACGCGCGCCTGATCATCGTCGTCGATCCTATGCTGGCCACCGGCAATTCCTCGATTGCAGCCGTCGAAAAGCTGAAAGAGCGCGGCGCGAAGAACATGCGCTTCCTCTGCCTGCTTGCAGCACCGGAAGGCATCAAGAACTTCCGCGAGGCGCACCCTGATGTGCCGATCTATACTGCGGCGATCGATCGCAAGCTGAACGAAAAGGGCTATATCGTCCCGGGTCTCGGCGACGCCGGCGACCGTATGTACGGCACCAAGTGATAGAAGGCTGAAGTCTCGATAGTCGACATGCATAAAGCCCGCCATCGGAGACGATAGGCGGGCTTTTCAATGGCAGTGCCGGGATGATCGAAGGACTTGTCTCCGACGGACCAAAGACTGGCGCCTGATACGGAGTTTAAAAGGGCGCGGTCAGGATTTCCTGCCGCGCCATCTTCATCAGGCGTTGTTTTCGTTGATCAGTCGCTTCAACAGCTCAACCTCATGGCCAAGCTTGCTGTCGCCCGAAATCAACTCCTCGATCTTGCGGACAGCGTGCAGCACCGTCGTGTGATCGCGTCCGCCGAAACGGCGACCGATTTCCGGGAAGGAGCGGGGGGTGAGCATCTTTGCAAGATACATGGCCACCTGGCGTGGCTTGACGATGACTCGGGTGCGGCGGTTCGACACCAGCTCCTGACGCGACACGTTATAATGGCGAGCGACGATCCGCTGAATGTCTTCGATGCGCACGCGCTTGGCTTCGCCAGCCCCAACGAGATGCGCGAGCAACTCGTCCACACGCTCGACGGACAAGTTCGGCTCAAAGGAGCGACGGAAGATCAGCTGGTTGAACGCGCCTTCCAGCTCACGACCGCTTGCAGTGACGCTGCGGGCAACATGGGACACGATATCCTCGCCGATTTCGAAGCTCGGATCTTCCTGACGGGCAGTCTCGATACGCTGTTTCAGCATTTCGTAGCGCATATCGTAATCCGGGCCTTCAATCTCGATGGCCATGCCACCCTGCAAACGTGAGCGGACGCGCGGATCGAGCGATTCCAGCTCCCATGGCGCGCGATCTGCAGCAACAACGACCTGCTTTGCGCTGTCGAGCAGCATGTTCAACAGATGGCAGAACTCATGCTGGATCATCTTGCCCTGCAAGAACTGCATGTCGTCGATGATCAGAAGATCGATATTGCGCAGCGTATCTTTCAGCGTCAGCGCGTCGTTGTCTCGAATAGCGGTGGCAAAGCGCCACATGAAGTATTCTGCCGTCAGATAGACGACACGCGGATTGCGTGGGCTGTCGACTGCGGCATTGGCGATGGCTTGCAGAAGATGCGTTTTTCCAAGGCCAACACCGGCATGGATGAAAAGCGGATTGAAACGCACCGCACCTGCACCGGCTTCCGCGATGGTCTTTGCGGCCGCCAGCGCAACGCGGTTCGATGAGCCTTCGACGAAGGTATCGAAGGTGAAGCGGCTATCGAGCGGCGAGCCGAAAAGCGGTCCGGAACCCGAAGAGCGCGAAGACGACACCGATGCGGTGCTGGCCTGCGCAGGAGTGCTTGATATCTGCGGCGGCATGAACGGCTTGGCGCGCTGTGCCGTGGGCGCAACGTCCTGCATCGGCTGCGCTCTGTCGTCAGGCTGCGCGGCCCGAACCGGACGGCTGGCAGAACGGACGAGAATCTCGACTTTCAGGACGTTCGGGTCCTCTGCCTGCACCAGACTGGTCATCAGGTCGATATAGCGGTTATTGATCCAGGATTTGAGAAATGTCGTAGGGACGGTGAAGCGAACGACGCTCTTGGACACCGAATGCAGCTTCAGCCTCGCAAACCAGCTCGCATATACTTCGGGACCAACCTGCGCCTTCAATCTCGCGCTAAAACGCTCGAACAGCGCATCGTTTTTCATATCAGATGTATTCCCCGCGGCATCATTGCCAACTGCATCACAAGCGTTCTGTGTGCGGTCCCCGTTTGCCACCGCACCCATTGCCAAATTCAATTGCATTACTGCCGCCTTTCAAATTGCCAATCATAGCCTGACAGAGCTCCAAAGCCCCGCCAGGGATACCCCTCTTATTGTCCCCGTTAAGATGGCCCCTCTAAAACCATCCTGAAGCGCAAGGCTTCCACCGCGAGCCGGCTATCCCAGTGACCTCTCCCTCATGAAGAGGCATGCTACATGTCAACGCATACTCACACATCACAACTCGGACACTTGTCATCAAGCCGCACGAATACATTTCTGCAACCTGCCGAGGTTGCAGCCAAGCATATCCAGTGACTTGAAAAAACGGGTCCGAAAAGAACCCGTCCGCAAGGGGCTGACGCCTTCGAACTTTGTTTCGAGATAGCTTGTGGATAGATATCCGCGCCCCTTGTCGAGATGCATTTAGGCAGGATCGCATACCGAGATCAATGGCGTTTTTTCTGTGGCCGAGCTGATCTGCCATTGACTCGTTGGAGCCGTTTTGCATCGGCGGCGACCCTGTTTGGAGAATCGCTTATGAATCAATGAGATTCATTTTCACGCTATTTTTGAGGCCTGTTTTGGCAAAAAAATAAAAAAATGCTTGACTCGAAATTGTGGCTGTCTCCCGCTGCGGCAGGACGGCGCGCCTTGAAAGACCTTCTGTAACTATTTGAAATTCATACGTTTTTTACGTCACGTGTTTGAAGCATAAATGTCATGCTAATGGTGAAAGCGTTAACGGACGGTTAGAATCGGAAAAAGCCCGGCCGAAGGGCCAGGCTTTTGAATCACAATATTGTCTTAGCCGGATTAGGCCGAAAGAGCCTTAACGCGCTGAGCCAGACGAGAAACCTTGCGCGATGCAGTGTTGAAGTGCATGACGCCCTTCGTGGCAGCGCGCTGGATCTCAGGCTGTGCAGCCTTGAGGGCTTCCGTCGCGACTGCGAGGTCGCCAGTTGCCAGGGCCTCTTCGACCTTGCGAATGAAACCGCGGACGCGCGAACGGCGAGCCTTGTTGACTGCGGTACGGCGAGCGATCTTGCGAGTCGCCTTTTTCGCCGAAGTTGTATTGGCCATGTATGCCTCTCTTCGAATTCAAACCAAAATCCGCAACCACAGGATAGGGTCGTTCGAAGACCTCATGTTCCAAAAGTGCGGGAGTAACTGGGACGAGCCGGATGGCGTTCCCTAACCGTGGGCGGGCATATAACCCTAAAGCCGCTGCCCGTCAACGCGTTTTGCATAAAAACACCCGAGATTCCGAATCCTTCTCAGTGAGCTGAAGTCGCAGGGAACTCGTCAGTCGTAACCGTCGCCCACCTGCGCGGACCGGCGCTATCGGTTCTGGAACAGGGGCTTTCTCTTCTCTATGAACGCGTCCATGCCTTCTTTCTGGTCTTGTGTGGCAAAAAGAGACTGAAAGAGGCGCCGCTCGAACCTCAGTCCTTCTGACAATGAAACCTCGAAGGAGCGGTTGACGCTTTCCTTTGCCATCAGCACAGATGCGCGCGAGAGCGATGATATTGTCGTGGCCGCTTCGACCGCTTCATCCAAAAGCCTGTCGGCGGGAACGATGCGCGAAACAAGGCCCGCACGCTCGGCCTCGGCTGCATCCATCTTGCGCCCGGTCAGCACCAGATCCATCGCCTTTGCCTTGCCGACTGCACGCGTCAGGCGTTGCGATCCGCCCATGCCTGGAATGATGCCAAGCGTGATCTCAGGCTGGCCGAACTTTGCCGTATCGGATGCGATGATGAAGTCGCACATCATGGCAAGCTCGCATCCTCCGCCAAGGGCAAATCCCGAGACGGCGGCGATCACAGGTTTGCGGTTGTCTGCCACATCGTCCCACCCACCCAAGAAATCACCGAGATAGGCATCGACAAAATCGAGCGTGCTCATTTCCTTGATGTCAGCGCCCGCGGCAAATGCCTTCTCCGACCCGGTGATGACGATTGCACCGATGGAGTCATCCACCGAGAAGGCTGCGAGAATATGGCGCAGCTCTTTCAAGAGCGTAGAGTTGAGCGCGTTCAACGCCTTCGGACGATTAAGCGTAACGATACCGACAGCGTCGCGCTTCTCGACAATAATGGTTTCGTAATCCATGGCTGTTGTCCTCTCCCTGACTTCCTGGCTCTATCTCTGACATGCTGCGCAATAGAAGGTGGAGCGCCCGCTCTGGGTGATCCGCTCCACCGTGCCGCCGCAACCAGGGAGGCGGCACGCATGGCCTTCCCGATCATAGACGGAAAATGAATGCTGAAAATATCCCAATGACCCATCGGTCTGAATATGATCGCGCAACGACGATCCGCCAGCGGCAATTGCATCGGCAATCACCGCACGGATGTTTTCAGTCAGGACTTCCAGCGCAGGCTTCGGTTTTCCAGTCTTCGTTACCAGCGTTCCGGCGCCACGAAGCGGCGAAAGATGGGAGCGCCACAAGGCTTCGCACACATAGATATTGCCAAGACCGGCAATGACCTTCTGATCGAGAAGAGCGCCCTTCAGCGGTTGAGACTTTCCCCGGAAGCGGCCAGCGAGATAGCTGGCGCTCAGAGCATTTCCTGTCGGCTCGGGGCCAAGTCCGGCAAAGGCCGGATAAAGGTCGATATCGGCGCGGCGCACCAGATGCATGAAGCCGAAGCGACGCGGGTCGTTATAGATGATGCGCGTCTTCTGTGCTCCAAGCGCCAGATGAAAGATAACGTGGTCGTGCTTGCCGTCCTTGGAGCGCGGGTGATGGAAATCTCCGGGTGTCTCGCCAGGTGTCTCGGGCGCATCGGCCTCGCTTTCGATGCGAAAGGAGCCGGACATGCCAAGATGCGAGACAATGGTGAGCCCGTTATCGAGTTCGATCAGCAGGTATTTCGCCCGACGCCCGAGCGACAGGATCTCGCGGCCTTCCACCAGTTCGGCAAAACCTTCCGGAAAAGGGAAACGCAAATCGGGGCGGGTGAGGAGAAGTCTTTCTATTCGGGCGCCTTCCATGACGGGCGATAGACCACGTCGAACGGTTTCCACTTCTGGCAATTCGGGCATGGCACTCTCTTAACGTCTGTTTATCACGGTGACCTTGTGGTCTATAGACGGCACACATACATGGCGTAGGCCATATCTATGTTGCAACAGATAGCGTTGCAGAGGCGTTTTCGCTATGTGTTGGTTTGAAGAGTTAGAGTATCCTCCGTGCGTCTCGAAGGAGGCACGGCCCTCTAGTCGCAATCGAAGAATGGAGACTGATCATGACCGAAGCCCGCACGACAGCCCAAGGCGGCATGGAAACCTCCTATGGCTTCCGTCAGGTCAATGAGGGCCAGAAGCAGGGCATGGTCAACGATGTCTTCCACAAGGTCGCCAAGCGCTACGATATCATGAACGACGTGATGTCGGCGGGCCTGCACCGGGTTTGGAAAGATGCGATGATCGGCGCGCTCTCCCCCCGCAAGGACCCGTCCTATAAGGTGCTCGATGTGGCCGGCGGCACAGGCGACATCGCTTTCCGCATCGTCGAAGCCTCCAATCGTTTGGCGCACGCCACGGTTCTCGACATCAACGGTTCCATGCTCGGCGTCGGCGAGGAGCGCGCTGCCAAGAAGGGTCTGACGGAAAACCTGACCTTCGTGGAGGCCAATGCGGAGGAACTGCCTTTCGAAGCGAACAGTTTCGACGCCTATACGATCGCTTTCGGCATCCGCAACGTTCCGCGCATCGATGTGGCGCTATCGGAAGCCTATAGGGTTCTAAAGCGCGGCGGGCGTCTTCTGGTGCTGGAGTTTTCCGAAGTGGAAATGCCGATCCTGGACAAGGTCTACGATGCCTGGTCCTTCAACGCCATTCCGCAATTCGGCAAGATGATCACGGGCGATGCAGAGCCTTACCAGTATCTGGTCGAATCTATCCGCAAGTTTCCAAGGCAGGATGATTTTGCCGCCATGATCCGCACCGCAGGTTTTTCTCGGGTGAGCTACACCAATTACACAGGCGGAATCGCCGCGCTGCATTCTGGCTGGAAACTCTGATCAATGGCATTTCCGGCACATAGCAAGGCATCCGCATGAGCACTCTCGGTGCATATTTTCGCCTGGCCAAGGTTGGCTGGGTTCTGGTTCGCGAGGGTGTGGTCCTAGCGCTCCCTGCCGAAGGGCTTCCAGCATCCGCCAAATTCGTCAAAGGCATGCTGAAACCGCTTGCGCGCAACACGGCGCTCAGAAGCGGGCGCAGCGACCGTCTCTCCAAGGCCGTCAGTCGGCTTGGACCATCCTACGTCAAGATGGGACAGTTTTTGGCGACCCGTCCAGACGTTGTGGGTGCGGACTTTGCCGAGGATCTGGCGGGTCTTCAGGATCGCATGGATTTCTTCCCGGTCGCCGCGGCCAAGGCGAATATCGAAGGCTCTCTCGGTCGTCCAATCTCTGAGCTCTATGTGGAATTTGGTGGTCCGATAGCCGCCGCCTCGATAGCGCAGGTTCATCCGGCCGTCATCGATACGCCGGCAGGACGCAAGAATGTAGCGGTCAAAGTTATCCGCCCCGGTGTCCGCCAACGCTTCCAGGACGATCTGGAAGCCATGTATCTGGTGGCTGATCTGCAGCAGCGTTTCGTTCGCTCCGCCCGGCGTCTAAGACCCGTCGAAGTCACAAAGACGCTGGAACAGACCACCAAGATCGAGATGGACCTGCGCCTCGAGGCGGCGGCTCTCTCCGAGCTTGCCGAAAACACGCAGGGCGATCCGGGCTTCCGGGTACCGGAGGTGGATTGGGAGCGCACCGGGCGCGATGTCGTGACCATGGAATGGATCGACGGCATCAAGATGTCGGACACCGAGGCTCTGAAAGCCGCCGGCCACGATCTGAATGCTTTGGCTGATACGCTGATCCAGTCCTTCCTGCGCCACACCTTGCGCGACGGCTTCTTCCACGCTGACATGCATCCCGGCAACCTCTTCGTCGATCCGAAGGGCATCATCGTTGCTGTCGACATGGGCATTGCCGGACGGCTGGGCAAAAAGGAACGTCGCTTCCTGGCGGAAATCCTCTATGGCTTCATCACCCGCGACTATATGCGCGTGGCAGAAGTGCATTTCGAGGCAGGCTACGTTCCAGCCCACCACGATATGGCAAGCTTCGCCCAGGCCATTCGCGCCATTGGCGAGCCGATCCATGGTCAGCCTGCTGAAACCATCTCCATGGGCAAGCTGCTGACGCTGCTCTTCGAGGTTACCGAACTCTTCGACATGGAAACGCGCCCCGAACTGGTCATGCTGCAAAAGACCATGGTCGTCGTCGAAGGCGTCTCACGTATCCTCAATCCGCGCTTCAACATGTGGAAGGCCGCAGACCCCGTCGTCAGCGGCTGGATCCGCGATAATCTCGGGCCAAAGCGTATCGTCACCGATCTGAAGGACGGCGTGAAGGCAGCAATCAAGCTGGCGGAAGCGGCCCCTGAGATTGCCGCCAAGACCGAAAAGCTGCATTCCGAACTGATGTATATGAGCGAAAACGGCCTGCGTTTCGATGATCGCACGGCTGAAGCCATCGGCAAGGCGGAAGCACGTCACACCCGTTGGGGGCGTCTGGCGCTTTGGGTCATTGCAGCAACCCTTGTTTATATTGCCTACAGGATCAGCTGATCGGCTCCATGGAGTCCTGCCGTAATGAACGCTTTGAGGCATCTGCCTCAAGCGAGATCGGCAACAACGGAATCCAGGATCAACATGCCGGACGGTGTGCAGCGAAGGCGTGAGTTTCCAAGACGTTCGACGAAACCGTGTTCCAGTAAAACGGCCTCGCGGTCCGGATCCAGATCGCGACCGGAAAATGCGCTCCAGCGGGCAAGATCGACGCCTTCGCGCAGGCGCAATCCCATGAGCAGCAACTCGTCGGCCTGTTCGTCAAGCCCCAGCAATTCCTGATCCACCATGCCGTGTCCATCGCGCTCCACAGATTGCAGCCATGTTTCAGGATGCCGCTCTGTGGCGGTCGCGAGTTTCTCACCGCCTTTTGTCAAGCGTCCATGGGCGCCGGGGCCAATGCCTGCATAATCGCCATAGCGCCAATAGGTGAGGTTGTGGCGGCTTTCCGCACCCGGTCGGGCGTGATTGGAGACCTCGTAGGCGGGAAGACCATGGCGCGCAGTAATGTCCTGCGTTGCTTCATAGAGCACTGCCGATTGCTCGCCATCCGGCACGATCAGCTTGCCTGCCTTATGCAGACCGTAAAAAGCGGTCCCTTCCTCGATGGTCAACTGGTAAAGCGACAGGTGGTCGACGGCATAGGAGATTGCCTCTTCAAGCTCCTTCTCCCACTCTTCTACCGTCTGATTGGGCCGGGCGTAGATAAGATCGAAAGACATGCGCGGAAAGATCTCGCGCGCCAGCCGGATGGCTTTGAGCGCGTCCGCGACATCGTGAAGGCGTCCAAGGAATTTCAGGTCGCGGTCATTCAGCGCCTGCACACCCATGGAAACACGGTTGACGCCAGCTGCCCGATAACCACGGAAACGCTCTGCCTCGACGCTGGAGGGGTTTGCCTCCATGGTGATCTCGATGCCATCCGGCACACTCCAGTGGCGGGCGATACCGTCGAGGATTGCGCCGACCGTCTGCGGATCCATCAGCGACGGCGTGCCGCCGCCCATGAAAATGCTGGTGACGACCTTCGGGCCGCTCAACTGCCGCATCGTTTCCATTTCACGAAGGAAGGCGGCAACGAACCGCTCCTGATCCACCGGCTGGTGGCGGACATGGCTGTTGAAATCGCAATAGGGACACTTGGCCGCGCAGAAGGGCCAGTGAACATAGATGGCGAAGCCGGGTTCACCCGTATCCGGAAGAAGGTCCGCATATCCGGACGGATGTGCGCCGGGCGCAGGAAAAAGGCCGCTCCCGGTCATCGTGCTGCTCATGCCTCCAGGCAGGTTTCGACAAAGATCTTGAAAGCGCGTGCGCGGTGCGAAAGCGCTGTCGCATCGCCCTGGCGCCAGCCATGCTTCTCATCGGACGACATTTCGCCGAAGCTCGTCGCATAGCCGTTGGGCTGGAAGATCGGATCGTAGCCGAAGCCGCTCATTCCGCGCGGCGGCCAGACGATCGTTCCCTCCACCTCACCGCGGAAAAATTCGGTATGGCCGTCCGGCCAGGCGAGGCAGAGCACGCTGACGAAGCGGCCGGTGCGTTGATCAGGTTTTGTCGCTCCACGCTCCTGAAGCGCGTCTTCCACCTTCTGCATCGCCATGGCAAAGTCACGCGTGCCGTTGCCGGTTTCAGCCCAGTCTGCGGTATAGACGCCCGGCGCGCCGTCCAGCGCATCGATCACCAGACCGGAGTCGTCGGAGAGCGCCGGCATGCCGGATGCAGTGGCAGACGCCAGCGCCTTGATGGCAGCGTTTTCTTCGAAAGTCGTGCCGGTTTCGGCGGGTTCTTTGAAGTTCAATTCGGCTGCCGATTTTGCCGAAAACCCGAGTGGGCCGATTAGATCGGCGATCTCGGCGATCTTGCCCTTGTTGTGGCTGGCAACGACGATGGTTTTGGTGTCAAGCTTGCGCATGTTTCGCGTCCCGTTCAGGCAATCGCCTGCTTCTGCATCTCTACAAGATCGGCACAGCCGGCCTTGGCAAGGCCAAGCAGCGTCAGGAACTCTTCTTCCGAGAAAGGCTTGCCTTCCGCGGTCCCTTGAATTTCCACGATGCCGCCGGAACCGGTGATGACGAAATTCGCGTCCGTCTCGGCGGAGGAATCTTCCAGATAGTCGAGATCGATCACCGGCTGATTGGCGAAGATGCCGCAGGAGATGGCAGCGATATGGTCTTTGAGGACCTTCTCGACCTTCAGCATGTTGCGGCTTTCCATCCACTTCAGGCAGTCGTGAAGAGCAATCCAGGCACCGGTGATGGAGGCGGTGCGGGTACCGCCATCGGCTTGGATGACATCGCAATCGATGCTGATCTGTCGCTCGCCGAGCGCTTGCAAGTCGACGACTGCGCGTAGCGACCGACCGATGAGGCGCTGGATTTCCTGCGTCCTGCCACCCTGCTTGCCGGACGATGCTTCACGCTTCATGCGCTCATGAGTGGAGCGTGGCAGCATGCCATATTCTGCGGTGACCCAACCCTTGCCGCTATTGCGCAGCCACGGTGGCGTCTTGTCTTCGAGGCTTGCCGTCACCAGCACATGCGTATCGCCGAACTTGACCAGACAGGATCCTTCGGCATGCTTGGAAAAGTTGCGCTCGAAGGACACCTTGCGCATCTGGTCGGTTTTTCTGCCTGAAGGCCGCATATGATCTGTCTCCGTCTGTGATGCCCGCCTTCTAAGGTCAGGGAGCAGGTTTTGCAAAGGAAAAGCGGCACAGGTGGCCGAAGAGCCGAATTTCCGTTTTCACTTGGAAGACCGAGTGACTATATTCAGGACAGTCAAAAACAGCTTCGGGAAGAATGAGCGGCATGGGCATAACTCCTCCCATTGGCAAAGAGCCCGGCGCGCTTCTGGACGATCGTTCGCGAGAAATCTTCAGGCGCATCGTGGAAGGTTATCTCGAAACAGGCGAACCGCTCGGTTCGCGCAGTCTCTCGCGCCTGCTTCCCATGTCGCTGTCGCCTGCCTCCGTGCGCAATGTCATGAGCGATCTGGAGGAGCTCGGCCTCATCTACTCGCCGCATGTGAGTGCCGGTCGGCTGCCCACACAGACAGGATTGCGCTTCTTCGTCGACGCTTTCATGCAGGTGGGTGAATTGCCCGAGGCAGAGCGCGCCAATATCGACCGTCATATCGGCCCGATTTCGGGTCGCGAGCAGTCCCTGGAAGGCCTTCTATACGAAGCGAGCAGCATGCTGTCCGGCATGTCGCGCGGAGCTGGGCTGGTGCTGACGGCCAAGAACGACGCCGTTCTGAAACATGTGGAATTCATCCGGCTCGAGCCCACGAAAGGGCTCGCGATTCTGGTCGGTGACCATAACCAGGTGGAAAACCGGATCATCGAACTGCCTGCCGGCATCACCTCGTCGCAATTGACGGAGGCTGCCAATTTCATCAATGCGCATCTCGGTGGCCAGACGCTGCCGGAACTGCGCTCCCAGATAGCGCGACAAAAGAATGAGCTTCAAAGCGCACTGAGTACGCTAGCGCAGGATCTGGTCGAGAGAGGGCTTGCCGTCTGGTCAGGCGACAATGAGGAAGGAAAACTTGGCCGTCTCATCGTGCGGGGCCGCTCCAATCTTCTCGAAGGACTGGCTGGCGAAGAGGATATAGATCGCGTTCGGCTTCTCTTTGACGATCTGGAGCGCAAGGAAAACCTGATCGAGATTCTCAATCTGGCGGAAACGGGTTCCGGCGTCAGAATCTTCATCGGCTCGGAGAACAAGCTGTTTTCGCTTTCGGGCTCGTCGTTGATTGTCGCGCCCTACAAGGACGACGAGAACCGGGTGGTGGGTGCTGTCGGCGTTATTGGTCCGACCCGGCTCAACTATTCGCGGATCGTTCCCATGGTGGATTACACCGCCCAGATCATGGCGCGGCTCTCGACCAAGCGGCGCTAAGCGCGACGTTGATTGAAAAATTGCTCCTTTTCCCCATAAGCCTTGATTTTTGCATGGCAAAGCTCGATATCGGGCTCAATCCAATTTGCAAGCCATAAGACACATATAATCTGGAGAACGTCATGACTGATGACACCAACAAGACCGGACCTGACGCGGGCGCTGCCGACGATGCAGTGGAAGCGACCACGGCGGAAAATGCGGTGCCTGAGCAGGCAGAACCCGATCCAATCGATGTGCTGAAGGCGGAAAATGCCGATCTACGCGACAAGTTTCTGCGTTTGGCGGCTGAGATGGACAATCTTCGCCGTCGCACAGAACGTGAGGTCAAGGACGCAAAGGCCTATTCCGTCGCTGGATTCGCGCGCGATATGCTGGCCGTATCCGACAACCTTCGCCGCGCGCTGGACACGATCCCGGAAGAGCTGAAGGCGAGCGCCGAAGCCAATATCAAAGGCTTGATCGAAGGCGTCGATATGACCGAACGCTCCATGCTGTCGGCACTCGAGCGTCACGGCGTGAAGAAGATCGAGGCCGAAGGCGAAAAATTCGATCCGAATTTTCATCAGGCCATGTTCGAAATCCCCAACACCACCGTACCGAACAACACCGTCGTTCAGGTGGTGCAGGCGGGCTTCACCATTGGCGACCGCGTTCTTCGCCCGGCCATGGTCGGCGTTGCGAAGGGTGGCCCGAAGGCTGAAGCCCCTGCCGGTGCCGAACCCGGTACCAGCGTCTTCAATGAGAAAGACGCCTGAGAATTATCTTCGCTTCATCGGAGTGAATAAGTCAAAGGCCCTGACATCCTATCGATGTCCGGGCCTTTGCTCTATGGTATGAATGCCAGAACGACAGTTTTCGTGAAGCCTATTTCGGCGTTCAGGCGGCGTTCACCTGCTCTTGGTTAAGAAAGGTGTAAATCGCGGTATCGGAGTCTGTCGCACGAAGCTTCGCCACCAGTTCCGTATCGCGCAAGACGCGCGCGATGCGAGACAGAGCCTTGAGGTGGTCGGCGCCAGCGCCTTCGGGGGCAAGCAGGAGAAAGACCAGATCGACCGGCTGGTCGTCCAGCGCCTCGAAGTCGACGGGTGTTTCAAGGCGTGCGAATACCCCGGTGATGGAGGAGATGCTGCTGAGCTTTCCATGTGGAATGGCAATGCCGTGGCCGACGCCGGTGGAGCCAAGCCGTTCGCGCTGCAGGATGACGTCGAATATATCCCGCTCGGAAACCCCGGTGATACGGGATGCCTTTGCTGCCAGTTCCTGAAGGAGTTGCTTCTTGGAATTGACCTTGAGTGCGGGAATAATCGCATCCTGGTGCAGCAAATCTGCCAATGCCATTTCTTTTTCCTTCATGCCATCGAGACGAACCGGGAGACGCGTGAAGCGTCTCCCGGATCTTCTAGACTTCAGCTCTTGATCATCGCCGCGTCGATCCAGCCGATATTTCCATCGTGGCGACGGTAGACGATGTTGAGTTCTTTCGACGGGCTGCGGAACAGCAGAACTGGCTCGTCGGTCATATCGAGAGCCATGACTGCGCTCGCAACCGTCATGGTTTTGATCTGTTTGGAAGTCTCGGCCACGATCGTCGGGGCGAAATCTTCCGCGATTTCCTCATCCTCATCCGGAACCGCGTCCATCACCCTGTAGGCGACTTCCTCATCGATGCCTTTGGCGGATGAACCGTTATGGTGATCCTTCAGCCGGCGCTTGTAACGACGCAGGCGCTTTTCGATACGCTCTGCCGCCGCATCGAAGCTGGCCTGCGGATCATTGGCCTGTCCTGCCGCGTGCAGAACAACACCGGTGTCGAGGTGGATCTTGCAGTCTGAAGCAAAAAGCTGGCCCGACTTCGCGACCGTCACTTGGCCTGAATACCCCCCATCGAAGTATTTGGTAACGGCTTGGCTTATATTGTCCTCGATCTTTTGACGGAAAGACTCGCCCACATCCATATGTTTACCAGATACACGCACACTCATGGAATTTTTCCTTTTTCAGTGATTTGCGTGTACCAGCTTACGTCAAGCTGAGCGCTCATCCAAGCGTTTCGCGATCTCTTTCGCGTCTTTGCCGCCGAATGCCGCTGCCCCCTCAACGAAATTCCGCATTGAGGCCCCAGCCTCGTCTGCGGCGAGCTTCTAGCCTTGTCGGTATGGCAAGTCAATCGTCAATGTTAAGTGTTTGTAAAATATAAAAGAAAGGCGTTAAGCCGACGCCAGTCGCGCAAGGGCTTTTTTCTCCCGACGTCGCTGAACGGAGGAGGGGATGTTCATCGCTTCACGATATTTTGCGACCGTGCGTCGCGCCAGATCAATGCCATTTTTCTTTAGCTGATCGACAATATCGTCATCGGAGAGAACGGACTCCGGGGCCTCCTGGGCAATCATCATACGGATACGATGTCGTACCGCTTCTGCTGAATGATTGTCGCCGCCTTCCGAGGAGCCGATCGAAACGCTGAAGAAATATTTGAGCTCGAAGACGCCTCTCGGCGTCAGCATGTATTTTCGCGACGTGACGCGGCTCACCGTCGATTCATGCATTTTGATGGCGTCGGCAACCTGCTTCAGATTGAGTGGACGAAGATGATCGACGCCATGCTGGAGAAACGCATCCTGCTGGCGCACAATTTCGCTAGCCACCTTCATGATGGTCCTCGCCCGCTGGTCGAGACTGCGTGTCAACCAGTTGGCCGTCTGCATGCACGTCGAGAGAAATTCGTCGTCTTCTCCTGCCTGGGGCTTCAACTTGGAAACCTCGGTGAAATAGCTGTGATTGACCAAGACACGCGGCAGCGTCTCTGGATTGAGGTCGATCAGCCAGCCACCATCGTTCGATGGATGAACGATGATGTCTGGAATGATGGTTTCGCACGCGCCTGTTTCGAAACCTGCGCCCGGCCGCGGATTGAGACTGCGGATCTCGCTCAGCATGTCGAGAAGATCATCCTCATCCACGTTACACAGCTTCTTCAGCGTAACGAAATCCCGCTTTGCCAGAAGTTCCAGATTGCCGACGAATGCACGCATGGCAGGGTCCAGACGGTCTTTCTGTTGAAGCTGGATGGACAGACATTCGCTTAACGTGCGGGCGAAGACGCCTGGCGGATCGAAGGTCTGGAGAATGCGTAGGACCCGCTCGACATCTTTTGCCGATCTGCCAAGGCGATCCGTAATATCGCTGATGGCGTCGACCGCGACATAACCGCTCTCGTCCAGATGATCGAGAAGGGCGTCTGCTGTCATGCGGTCAGTCGTGCCGGTAATCGAAAACGGCACCTGCTGGGCAATGTGGTCGTGCAGGCTCGGCTTACGTGCGACAAAATCATCAAGGTCGTAGTCGTCCGCGACCTCCGCGCCGGGCATAGACTTCCACTGTCCAAGAAGCTCCGGCGCATCTGCTCTGCGTCCGCTTTCGTCATCTGGAAAGACATTGCCAAAATTGGTGTCCAGCGCTTCGTTGAGAATGGGCGCATCATCGGCATACCATTCGGTCGCTTCCGACGCGTGCGGCGGCTCTATCGCATCCGCAACGGGCGTCCCGTCCCTATTGTCATTGCTGAATGTTTCGCCAAACTCACTATCATTTGCCGCAATTTCAAGCAGAGGATTTTTTTCGACTTCCTGTGCGATGAAGTTGACCAGTTCCATATGCGTCATCTGAAGCAGCTGGATCGACTGCATCAGTTGCGGAGTCATCACAAGTGACTGATTTTGACGCAATAACAAGCTGGCTGACAAGGCCATGACCGACACTCGACTCCCAAACGAACCCCATTTTACCAGATTTTTTGATTTTTCGGTAAAACGAAAAGAACTTGGCCCAAAAATTGCTTTTTATTTGGGTTTGGTCAAGATCAAGACTAGGGAAGGGCGTAAGAATCTTTGCCGCAAAAAGACGTCAACTCATCATCTTACCGTCAGAAATCGAGGCCGTGCCTGGATCTGAGCAAGGCTAGAGGCTGAAGTTGTTTCCGAGGTAGAGGCGGCGAACATCGGCGTTATTGACGATCTCGTCGGCGCGACCATGGGTCAACACTTCACCCGCATGGATGATATAGGCACGATCGATAAGGCCGAGTGTTTCACGGACATTATGGTCGGTAATCAAAACGCCGATCCCGCGCGCCGTCAAGTGGCGCACCAGATTCTGGATATCGCTGACGGAAATCGGATCGACGCCCGCAAAGGGTTCGTCCAGCAGCATGAAGGTGGGATCGGTTGCCAGAGCGCGCGCGATTTCAAGGCGACGACGTTCGCCGCCCGAAAGTGCAACCGCTGGGGATTTACGCAGCTGCGAAATATGGAACTCTTCAAGCAGCTCATCGAGCTTGCGGTTTCTCTTCTTGGCGTCCTTTTCGTGGACTTCCAGAACGGCAAGAATATTGTCCTCGACAGTCAGGCCGCGAAAGATCGATGCTTCCTGTGGAAGGTAGCCGACGCCAAGACGCGCACGGCGATACATCGGCATACCGGTCACATCGTTGCCGTTGATCGCGATCTTGCCGTCATCCACCGGCACGAGGCCGGTGATCATGTAAAAACAGGTTGTCTTGCCGGCACCGTTCGGCCCGAGAAGCCCGACAGCTTCCCCACGGCGCACGACGAGCGACACGCCATTGACGACACGGCGCGTATTATACGTCTTTGTCAGGCCATGCGCGATCAGCGTGCCTTCATAGCGAGCCTTCTCGGCTGCGCTCGCCGCATCTGCGGACGGACGTGCGGAATCTCTGCCAAGCAGCTTTGAAATCGAAGGCATTTTCACGATGATCAGACTTACTGCTTTTTCTGCGACTTGGGATCGAGCATGATGCGGACCGGGCCGCCACAGCTTTCAAGCTTCGCTTCGCCAGTATTCATCAGCACGGTCAGCTTGCAGCCGGTAAACACGTTGGTGTCCTGTGACAGGACGACTTGTTTGCCGGAAAGAGTGAAGGTCTGCGACGCCATGTCGAATTCGCCATGATCGGCGGTCGCCTTTTGCGTACCGGATGTGAGGTAAACTGAGTTGTCGACAAAAATTTTGTCGATATCAGCGTTGCCGCCGGTGACCGATGTCGTCTGCCCGTCACCCTTGTTCTTGTAGAGAACCGTCATCTTGCCGGCCTGCAGCGTCGTGGTTCCCTGAACCACTTTCACGTTGCCCGTGAAGTAGGCCTTGTGCTCCTGGTCGCGAACCTCGAGCTGATCGCTTTCAATCGCAATCGGCTGGTCGCTGGAAAGCTTCATGCCGTCCATCTTGCTGGTCGTGTTCTGCGCCAATGCTGGGGCAGCCAGGCACGACAGGAGAAAGAGTGCCGGGATGCCGGCGGTCGTCTTGAAGTGGGACTTGCGGGAAATCTGCATCATCTGGTCGGGCTCTCACTTGCCTGCGTTCTGAATGGTGGATGCAGCAATACGAGCTCGTACCTGCCCCGAAAATACAATCGTTTTGCCATTATCGGCTATGCGTAGGCTTTCCGCAACAATCGAGCCCTCCTTCGTGGTGATGTCGACCCGCTGGTCGCTCTCCATCGTTCCCGCTTTAAGGTCGACGTTTGCAGACTGAAATCTGGCTTTTAGGCCATTGCTCAGATTGATGTCAAAGGGCGCGGTCATTTTCAACCGATTTGTCGTCCTGTCCAGGATGCCTTCCTGCGCCACCACCTGCGCCACGATATCGTTCATAGGTACGGCTGCCAACACTTTCTCCAGCGTCATGAGGTTGGGACTGGAGATATCCTGCAAGGCCCGATCGGCATTCATCGAATAATCGAAACCCTTGTTGTTTCGCCCCGCGAGAGCCGGTTTCTCCATCACGATCTTGCCGTCCTCGATCGAGGCGCTCTGTAGCGAGACCTCATCCGGAATCCATGTGCGGGCGAGCGATACTCCAATAAAGGCAAGCGAAATAGCGGTTGCCGCAATCGGAAGCGCGACCTTCAGCCGTCTCACGCGCGCAGAGTGCCGCTTAGCCATAGCATACGCGTCTGACATCTTGTCAGCCGCCGCCATGCCGGGTGCCGCCTGGTTAAGTCTTTCGAGCATTCGTCAAATCCGGGGACCTCCTCATACACTCCAAGGTGGTATGCTGGCCCTCTACATGTTTATCTAATGTGTTTGGCACGATGGCCTTGCTCTGCCAATATGGTTTTTCTCAGAAAGAGCGCAAGAGCCGGGTGTTTTTTATAAATTTCAACCATCGTTAAGGTCTTGCGCTTGCAAGAGGCCGTTACAAGGTTCATATGCCGGAGGCGAGATTGGAGCTTGGAGCGCCTGGCGTCCATGGACGCAAAAAGGCCGCTCTGCCTTTTTTAATTTACGCATCGTGCTTTGCGAAAACCGTTCCGATTTTCGTGCCGATGCTGTTGTTGCCCTGAAGCGAAGGTGATTTGATGGACCAGATGGCAATCGCAGACCGCAGGCAACTGCGCCGCAAGCTCACATTCTGGCGGGTGGCTGCTGTTCTGTTGGCTGTTGCGGCTCTCTTTGCCCTTTACCGATTCACACTCGCAGCGCCTGAATCGAGTGCTCGGCCCCACATCGCCAAGATCGAGATCAGTGGCTTGATCCAGGACGACACCGAGCTCTTGGAGCGGCTTCAGAAAATCGCCGACAGCACCAGCGCTCAAGGCCTGATCGTCTCCATTTCTTCGCCC
The DNA here is from genome assembly GCA_913777615.1 of uncultured Agrobacterium sp. Lineage (GTDB taxonomy): Bacteria > Pseudomonadota > Alphaproteobacteria > Rhizobiales > Rhizobiaceae > Agrobacterium. The sequence goes on along the minus strand of CAJYTK010000022.1, from coordinate 166,885 downwards.
GGGGGCACGACTTACGGCGGCGAGCGCATTTTCAAGGCGATCCGCGCGGTGTCTGAGAAAAAGCCTGTCGTATCCGATGTCCGCACGCTTGCGGCGTCTGCCGGATATATGATCGCCACCGCTGGAGATACCATCATTGCGGGCGACACATCCATCACCGGTTCCATCGGCGTCATCTTCCAATACCCGCAAGTCGGGCCGCTGCTCGATAAGCTCGGCGTATCGCTACAGGAAATCAAATCCTCCCCGATGAAGGCGGAGCCGTCTCCTTTCCACGAACCGCCCGAAGAATCGAAAGTCATGATCCGCAATATGATCATGGACAGCTACAACTGGTTTGTGGATCTGGTGGCCGATCGCAGAAAGCTTCCTCGCGAAGAGGTGTTGAAGCTTGCTGACGGATCGATTTTCACCGGCCGTCAGGCTATTGCGGTCAAACTTATCGATACGCTGGGCGGCGAAAAGGAGATCAAATCCTATTTCGAAAGCCGCGGCCTGCCCAAGGATCTGCCGATCGTTGAATGGACTGCCCCCTCGAAGCGCTCGCCCTTTTCCATCTTCAGCATCGCAGGCCTTGCAAAAATGCTGGGCCTCGACGCGTTTTTGCCGATTGCAGCGCCGAGCCAACTCAGCACCGACAAGTTGTTTCTTGACGGTCTTGTTTCGGTTTGGCAGGTTGATGGCCGTTAAAAGACCAATCCTTTCAGGGGGCAATCGTGATTAAGTCTGAACTGGTGCAGATTGTTGCTGCGCGTAACCCGCACCTGTATCACCGCGATGTCGAAAATATCGTCAACGCGGTTCTCGATGAAATCACCGATGCGCTCGCAGCCGGTAACCGGGTCGAACTCCGCGGATTTGGCGCTTTCTCCGTCAAGAACCGGCCCTCTCGTTCTGGACGGAACCCGCGCACGGGTGAGTCCGTTTTTGTCGAGGAAAAATGGGTTCCCTTCTTCAAGACCGGCAAAGAGCTTCGCGAAAGGCTCAACCCGGGCATGGGCGACGTCGAAGACGAGGATTGAGCGTAATCGACGCTCGACAATCCTTAAGTCCGGCGTGACGTTCGTCCAGATTGCATGAAGGCCCCCAAAGACGGAGTACCTTGAATGTCGAAGAAGATCGTCAACCTGTTGATCCTTTTGCCACTGGCCATCATTCTGATCATCCTGTGCGTGGCAAACCGCGAGAGTGTGACACTGGCGCTCAATCCGTTCCAACCCAGTGACAGCGTTCTCTCGTTTACCGCACCCTTCTTCGTTTTCATTTTTCTGTCGGTTTTGTTCGGCATTCTGCTCGGCTCTGCAGCGACCTGGATTTCGCAGGGCAAGCACCGCAAGCGCGCTCGTCTCGAGGCGCGAGAAGCCATTCGCTGGCACGATGAGGCCACCAAGGCAGCGGCTAACACGCAAACGGCATCACCCGTTTCGAGACAGCTTGCCGCAAAATAGGCGGCGGCTCTTGGTTCTTTGATCCGTCGCCAAGGCGCATCATTTTGCCACGCCCTTTGATAATCCCCCATTCTAGTGATATGCGCTTTCCAACCGCATCCGGGCCGCCGTTGGCCCGGGATGCAGACAGGAAAGCGCGAGTGGTATGGCCATTCTCCGTACCTCTCGCGTCGAGACGTGGAAAGACCGTCGTTGAAGAAGAAAGACAACCGCCAGGGCGCAAAACCGCGCGCCGGACAGGACAATCGCTCAGGCAAGCTCGGCAGCAAGCCGCCTCGCCAGAAGGACGCTGCGCGCGCACGCGCTCCAGATTACGTTCGCCCCGCTGCCACCGCCCAAAAGGAAAAGGTGCAAGCCTCCGCTCCAGCCGTCGAAGCAACCCCTCCACGCCCGTTGAAGGAGCGTTCCGGGACACTTCCGACAGAACAGGTGCCGGTCATCCTCGAATCGCTCGGCGCCGGTGACTTTCACCTGATCGACAGCGGCAACGGCCTGAAGCTCGAACAATATGGCGAGTACCGAGTCGTTCGCCCCGAAGCGCAGGCGCTCTGGCGCCCAAGCTTGGCGGAGCGCGTGTGGGACAATGCCGATGCGATCTTTACCGGCGATACGGATGAAGAAGGCAGTGGCCGTTGGCGTTTTCCCAAACAGGCGCTTGGCGAGACATGGCCGCTCTCTCTGCTCGGCGTTGATTTTCTTGGCCGCTTCACCGCGTTTCGCCATGTTGGTGTTTTCCCGGAACAGATCGTTCATTGGGAATGGCTGAAGCAGACCATCGAGAAGGCCGACCGCCCGCTCAAGGTTCTGAACCTGTTCGGGTACACCGGTGTCGCCTCGCTTGTCGCGGCTTCCGCGGGAGCGGAAGTCACCCATGTGGACGCGTCGAAGAAGGCGATTGGCTGGGCGCGCGAAAACCAGAGGCTTGCTGGGCTTGAAAACGCGCCGATCCGCTGGATCTGCGAAGACGCCATGAAATTTATCTTGCGCGAGGAGCGTCGTGGCAACAGCTACGACATCGTCCTTACCGATCCACCGAAGTTTGGCCGCGGAACCCATGGCGAGATCTGGGATCTCTACGATCACCTGCCGCTAATGCTGGATGTCTGCCGCGAGATCCTGTCGCCCAAGGCGCTCGGCTTCGTGCTGACCGCCTATTCCATTCGCGCCAGCTTCTATTCCATGCATGAGTTGATGCGCGAAACCATGCGCGGTGCAGGCGGCGAAGTGGCCTCAGGCGAACTGGTGATCCGCGAAGCGGGTCTCGATGGGAAGACGCCGGGCCGCGTGCTTTCAACCTCTCTCTTCAGCCGTTGGGTGCCGAAATGAACGACCGCCATGAAAACGGCCCACGCAGGGTGGGGCAGGTCAAGGAAGTCACCAGCCTTGCCAACCCCATCATCAAGGACATCAAGAACCTTACCCAGAAAAAAGGCCGCGAAGAAAGCGGTACCTTCATGGCGGAAGGGCTGAAGCTCGTCATCGATGCGCTGGAGCTTGGCTGGACGATCCGCACGCTGGTCTATGCCAAGGCCGCCAAGGGCAAGCCGCTGGTCGAGCAGACCGCGGTCAAGACGGTGGCGTCGGGCGGTCTCGTGCTTGAAGTCAGCGAGAAAGTCATCTCGTCCATCACCCGTCGCGATAATCCGCAGATGGTCGTCGGCATATTCGACCAGAAATGGAAGCCTCTTCGAGACATCAGACCGGCTGCGGGCGAAACTTATGTCGCGCTCGACCGGGTGCGCGACCCCGGCAATCTCGGCACGATCATCCGCACGGCGGATGCAGCCGGTGCCTCGGGCGTGATCCTTGTCGGCGAGTGTACCGATCCCTTCTCCCTCGAAACCGTGCGTGCCACCATGGGTTCAGTCTTCGCCATGCCAGTGGCGCGCGCTTCGGTCGACGAGTTCCTGAGCTGGCGAAAGGGTGCTGGTGTCAGTGTCGTCGCAACCCATCTTGCCGGCTCGGTGGACTACCGCACGATCGATTACAAGCGGAAGCCGGTCGTGCTCCTCATGGGCAACGAGCAGTCGGGCCTTCCGCCGGAGCTTTCCTCTCAGGCCGACCAGCTTGCCCGCATCCCGCAACAGGGCCGCGCCGACTCTCTCAATCTGGCGATCGCAAGCGCAGTCATGCTGTTTGAAGCGCGCCGTCATCTTCTCGAACTTGCGACGGTAAAGTAATGGCTAAGCCCGCTCTCTTCTCCAGACCCGCTCCCGCCATCGCTTTTATTCTTCTGGCGGTGATTGCTGATCAGGTGATCAAGCTTCTGGTGGAAAAATATCTCCCTTTGCAGGAGATGGTGCCGGTCATTCCGTTTCTGGCGCTTTACCGCACCTATAATCTCGGCGTGGCCTTTTCCATGTTGTCTGGCATGGAGGGCTGGGCCATCGTCACCATGCGGCTCCTGATTGTCGCCTTCGTCATTTGGCTCTGGCGCAAGACCGATGGTGAGCGCACCTTCGCCCATCTCGGCTTTGCGCTGATCATCGCGGGTGCTGCTGGAAACATCTTCGACCGTTTTCTCTACGGGCATGTGGTGGACTACATTCTCTTCCACACCGACACATGGTCGTTTGCCGTCTTCAACCTAGCCGATTCCTTCATCACCATCGGTGCGGGCTGCGTCATTCTCGACGAATTGCTCCATGCAAAGTCAGCGAGAAAGAAGACTTAACGCACCTCCTGAGACAGTGCGCGGCAAAATTTAACTTACGCTACGTCACTTACGCGGCTAACTGTCACTGTTTTGTCGTCAAGAAGTGATTTATGACGCCAAGATCAAACGGTGGCGGGGCGATTCTCCATGGTCTCGGAAGTTCTGGAACGCAGCATCATTGGCAAGAGCTTGGGCGGCGCTGTTTTGCCGGCTGCCGAAATGCGAGAGACCGATGTTTTTGGCCGTATCGGCTCCCTCGAAACGCGCCTTGCCAGAAACGAACGCGAGATTGACGCGGCCCAGCAGGTCCGCTTCCGCGTCTTCGTCGATGAAATGGGTGCGAGGCTTCCGGCAGAGGCGATGCGCCGAGGACGCGATATCGATGCCTTCGATGCCGTTTGCGACCATCTTCTTGTTCTCGACAACGCTATCGAAGGGGATCCCGAAGATCAGATCGTCGGGACATATCGCCTGCTGAGGCAAGAGACGGCGCAGGCAAACAAGGGTTTTTATTCGGCGAGCGAGTTCAATATCGAAGGCCTGATTGCGCGCCATCCGGGCAAGCGCTTTATGGAGCTCGGCCGCTCCTGCGTCCTGCCGGAATACCGCACGAAGAGAACTGTCGAGCTCCTGTGGCAGGGCAACTGGGCCTATGCCGTTCGTCATCGCATGGATGCGATGATCGGCTGTGCATCCTTCCCCGGCATCCAGCCGGAAGCCCATGCGCTGGCGCTCTCCTTCCTGCATCACACCTGCGGTGCCAAGGACGACTGGCGCGCTGAAGCGTTGCCGGAACTCTATCGCGAGATGGACATGATGCCGCTCGAAGCCATCAATCCGCGCCGGGCGCTGAATGCCATGCCGCCGCTGATCAAGGGCTATATGCGCCTTGGTGCCATGTTCGGCACAGGAGCTGTGGTCGATCAGGCTTTCAATACCACCGACGTCCTGGTCATTCTGCCGGTGTCGTCGATAGCCGGTCGCTACATCACCTACTATGGCGGGGATGCCGAGCGCTTTAACGGCTGATGCCGTCCGAACCTTGCCGTCGATTGACGGTGGTTCTTGCGCAGACTGTCAAGCTTCCTGTGGGTTCGTCGTTGTGCGTGTTGTCCTTGAGGGATCGCACCGGTAGTCTCCGGCTTTGTTTTCTTGAGCCTCAAGCAGATACGATCAAGCCATTGACGGACGTCCATTCCACCGCCTCGCTCATTTCCGAAGAAAGCCGCGCATCGGCAACGCCGATGATGGAGCAGTATATCGAGATCAAGGCGAATAACCCCGGTTCGCTGCTTTTCTATCGCATGGGCGATTTCTACGAACTGTTCTTCGAAGATGCGGTGGAAGCGTCGAGGGCGCTCGGGATCACGCTAACCAAGCGTGGCCAGCATATGGGCCAGGATATCGCCATGTGCGGCGTGCCGGTTCATGCGGCGGACGACTATCTTCAAAAGCTCATCATGCGCGGTTATCGCGTTGCCGTCTGCGAGCAGGTGGAAGATCCTGCAGAAGCCAAGAAGCGCGGGTCGAAATCCGTCGTCAAACGCGATGTCGTGCGACTCGTGACCCCCGGTACCCTGACCGAGGAAAAGCTGCTCTCGCCGACTGAATCCAACTATCTTATGGCGCTTGCCCGCATCCGCGGCAGTTCGGAAGCGCAATTCGCGCTTGCCTGGATTGATATTTCCACCGGCGTTTTCCGGCTGGCGGAAACCACGCTGACACGTCTGCTTGCCGATATATGGCGCATCGATCCGCGTGAGCTGATCGTGGCGGACAGCCTGTTTCACGATGAGGAACTGCGCCCGACCTTCGACATGCTGGGTCGCGTGGCCGTCCCGCAGCCTGCCGTCCTCTTCGATAGCGCGACCGCAGAGGGGCGCATCGCCCGCTACTTCAACGTTTCGACGCTGGATGGCTTCGGCGCGTTCTCTCGCGTGGAACTGGCCGCCGCCGCCGCCGCCGTGGCCTATGTGGAGAAGACCCAGATTGCCGAACGTCCGCCGCTCGGTGCGCCGGAACGGGAAAGCTCTGCCTCGACGCTGTTCATCGATCCTGCCACCCGCGCAAACTTGGAGCTGACCAGGACGCTTGCCGGAGAGCGGGACGGATCGCTGCTTCAGGCCATCAACCGCACGGTCACCGGCGGTGGAGCGCGGTTACTGGCCGAAAGGTTGATGTCGCCGCTGACCGATCCCGACAGGATCAACGCTCGTCTCGATGCGGTCGCGTATCTGATCGACGATGTGTCCTTGAGCGATGGCTTGCGCGACGCGCTGAAACAGGTGGCGGACATGCCGCGTGCGCTGTCACGCCTGGCGCTCGAGCGTGGTGGACCGCGTGATCTTGGCGCCATCCGCCAAGGACTGGCCGCTGCGGCCATCGTCGGGCAATTGCTCGACCAGGGGCTGTTGCCGAATGAGTTGGCCGAGGCGCTCGCCGATCTGAAAGCATTGCCTTCTGCGCTCGAAGCCATGCTGTCGGAGATGTTGGCGGACGATCTGCCACTTCTGAAGCGCGATGGTGGCTTCGTCCGTGAAGGGTCGAATGCCGAGCTTGACGAGGTGCGTGCATTGCGCGACCAGTCGCGCCGGGTGATTGCCGGGCTGCAACTGCAATATGCAGAAGAGACCGGCATCAAGTCGCTGAAGATCAAGCATAATAATGTGCTCGGCTACTTCATAGAGGTCACGGCTGGCAATGCGGACGTGATGATGGGCAGCGACGAGGCCAAGGCCCGCTTCATTCATCGCCAGACAATGGCGGGCGCCATGCGCTTCACGACGACTGAGCTTGCCGATCTGGAAAGCCGTATCGCCAATGCCGCCGCCCAGGCACTGACCATGGAATTGCAGGCTTTCGATCGGATGGTGCAGGCGGTCGTGGCTGAGGCCGAAGTCATCAAGGCGGGCGCACTGGCGCTTGCGGCCATCGATGTCGCGACAAGCCTCGCGCATCTAGCCTCCGAGCAGGCCTATTGCCGCCCGGTGGTCGATAGCTCCATGACGTTTGCGATCCGCGGTGGGCGTCATCCGGTTGTGGAGCAGGCGCTGCGCCGACAGTCGAGCGGTCCTTTCATCGCGAACAACTGCGATCTCTCTGCCACCGACGGCAATCGCAATGGCGCGATCTGGATGCTGACCGGCCCGAACATGGGTGGTAAGTCCACCTTCCTGCGCCAGAATGCGCTGATCGCCATCCTCGCCCAGATCGGCTCCTTCGTGCCGGCGGAAGCCGCCCATATCGGCATTGTCGACCGCTTGTTCTCGCGCGTCGGCGCTTCCGACGATCTTGCCCGTGGCCGCTCCACCTTCATGGTGGAAATGGTCGAGACGGCGGCGATCCTTAATCAGGCAACCGAACGTTCGCTTGTCATTCTCGATGAGATCGGACGCGGCACCGCGACCTTCGATGGTCTCTCGATTGCTTGGGCAACGGTTGAGCATCTGCATGAGGTCAACCGCTGCCGCGGTCTTTTCGCCACCCACTTCCATGAGTTGACGGTACTCTCCGAAAAGCTCGGACGTCTTTCCAACGTGACGATGAAAGTGCGCGAATGGGAAAGCGATGTTATCTTTCTGCATGAGGTCGGACCAGGGGCCGCAGATCGCTCCTATGGCATTCAGGTGGCGAAGCTTGCAGGTCTCCCTTCCGCTGTGGTGGAGCGCGCGCGAGAAGTTCTAAATCAGCTTGAAGATGCCGATCGCAAGAACCCGGCGAGCCAGTTGATCGACGATCTGCCGCTTTTTCAGGTGGCGGTCAGGCGCGAAGCGGCGCGGGCAGGTGGCAACTCCCAGGTGGATGAGGCGTTGAAAGCGCTCAACCCCGATGAGATGACACCACGCGAGGCACTGGACGCGCTCTATGCGCTCAAGAAACAACTTGGCAATGCTTGACGCGTAGAGTGCCTGTCCATTCGGCCTAAAAATCGCTATAGCGCTGTGCCAGCAGCGCAAGACGCATGGAATGGATACCGCCTCAATGGCCTCTAAGGATTTGGATTTCTCCGCGATACTGGATGTCGCACCACTCAAGCACGAATGCGACCTCGTCTTTCAAGGCGATGGAAAGCGCGTTTCCGATGTGCGTTCCGATCTTCTGCCGATCTTCAAAAAGGCGAGCAATGATGGGCGGCAGAGAGCGCGTGATCTGTTGGATTCTGAAGGCGGCGGCATCGACTGCGCGCGGCGCATTTCCTGGCTCCAGGATCGTTTGATCGAGGTGCTGTACGATCTGGCCTGCCAATATGTTTATCCAAAGGATGCGCCCCACATCGCAATTACCGCTGTCGGTGGTTATGGACGCGGAACGCTGGCGCCGGGCTCGGACATCGACCTCCTGTTCTTGCTGCCGCTGAAGAACACGCCGGATATGCACAAGGCGATCGAGTTCATTCTCTACATTCTCTGGGATGTGGGGTTCAAGGTCGGTCACGCCACCCGTACTGTGGACGAGTGCATCAAACTGTCCAAGGCGGATATGACGATCCGTACCGCCATCCTCGAAATGCGTCCGATCTGCGGAAAGAAGTCTCTCGGCGACGAGCTGGAGCGACGCTTCGAAACCGAGGTCGTTACCAGTAGCGGCCCAGAATTCATCGCCGCCAAGCTTGCCGAGCGCGACCAGCGCCACCGCAAGGCAGGCGACACGCGCTATCTGGTCGAACCAAATGTGAAGGAAGGTAAAGGCGGTCTTCGCGACCTGCACACACTGTTCTGGATCGCCAAGTATTACTACCATGTGCGCGATACGGCGGAACTCGTAAAGCTCGGCGTTCTGTCCAGAAGCGAACTGAAGCTGTTCGAAAAGGCCGATGATTTTCTCTGGGCGGTGCGCTGCCAGATGCATTTCATCACTGGCAAGGCAGAGGAGCGTCTGTCCTTCGACATCCAGCGCGAAATCGCAGCTGCCTTGCACTATCAGCCACGACCCGGCCTATCGGCGGTCGAACGCTTCATGAAGCATTACTTCCTCGTGGCCAAGGATGTCGGCGACCTGACACGCATTCTCTGCGCCGCGCTTGAGGATCGTCAGGCGAAGGACGTTCCAGGCCTCTCCGGAGTCCTCAGCCGTTTTGCCCATCGGCTTCGCAAGATTCCTGGCTCCACCGAGTTCGTCGAAGATCGCGGCCGCATTGCGCTTGCCAATGCCGATGTCTTCCGCAACGATCCGGTCAGCCTGATCCGGCTCTTCCATGTGGCCGATATCAACAATCTCGAGCTACACCCGGATGCCCTTCGTGTCGTCACCCGCTCGCTCGGTCTCATCAATCACGAGCTTCGCGAGAATGAGGAAGCCAATAGGCTGTTTCTTGCGATCCTCACCTCGAAGCGCGATCCCGCGCTGACGCTGCGGCGGATGAACGAGGCTGGCGTTCTTGGCAAGTTCATTCCCGAGTTTGGCAAGATCGTCGCGATGATGCAGTTCAACATGTATCACCACTATACGGTCGATGAGCATCTGATCCGCTCGGTGGCCGTTCTCTCCGAGATCGAGAAGGGTCAGGCGATCGATACCCACCCGCTCGTCAATCAGTTGATGCCAGGCATCGAGGATCGCGACGCTCTCTATGTGGCTGTCCTTCTCCACGACGTGGCGAAAGGCAGGCAGGAGGATCACTCGATTGCCGGCGCGCGCGTTGCGCGTAAGCTCTGCCAGCGCTTCCGCCTCTCCACCAAGCAGACCGAAACGGTCATGTGGCTGATCGAGCAGCACCTCCTGATGTCGATGGTGGCGCAGACCCGCGATCTGCACGACCGCAAGACGATCACCGATTTTGCCGACAAGGTGCAGTCGATGGAGCGGTTGAAGATGCTCTTGATTCTGACCGTTTGCGATATTCGCGCCGTCGGGCCGGATGTCTGGAATGGCTGGAAGGGGCAGTTGCTGCGTACGCTGTACTACGAAACCGAGCTTCTTCTCTCCGGCGGCTTTTCGGAAAGCTCACGCAAGGAGCGTGCGAAGGTCGCCCGTCAGCGCCTTTACGATGCACTGGACGACTGGGGTCAGAAAGCACGGCGCAAATACATCAACCTGCATTACGATGCTTATCTGCTCTCGGTCGCGCTCGAAGACCAGATCCGCCACACCCGCTTCCTGCGCGAGGCGGACAAGCAGGAAAAAGCGTTGGCCACGATGGCCCGCACCCATTCCTTTCACGCCATCACCGAGATCACCGTCCTGGCGCCCGACCATCCGCGGCTGCTGTCAATCATCACCGGTGCATGTTCGGCCGCCGGCGCCAATATCGCCGATGCGCAGATCTTTACCACATCGGATGGCCGCGCACTCGACACCATCCTGATCAACCGCGAGTTCCCTATCGACGAGGATGAAACTCGCCGCGCCAATAATATCGGCAAGCTGATCGAAGAGGTTCTGGCTGGCAAGAAGCGGCTTCCGGAAATCATTGCGACGCGCACCAAGAGCCGCAAGAAGAGCAAGACTTTCAACATCCCGCCATCCGTCACCATCTCCAACGGGCTTTCCAACAAGTTCACCGTCATCGAGGTGGAATGCCTTGACCGCCCGGGCCTGCTTGCAGATATGACGGCGGTGCTGGCGGATCTGTCGCTCGACATCACCTCGGCACGCATTACCACCTTCGGCGAAAAAGTCATTGATACCTTTTACGTCACTGATCTCTTCGGCCAGAAGGTGATGACCGAAAACCGCCAATCCAACATCGCGCTGCGGCTGAAAGCCGTCATGGCCGAGCAGGAAGACGAGTTACGCGACCGCATGCCATCCGGCATCATCGCGCATCCCGATGTGGCAGCACTTCCTGCAGCCCGAACCGCAAAGGTTTGAACATAAAATGAGTCTGATCGGCAAATTCGCCACCGTCGGTAGCGCGACGCTCGGGAGCCGCCTGTTCGGCTTCATCCGTGAAATGCTAATGGCGGCGGCTGTGGGAACGGGACCGGTGGCGGATGCTTTCAATGCAGCCTTCCGTTTTCCCAATACATTTCGTCGCCTCTTTGCCGAAGGGGCCTTCAACTCCGCCTTCGTGCCGCTTTTTGCCAAGGAAATCGAAGCCCATGGCATGGAGGGAGCGCGCCGTTTCTCCGAAGAGGTCTTTGGGGTTCTGTTCACGGTTTTGATGGCGCTCACCATCATCATGGAGCTCTCCATGCCATTTCTGGTGCGCACCGTGATCGCGCCGGGCTTCGTGGAAGATCCCACGAAGTTTGAGAATACGGTGCGTCTCGCCACCATCATGTTCCCCTATCTCGCCTGCATGTCACTGGCGGCAATGATGGGCGGAATGCTCAATTCGCTGCATCGCTATTTCGCCGCCGCCATTGCGCCCGTCTTTCTCAACGTCATCCTGATCGGGGTGCTGGCGCTCGCGTGGTGGAAAAATTACGATCCGTTGCAGGTCGGCTACGCACTGTCCTGGGGTGTGATGGCCGCAGGTTTCGTTCAGCTTGCCATCGTCTGGGTGGCTGTACGTCATGCCGGAATTCGCATCGGCTTTCGCCGTCCAAAACTGACGAGCAACGTCAAGCGTCTGCTGATTCTGGCGCTCCCTGCGGCAATCACCGGCGGGATCACTCAGATCAATCTTTTGATCAACACCAACATCGCCTCCGGCGGCAATGGCGTGATCTCGTCGCTTGCCTATGCCGATCGCATCTATCAGTTGCCGCTCGGCGTCGTGGGGATTGCAGTGGCAACCGTCCTGTTGCCTGAATTGGCGCGCGCGCTACGCGGCGGCCAAGCGGCGGAAGCGGCCAATCTGCAGAACCGCTCGGTCGAATTCGTTCTGTTCCTGACCCTGCCTGCGGCAGCCGCGTTGCTCGTGATGGCAGAGCCAATCGTCCGCTTTTTGTATGAGCGCGGCAACTTCCAGCCCTCGGCCACAATCACGGTTTCGCAAATCCTTGGCATCTATGGTCTTGGTCTGCCGGCCTTCGTGCTGATCAAGGCCTTCATTCCCGGCTTCTTCGCCCGCGAAGATACGCGAACTCCTATGATTTTCGCTGCCATTTCCGTAGTGGTGAATGTCTCGCTGGCCTTGACGCTCTTCCCCATCTACGGCGGTCCGGGAATTGCTACGGCGGAAATTACTGCCGGCTGGGTCAATGCCGCACTGCTCTTCGGCATGCTGATGTGGCGCGGCCACTGGACGCTCGACATGCCGCTTCTTCTGCGCATTCCACGGCTCATTCTGGCGGCAGGGCTTATGGCGCTCGCTATTCACTATGCGCTATCTTACTTCTCCTATGAGCTGTCGTCCGCTTCCAATCTTGCGGTTAGGGCAGGGACGCTGCTCGCGCTCGTCTTCGGTGCCATGATCATCTATTTCGGCGTGGCCTTTGCCTCCGGCGGTGCAAATCTCGGCATGGTGAAACGCGGTCTGAAGCGCAAGGGCAAGGTCAAGTCGGATGTAAAGGCCGAGGCAGATACATGACGTCCGGCTTTACGTCTCTACGACACATTGCGCTCGTCTCGCTTGTTGTTGACGATTACGATCGCGCAAAGGCGTTTTATTGCGGCAGCCTCGGTTTCGAGTGCCTGTCCGATCAGTCGCTGCCGGACGGCAAACGCTGGCTTGTCGTCAGACCTAAAGGCCAAGCTGCAACCGGTCTGCTGCTGGCCCAGGCCGATGGCAAAGAGCAGACCGTCACTATTGGTAATCAAACGGGCGGGCGCGTTGGCTTCTTCCTTTATACGGATGATTTCAACGCCGATTTTCGCCGGATGAAAGACAACGGTATTTGCTTTCTGGAACAGCCCCGCCACGAGATTTACGGCACGGTTGCCGTTTTCGAAGACCTCTACGGCAACAAATGGGATCTGCTGCAGCCAGCCGCTGAAACCGCTTGATTGCAACGGGTTCCGGGTGCATAAGCGCGGGCCACATAACAGCGCGGGGCAAGGCCCTCCACAAGCCTTTTCGAGGACGATCATGAACGCATTCAAGCCGCTGGTTTTCTCCGGGGTCCAGCCGACCGGTAATCTCCACCTCGGCAATTATCTCGGTGCTATCCGCAAATTCGTCGCCCTGCAGGAAGACAATGACTGCATCTACTGCGTCGTCGATATGCATGCGATTACAGCGCAGCTCGTCCATTCCGACCTGAAGGCGCAGACACGCTCAATTGCTGCCGCCTTCATCGCGGCAGGCATTGATCCGGTCAAGCACATCGTCTTCAACCAGTCGGCTGTACCGCAGCACGCCGAGCTTGCCTGGGTATTCAACTGCGTGGCGCGCATCGGCTGGATGGAGCGCATGACCCAGTTCAAGGACAAGTCCGGCAAGAATGCCGAGCAGGTCTCGCTGGGACTGCTGGCCTATCCAAGCCTGATGGCGGCGGATATTCTTGTCTACCGCGCCACCCACGTACCGGTCGGCGACGACCAGAAGCAGCATCTGGAACTTGCCCGCGACATCGCCCAGAAATTCAACATCGATTTCGGTGATCATATCCGCAAGGCAGGTCTCGGCCTCGACACCACCGTCGGCGACGAACCTGTCCATGCCTATTTTCCGATGGTGGAGCCACTGATCGGTGGTCCGGCACCCCGCGTCATGTCCCTGAAGGACGGCACAAAGAAGATGTCGAAGTCCGATCCGTCCGACCTGTCGCGCATCAACCTGATGGACGATGTCGATGCGATCTCCAAGAAGATCAAAAAGGCAAAGACCGATCCCGACGCGCTGCCAAGCGAAGTCGAAGGCCTGAAGGGCCGCGCCGAGGCAGAGAACCTCGTCGGAATTTACGCAGCGCTCTCCGACAAGACCAAGGCGGACGTGCTTGCCGAATTCGGCGGCCAGCAGTTCTCGGCTTTCAAGCCGGCCCTCGTTGATCTCGCGGTCAACGTGCTTGCGCCGATCAACAGCGAGATGCGCCGCCTCCTCGACGATGTCAGCCATATCGATGCGATCCTGAAAGATGGCGGCGAGCGCGCTGGCGCCATCGCTCAGAAAACGATGGACGAAGTCCGCGACATCATTGGCTTCCTGCGCTGATCTTTGGATGCTTCTCGTCACGCGGCGAGAAGCTTTCTCTTGATGCTGAGGTTTCGCCTCCCTGCATCGACCCTCTTGGAAAATCGATTCCGCTTTGCGTCTTGATGCGATAAGCTCCGCCCGAACCGGCGGGTGAAGCGTCATACCACGGCGGAAATAGGGAGTGCTGAATGGTTTCAAAACGGCTGTCGCGCCTGGAAGGGCATCGGCGAAAATTTTTGGTTGTCATCGATGGCACCCCGGAATGCGAAAGAGCCGTGCATTATGCCGGTCGTCGCGCCAAGAACTCCAACGGCGCTCTCGTGCTCCTTTACGTCATTCCCGAGGGGGACTTCCAGCAGTGGCTGGGCGTCGAACAGATCATGCGCGCCGAAGCCCGTGAAGAAGCCGAAGCGTCTCTGGCAAAGGTGGCGCAACGTGTGCGCGAGACGGTCGGCATAGAGCCTGAGGCGGTGATCCGCGAAGGCAATGCAGCCGATCAGATCCACGGACTGATCGAAGAAGACCGCGATATCGCCATTCTGGTTCTGGCTGCCGGCTCCACCAAGGATGGACCAGGCCCGCTCGTCTCTTCAATCGCGGGGCGTGGCGCAGCCTTTCCCATTCCCGTCACGGTCCTTCCGGATACGCTGACCGATGAGGAAATCGACGCTCTCTGCTGATGACCCTCTGACTATCGCCGCCAGTCCTCTCGCTGTCCTCGCAAGAATCCAGTTCGGCTTTGATTAAAACGGGTGTAGAACAGCCTCGGAGATTTCTTGAACGGGATTGTCATGTCAGGGCTTGAAGTCGCTCTTCGTCCGGCATATTTTGGAAACATTCTAAATTACGGGGCTATGATGCCCCGATCCGAGGCCTTGCCTCGAAGGAGATCGAAATGTTCATTCAAACGGAATCCACGCCAAACCCGTCGACGCTGAAGTTCTTACCCGGCAAGGTGGTTCTGGAAAGCGGCACTGCGGAGTTCCTGAGCGCCGAACAGGCGCAATCCTCTCCGCTTGCGGCTACGCTGTTTGAAATCCCCGGCGTGACCGGCGTCTATTACGGCTTCGATTTCATCACCGTGACGAAGGATGGTGCCGAATGGCAGCACCTGAAGCCCGCAATCCTCGGCTCGATCATGGAACACTTTATGTCTGGTCGCGCGCTGATGGGCACGGCTATCCATGCCGAGATTTCCGACGAGGAGGAAGAGTTCTTCGAGGAAGGCGATGAAACCATCGTGGCCACCATCAAGGAACTTCTCGAAACCCGCGTCCGTCCAGCCGTGGCGCAGGATGGTGGAGATATTACCTTCCGTGGTTTTCGTGATGGCACCGTGTTCCTCAACATGAAGGGTGCATGCTCCGGCTGCCCGTCCTCCACGGCGACGCTGAAGCACGGCGTGCAGAATCTGCTCCGCCATTTCGTGCCGGAAGTGCAAGAGGTTGAGGCTGTCTGATAGACGGCTGAACCCATATATCGATGGTTAGGCGAGGCGCGTGACCGCGCCTCAATTCATATGCGGCATCTCGACAAGCGTCGTTGGTCTCGCTGATCGTTCGCTCTGAGTACATGCATAAGGTCCTGCTTTTCAGATGATCATTTTGTCCATCGATACATCCGGAGTGGATTGCTCGGCCTGTGTTTACGATAGCGAAAACGATGTTGTCCTGGGCGAAGTAACGGACAACATCGGCAAGGGCCATGCCGAATTGCTGATGGGCATTATCGATGGTGCGCTTTCCAAAGCTGGTCTGGCGCTCAACGCTGTGGAGCGTCTGGCTGTCACCATCGGCCCCGGTTCTTTCACCGGCATTCGAGTGGGTGTCGCGGCCGCACGCGGCTTTGCACTCTCGCTTGGTGTCGAGGCGTTGGGCATCACGACGCTCGAGACGCTTGCTGCCGATTACCTGCAGCAGCATCCAGGGCGGCCTGTCGCGGTCGGTCTCGATGCCAAGCGTGGCGAATGCTATCTCCAGATCTTCGCAGCCGATGGCGCGCCTCTGACGGAGGCCGCACTGGTGTCTCTCGACGATGCAAGGGAAACGCTTGCCGGTTTTGACGGTGCGATCGTGGGCTCCGCAGCACCTCTCTTTGCCGGAGAGGAAACCGGATCGGGTCCAGACCACTTTCCGATCGCCATCGTGGCGCGTGTCGCTGCGACGAAGCCCGCCCATCAGCCGAAGCCCGCACCGCTCTACCTACGTGGCCCCGACGCCCGACCGCAATCGGGATTTGCGCTGGAGCGGCTCTCACCAGCCTGACAGACTGCCATTATTCCCCGTCGAAAATCGATTTCGATTTGCTGGCTGATGCTGTAGCCATCTTGCATTCAAGGCGGATGATTCCCTGCAATGTTCGACGACTATCTGAGCTGGAAACCCTTTTTTGAGATCGTGCCGATGGCGCATAACGATTGCGCTGACGTTGCCGAGCTTCACACGTCCCGTTTTCCTCAGGCATGGAGCGAGAGCGAGTTTTCCAGTCTCCTATCGCAGAAAAGCGTCTTCGGCGCGGTCGCGCGCCAGACCAACGCGTTTTTCAGCCAGCCGCTTGGCGGCTTCGTCCTGTCTCGTGAGGCGTGCGGGGAAGCTGAAATTCTGACCGTGGCCGTCGGCGACAAGTTTGCCGGTGCCGGGCTTGGATGGCGCTTGATGCAGGCTGCCATGCGCGAAGCGCTGATGCGCGGTGCCGAAACCATGTTTCTTGAGGTGGATGGCGCCAACGGGCCTGCCGTGCATCTTTACCGCAAGCTTGGCTTCAAGACGGTCGCGGAACGCAAAGCCTATTACACGGCCAAGGATGGGACGAAATCCACAGCGCTTGTCATGCGGCGCGATCTTCGATAGTTCCGGTGACATTGAAACTCTCTGCCGCCAGTATGGCGGACCAACGACGCATCCAAAGGCCTGATTATCGTGGTAGACCTTTCGAAAACCCTTGAAGACATCTGTGCGGAGCGCGGCATGCGCATGACCGACCAGCGACGGGTCATTGCCCGCGTTCTTCAGGAGTCGGAAGACCATCCGGATGTGGAGGAGCTGTATCGCCGCTCATCCGCGGTCGATCCGAAGATTTCGATCTCTACCGTCTATCGCACCGTCAAGCTGTTTGAAGACGCAGGCATTATCGAGCGCCACGATTTCCGCGATGGCCGTTCGCGCTACGAGACCGTGCCTGAAGAGCATCACGATCATCTGATCGACCTGAAGAACGGCGTGGTGATCGAGTTCCGTTCTGCCGAAATCGAAGCCTTGCAGGAAAAGATCGCCCGCGAGCATGGGTTCAAGCTCGTCGATCACCGTCTCGAACTCTACGGCGTTCCGCTGAAACCGGAAGAGCGTTGAGGCGACGATCCATGGCCACGAAGCGGAGGCGGCGATGACGTGGCTTCGGATTGCCTATGCGGTTTTCGTTCTTTCCATTGTCACCGTGGCGCTGTTGCCCCTGCAATTGCTCGGGCTCTGGCTAGACTTACCGATCCGCCGCCGGATACCGCGCATATGGCATCGGTTCGCCTGTCGATCGATCGGCATCAAGGTCCATGTCCACGGCGCCCTCGAGACCGAAAGACCTTTGCTCCTGATCGCCAATCACGTGTCCTGGAAGGACATCCTGGTGCTGGGCAGCGTTGCGGATGTCGCCTTCATCGCCAAGACCGAAGTGCGCGACTGGCCGATTTTTGGCAAGCTGGCGCGCCTGCAGAAAACCGTCTTCGTCACTCGCGAACAGAAACGCAGCGCAGGCGTGCAGGTGAACGAGATCGCCGAAAGGCTTGCGGGCGGTGAGATCATCGTGCTCTTTCCCGAAGGCACGACATCGGATGGTAATCGGCTTTTACCAATCAAGTCCTCGTTGTTCGGTGCAGCATCCAGTGCCGCCGACCAGGTGCCGAGCAACCTCGTTCATGTGCAGCCGGTGGCTATTGCCTATACCGGTATCCAGGGCATGGCGATGGGACGTTACCACAGACCGGTTGCCGCCTGGCCGGGCAGTATTGGCTTGCTGCCGTCACTGGCGGGTCTCGTAAAGGCCGGGGCGATCGAGGTTGACGTCACCTTCGGGGAGGCGATCCCCTTTGCCAAGGGCGACAATCGCAAGGCGCTCAGCCTCGAAGCCACCAAGGCACTTCGCAACATGCTGAATTTCAGCCTGCGCGGCGGTTGGCGAAAGCCGCGATAGGGCTTGAATGTCCGCATTGAGGACCTGCGCGCGCCGGTTTCTCGCATTTTTCTATTTAATTGGTGCGCAAAAATCATTAGATACGCGCCATGACCCAGGACACGCTCGGCCTCGACGCCACCACGACCGCTTTGGCTCAAGCAGCCAACAGCCGCAAGGTCTTTATCAAGACCTATGGCTGTCAGATGAACGTCTACGATTCCGTCCGCATGAGCGATGCTCTGGCAAAGGATGGCTACGTTCAGACCGAGGATATGAGCGAGGCCGATCTCGTTTTGCTGAACACCTGTCACATCCGGGAAAAGGCGGCGGAAAAGGTTTACTCCGCGCTTGGGCGTCTGCGCGACATGAAAAAGTTGCGCGAGGAAGAGGGCCGCGAATTCGTCATCGGCGTCGCCGGTTGTGTGGCCCAGGCCGAAGGCGAAGAGATACTGCGCCGTGCGCCCGCCGTCGATGTCGTTATCGGTCCGCAGACCTATCATCGCCTGCCGCAGGCGCTTGCGCGCGTTCGCGACGGCGAGCGGGTGATCGAGACCGATTATGCGGTCGAAGATAAGTTCGAGCATCTGCCGGTGGCCGAAAAGGCAAAGCTTCGCTCGCGCGGTGTGACGGCGTTTCTCACCGTTCAGGAGGGCTGTGACAAGTTCTGCACCTTCTGCGTAGTCCCTTACACCCGAGGCTCCGAGGTCTCCCGTCCTGTCAGCCAGATCCTCGACGAGGCGATGAAGCTCGTGGATGCCGGAGTGCGTGAGATCACGCTTCTTGGGCAGAACGTCAACGCATGGCGCTCGACGGGTCCGAAAGGCGAGCAATGGGGACTGGCAGAGCTTCTCTATCGCCTGGCCGAAATTCCCGGTCTTGCACGCCTGCGCTACACGACGAGCCACCCACGCGACATGGATGACCGCTTGATCGAGGCGCATCGCGATCTGCGTGCCCTGATGCCCTATCTGCATCTGCCCGTACAGGCAGGGTCCGACCGCATTTTGAAAGCCATGAATCGCCGCCATACCGGCGATGAATATTTGAGGCTGATCGAAAGAATTCGTGGCGCCCGCCCTGATATCGCCATGTCCGGCGATTTTATTGTCGGCTTCCCCGGCGAGTCGGATCAGGACTTCGAAGACACGCTCGCCATGGTGGAAGCGGTGAAATACGCGCAGGCCTTCTCGTTCAAATATTCGACGCGCCCAGGGACGCCGGGCGCCGATCTGACCGATCAGGTGCCGGAAGATGTGAAGGCCGCGCGGCTTGAAAGACTACAGGCGCTGCTGTTGAAACAGCAGAACGACTTTGCCCAGTCGCTCGTTGGAAAGACCATGGAAGTCTTGCTGGAAAAGCCTGGTCGTATGCCCGGACAGCTGATCGGCCGGTCTCCGTGGCTTCAGTCTGTAAATCTTGATGCAAACGACATGAAAATCGGTGACATTATTCATGTACGAATCACTGCGACCGGTCCAAACAGCTTGTTTGCCGAGGTGGCATAGAGTTAGAGTTGGGAACCGGAACTGACCTCGGACAGGAGCCTGACCGCTTGAACGCACACGAATTGGCCTCACCTTCATCGCGCCAGCCACGCTCACCCGCGACCGACGCCAATCACTTCGTCCTCACGTTCGAGAATAACAGAATAGCAGGAGAGCTATTCGGTCAGTTCGATCAAAACCTGAAATTGCTGGAGCAGCGGCTCAACATCGATGCCCGCCCACGCGGCAATTCAGTCGCGATTACGGGCGACATGGTTGCGACCAACCAGGCCCGGCGCGCGCTGGATTTTCTCTATCAGCGCCTGTTGAAGGGTGGCACAGCCGAACTTTCCGATGTCGAAGGCGCAATCCGCATGGCGGTCGCAGCAGACGACCAGTTGACCCTGCCAACGATGGAGCGCAAAGCCAAAGTGTCGATGGCCCAGATTTCCACCCGCAAGAAGACAATTGCCGCCCGCACGCCGACACAGGATGTCTATATGCGGGCGCTGGAACAGTCTGAACTCGTCTTCGGTGTGGGACCGGCCGGTACCGGCAAGACCTATCTGGCCGTCGCCCATGCCGCACAGCTTTTGGAGCGCGGCGCGGTGGATCGCATCGTTCTGTCTCGCCCAGCCGTCGAAGCGGGCGAGCGTCTGGGCTTCCTGCCGGGCGACATGAAGGAAAAGGTCGATCCCTATCTTCGTCCG
Source organism: uncultured Agrobacterium sp. (assembly GCA_913777615.1). Taxonomy (GTDB): domain Bacteria; phylum Pseudomonadota; class Alphaproteobacteria; order Rhizobiales; family Rhizobiaceae; genus Agrobacterium. The sequence goes on along the minus strand of CAJYTK010000022.1, from coordinate 146,462 downwards.
CTCTATGACGCGCTTTACGACATGATGCCGGGGGATAAGGTGGAGCGTGCCATCCAGGCAGGCGTCATCGAAATCGCACCGCTCGCCTTCATGCGTGGCCGCACGCTCGCCAATGCTGCCGTTATCCTCGATGAGGCGCAGAACACCACGACCATGCAGATGAAGATGTTCCTGACGCGTCTGGGTGAAAACGGTCGCATGATCGTGACCGGCGACCCGAGCCAGGTCGACCTTCCGCGTGGCGTAAAATCCGGTCTGGTAGAGGCCCTGCAAATCCTCGGTGATGTCGAAGGCGTCTCCGTTGTTCGCTTCAAGGACGTCGATGTCGTGCGTCACCCGATGGTGGCGCGTATCGTCAAGGCCTATGAATCGCACACGGCTGTGCCGGATGAGAGCCTTCCGAGACAAGGTTATTGAAGCCGAGACGATGACGGTTCTGGATATTCAAATCTCTGTCGAGGCGGATGACTGGCCCTCGGAGGAAGAGCTTTTTGCCTTCAGCACCAAAGTGCTGGAGGCCACTGTCTCCTATCTGAGAAAAGAAGAGCAGCAGCCGTTTCCCGGCATGCCGGTAGAGGTGTCGCTGGTTTTCACCGATGACGCTGCGATCAAGGACATAAATGCGCAGTGGCGCAGCAAGGATAAGGCGACGAACGTCCTGTCTTTTCCTGCCTTTCCCCTGGAGCCGGGCGGGATGCCGGGGCCGATGCTTGGCGACATCGTTATTGCACATGAAACTGTCATGCGCGAAGCCCTTGATCTTGAGAAGAGTTTCGAGGATCATTTGACCCATCTGCTGGTGCATGGATGTCTGCATCTCTTTGGTTATGACCATATGGAAACCGAAGAGGCGGAAGAAATGGAAGGTCTTGAGACTCGCATTCTGGCGTCTCTTGGCCTATCTGACCCTTACGCGGGCCAGGAACCGCTTTGATCGAACTGTTTGGGACAATGAACGAACATTCTGCAAGACCGCCCCAAGAGGGCAAAGACGCCGGGGAACAATCCTCATCGGAGGAGGGCAGTAGTCCGTTACGACAGGACTACCAAGCAAAGCCCCGCTCCTCCATCTGGTCGAGAATTTCCCGGATATTGAAGCCGTCGCAGGGCGAGCGTCTTCGTGAAGACCTGACCGATGCGCTGATGACCGATACCGATATCGGCGCTGCCTTTACGCCCGACGAGCGGGCGATGCTGAACAATATTCTCCGCTTCAGAGAAGTCCGGGTCGAGGACATCATGATCCCCCGCGTCGATATAGACGGGCTCGATCAGGAGACCACGATCGGTGAAGCGATGATCCGCTTCGAGGCGACGGGCCGCTCCCGCATGCCGGTCTATGACGAGACGCTCGACGATCCCAAGGGCATGATCCACATTCGTGATCTTCTGTCCTATGTGGGCAAGCAGGCACGCAACAAGCGCCGCGGCGGCACGCGCACGCCTGCCAATGGTGAGGCTAAGGCGACGCGCACACCCCGCTCCAACTTCGATCTCTCCCGCGTCGATCTCGAAACGACGTTGGCCGAAGCCGGGATCATTCGCAAGATCCTGTTCGCGCCACCCTCCATGCTTGCATCCGATCTCTTGAAGACCATGCAGGCGCAGCGCACCCAGCTCGCGGTGATTATCGACGAATATGGCGGCACCGATGGGCTCGTCTCCCACGAAGACATTGTGGAGATGGTGATTGGCGACATCGACGATGAGCACGACAAGGACGAGGCCATGTTCGTTCGTGTCTCTTCCGACGTTCTGATTGCAGATGCGCGCATCGAACTGATGGAGCTGGCTGAGGCGATCGGCCCCGAGTTCGACGTCCGTGAGCATGTCGAGGAGATCGACACGCTGGGCGGTCTCGTTTTCTTCGCGCTCGGTCGCATCCCGTCCAAGGGCGAGATCGTTCGCGCCGTTCCAGGCTTCGAGTTCCACATTCTCGATGCCGACAGCAGGCGCATCAAGCGCGTCCGCATCCGTCGCGATGAATCGTCGATGGGCGAGGACGATCAGGCTCCGGCCGCAGTGGTGACAGGCGAGATGATCGCACTTCCGGCACCGTCCGATAATTCCGATAAGGCCGCTGTGTAACGGCTTCGATCCGGGAGTAGCCGGGTCGAAGCTTCGCTCCTTGGTCGCTGCGGCACGGGGAGCGCCGCGCGTTGTTGGTACGTACGCAAGACGCTCTGAAGCGTATTACGTGCTTGCACGCTGACTAGACGTTGAATCTCTGGATCCATGTATCGGCCCGAAAATCGCTTCCGATTTTCGGGCCGATACTGTCTTGCCTGTAAGGATTGTGATCTGTGCAGGCCCGGCAAGGTTGCGCTGTGGACGTTCGTTTTGTTTTGAAGTAAGCCGGAAATGCAGGCCGTATAATTGTTCGGCGTCCAGCAAACAAAGTGCGATCAGCGGGCTTTCGCGCTGGCCGGATTTTGGAGGCAAGTCAGTTCTGGTATCCGCTTCTCGTCTTGCGTCATTGAACGGTGCCCCTCAAGGAGATTGATACTGCATGGAGCGGCTCGCGGGCACGATCATGTTGAGCAGTGGCTTCAACCGGATTCTCATTGCTTTGATAGCGGGCGCCATCGGCGCGCTTGCCCTGCCTCCCGTCGGGTTTTTCGCCAGCCTCTTTGTCTCTTTCACCCTCTTGGTCTGGTTGATAGACGGCACCACTGGAAGCCCTGATGGTGGTCTGCTTTCGCGCACGTTCAAGGTATTTCTGCTCGGTTGGATATTCGGTCTCGGCTACTTCGTGGCAGGCCTCTGGTGGCTTGGAAATGCCTTGCTGCTCGAAGCGGATGAGTTTGCCTGGGCACTGCCGCTGGCGATCCTGGGTCTGCCAGCCTTTCTCGCGCTCTTCTACGGCCTTGCTGTCATGATGGCCAATAGTCTCTGGTCCGATGGCTGGGGCAGGATCGCCGCTCTTTCTGCATCCTTCGGACTGGCCGAGTGGCTGCGAAGCTTTGTCGCCACGGGCTTCCCGTGGAACGCGGTCGGTTACGGTCTTATGCCTGTACCGTTGATGATGCAGACCTCCAACCTCATCGGTATCTTTGGCATGTCGATGCTGGCGGTCTTCATCTTTTCCAGCCCGGCACTGCTTGGAACCCGTCGAGGCATGGTTTCCGGTCTATCGCTTGCGTTCCTGCTTCTGGCGGGACATGTAGGCTACGGCCTTTACCGCATGCATCAGCCATTGCCGGAGATTGCTGACGTAACCACGATCCGCATCGTTCAGCCCGGCATCGATCAGTCGCGCAAGATGCTGAATGCCGATCGGGTCGAGATCTTTCAGGAGCATTTGCGTCTCTCCGCACTGCCGCCATCACCGGGCAAGAAGCGACCGGATATCATCGTCTGGCCGGAAACCTCCGTCCCGTTCATTCTGACCCAGAACCCGGATGCGTTGGAAGAAATCGCCAAGACGCTGGACGACGGCCAGATTCTACTGACGGGCGCCGTGCGAATGGAGGATGCCGGCGCTGGTCATCCACCGCGATACTATAATTCCGTCTATGCCGTGGATGGTCAGGGGCAAATCATTGGAGCGACGGACAAGGTTCATCTCGTCCCCTTCGGCGAGTATGTGCCGTTCGAGGATGTATTGCACCGCCTCGGCATTGAGAATCTCATAAGCTTGCCAGGTGGCTTCTCGCCGGCGCTCAGCCGAACCCCAATCACATTGCCGTCGGGAAAGAAGCTCTACTCCTTTATCTGCTATGAAATCATCTTTCCCGATGATGTACCGGCGGATATCGCCTCTTCCGAAGCGATCCTGAATGTCACCAATGACGGATGGTTCGGTGACACACCTGGGCCCTATCAACACTTCCAGCAGGCAAGAGTGAGAGCGGTCGAAACGGGTCTGCCAGTGATTCGCGCCGCTAACACTGGCATTTCCGCCATGATTGACCCGTTAGGTGGTATCGAGGCTGGTCTTGATTACGGTCAAACGGGCATAATCGATACGACCTTAAGTGGTGCGGCCATCGACGCATTGAATGGCGAAGCCCGCAAAACGAACTTTTGGTTGTTCTTTATAACAATGTTCGCAGTCGCTTTGATTTCTCGGCATGGTTTAGCTGGTCGCAAGAATTGACCCAAAACCCCTAAAATTGCATAGTGTGATTGTGGGGTAGTACAACGCATGTGATATGACGGCGTGTTGCACTGATCTAAGCCACAAGGCTTTTCGTTAAGGTGTAACAAGCCACCGACAACAGGATGTCAGGACTAACATATGACCGAAAATAAGAAGAAGCCGAACCCGATCGACATTCACGTCGGAAGTCGCATCCGGCTGCGCCGCACGATGCTTGGCATGAGCCAGGAAAAGCTGGGAGAAAGCCTCGGAATTACCTTTCAGCAGATTCAGAAATACGAGAAGGGCACCAATCGCGTCGGCGCCAGCCGTCTTCAAAACATTTCAGCCATCCTGAACGTACCGGTTTCCTTCTTCTTCGAAGACGCGCCGGGAGAACAGTCTGCCTCTGCCTCCAGTTCTGCGGAGGCATCGAGCTCCAACTATGTGGTTGATTTCCTGTCTTCTTCCGAAGGGCTGCAGCTAAACCGCGCCTTTGTGAAAATCAACGATCCCAAGGTACGCCGTCGCATTGTCGACCTGGTCAAAGCGCTCGCTGCTGAGGGCGACACTGACTAAGCTCCATACATTAGCTTAGAACATTTTGAACGGCCCTACGGGGCCGTTTTTTATTGTCTGTTAGGAACAATGGAATATCGATATAAAGATATATTTATGTCGTTCTGTCCTTGTTTTTTTGTCGTAGAATGACTAACACAACGCTCAGTCACGTTCTTTGAGGGGAATCCCGCATGCGCGCCAACTACCTGTTCACCAGCGAATCCGTTGCTGAAGGTCACCCAGACAAGGTTTGCGACCGAATTTCCGATGAAATCGTCGATCTGATTTATCGTGAAGCGTCCAAGACCGGCGTTGACCCATGGACCGTCCGCATCGCCTGCGAGACGCTCGCCACCACCAACCGCGTGATCATTGCGGGCGAAGTGCGCGTTCCCGATACGCTGCTGAAGAAGGATAAGGATGGCAACGTCGTCAAGGATGCCGCTGGCCATCCGATGATCAATCCTTCCAAGTTTAAGTCCGCAGCGCGCAAGGCCATCCGCGACATTGGCTACGAGCAGGACGGCTTCCATTGGAAGACGGCGAAGATCGACGTGCTGCTGCATCCGCAGTCTGCCGATATCGCCCAAGGCGTCGATAACGCCTCCGACAAGCAGGGCGACGAAGGTGCTGGCGACCAGGGCATCATGTTTGGTTACGCTTGCAAGGAAACGCCGGACCTTATGCCGGCGCCGATCTATTATTCTCACCGCATCCTTCAACTGCTCGCCAACGCCCGCAAGAGCGGTGAAGGCGAAGCCGCCAAGCTCGGCCCCGACGCCAAGAGCCAGGTGACCGTCCGCTACGTAGACGGCAAGGCCGCTGAAGCCGTGTCCATCGTGCTTTCCACTCAGCATCTGGACGCTAGCTGGGATTCCAAGAAGGTTCGCGCAGTCGTCGAACCTTACATACGCGAAGCGCTTGGCGATCTGAAAATTGCCGACGACTGCAAGTGGTACATCAACCCGACGGGCAAGTTCGTCATCGGCGGTCCTGATGGTGACGCCGGCCTGACTGGCCGCAAGATCATCGTTGATACCTATGGTGGCGCAGCACCTCACGGCGGTGGCGCATTCTCCGGCAAGGACACCACCAAGGTCGACCGTTCTGCAGCCTACGCCGCGCGTTATCTGGCTAAGAATGTGGTTGCTGCCGGTCTCGCCGACCGCTGCACCATTCAGCTGTCCTACGCCATCGGTGTGGCTCAGCCGCTGTCGGTCTATGTCGATCTGCACCAGACGGGCAAGGTCAGTGAAGACGAAGTCGAAGCCGCCATCCGTAAGGTTATGGACCTGTCGCCATCGGGCATCCGTCGTCACCTCGACCTCAACAAGCCGATCTATGCAAAGACCGCATCCTATGGCCATTTTGGCCGCAAGGCTGGCCGCGACGGTTCCTTCTCCTGGGAGAAGATCGACCTCGTCAAGCCGCTCAAGGAAGCGCTCAAAGCCGCTTGAGCCCAACGGTTCGAAACATAGCTTCCCTTACTCCGGTCTTGCCATGGGCGAGTGTTTGGGGGATAGGTCTGAAAACTTTGAAACCCGCGCAATACCGATGAAACGGTAAGGTGCGGGTTCATCTATTTTGCTTGAGAGAGTTCACTATGACGGAAGAGCGGCGTTCACGATCGACGGAAGCGTTCTATGGCAGGCGCAAGGGCAAGCCGTTGCGCAACCAGCAGGTGGAAAGCATCGAGAGCCTTTTGCCGCTGTTAAAGGTCGATCTTGCAACACCGGCGCCGAAGCCGTTGGCCGCACTGTTTCCGGCTGACGTCAAATCCATTCGTCTCGAAATCGGCTTTGGCGGTGGCGAGCATCTGGTTCATCGCGCCGCTGAAAATCCGGCGACGGGTTTCATCGGCGTCGAACCTTTCGTCAATTCCATGGCGAAGCTTCTCGGTGCGGTTAAAGAGCGCGAGTTGATGAACATCCGCCTCTATGACGACGATGCTACTCAGCTTTTGGACTGGCTTCCAGATGCATGCATCGATCACATCGATCTGCTGTACCCGGACCCCTGGCCGAAGAAGAAGCACTGGAAGCGCCGTTTCGTCTCGGATGTCAATCTGGCCCGCTTCCATCGGGTGTTGAAGCCCAAGGGCAAGTTCTGCTTTGCCTCTGACATCGATACCTACATCAACTGGACGCTGCAGCACTGCGCCCGCCATGGCGGCTTCGAGTGGACGGCCAAGACCTCCGCTGACTGGCTGACGCCCTATGACAACTGGCCGGGAACGCGCTACGAGAACAAGGCAAAGCGCGAGGGGCGAAGCTCTGCCTACCTCACCTTCCTTAAAGTCTGATCTCAGGCTTTTAGAATCGCTGGTCCCGTCACGCTGTATTGCTCGAGCAACTTGTCTGGCACGTCGGCATCCACGACGATGGTCGCAATCTCTTCCAATGACAGGATGAGATAGGGCGATGCCGCGCCGATCTTGTCCTGCGTCGCGACCAAGATCGTCTCGGCGCATTGTCGGGCAATTAGCCTCTTGATTGCCGCTTCTTCGCGGTTTCCCGTCGTGGCGCCGGTCTCGGGATGGATACCGGTTGCTCCTAGGAAAAACAGATCAGCGCGAATGCCGGAAATGGCCTCGGCGCTTGCCGCACCCATTGACACGATCGAGTGCTTGAAAAGCCGCCCGCCAATCAACTCCACCTCGACCGACGGATGTTGCGCCAATTCGACGGCAATGCTCGGACTATGGGTGATGATCGTCGCCTCCAGTTTCGGTGGCAGATTGCGGGCAAGCTGGAGATTGGTAGTGCCGCCGTCGAGAAAGACGATCTGTCCCGGCTTGATCAATCCGGCTGCTGCCCGGCCAAGCTTCTCCTTGGCGGAGGACGCCATCTGTTCGCGCACATGATAATCGGCAATGGCGGGTGAAGATGGCAGCGCACCTCCGTGGACCCGTTGCAACAAACCGTCCTTCGCCAGTTCGCGCAGATCGCGGCGAATCGTATCCTCGGAGACGCCGAGTTCTTCCGCGAAGCTCTTTGCAACGATCCTCCCATCTCGCCTTAGAACGTTCTGGATGAGGGTCTTGCGTTCCAATGTCAGCACTTAACTCAATCCTGTTGCACGAAATTTCTTGACTCTGCACGAAAATACACGAAATTGCTCGTACGTCCAATATCCGTTGGATCTAGCCGCAGGGAAAACTTCATGAGTATCGCGCATCGCATTAAGGTGCAGGACGTTCAGGTCCTTTCCAATGATTGGTATCTCCTCAAGAAGACGACTTTCTCCTTCTTGCGAGAAGATGGCACATGGCAGAAGCAATCGCGGGAAACCTATGATCGCGGCAATGGCGCGACGATCCTTCTCTACGATTTAGCACGCCGCACGGTGATCCTGACGAAACAGTTCCGCTATCCGGCCTTCGTTAACGGCCATGACGAGCTTCTCATCGAAACCCCGGCGGGCCTTCTGGACAATGCAGAGCCGGAGGCGCGTATCCGCGCAGAGACGGAGGAAGAGACGGGCTTCATGGTCCGCGATGTCCGTCAGGTCTTCGATGCCTTTATGAGCCCCGGATCCGTTACCGAGCGGCTACATTTCTTCGTCGGCGAATATCAACCGGGAGACAGAACCTCAGCCGGTGGCGGTAATGTCGAAGAGGGCGAAGAGATCGGCGTCATGGAAATGGGGATAGACGATGCGCTGGCGATGATCGCCTCCGGTACCATTCGCGATGGCAAGACGATCATGCTGCTGCAATATGCGGCGCTCAATCTGTTCAAGGACGCTTGATCGGATGATACCGGCAGTTGCCCACATTTGCTTGGCACCCGCCGCTCTTGATCCGTTACAACTTTTGATCCACTTCGGCGGCGACGGGAATAGAGGGTTGGGCGCCTTCACGAGTGCAGGCCAGCGAACCGGCAACCGCCGCACGGCGCAAGGCCTTTTCGAAGTCCATTCCGGCATCGAGACTTGCAGCGAGATAGCCGCAGAACGTATCGCCTGCACCCACAGTATCGACGGGCTCGATCTTGAGGCCCATGGATTTGAAGAGCTTGCCGTTACGAATGGCAATCACACCCTCGGCACCCAGAGTGACGATCAGGGTCTGGCCTGTCTCTACGTGCAGTGCGGCCAGTTCTTTCTCCCGATCCGCAGCCGAGAGACCGCTCTTGCCGATCAGCAGTTCGAACTCCGTTTCATTGGCGATGACGATCGTCGCAAGTCGTGACAAGCGGGCTGCATCTGCGGTCAAAGGAGCCGTATTGATGATCGTCGTCACGCGCTTGGCTTTCGCAGCTTTCAGTGAAGCCTCGATCGCATCGGCTGGAATTTCAAATTGCAACATCAGCGTATCGCCCTCGGCCATTTCCGAGACAGCGCGCTCGGCATCCTGTGGCGAGACCGTGCCGTTGGCCGCGGGAATGACCGAGATCATGTTCTCGCCGCCCTCACCAATCAGGATAACGGCTGTTCCAGTCGGCTCGGCCACCGTCTTCACCAGCGAGAGATCGGTGCGCGCATCACGCAGCAGCGTGAGTGCGGGGGCTGCAAAGGTATCGTCACCAATGGCACCCGCCATCTTCACGTCCGCCCCGGCGCGACTCGCCGCAAGCGCCTGATTGGCACCCTTGCCGCCAGCTGCCGTGGAAAAGCTTCTGCCGGTGACCGTCTCGCCCGGCTTCGGCAAGCGTTCGGAGGTGGCGACGAGATCCATGTTGATGGAGCCGAAAACAGTAATCATGCGAGGCTGATCCAAAGGACGAAGTTGATATAGTCGGATATTGCTACAGCATCGGTCCGAAAATCGGAAATCGAATTTGCGCTGGCTACGGCCTGTCGCGATCTTTCAGATGCGCTCCCTACGCTTCAGATCCTCTTTTTGCCGTGCCGATTACTCGTCATCCACAATGCGAAGCTTTGCGGCCCCTGCACGGGCTTCAGCAATGCGGCGCTGATGCTCCACTTCCGCATGCGGAAGCTCCGTGGTGCTTGCGGAAAAATCGAGGCTTTCGATCTTGCCGCCACGCGCCAAGACTTTTTCCGACGAGGTCAGCATCATTTCCACGTCCCGCTGCGCCTGGCCGAAATGCGTCTGAAGCTTGCGGGTGCGCTCATCCAGACGTCGCACATCGTCCATCAACAGCGCCACTTCGCCCTGGATCAGGTGAGCTTGCTCGCGCATCCGCTGATCCTTCAACACCGATTGAATGACCTGGACCGACAGCATCAGGAGAGACGGTGACACGATCACCACACGGGCGCGGTGGGCACGCTGCACCAGATACTCGAAATGCTGGTGAATATCGGCAAAGATCGATTCCGACGGCACGAAGATGAAGGCGGTGTCCTGGGTCTCGCCGGCGATCAGATACTTCTCCGCCACATCGCGAATATGAACTTCCATGTCCCGGCGGAACTGCTGGGTCGCAGCGCGCTTTGCCTCCGGCGATTCATCCGCCTTCAAGGCGTTCCAGGCTTCCAGAGGAAATTTCGCGTCGATCACCAGCGACGGCGCATTGTTCGGCATCTTGATGATGCAGTCCGGTCGAAAGCCGTTCGAAAGGGTTGGCTGAAGCTGGTAGGTACCAGAGGGCAGCGCATCGGCAATCAACGCTTCCATGCGGGCCTGTCCAAAGGCGCCGCGTGTCTGCTTGTTGGAAAGAATCGCTTGCAGCCCGATGACGTCCTTTGCGAGGTCCTGGATATTTCCCTGCGCGGCATCGATGACCGCGAGCCGCTCCTGCAGCTTGCTCAGGTTCTCATGTGTTGAACGGGTCTGTTCGGTCAGCGTTGTGCCGAGACGCTGAGACATGCCATCCAGCCGCTCGTTCAACGTCTGGCTCATCTCGTTCTGTCGTGCGGAGAAGGCCTCTGCCATGGCAGCGATGCGGCCTTGCAGTTCTGTCTGGGTTTTCAGAAGCTCGGTAAGCTCTTCGCGCGGCTGATCCGGTGTTGCCGGTTTGCGCAGGAGGAAGAGGACAGCCACAAGTCCGGCAAAAGCCAGAACGAGCAGCATCGCGCCGATCGAGATACTGACCGTTCCGACGCTGAAAGCCGTTTGACCGAGGGCATTGAGATCGATGTTCATGGCGCAATCTAGCAGAGTTATTCTGATTCGTACAAAACAAGAACATGTCCACGGCGAAAATGAGTCGGCTATCCAGTCTCAGCGTTGAATCGACCGTATTTTTTCGTTTCCTCGGTTGATGAGATGGGTTATGGGAAGCCATGACGATCAAGCCTCTTATCATTTTGCCCGATCCGCTGCTGCGCCAGCAGTCCAAGCCTGTCGAGACTGTGGATTCGGAAATCCAGCGTTTGGCAGACGACATGCTGGAGACCATGTATGACGCGCCGGGAATCGGCCTCGCCGCGATCCAGATTGGCGTTGCCCGCCGTATGCTGGTGATCGACCTGTCGCGCGAAGACGAGGAAAACAAGCCGCAGGTCTTCATCAATCCGGAAATCCTGAAAGTTTCGGATGATGTCTCGACCTATGAAGAGGGCTGCCTCTCCATTCCGGATTACTATGCCGAGGTCGAGCGTCCGGCCTCGCTGACAGTTGGATATATTGATCGCAATGGCAAGCAGCAGACGATAGAGGCCGACGGTCTTCTTGCGACCTGCCTGCAGCATGAAATCGACCATCTGAACGGCGTACTCTTCATCGACCATATCTCGCGTCTGAAGCGCGACATGGTCATCAAGAAATTCACCAAGCTGGCCCGCGCCAAGGTCTGATTCGCCCGGCGAGAGGCCCTTCGATATCAGCAGCAGGGCAGGGGGCAAAAATGGCTCTTCGCATCATATTCATGGGAACGCCGGAGTTTTCGGTCCCCACACTGCGCGCTCTGAAAGAGGCGGGCCACAATGTGGTTGCGGTTTATACCCAGCCGCCGCGCCCAGGCGGACGCCGTGGGCTGGACCTGCAAAAATCCCCTGTGCATCAGGCCTCTGAGCTTTTGGGAATACCGGTTCTGACCCCGCTGAATTTCAAGGCGGACGACGATCGCAAGCAATTTTCCGATTTCGATGCCGATGTTGCCGTGGTTGTCGCCTATGGTCTTCTTCTCCCCGAGGCGATTTTGAATGGCACGCGCCTTGGATGCTATAACGGCCATGCATCGCTTCTGCCACGCTGGCGGGGTGCAGCCCCCATTCAGCGCGCCATCATGGCAGGCGATGCCGAGACGGGCATGATGGTGATGAAGATGGAAAAGGGGTTGGATACCGGCCCCGTGGCGCTGACAGCGCGTGTCTCCATCGATGAAAACATGACGGCTGGCGAGTTGCATGACGCGCTCATGCTGAAGGGCGCGCGATTGATGCGCGACGCCATGGCAAAGCTCGAAAATGATGATTTGCCGCTCACGGTGCAGGCCGAGGAAGGCGTTGTCTACGCCGCCAAGATCGACAAGGCGGAAACGCGGATCGATTTCTCCCGCCCCTCGCAGGATGTCCACAACCACATTCGCGGTCTGGCGCCTTTTCCAGGCGCCTGGTTTGAACTGGAGATCGGCGGCAAACCCGAACGCGTCAAGGTATTGGCAAGCGAACGAGCAGAGGGCATGGGCGAGGCAGGTTCGGTCTTGGACGATCAATTGACGATTGCCTGCGCCAGTGGGGCGGTCCGTCTCACCAAACTGCAAAAGGCAGGTGGCAAGCCAATGCTGGCTGCAGATTTTCTGCGCGGAACGCCTGTTTCTGTCGGAACGAGGCTGTAGGTTATGCCTCGTTTTCGCATGACCGTGGAATATGATGGTACGCCTTACGTCGGCTGGCAGCGGCAGGACAATGGCAAGTCGGTTCAAGGCGCACTGGAAGCGGCGGTTCTTTCGTTAACGGGCGAAAAGGTCGGCATTCGTGGCGCCGGCAGAACAGACTCCGGTGTGCATGCGGTTGGTCAAGTCACCCATGTGGACCTGGCGCGTGATTGGCAGCCCTACAAGCTGCGCAACGCGCTCAATGCCCATCTGGCCATGGCAGGCGACGCGGTCTCGGTCCTTGACGTGGAGGCTGTGACGGAGGATTTCGATGCGCGCTTTTCCGCCATTCGTCGCCATTATCTCTATCGTATCATCTCTCGTAAATCGCGCTTAGCGCTGGAGCACAAGCGCGCCTGGTGGGTCTCGAAAGACCTGGACCATGAGGCGATGCATGCAGCCGCACAGATGCTGGTGGGGCGACATGACTTTACCACTTTCCGCTCCGTTCATTGCCAGGCCAACAGCCCGGTGCGGACGCTGGACAGGCTGGATGTGACGCGCACTGGCGTCCTGATCGAGATCCGTGCGACGGCGCAGAGCTTCCTGCACAACCAGATCCGCTCCTTCGCCGGAACGCTGAAGCTGGCAGGCGAGGGTGCCATGACGCCCGACGACGTGCGGGCAGCACTAGAGGCGCGTGACCGCACGGCCTGCGGTCCTGTTGCTCCGCCGGAAGGCCTCTACTTTATGCAAGTGGATTATCCCGACGTCATACCGCCGCGAATGCCGCCAACAAAAAAGGTCCTTGGCGATACTAAATGACCGCGCAGGCAAACATCTTCACGTCGGATAGATGCCGAGAAAGCGTTGCAACAGTTCCGAGAGGATCATCCCAGGGACAAGCAGTGTCATAACGAGCGCTGTTACCAAGAGCGGTTGATCGCGCACGAACAACCGCAAGATCCTCGAAAAGGCGAAGACCAGAGAAAGGAGCAGTGCGAACCAGAGGATTGCGACGAGCCCGTGCAATGCGGGCAGGAACAGCGCAATCAGGATCAGAAGTGAATAGGCGTAGGAAAAAGGAACGGAAAGCCAGTTTGCAACCACGATGATCGCTTGAAACTTGCCTCTCGCTCCAAAGGCATAAAGCAGCACCCCGATCAGGATCAGCGGCACCATCCAGCAGATCGCTTCGACGATGGCGAGACGGATGAAGAAGATCGCACCCGTGCGCACCCCTTCCGGCATCCCGGACAGATAGGCATCGTGCCACCAGTACCAGGACAGCGCCATGGACGGCAGGCACCACAGGGCGGCGTAGAAGGAGCGCAACATGCCGCGATCGCTGATGTCGAGAAGGCGCAAGCCCTCTTTCTTGCCAAGAAACAGCAACCAGAGACCGCGCAGATAGAAGGCGACTTCGCTACTGGGCGGCATGGCCGAACCAGCGTTCGATGAAGGTTTCATAGATGCGTGTCAGCGTTTCCAGATCGGCGACGGCGACGCGCTCATCGACCATATGCATGGTCTGGCCGACAAGGCCGAATTCCACCACCGGGCAGTAATCCTTGATGAAGCGGGCATCCGAGGTGCCGCCAGTCGTGGAGAGCTTCGGCTCCAGACCTGTGACCTCCGCTACCGCACCCGAGAGCGAGGAGATCAGCGCATTGTTGCGCGTCAAGAAGACATGGCTCGGCCGATCGGCCCAGACGATCTCGTAATTGACGGGTGTCCGAGCCGGACGAAGCGCGCCGTCAGCGGCAGCCGCATCCAGACGACGGATGATCTCGGCCCGCAGCGTCTCTGCCGTCCAGGTGTCGTTGAAACGGATATTGAAGGACGCCGTCGCTCTGGCCGGAATGACATTGGTCGCGGCATTCCCCGTGTCGATGGTTGTCACTTCCAGATTAGAAGGCTGAAAATTGTCGGTCCCGTTATCGAAAGGCGGGTCCATTAGCGCGTGCGTCAATTGCAGCATTCCGCGAATGGGATTGTCTGCAAGGTGCGGATAGGCTGCATGGCCCTGTACGCCTTGAACTGTGATGCGGCCCGAAAGCGAGCCGCGGCGACCGATCTTGATCATGTCGCCCAGCTGGTTCGGATTGGTTGGCTCACCGACAACGCACGCATCCCAACGTTCGCCCTTGGCGGCGGCCCATTCCAGAAGCTTCGAGGTGCCGTTGATCGACGGCCCTTCTTCATCGCCGGTGATTAGAAAGGACACGGAGCCCTTCGGCTTACCATGCTTTTCGATGTGACGTGCTATCGCTGCGACGAAGCAGGCGATCCCGCCCTTCATGTCGACGGCGCCACGACCAAACATCTCGCCCCCGGCAATTTCTGCTGCAAAAGGAGGGTGGCTCCACGCGGCTTCGTCACCTACCGGCACGACATCGGTATGGCCCGCAAACATCAGATGCGGTCCATCGGTGCCGAGCCGGGCGTAAAGATTTTCCACGTCCGGCGTGCCGTCTTCTGTGGCCACCACACGATCGACCTCAAAGCCCAGCGGCGAGAGCAACGTTTCGAGCAGGGCAAGCGCCCCGCCTTCTGCCGGCGTTACCGACGGGCAACGGATGAGGCCGGCAAGATTGGAGACGGGATCGGTGGCGTTCATGGGGCTGTCTCTTCTATGCCAGTCTTTTAATTTCAGTCGCGCAGAAGCTCGTTGATACCCGTCTTGGAGCGTGTCTTCTCGTCAACGGTCTTGACGATGACGGCGCAATAGAGGCCTGGGCCAGGCTCGCCATTCGGGAAGGGCTTACCAGGCATCGTGCCAGCAACCACGACGGAATAGGGTGGCACTTCGCCATAAGAGATTTCGCCGGTGGCGCGGTTCACGATCTTGGTGGACTTGCCGATGTAGACGCCCATGCCGAGCACCGAGCCTTCGCGGATGATGCAGCCTTCGACCACTTCCGAACGCGCGCCGATAAAGCAATTGTCTTCGATGATGGTGGGGCCTGCCTGAAGTGGCTCAAGCACGCCGCCAATGCCAACGCCGCCGGAAAGATGAACATGCTTGCCGATCTGGGCGCAGGAGCCGACGGTCGCCCATGTGTCGACCATGGTACCTTCATCGACATAGGCGCCGAGATTGACGAAGGATGGCATCAGCACGACGTTCTTGGCCACATAGGCGGAACGGCGAACGACGGCATTCGGCACGGCGCGGAAGCCTGCCGCACGGAACTGATTTTCGCCCCAATTCTCGAACTTGGAAGGCACCTTGTCCCACCATGTGGATTCGCCTGGGCCACCGGTGACAATTTCCATATCGTTCAGGCGGAAGGAGAGCAGAACGGCCTTCTTCAGCCACTGGTTTACTTTCCAGTTGCCGCTTGCTTCGCGCTCGGCCACACGTACCTCGCCAGCATCGAGAAGGTTGAGCGAAGTCTCCACCGCATCGCGAATTTCTCCCTTGGTGGAGGTATTCACACCGTCGCGGTTTTCGAATGCGGTTTCGATGATGTTTTCGAGAGTGCCGAGTTCCGAGCTGCTCATGAGAATTCCTTAAACTTCGCTGACTATCGTCATTTTCAGGGAAACATCCGCACCGCTGGCCGGACACGGTCAATTGCTCTAAGCGAGTGTTTCAAGTGCGTCAATGCGATTTGGGCGATTTGACGTCAGCATCGGAAAGGCATGGAAATGGCGAAACTGAAAAACGGCAAGCTGCATCGCAAGGATGGGGTTTGGGACCCGCTGAAAAGCAGCTCGGATGACAAGCATCAGGCCGAAGTCATTCCAAAAACACCGCAAAGCGCTTCGCCATCCTACCGTCTTGCCTATACCGATACCGACTTCCTCTGCCGGGAGGAATTGCGCCCTGTTCGTCTTCAGCTCGAACTGCTGAAAACGGAAATGATCCTCTCCGAACGCGGCATCAAGTCCACCGTCGTCATGTTTGGCGGCGCTCGTATTCCTGAGCCCGGCGCTGCCGCCTGGGCGGCGCGCAACGAAACCCAGAAAAAGAACCTTGAAGCGGCATCGGTCTATTATGACGAAGCGCGAAAATTCGCCAAGCTTTGTGCCAGTGCCGCAGAGAAACTGGATCATCGCGAATATGTGGTGGTGACCGGGGGCGGCCCCGGCGTGATGGAGGCGGGCAACAGAGGGGCGTCGGAAGCCGGCGCTCCCTCGATCGGTCTCAATATTCTTTTGCCACACGAGCAGGCACCGAACCCTTATGTAACGCCGGAGCTCAGCTTCAACTTCCACTATTTTGCCATTCGCAAGATGCACTTCCTGATGCGCGCCAAGGCCGTCGTCATCTTTCCGGGCGGCTTCGGCACCATGGACGAGCTATTCGAAACCGTAACGCTGATCCAGACTAAGCGCATGGCACCGATCCCGCTCATCCTTTTCGGCAAGGACTTCTGGCATTCGATCATCAATTTCAAGGCATTGGCTGATTTCGGAACCATCGCGCCGGACGATATAGACCTGTTTCACTTCGCCGAGACGGCGGAAGAGGCCTGGAAGATCGTAGCCGATTTCTACGAACTGTAAGAGCTTCCGATCCTCGGAAGGATAAACATCATCTATAAATGCCCGGGCTCGATTGTTTGTGAGCCCGGGCATGATGATCAAGCGGCGATCAGAGCCGCGCAAAACGCTCTGTCAAAAGCGCGAAGAAGCCGTCCGCATCCACGTCGCGCAACACCTTGGCATTGACCGGACGGTTGGTCACCTTCCACCAGTCGACCACTGTCATGCCCATGGTCAACTCGGATGATGTTTCGATTTCCACGTTGCAATCGCGCCCAGCGAAAAGCTCAGGCTTGATCAGATAGGCAATCACGGTTGGATCATGCAGAGGCCCGCCGTCGGAACCGTATTTCTCCACGTCAAAGCGTTCGAAGAATTCCAGCATCTCGGCCATGGCGATGGCTGGATGTGTGCCAATATCGCGAATGCGGGCGACGCGGGCCTTTGTGGTCAAAAGCTTGTGCGTCACGTCGAGCGGCATCATGACGAGCGGAATGCCGGAACGGAACACGATATCGGCAGCATGTGGATCGACATAGATGTTGAATTCGGCCGCTGGCGTAATATTGCCGCCTTCGAAAAAACCGCCGCCCATCAGCACCAGTTCCTTCACCCGCGGCGCGATATCCGGCGCCTTTTGAAGAGCGGTAGCGATATTGGTGAGTGCGCCGAGCGTGCAGAGCGTCACCGTGCCTTCCGGCTCGCGACGAAGCGTTTCGATAATGAAATCTACCGCATGCTGCGGCTGTGCGGCAAGTGTCGGCTCCGGCAGGGTCGGGCCGTCTAGACCTGTGCTGCCATGCACATGCTCGGCGGTGATCGGCGGACGAACCAGAGGACGCTCGCAGCCTTCGTAAACAGGGACGTCCGAACGGTTGCAAAGTTCAAGGACGATGCGGATATTGCGGCTCGTGAGTTTAAGTGGCACGTTGCCGGCCACAGCGCAGAGACCGAGAATTTCGATCTCTTCGGGACTTGCAAGAGCGAGCATGATCGCTGCCGCGTCGTCCTGCCCGGGATCGGTGTCGATAATGATTTTTCTGCGCTCGGCCATGATAATCCTGTTTGTCTTGATCGATGTCTTTTCAAGCTGCTTTTGCCGCCTTGTCAATGGCCTCTCTGAGGTCCTGTCGGGTGCGGCGCTTTTCGAGAAGTCGTGTTCTTGCGTTTCGAACACCATGTTACCATATGCGAAAGAGCTGCCGAACCGGGGCTGGGTGCCGCATCATGACGCGCGCGCCACAAGATCGTCGCTTGGATGCAAGGACACTGGATTATGAGCCGTATGACACCCTTCACGCACCCGCTTATGCTGGGCTTCGATGCCATGGAAAAAACGCTAGAGCGCATGGCAAAGTCGAATGACGGCTATCCTCCTTATAATATCGAGCGTTTGGCCGCCGACGGATCGCAGCCGGAGCGGCTTCGCATCACCATCGCCGTTGCCGGTTTTTCCGAAGACGACCTAGACGTGACCACGGCGGATAATCAGCTCATCATCCGCGGGCGCCAGCAGGATCAGGAAAAGCGTGACTACCTCTATCGCGGTATCGCGGCGCGGCAGTTTCAGCGCGTGTTCGTGCTGGCCGACGGCATGCAGGTGAATGCCGCACGTCTGAAGAATGGTCTTCTTTCCATTGAACTCACCCGTCCGGAAATCTCCAACGTGGTGAAGAAAATTAACATTTCCGTCTCACAGTAGTCTTCAGGCCATCATGCTGATTCCGGTCAGTATTCTGGTTCTGAAGCAATGAATCGGCGCGAAGTTCCTGGTGATTTCGCTCAGGCAAATCACGCGCCGACGTGAAGTTCAGAGCGTCTCAAGCATGTTCTTGACGGACAGGCGGCGCTCTATGGAGGCTGAAATATGCTTTTAAAAGAAGCGCATGCGCGCCTGACCAAATCCCAGCTTGCCCATCTTGGTGCCGGTGAAGTGGGCTACATTCGCAAGATGCGGGCTGAACAGGTATCCAAATGCTTTCCCGAAGCGCCTGAGCTTGATCCAGGCCTCGATCTTTGGGCTCTTTTCGGAGCTGACGGAACGCCCATTCTTTTGACCGACAACCGCTCCAGCACCTTTTTCAAGGCGGCTGAGGACGAGTTGCGCACCATCAGCTTGCACTGAACGCCCTCTCAAGGACGCCAGTTGGTCCTGACGGAAACGCCCCATATCAAAAGGCCCACCCTCGTGGGGCGGGCCTCATGAAACGCAACTGAGTTTTACAGCCAGGGACGGTCCGGCATGTCATCAATGCTGATGACGCCATCACCATTGCTGTCGAGGCGTGTGAAGATCTTTTCGCCAGCAGCCATGAATTCAGGCTTGCTGAGCTGGCCGTTGCCGTCCGTATCGGCCGTGGCGAACATGCCGCCCATCTTGCCTTTACGACCTTTACCCTTGCCGTCTTCGCGTGCCTGACGAGGCTTGCTCTCGCGCTCGCTGTCCTTCTTGTCGCCTTCGGCCTTCTTCTCGCTGCCTTCGGTGGCAGCTTTTTCAGGCTTCGGATTGGCCGCGCGCCATGCGTCCATCTTCGTCTTGCGATAATCACGCATTTCCTTCGGCGTGATAGATCCATCCTTGTCGGCATCGATCTCGGTGAACAGGGCTTCCTGGCGCGCGTTGAACTCCTCCTTGGTGATCTTGCCGTCCTTATTGGTATCGGCGACCTTCAAGAGATGAACGAACATCGGCTCCGGGCGCATGCGCGGACCATCCCGGTCGGCGCCACCACGAGGAGCTGCAATCGTCATGGACGCAGTGGTGCTGAGCATCAGGGCAGCGCCAAGTGCGGTGATGGCGATCTTCCGTTTTAGCATATCGAAACCTTTCCTTTGATGTCCCTCATAAGACGCTAGAGGCGACGCTTCGTTCCCACCAGTTAAACATCGGTAATGCATATGAAATATCGGTAATATACGGCGTGCCTTAATCCCGGCTGGATTGAAGGCCCGTCAAAAATTCCGACAGGTTATCGGTGATGTAATCGATATGGTCGTCGGTCTCGGCAGGAATTTCCCAGCGCTCCATGACAATGCCTTCGAGGTTGCGTGGAACGAGGAGCACAGTCCGCATCCCCATGGCCTTGGGCGCAGCAAGGTTGCGCGGCAGGTCCTCAAACATCGCAGCCTTTTTGGTGTCGAGCTGTGTCAATGCGGCAAATTTCTCGTAGGTCTGTCCTGCAGGTTTCGGCAGATAGCCTGCTGCCACGATGTCGAAGATATCCTCGAAGTGCTCGAGAATCCCCAATGCGCCAGCCGCCGCCTGCGCGTGCTTGACGCTGCCATTGGTCAGAATGAATTTGCGGCCAGGCAGAGCCTTGATCGCCTCCCCGAGCGCCGGATCGGGGAGAAGAGCCGAGTAATCAATCGCATGGGCCTTTTCCAGAAAGTCGTTAGGGTCGATGCCGTAATGGATCATCAGTCCTTGGAGCGTCGTTCCGTGCTCATGGTAGTAGCGCTTCTGAAGAACGCGCGCCTCCTCGGGGTCCATCTGCAACAGCTCCGCCACATAGGCGGTCATGTTGCGGTCGATCTGGGAAAAGAAGTTGATGTGATGCGGATAGAGCGTGTTATCGAGATCGAAGACCCACTCCGTCACATGGGCGAAATCGGCGGGCTCGGCTGTGTTTTTTGGCTTTGTGTTCATGAAAGGCTTTATGCCCTTTTCATCGGTCAAATAAAATCGAAAACGCGCTTACAGTCACGAAAACCGTCCTTGGCGGTTGACCTGCGCGGATGCTAATCGAGAGCATGGAATTGTGGATCGGCATCACCCTGGTCAGCGCTTTCTTGCAGAATTTGCGCTCGACCTTTCAAAAACACCTGAAAAAGAGCATGGGCACCACTGGCGCGACCTTTGTGCGCTTCGGTTTCGGCATGCCCTTTGCGCTCGTCTATCTTGCCATCCTGCATTTCGGGTTGGCGAGGCCACTGCCATCGATCAACGGAGACTTTGTACTCTGGTCGGCGATCGGTTCGATGACGCAGATCGGTGCGACCTTCCTGCTCGTGCATTTGTTTTCCTTCCGCAACTTCGCCGTCGGCACAGCCTATTCGCGCACGGAACCCGCACAGGCTGCACTGTTCGCTCTCGTTTTCGTTGGGGAAAGCGTGAGTGCCGGGACGCTGCTGGCCATTGCCATCTCGGTCTCAGGTGTCATGCTGATTTCCGTAGCGAGAACGGCGCTTTCGCCCGTTTCCATCATAACATCCGTGTTCAGCCGCATTGCGGGCATTGGCCTCGCATCGGGCGCTCTTTTCGGTCTTTCCTCGGTCGCCTATCGGTCCGCATCGCTGTCGATTGCGTCCAGCCTGCCAGCACCGGACGCAGTCATGCAGGCGAGCTTTACACTGGTCGTGGTCATCGTGACCCAGACTGTTGCAATGCTCATCTGGATTTTGTTGCGAGAGCGCGAGGAGCTTGCGCGTATCGCCAAAGCTTGGAAGTCGGGGATCGCCGTCGGTTTTGTCGGCGCTACCGCCTCATTCGGCTGGTTCACGGCGATGACGCTGCAACAGGCCGCAATCGTCAAGGCTCTGGCGCAGGTGGAAATGCTCTTTGCATTCGCCTCGACGGTGTTCGTCTTCAAGGAGAAGATCAACAGACTTGAATTGATGGGCTGTCTGTTGATCGTCCTCGGCGTTTTGGCTCTTCTCGCCTTCGGCTAGAACGTTTCCATAACGAGGAAACGCTCTCACCAAAGCCGAAGGCTTGTGTCTCAAGGCACGATCAGTGTGCCGGCGCCTTCCGTAAAGATCTCCAGAAGAACCGAGTGGGCAGTCTTGCCGTTCAGAATGACGACGCCCTGAACACCCGCCTTAATCGCCTCGATGCAGGTTTCCACCTTCGGGATCATCCCGCCGGAAATCGTGCCGTCCTTGATAAGGGCCTTGGCCTGGGA
This sequence comes from uncultured Agrobacterium sp., assembly GCA_913777615.1. GTDB lineage: Bacteria > Pseudomonadota > Alphaproteobacteria > Rhizobiales > Rhizobiaceae > Agrobacterium. Next base: position 124,758 of record CAJYTK010000022.1, on the reverse strand, counting down.
GACCGTCAATTCCTTGATCAGTTCCTTGTTCTTGTCGAGAACGCCTTCGACATCGGTAAGGAACAGCAAGCGTGTCGCGTGCAGCGCACCGGCAATGGCGCCGGCAAATGTATCGGCATTGATGTTGTAAGTGGCGCCGTCGCGGCCAGGCGCCACGGGAGCGATGACCGGGATCATCTCGGATTTCGCCAGAAGATCGAGAAGGGTGCGATCGACTTCCACGACTTCACCGACGAAACCGAGATCGAGCACCCGCTCGATATTGCTGTCCGGATCGATCACGGTCTTGCGCGCCTTTTCGGCAAAAACCATGTTGCCGTCCTTGCCGCACAGCCCGATGGCCCATTCGCCGGTCTGATTGATGAGCGCGACGATCTCCTTGTTGATCGAGCCCGCCAGCACCATTTCGACGATTTCGACAGTCTTGGCGTCGGTGACGCGCAGGCCACCTTCGAACTTCGATTCGATCCCCATCTTGGACAGCATCGCGCCGATCTGCGGACCCCCTCCATGCACCACGATCGGGTTGATCCCGGACTGTTTCAGGAGTGCAATGTCTTCGGCGAAGGCTTTTCCGAGCGCCGTGTCTCCCATGGCGTGGCCGCCATATTTTACGACGATTGTCTTGTTTTCATACTTCTGCATGAAGGGAAGGGCCTGAGCCAGAAGCCGGGCCTGCATTTCGCTTTCAAAACTCGCCATGTGGAAACCTCGTCTTTGATTGCGCCGCTTGTAACGCAAGTTTTTGACGGATGAAACACGGATGGGCCAAGTGGGGAGCATAAAATTCACAGAGGATGCCATATGCGCAGTCAATAAGATTGACACGGCGGCGCATTAGGGCGAGCCTCGTTTTGGGAGTCTGCGTCCGGCCCACCGAGATTCGATTGGGCGGGCCGTCATGATGACGGTGGCGCGAAGCAGCGGAGTTTGATGAAGACATGGCCTTGCCGGATAAGGATATGCGCGGCGGTTTGAAGGATCAGGTGCTGGCGGGCAAATATGTGCTCGGCGCACTGCCGGAAGACGTGAAAGCCGAGCTTGCCGTAAGGGTTAAGAACGACCAGCAATTCGCCAACATTGTCCGGCGCTGGGAAGACAATCTCGCCAAGACGGAAGTCCGTGAGCAGCGCAACTTCGCATCCTATGTCGATGCCTCAATGGATCACGCGCTCCGTCGTTCAGACGACAAGCTGCATCGCAGCATCTATGGCCGTTTCGCCATCCTCACCGCATTGTGGAATTCGGCGCGTTTCTGGCGCATGACCACGCTCGCCGCCGTTCTTTGGGCCGGGGTGCTGCTCTTTACCAGCATCTGATTTGCTGATGAGCCCTGACTGCGTCAGGGCTGCGGGTAGCCGACCGTCTTGAGAATTTCGGCGCGCAACTCGTCCAGTCCTGATGATTTTTCAGAGGACGTAGCCAGAACTTCGGGATAGGCTGCCGGGCGCTTTTTGATCTTTTCCAATGTCTCGGTGATCAGACGCGGAACGGCTGGTTCTTTGATCTTGTCCGTCTTCGTCAAAACGATCTGGTAGGACACGGCTGCCTTGTCGAGCAGGCTTAAGACATCCTCGTCATTCTTCTTGATGCCATGGCGAGAATCGATCAGCACATACACGCGCTTCAGCGTCGCCCGACCGCGCAGATAGTCGAAGACGAGTTTCGTCCAGTTATCGACCTGATCCTTGGGAGCCTGCGCGTATCCATAGCCTGGCATATCGACCAGCGCCATTGGCGGAAGGTCGTCTCCGGCACCGGAATAGCCTTCGGGCACGAAGTAGTTGAGCTCTTGAGTGCGGCCTGGCGTATTCGAGGTGCGCGCCAGTCCCTTGTGACCGACGAGCGCGTTGATCAGCGAGGACTTGCCGACGTTCGAACGCCCGGCGAAAGCGATCTCTGCCGGGCCCTCGGGTGGAAGGAACTTCATGGCCGGAACGCCGCGGATAAAAATCCACGGCCTTCCGAAGAGGGGCTTGTCAGCCGTCATTTGGATTGCACCGGCTTTCGTTTGAACAACCCTTTAAGATTGTCGAAGAGCTCTATCTTGGCGCCATGGCGCTTCATGATAACCGCCTGCTGCGAGATCGACAGCGTGTTGTTCCATGCCCAGTAGATGACGAGACCGGCCGGGAAAGACGCCAGCATGAAGGTGAAGATCAGCGGCATCCAAGTGAAGATCATCGCCTGGGTCGGATCCGGCGGTGTCGGGTTCATGCGCATCTGCAGGAACATAGTGATGCCCATGATGATAGGCCAGACACCGATCATCAGGAAGTGCGGCACGTCATAAGGCAGAAGCCCGAACAGATTGAAGAGCGAGGTCGGATCTGGCGCGGACAGGTCGTGGATCCAGCCGAAGAAAGGCGCGTGACGCATTTCGATGGTGACGTAGATGACCTTGTAGAGCGCGAAGAAGACCGGGATCTGCAAAAGCATCGGCCAGCAGCCGGCAATCGGATTGATCTTTTCTTCCTTATAGAGCTGCATCATCGCCTGCTGCATGCCCATGCGGTCGTCGCCGAACTTGGCCTTCAACTCTTCGATCTTGGGCTGCATGCGCTTCATGTTCGCCATGGAAGCGTACTGCTTGCTGGCAAGCGGGAAGAACAGAAGCTTGACGACGATGGTGGTGAGCAGGATCGCCACGCCGAAATTGCCAAAATAACGGAAGAAGAAATCCATCAATTTGAACATCGGCTTGGTGATGAAGTAGAACCAGCCCCAGTCGATCAAAAGATCGAACTTCGGAATGGTATACTGCGTCTCGTAGCGGTCGACGAGCGGCACTTCCTTGGCGCCAGCGAAGATAAGGTTCTTCAGTTCGGCAGACTGCCCCGGTGCCACGGTCAGCGCATCGCTGCGGTAGTCGGCCTGGTAGCGCGGCTGACCATCGGTGAAGTGGGTATAGCGGGTTTCGACAGCCTTGTCCTGAGGCGGAACGATTGCCGCCGCCCAGTACTTGTCGGTAATGCCGAGCCAGCCACCGGTTGCCTTCGGCAGAACGAATGGCTGTTCCTCTACCTTCTTGTAAGTCTCTTCCGTCAGGCTGCCATCAGCGCCGGCAACGCCCAGAAAGCCTTCGTGAATGACGAAGACAGGCGGGGTAACAGGCTTGTTGTTACGGGTGATACGGCCATAAGCCGACAGCGTGATCGCCTCCTGACCTGGGTTCTCGATCTTGTCGGTGACGGTGATCATGTAGTGATCGTCAATCGAGACCGTGCGGTTGAACACCACGCCCTTGTCGTTGGTGTAGGAGAGCGTCACCGGTGTCGTCTCGGTCAGCTTTGCTCCAGCGGGAGCCGTCCATACCGTGGCCGGGCCAGGCACGGAGCCAACGCCGTCATTGCCGATATAGCCAAGCTCGGTGAAGTAGCCATCATGTGTATCGGAAGGCGAGAAGAGGGTGATGATCGGGCTCGAGTCATCCACCGTCTCGTGGTAATCCTTCAAGCGAATGTCATCGATACGCGCGCCCGTCAGGTTGATGGAGCCGGCGATTGCGTTGGTGTCGATCTCGACGCGCTGCGTCTTTGCCAGTGCATCGGCACGCGAAATGGTCGCGGCCTGCTGGCTGCTCGCACCGGGGAGCGTGCCGCTCGGCGTGGTTGCCGGGGTCGCTGTGCCATCGGCTGGCGCCGGTGCCGTCGTGGTCTGTGTCTGCTGCGTGGCCTGCTGCGCCTGGCGTACCTCTTCGGCGCGGCGCTGCTGCTCGATACGCGGGTTCATGTAGAGGAACTGCCAGGCAAGTACGATGACAACCGAAAGGGCGATCGCGATGAAGTAATTGCGGTTTTTTTCCATCATTCTTTCCTGGAGCGGGTCTCCCGGGAGCGTCCGTTTTTCGCGCGTCCCTCGATCCGCTCTATGAGCAAGTTTTCCAGTACGGCGAAATCGGTATTCAATGCGTCCCTTCGGGCGACAATCACATAGTCATGCCCGGGTTTCATTGCAAACCCGGCAGAAAGCCTGACGGCTTCCCTGAGACGGCGGCGCATACGGTTGCGTTCGACCGCGTTTCCCTGGCGCTTGGTGACGGTAAAACCGACTCTTGCTTCGGTTTCAGGAGCCTGCCGATCCAGAACCTCCAGAAGAAAAGTGCTTCCGCGCCTTTTCTCACCCGCCTGAACGGCAAGGAAATCCGGCCGGTTTTTCAACCGACCGGGCATTTTCTTCTCATCTGTCATCTGCCGCGACTTTCATCGGGCAACCACTTGATTAAGCGGACAGACGTGCGCGACCGCGGGCGCGGCGAGCTGCAAGAACCTTGCGGCCGCCAGCTGTAGCCATGCGAGCACGGAAACCATGACGGCGCTTGCGAACAAGCTTGGACGGTTGGAAAGTACGCTTCGACATTTATTTAATACCGCGGGGTGCGGCCCTTCTTGACTTTGCCCTTAAGGGCAAGAGCGTTTCGACTAATGCCCGGAAAGCCATCATAGACTGCGAAATGCCCGGACGTGCGGGCTTATAAGGGCTTATCACCCGCAAAGTCAATTGCAGAACCGCATCACGCACCCACGGCGCAAGAGCCCTTTTTGCTCAACCGAAGCCGACAGCTATTCTTTGCACTTTCCCATGATCGGCCTTTTCAAAGATTCTGAGACATAATTAAAATCTGAAATTGTTTCTTAATTGACATTAAATAACGTTCTCTCGACCAAATGGCCGGATGTTTATTCTCCGGTCTCGGTGGGTTTGGAATATCGGGGGAATTCGCAGTGAAAATTCGGAGCAAGATCAATTTACTCGTCGGCTTTCTGAGCCTGGTGGCCTGTAGTATTGGTGGCCTTTCGATTTACGCCATCAACAAATATCAGGCACACACCGTCGCCTTGGATTCCGTTGCAGATCGTGCCCGTTACGGCGAAACTCTCAACAGGCTTGTAAGCGCTGTCGTTATGGAAGCCCGTGGCGTGTACGCGGCAAAGGACACCGCGGCGGCAGGCAAGTTCGCCGATGGCATCATCACCAATCTCGATGCCATGGCAGCGCTTCTCAAGGAGTGGAAGCCGCAGGTTCCGGCCCATCAGGCCGCTACCTTTGACAATATCGAAAAGCGCTTTGCCGAGTTTCGCGCCTTCCGTACCGAGACCGCCCGTCTGGGCCGCGAAGTAGGTCCTCAGGAAGCAAGCGTCCAGGGCAACAATGAAGCCAACCGAGAAAATCGCAAGGCATATCAAGCCGAAATTGACGCAGTTGTGAAGGGCGATCTTAAAGATCTCGACGCGATCAAGTCGGAGATCGAGGCCTTCGGCCAGTTTATCTTCCTCGCCGTCGCCCTTGTCACCGTCACCGGTGTCGGTGCTGGAGCCATTATCGGCCTCTATGTCGGCTCCAAGCAGCTGAGTGCGCCGATACTTGATGTTTCGGAGGTGATGAAGTCTGTTGCCAACGGGAATCTTGAGGCCAAAGTCCCATATCTCGATCGCAAGGATGAGATTGGCGAAATGGCTGCCGCCGTCGAAGTCTTCAAGCGCAATGGCCTGGAAGTGCGACGCATGAACGCGCAGGAAACCGCGATGCGCGCCAAGAGCGACGATCTACAATCGGGCATGGCGGATGTGGTTGGTGCCGCGGCACAAGGCGATTTCAGCCGTCGCATCACCAAGGATTACGGTGACGACAACCTCAACCGCTTCGCAAAGACCATCAACGACCTTCTGAGCAGCGTCGATAGCGGTGTCTCCGAGGCAGGCCGCGTCATGGCCGATCTTGCGCAGGGTGATTTGACGCGCGCCATGACCGGCAACTTCCACGGCGTCTTCGCGGAGCTTCAGGCCAACATCAACGACACGATGGCCAAGCTCAAAGCGACGATGTCGGAAGTGCAAGAAAGCACCGAAGGCATAAATGGCAATGCCAACGAACTCCGCTCCGCGGCTGACGATCTCTCCAAACGAACGGAGCAGCAGGCGGCAGCGTTGGAAGAAACGTCGGCCGCGCTGGATGAGATTACCGCAGTTGTGAAGAACTCCACGGCGCGCGCTCAGGAAGCAAGCACCATGGTGTCGGACGCCAAGGAGAAAACGGCTCATTCCGCGAAAGTGGTTCGCGACGCCGTCACCGCGATGGGCCGGATCGAGCAGGCATCGGGTGAAATCGGCCAGATCATCAACGTCATCGATGAGATTGCATTCCAGACAAACCTCCTGGCTCTCAACGCAGGTGTGGAGGCAGCGCGCGCAGGTGAGGCTGGCAAGGGCTTTGCGGTCGTTGCGCAGGAGGTGCGCGAACTCGCCCAGCGTTCGGCCAATGCTGCAAAGGACATCAAGGCGCTCATCACCAAGTCTGGAGAAGAGGTTGGGAGTGGCGTGACGCTCGTTCGCCAGACGGGTGCTGCGCTGGAAGACATCGAGACTCGCATCTTGAGCATCAATGACCACATCCACTCCATTGCCACAGCCGCACAGGAGCAGGCGACGGGACTTCAGGAAGTCAACACCGCCATCAACCAGATGGACCAGGTCACCCAGCGAAATGCCGCAATGGTGGAGGAAACATCTGCTGCGACCCATAAGCTGAGCAGTGAAGCGGCAACGCTGGTGTCGCTGGTCGGTCGATTCCGTCTTGGAAACGAGGCGCAGCAAGGCTCCAGATATGCAGCGCCAGCCCGCCCGTCCTCCGCGCCGGTAGCATCGCCCGCCCGCCGGATGATGGGTAATGTCGCCCGTGCCTTCAACGGCTCTGCCGCGATTGCGCAAAGCAGGGACGAGTGGCAGGAGTTTTGATCTCAGTCGTTTCCATCGAGACAGCGCCGCCCATACGGGCGGCGTTTTTCGTTTCGCCTCTTCAATCGTGGATCGTCCTCGCATCCGTTTGAATTTTCGGCTCGAATCTTTATGATGACCTGAAATGACGCTGTTTGCCCAAGTGGATGCCGCCATGGCCTCTAACTGCTGCCGGCAGACCAACGGGAAAAGCCCTGGTGTTTTCGACACTCAGAAACCAGAAGAATGGCGGGGAGGACGATGGGGCGCCCAGGCGATCCTTGCGTGAGGTGCCGGGCCTGACCCAGGGCTTATCGGGCCGCCTGCTTCTGTTGACGATTGTCTTCGTCATGATCGCCGAAATTTTGATCTTCGTGCCATCCGTTGCCAATATGCGTCTCGCCTGGCTGCGTGACAGGCTCAACACCGCCGCTGCCGCAGGCGTTGTGATTGACGGTCTGCAGACGGAGCTTCCCCGCAGCGTCCAGAACGACACTTTGCTGGCAACTGGGGCAAAACTCATCGCGCTGAAAAAGGACGGCACCTCGACGCTGCTTGCGGCAACGGAAGTGCCGCCAAGCGTCGATGACCAGTACGACCTGTCGGACGTCTCGCAATTGCAGGCGGTTCGCGACGCTTTTTCGGTGCTGCTTTTCGGCAAGGATCGCGTCATCCGCGTCTTCGACGTCATCGGTGACAGCAACATGATCATCGAGATCGTGATGAGTGAAAACAGGTTGCGCGCCGCTATGATTGCTTATGCGGGTAACGTGTTGATGATTTCGGTGGCTCTGTCGCTGATTACGGCAAGTCTAATCTTCGTGTCCATCAATCGCATTCTGATCCGTCCCATCCGTCGGTTGACGGTCGGCATGCAGACCTTTGCCGAGAGGCCGGACGATCCCGCAAGCCTCTTCAGGCCGGAGGAGGGGGCGGATGAATTGGCGGTCGCCGGGCGGCATCTGGCGGATATGCAGGTTCAATTGCAGAAAACGTTGCGACAACAGAAAAACCTGGCCGATCTCGGGCTCGCCGTGTCCAAGATCAATCATGACATGCGCAATATTCTCGCCTCCGCTCAGCTCATGTCGGACAGGCTGGTCGATGTGGAAGATCCCATGGTGCGTAGCTTCGCGCCGAAGCTTCTGAGAACGATCGACCGGGCTGTCGGATATACGAGTGAGGTGCTGGCGTATGGTCAGGCTACCGAAGGGGCGCCGAAGCGCCGCCTGATCGAACTTGCCGAAGTCGTTCAGGATGTCAGGGATATTCTCGCAATCGAGCCGGAGAGCGGCATCGAGTTCGTCGATAACGTGCCTGCCGGACTGGCAGTTGACGCCGACAGCGAGCAACTGTTTCGCATTCTCTACAACATCTGCAAGAACGGCGTTCAAGCCTTGCAGCAGGCAGGCGGGCAGGATTATCCCTCCAAGCGCCTGACGGTGGCCGCACAGCGAAGCGATAACGTCGTCAGCATCGTCATCGATGACAATGGACCCGGCATGCCGCAGAAGGCGCGCGAAAACCTGTTCTCCGCGTTTCGTGGTTCGGCCCGTTCAGGCGGAACCGGTCTTGGTCTCGCCATAGCGCGCGAACTCGTCCTCTCACACCGCGGAACGATTGCGCTAGTCGAAAAGGCAGACCGCGGCACACAATTCCGCATCGAAATTTCGGATCGCCCGCAGCCAGGATCCGCTGCTATCGCAAGCTAAAGATCCACGCTTCTTCCAACCGTTTAAAGCCGCATGGACATCGATCATTTTCGATCGCGAATTTGATGCTCAAATTCGCCTAGTCCATAAGTCTTTAAAATTCAATGGCTTGTAAAATTCATTGCAGGAAAATGACGTTTTGAAAACAAAATCGCTTGCATTCGAAGGTGGGACGTTTTAGAGGATCGCCACGCCAGCAGAACAGCTTCTGCGGCACGCACCCGTAGCTCAGCTGGATAGAGCACCAGACTACGAATCTGGGGGTCAGGAGTTCGAATCTCTTCGGGTGCGCCATTTCTCTTTTCTGTTTCAATGTGTTAGTCATTTGGATTCCCTTCTGGTCATGATGGTCAGCAGGAAATGTAATGACTCTGTAATGACGAACCCGTTGGCACTACCAAATCCCCTGCGCCACTCGAATGGTCGAGCAAAGCTCTTAAGAACGTCCGGTTCGCTATGATGAGGATTTCTCCAGCTTTTGGTCTTGGCCCTTGGGTCCCGGTAGCAGGGGAACGCGGGTTCCTAAAGCTATAGTGTATTGCACCCAAAGATTTTCTCAGAAAAATTCCCGATTTCGGGGGATGGTCGACATGCGGTCTTACACTTGAATTTTAGTGAGCTAATATATCCTCTGCGATTCTATGTCGGTGGATGGTATGGCTGTATTTCATCTTTATTCGAAGCGTCAAAAGCGAATTAGGGGCGAAGTCCCTGACGTATACACATATGATGAGTTACCTAAAACCTTAAGAGTTCAGATTGAGTACCTAATAAAGCAGGGTCTCAATCCACGTGGCGATCTATATGCAGGCCGTACACATAATACATTTTCGTTAATTGTGAGTACTTTACGCAAGGAGTATGGAGTTCACCGGCTGGCTGGAAATGAATATAGGGAAATTGATCCCGATAAAGAGCTGTTTCAATTTTTTGAACTGGAAGAAAATATCGAGCGCTGCCTCGATGTTGTTGAAATTTCAATCCGAGCTGTTGATAAATTTACTCGTTCTTTCGATTATTGTAGCTATCGACGCTATGATGAAAATGCCGACGACGTAATTGAGGAGTTGAATGCTCGGTTCAAAGAAAACGGGGTCGGCTACCAGTTCGTGGACGGAGAAATCATCCGCATAGATTCGGAACTCGTCCACAAAGAAGCAGTTAAGCCAGCAATCCGGCTTCTGAATACAAAGGACTATGCAGGACCCCACGAAGAGTTCCTGTCAGCCTACGAGCACTACAGGCACGGTAACAACAAGGAAGCCCTGAACGATTGCCTAAAGGCGTTTGAATCGACCCTAAAGGCCATCTGCGACAAAAGGGGCTGGACATATAAGGCGACCGACACAGCCAAGGCATTGATTGACGTATGCCTGTCCAACGGTCTTATTCCCCCATTCTGGCAACAGCAGATGACGTCACTGAGAAGCCTTCTCGAAAGCAGCATTCCGACTGGGCGGAACAAGCTGAGCGGTCATGGGCAAGGTGCCGTTCCCCAAGAAGTTTCCGACTACCTCACGGCTTACATGCTCCATATGACGGCCTCCACACTTGTCTTCCTGACGACGGCAGAGAAGGAACTGAAGTGACTGAGAATGATAAACAACGTCAGTTGGCCGTGACGATTGCAAAGCAGGTTAGTCAATCCGAAGGGGATGAGATAAGGGAATGGGCAGTAAAGCTCTTAGAAATAAGAGGGGAACCAATCCCTGCTCCGATGAAAGCCAAGAAGGCCCTGATCTTGACGGCGAAAAGCAAGGTAGTGTTGCCTGCCCTAAAGATAATAGCCAAGCAATCAAAGAAATATGGTTGGGATAATCGCTCTGTTGCACAGCGACTAGGGATGGGTGCAGCAGCAGTGGGGATCACCTTATTTGGTGGCGCCAACGCAGGAATAGCAGCCCTCGGAGGAGCCATAGGGGTTCCACTATGGATGGTTCTTGGGGGAGGGGCGATGTTTGCGAAGTACCTCATCGATGAAATCACCCAGAAAGATACCTCTGGCGCGACATACAAAGTCATTGATGCCGAGGAAGAAGACTGATCGATCGGACTTGTTAGCCTTTTCAAAAACTGTTCCCCGCTTTTCCCACAGCCCACGTGGTTAGTCTGAGGCAAGCTTTTGGCACTACGACCATTCGATAGTCTAATGATGGGACATCGAATGCTTAACGTATCAGAGAAAACAGCTCCCATTTCCCTTGATGCTGATCAATTGCTGTCGCGAACGTTCACGTTCAAAGTCGAGCCTCAAAATGGCATCATCAGTGACGATTTTGTATTTCATAAAAACGGATTTCTGATTGGTTACAGTCATGCCAATGAGGCGCATTGGGAGATAGAGGGAAGTTTCCTCAACCTGTTCGACCAGGACGGCAGGATCACGTGCCAGATGTCTCTTCTGTCGGGGCCGGGTGAAGCGATACGTCTCGGCGGGTACTTCCATAACCCGGCGCTGGGATATGAAGAGACGGCCAACTTTCATGTGCTCGAAGAAAATGCGTCCGACAGTCATACCAAGATTCAGAGCTTTGACCTTTTCGACACGCTTGTCGCCAGACGCTGTTATGATCCGCTGGAGGTCTTCCGCATTGTAGAGCGCAAGGCCGCTGTTCCGGGTTTTGCAGACTGGCGGCACAAAACCGAGATGAGCATATTCGGGCGTCGACCCTACGGGATCGACGATATTTACCTGATCATGGTATCCGAAGGCTTCATCACGCAGAAACAGGCGGCTGTCCTGAGATGGATGGAACTGGAAGAGGAGTGGGAGCATCTCTTTCCAATCGGTGACGTCGTGGCGCGCGTCGGTGCAAACGACATCGTCATCTCTGACATGTATCTGCCGCGCCCCTTTATCGAGCGTGTGCTGCGAGAAAAGTGCGGACTGGAAAACCGGCTCTACCTGAGCAACTACGGCAAGCATCATCGGCAGATATGGCCGGAAATTCTCTCAAATCATAATGTGCGCACACACTTCGGTGACAACATCCAGGCCGATATCATCAGTCCCGCTTCCTTCGGGATCGACGTGGCGCTCGTCAGCATCTCCAAATGGGACCAGACCGAACAAGTCCTGCACGCCATCGGGCTCGGGGCTTACGCGCATGCGGTTCGGGAAGCACGCTTGCGCTCGTTCCACCCCAGCGTTGCCGTCCGTCACGCCAAGAGGGCTCAGGCGTCCATCAATATTCCGTTGATGCTCCTCGCGTCCTTCTGGCTCAAAGCCTGCGCACAAGAGCGTGGCGTCGACAAGATTCTGATGGCTGCGCGCGATTGTAACCTGTGGCAGGAGATGCTCGCATCGCGCCATTTTGCGCGGGCGAATATGCCGCCTTCCGAGTATATTCGTATCTCGCGCGCGGTCTGCTACACCGAGTCGGTCGAGTATGAAGCCTATCTGCAAAACAAGCTGGGTCTTCGAAACCTGCTTGTCGATTTCGTCGGAACGGGCAAATCGCTCGGAACGATCATCGATCGGATGGAGCGAAGAGCAACCGTCACACCTTGCATCCTGTTGGGTGAACCCCGCAGCGCCGAAATCGTCGAGACCTTGCCTGAGACGTTTCTGCTTCGGGATTTCACGACCTACCGCGTGTTCTTCGAGGCTTTGAACGCTTCGCTCGAGGGATCGACGGTTCTGACCGTTCCCGACAATTATCGTTTGGCGGTGCTTTTGCAGGAAAATGAGTTCAGTGACGTCGTCAAAACGATGATTGGCGAAATGAGGAGCACGTTTCAGCACTTCATGCGGGACCTCGACCGAATTGATCCGCCTCGAAATCCACCTTCGCTCGATATCTTGCGGCAGGCCGGCGGCGCAATCGTAGAATTATTGCCCGCCTGGAGTGGGAAGCTCTCTGTCCTGGAGGCCGAGCAGAAAAGCAATGTGGCGCAAGGGAATGCGTTCAGGGCGGCTTACGCTACGCATTGACGTCAAAGGGGTCGGGTGCCGGGTAGGCGTGAGAGGCGGCAGGGACACACCGCCTGTCAAAAGTCATGTCTAAGACCGGCAGCATGGCTGGCTTAAGTACGATGCTTCTGTAATAACGTCAGTGGTTGATTGCCGGGGCGTGTCATATGGATTGTGAAACAAAGCCTCTGCCTGTTCCTGGAGTGTCGGAATGGCCGCAAGGCTCGTTACCTTTGTCACCATGCTTGCGATTCTGGCCAGTTGCGGCGGGCGTCCCATCGGTGTGATGACGCCAACGGGCCAGGTGGTGCAAGGCACGACGCCGGTCAGCCTGTTAGTGGCAACCACACGTGCCCCGGCTGAAGACAAGGCGGTCCTGTTCGGTGGCGAGCGCGGAACGGGTCTGAAGGTGGATGCGGTGACGGTCTCCATTCCACCAGCTGCCAACCGCAAGGTCGGTCAGGTGCAGTGGCCGAAGAAGCTGCCGCCAGACCCATTGAAAGACTTCACCACGATTTCGGTTGAACCGGTGACCTCGGCTGCCGATACGCGGAGCTGGATCAAGCGACATAGCCCGAAAGACCGGCGTGTTCTGGTCTTCGTCCACGGCTTCAACAATCGCTATGAGGAATCGGTCTACCGTTTTGCCCAGATCGTCCATGACTCCGGAACGGATGTCGTCCCGGTTGTCTTCACCTGGCCCTCGCGCGCCAGCATCTTTGATTACAATTACGACAAGGAAAGCACCAACTACTCGCGTGATGCGCTGGAGGAGATGCTGACGCGCCTTGCCAAGGACAGCTCCGTCAGTGACGTGACCGTCATGGCCCATTCCATGGGGACTTGGCTTGCAGTTGAGGCGCTGCGCCAGATGGCGATCCGCAACGGTCGTGTTTTGCCGAAGATCAACAACGTCATCCTGGCGGCTCCCGATCTCGACGTGGATGTGTTCGGGCGTCAATATGCAAGCCTTGGCAAGGACAAGCCGAAATTCACGCTCTTCGTCTCTCAGGATGACCGGGCGCTCAGCCTATCGCGCCGCATTTCCGGCAATGTCGACCGACTTGGCCAGATCGATCCCGCTGCCGAGCCCTATCGTAGCGAGTTGGAAAAAGCCGGCATCACGGTTCTCGATTTGACCAAGCTGCAATCGGGAGACAGACTGAACCATGGGAAGTTTGCCGAAAGCCCGGAAGTCGTAAAGCTGATTGGTGACCGCTTGATCGCAGGCCAGACCGTGACCGATTCCGATGTCGGTCTGGGTGAAGCCATCGGTGCTGTCGGCATCGGTGCGGCGCAGACGGTTGGCACAGCGGCGAGTGTGGCCATCAGCGCGCCGATTGCCGTCTTCGATCCGCGCACGCGCGAAAATTACGGTCGTCAGGTCGAACGTCTTGGTCGTTCCGTGGAGAACACCGTGGGCTCTGTGGGCGATACCGCCACCAGCGTTGTCGATCCGCAAGTCCTCGATAGCGGAACGCGAAGCCAGACGGACTGCTCGATCCGCGTCAATCGCGACAATGCTGCCTGCCGCGCACGCTGATCTGCCAATATACAAACAGTATTTTATCGGCTATGACGGGGAAAATTCCCTCTCGGAGTAAGGCCCCATGCGCTGGAAACGCACTCTTCAGCTTCTCGATGTTCATTGCGAAGGGGAGATCGGTCGTGTCGCGACGGGCGGCGTGCCGAAAATTCCCGGGGCAACCGTTGCCGAGCAGCTGCTTTGGCTGAACACCGATCCGAAGGGCGAGGAGCTTCGCCGCTTCCTAACGCTCGAGCCCCGCGGCACGCCGATCGGCTCCGTCAATCTGCTGCTGCCGCCCAAGCACCCGGATGCAGATGCCGCCTTCGTCATTCTCCAGCCCGATCAGGCGCATGCAAGCTCCGGCTCCAACTCCATCTGCGCCACCACTGCTCTGCTGGAAAGCGGCATGGTGGAAATGAAGGAGCCGGAAACCATCGTGATGCTGGAAACCGCCGCTGGTCTCGTCAAGGCAACTGCTACATGCCGGGATGGGCGCTGCGAGAAGGTCAAGCTCACCATGGTGCCGTCCTTCGTTCACGAGTTGGACGTGGAGATCGACACGCCGGACTGGGGCCGCATCCGGATGGATATTTCCTATGGCGGCATTTTCTATGCGCTGGTGGATGTTCGCCAGATCGGGCTGACCATCGACAAGGCCAATGCCGCCAAGCTTGTGGCCGCCGGCATGGTGTTAAAGGATATCGTCAACCGCGACATTCCGGTGGTGCATCCGGAAATCCCCGCCATTTTCGGCGTCGCCTATGTGATGTTCCGCGATACGGAAGAGGATGGCACCATTCGCACCTGCACCACCATGTGGCCGGGCCGGGCGGATCGTTCGCCCTGCGGCACGGGCAACTCGGCCAATCTGGCCACGCTTCACGCGCGCGGCAAGGTGAAGGTGGGCGATACCTACACGTCGCGTTCGATTATCGGAACGGAATTCGAAGTCGGCCTTTCGGCCCTTTCGCAGGTGGCGGGAAAGCAAGCGGTCATCCCCACCATCACCGGGCGCGGCTTTACCTTCGGGCTGCACCAGATCGCACTCGACCCGTTCGATCCGCTGGCCGATGGCTTTGCCATGACCGATGTCTGGGGTCCGCAGGCAGGCTCCATCGGTGAGGCGAAAAAGTAGCCCCAAGTCGTCCAACAGCGCTGTCTTCTTCGGCAGAAAGGTGCTAAGCGGGCCCCACCCCATACATTGTTCTTCGCAAGGTCTTCACGCGCAAACTGCGAGATACTTTGCGCCGACCTGCTTGAGAGGCTCACGATGCAGACGATCACCCTTCGCCGCCCGGATGACTGGCACCTGCACCTGCGCGATGGCGCAATGTTGGAAGGCGTGATTGGCGATACCAGCCGCCATTTTGCCCGTGCCATCATCATGCCCAACCTCGTGCCGCCGGTCGTCACCACGGCGGACGCGCGCGCCTACCGCGAGCGCATCGTCAAGGCCATTCCCGCTGGCGATCGCTTCGAGCCGCTTATGACGCTCTATCTCACCGAGCATACCAGCGCCGACGATGTGGAAGAGGGCAGGAAGAGCGGCCTTATCACCGCCGTGAAGCTATACCCCGCAGGTGCCACCACCAATTCGCACGGCGGCGTGCGCGATATGGACAAGGCCATGCCGGTGCTGGAGCGCATGGCGAAAATCGGCCTGCCGCTTTGCGTCCACGGCGAAGTTACAACGCCAGAGGTCGATATCTTCGACCGCGAGAAAGTCTTTATCGATACGGTTCTTGCACCGCTGCGTCAGCGACTGCCGGAACTGAAAGTGACGATGGAGCACGTGACGACGAGGGACGGCGTGGACTATATTCGCGGCGCGGAGAAAAATCTCGCAGGCTCTATCACCACCCATCACCTTATCATCAACCGCAATGCCATTCTGGTCGGCGGTATCAAGCCGCATTACTACTGCCTGCCGGTGGCAAAGCGCGAGGAGCATCGCTTAGCGCTGCGCGCCGCTGCGACCTCCGGCGACGCTCGTTTCTTCCTCGGTACGGACTCCGCCCCACACGTCGATCCGCTGAAGGAGTGCGCCTGCGGCTGCGCGGGAGTCTACTCGTCAATTAATACCATGAGCTGCCTTGCCCATGTGTTCGAGCAGGACAATGCGCTGGAAAAGCTCGAGGCTTTTGCGTCTTTGAATGGCCCCGCCTGGTATGGCCTTTCGCCCAATGACGAAACGATCACCCTGGTGAGGCGCGATGACCCTGTGGCCTTCCCGGCAAAGATCGAGACGGGCGCTGGACCTGTGACGGTCTTCGATCCGATGTTCCCGCTTCATTGGGATGTAGAAAACTGATGTTCGAACTGCCGGTTAATCCGGCAGTTTTTTTATCGATGGCTGACAAAAAGAGGAAGATGCCGATGGCCCAATTCAATTTCACCGATCGCACGGTGGTTGCCGAGCTCGTTGCGAAGATGCTGTGGGAAATCAAGGCCGTCCACTTCAACTCCGAAGCGCCCTATACCTTCGCATCGGGCATGAAGAGCCCAGTCTATATCGATATGCGCAAGCTGATCTCCTATCCGCGCGTTCGCTCGGCGGTGATGGATTTTGCCGCCGCCAAGATCGTCGCCGATGCCGGTTTTGAGAAGTTCGATTGCGTCGCCGGTGGCGAAACGGCGGGCATACCCTTCGCCGCCTTCCTGGCCGAGCGCCTCGGCCTACCGATGATCTATTGCCGTAAGAAGCCAAAAGGCCATGGCCGCAATGCGCAGATCGAAGGCAATATGCCCGAAGGCGCGCGCGTGCTGGTCATCGAGGATCTGACCACGGCAGGCGGATCCATGTTCACCTTCATCGATGCCATTCGTGCCGCTGGCGGCATTGTCGATCACGGCATCGCGCTGTTTTACTACGGCATATTCCCGGAAGCAGAGGCGCGCTTTACCAACGGTCAAGTGAAGCTGCACTACCTCAGCACCTGGCGCAACGTGCTGGAGGCGGCCCGCTCCGAAAAGCTGTTCGACGATAAGACACTGTCGGAGGTCGAAGCTTTTCTTGATAATCCGCTGCCCTGGTCGGCGCGTCACGGCGGCGTCAGCGAATTGCCGCAATCGTAATTTTGGCTGAGCCTTGCCTTGGATATTGACCCGGGCAAGGTGCTGCCGTTAAGCATCTAATCGATTTAGATTTGGAGGAAATCGGATGATCCTGTGTTGTGGCGAAGCCCTGATCGACATGCTGCCGCGTGAATCGACCAAAGACGAGGCGGCTTTCGCCCCTTATGCAGGCGGCGCGGTTTTCAACACCGCCATCGCGCTCGGACGTCTTGGCGTCCCATCCGCTTTCTTCTCCGGTATCGCCGATGACATGATGGGCGAGATCCTGAAGGAGACGTTGCGCGCCAGCAATGTCGATTACAGCCTCTGCGCCTTCTCCAACCGCCCATCCACCATCGCCTTCGTCAAGCTGGTCGACGGCCACGCGACCTATGCCTTCTATGATGAAGGCACGGCAGGCCGCATGCTGTCAGAAAAGGATCTGCCGAATCTGGGTGGCGAATGCGAAGCGATGCATTTCGGCGCGATCAGCCTGATCCCTGAGCCTTGCGGCAGCACCTATGAGGCGCTCCTGGTGCGCGAGCATGAAAAGCGGGTCATCTCGCTCGATCCCAATATCCGTCCGGGCTTCATTCAGGACAAGCAGAAGCACATGGACCGTATCAATCGCATGGCGGCGATGTCGGATATCGTGAAATTCTCGGATGAGGATCTGGCCTGGTTCGGCCTGAAGGGCGATGAAGACACACTCGCCCGCCACTGGCTGCACCACGGCGCAAAGCTCGTCGTCGTTACCCGTGGCGCGGAGGGCGCTGTCGGCTACACCAAGCAGCTGCGCGTCGAAGTGCCGAGCGAACGCGTCGAGGTGGTCGACACCGTGGGTGCCGGCGACACCTTCGATGCCGGCATCCTGGCCTCCCTGAAACTCCAGGGCCTCCTCACCAAACCACAGGTCGCCTCACTCACCGAAGACCAGATTGCCAAGGCTCTGGCGCTCGGCGCCAAGGCTGCGGCGGTGACGGTATCGCGTGCAGGCGCCAATCCGCCATGGGCCAATGAGATCGGTCTTTAGTCTGGGCGTGAAGGGTTGAACACCATGCTGGTTCGGCCCGCTGAGAAGAGCGATGTGCCAGCGTTGCTCGACCTGTACCAGCATCTGTCACCGGGAGATGCATCTCCGGAGTTGGCGGATGCCGAACGAATTTTCGATCAGCTTTCAGCCTATTCCGGCAGCATGATCGCTCTCTGTGAGGTAGACGGCACAATCGCTGGATCATGTGTACTGGTGGTTGTCCCGAACCTCACGAGAGGTGGGCGGCCCTATGCTTTGATTGAGAACGTCGTGACACATCGCGACTTCAGACGGCGAGGCATCGGTCGACAGATTCTTGATTTTGCGGTGAATGCTGCGTGGCAGGCCGGTTGCTACAAAGTCATGCTGATGACAGGTTCGACGAGGCCGGAAACGCATGCCTTCTATCGAAGCGCCGGGTTCGAGCCATCCAAGACAGGCTTTCAGAAGCGACAGCTTGAAGCGAGACGAGAAGCCTGAAGCCAGTTGTTTGATGGATCGCATCAAACCCGGATCGCCGTTTCCTCTTTCGCCGTTTTGATCACCACCATTGTCACGAAGCGCGCCACGTTCGTCTGATCGCGAAATAGCCTGTCGCATAAGGCGTCGAACTCTTCCATGTCGGTGAGACGTAGCATCAGCATCACATCCATGTCGCCGGTAATCGCGTAGGCATGCGTCACCGCGTCCTCGGTCCGGACGAGGTCGAGAAAGCGCCGCATGTGCTGCTCGCCGTGCAGCTTCAACTCCACCGAAACGAGCGCCTTGATGCCGCGCCCGGCCTTTGCCGGACTGAGAATGGCGACGACCCGGTCGATGATGCCTGTCTTATAAAGACGCTGCACCCGCCGCAGACAACTCGATGGCGAAAGTCCCACCTTATCGGCCATCTCCACATTGGTGAGCGAGGCGTCGCGTTGCATGAGGTTGAGAATGCTGCGGTCGATACGGTCCATGACGCGATCATATGAGACCGATGCGAATTTGCAATAAAATTGCAGGAAGACGCAATCGTTGATCAAAAATGCGAAGTGCTTCGGTTTATTGCATTGGCGGTTCCCGAGGAGTTGCCAATGTCATTCTTTCAATCTCTGTTGCTGAAGTCTCGCGAAACGCTGGCAATCTACTGGCTGCTCGTCAAGATCACGGTGCCGATCTCGCTTCTGACAGAAGTGCTGTCGCGACTGGGCGTCGTCGAGGCCGTGGCACCCGCCTTCGGGCCGGTCATGAATGCCGTCGGCCTACAGCCTGAGCTCGGGCTCGCCTGGTTGACCGCGATGCTGGTCGGAATATGGGGTGCCGTGCCGCTACTCTTCACGCTCGTTCCGATGTCGGAACTCAGCACCGCGGATGTCACAGTGTTTTCTGCGCTTGTCCTCTTTGCTCATGGTCTGCCGCTGGAACAGAAGATCATCCAGAAGGCCGGACCCGGCATGGTGGCAACCACAATGCTGCGTATCCTGGGAGGTTTCATTTACGCCTTTATCCTGCATCGCCTCTTCCAGATGACGGGCTGGCTTTCCTCCTCCGTCGCGCCCGCCTGGGTGCCGGGCGCAGCCACGCCTGACTGGTCCATCTATCTCTGGGGGCTGGCGGAAACGATGATCATGATGCTTGTCGTCCTTCTTCTTCTTTCATGGAGCCTTGAGGTCTTGAAGGTTACAGGCGTTCTCGGCGTAATGATGAAAGGCATAGAGCCATTGCTGCGACTGGCAGGCATTAAAGGAGAGGCGGGGCATCTGACAGCCATCGGTCTCTTCCTCGGAATTTCCTATGGCGCTGGTCTTCTGATCCGCGAAGCGCGATCTGGCATCATCGCACCGCGCCAGATATTCCTCTCCTGCGTTTTCATGGGCTTTGCCCACAGCATTATCGAGGACACGCTTTTGATGGTGTCTCTCGGAGCAGATATCTACAGCACCCTGATCGGGCGGGTAATCTTCGCGATCGGCGCAACGGCAGCGCTGGCATTGGTACTGGCGGCGATATCGGACCGGACTTTCTTCTCACGCTTGTTCAGAAGCCAGCCTGAAGGTGTCTAAAGAGGAACAAAATTCTCCCAATCCTCGACGAAGTGAAATCCGATTTGTTGAATTTCTAAGCATGATGCCGAATATAGGAGCAATTCTTTCCCTCGTGCGTTAGATGCCCACGCATCCCTCGCTTTTACGGATTTCAAAAATATGTCTGCTTCACTTTCCGCAAAACGGTCGCAGAAGCCGTTCTATGCGTCTTTCGGTTTCCAGGTTTTCGCCGCCATGGTGGTCGGTCTCGTTCTCGGTTACATCGCCCGGGAAATGGGCCCGACGGCAGCCGGGCCGAACTGGTTGGTGCAGGCGCTCTCCACCATAGGCTCGATCTTCGTGCAGCTGTTGCGCGCGCTCGTGCCGCTTTTGATCTTCACCGCGATTGTCGCCAGCATCGCCAATCTGCGTGAGTTGAACAATGCAGCACGCCTCGTCTGGCAGACGCTGCTTTGGTTCGCCATCACCGCGCTGATTGCTGTGCTCATCGGCATCACGCTCGGCCTCATCATTCAGCCCGGTCTCAACACGGGCGTGGAAGCGACTGCGGCCGCAGCGCCGTCGACTACGGGTTCGTGGCTGGATTTCTTGAAGGGTCTCATCCCTTCCAACATTCTGGGTTTGCAAGCCTCGACCAAAGTCACGCAGACGGGTGCCACCACCGGCCTGAACTTCAACGTTCTGCAAATTCTAGTCATTTCGATTGCGGTCGGCATTGCAGCCCTTCAGGTGGGTGAGAAGGCAGAGGCTTTCCTGTCCTTCAACCGCTCGCTGCTTGCCATCACCCGCAAGATGCTCTGGTGGGTCATCCGTTTGACACCGATCGGCACAATCGGCCTTCTCGGCAACGCGGTTGCGGTCTATGGCTGGGAGGCGCTCGCTTCGCTCGGCTGGTTCTCGGCGGCAATCTACATTGGGCTCGCCATCGTTCTTTTCATTGTCTATCCGGTGATCCTCGCGGCAAACGGTTTGAACCCGGTGCGCTTCTTCGCAGGCGCATGGCCTGCCATCCAGCTCGCCTTCGTGTCTCGTTCCTCCATCGGCACGTTGCCGGTGACGGAGCAGGTGACGGAGCGCAATCTTGGTGTGCCACGTGAATATTCCGCCTTCGCCGTGCCGCTCGGCGCCACGACAAAGATGGATGGCTGCGCTGCGATCTATCCAGCGATTTCGGCCATCTTTGTTGCGCAGTTCTACGGGGTGCCGCTCGGCATTCAGGAATATGTGCTGATCGTCTTCGTTTCCGTGCTCGGCTCGGCAGCAACGGCTGGACTGACGGGTGCAACGGTGATGCTCACGCTGACCCTCTCCACGCTCGGCCTGCCCCTACAAGGCGTCGGACTTCTGCTGGCGGTCGATCCGATCCTGGATATGGGCCGCACGGCGGTGAATGTGGCGGGGCAGGCGCTGATCCCGACCATCGTCGCCAAGCGACAAGGTATTCTCGATCAAGCAGCCTATGATCGTCAGGAAGGGATCGACGCACTCGATCCGGCGGCAACGCCTGCGGAATAGACCCGCTTCCGATCACGCGACAAGCCCGCCCTGCAATACAGCCGGCGGGCTTTGTTTTGAATGTTAGGCGTGGTGACCGATCGAGGAGGAAAGGGCGCTCGGCGGATGGCCGACGATGCGCTTGAAGGCGCGGCTGAAGGCGGCCTGCGAGCCATAGCCAAGCTTCTCCGCTGCCGTTTCGATCGGCATTCTCTCCTTGCCGATCCACTGCATGGCAAGGCGCATGCGCAGTTCGGTGAGGTAGCGCACCGGCGTCATGCCGGTCACCTCCAGAAACCGCTCAGCAAAGACCGAGCGGGACGCGCCCATGACCCCTGCCAGTTCGGCGAGCGTCCAGTCGTGACCAGGTTTGTTATGGATGGCTAGGATCACCCGCCCGAGACGCGGGTCGCGAAGTGCCGCCACCCAGCCGGAAGAATCGCCGCAGCCGCATTCCACCCAGGCTCTTACGATAAAAGCAGCGACCACATCGGCTAGTCGTGCCAGAATCCCGGCGAAGCCAGCGCGGGCTTGACGGGTTTCACGCTCCATGGCTTCAAGCATCGGCAACAGTTCCGGATAGCGCGATGTCAGGGTGTTGACGAACATGACCTCCGGCATCAGTCCTGTGATAGGGTGCATCGCTCCAAGGTCGAACTCCATGCATCCGCTGAAGACCAGCACGCGCTCCTCGGAAGGTACATCAGGTTCGCAGGTCTTGATTCCACTCACGGAGTTGCAGAGCGGCGCGGCATCCAGAGAGCGGATGTTCTGGCACGCAATGTCGGGGTCTGACAGCAGCGAATGAGCGCCCCCGCGCGGCAAAAGCACGGCATCGCCAGCATTCATCATGTGAAACGCGCCTGAAGGAGTACGAAGATACACCGGTCCGCAAGCCACGAAATGAAACTGCGCACGGCCTTCGACTTCACCGAAAGAAAAGCCGAAAGGGGCTGACGCCTCGATGCGACGATAATCAAGCCCCACGAGCCGCATACCCATCAACAACTCGCTGATGAGATCGGGGGCGGTACCACTTCCGGACTTTTGATCAAGCATAGCGGATTTTGTGGCATGGATCGTCCGAAGAGTCCAGCCTATGTTCTGCCATCCTCTCCTCCCAAAGGACAAACAGATGAACCCGACACCTCTTTCCAATCGCGCGACTGATGGTCCCGAAGCGCCCGCCTGGGGCGCCGTCATCTCCATGGCGCTCGGCGTTTTCGGCCTTGTCACCGCAGAGTTTCTGCCGGCGAGCCTTCTCACACCCATCGCCGCAGACCTCGGCATAACCGAGGGGGCCGCCGGTCAGGCGGTTACCGTCACTGCCGTCGTCGGCATGGTGGCAAGTCTGTTGATCACCTCCGTGGCGCGCAACATTGATCGCCGCCACCTGATGATGATTTTCTCCTCATTTCTTGTCATCTCCAACCTGATGGTGGCGGTAGCGCCAGGCTTGGCGATGCTTCTGATCGGGCGGTTACTGCTCGGCGTGGCGCTCGGCGGCTTCTGGGCCATGTCGACGGCCATCGTCATCCGGCTGGTACCTGCGGCAAGCGTACCGCGCGCGCTCTCTATGATCTTCAGCGGCGTGTCTGGCGCGACCATCGTCGCTGCGCCCGTAGGCAGCTATCTCGGTGATCTCGCCGGCTGGCGCTTTGTCTTCGTGCTCACAGCACTCCTGGGAGTTGCCTCCCTCATCGCCCAGTTTTTGACGCTGCCGAAGCTCGCTCCCACCAGTAACGGTACCCTAAAGACGCTCGGTGTCGTCCTCGCAAGACCTGGTATTGCGCTTGGCCTCGTTGCTGCGACGCTGGTGTTTGGCGGTCACTTTGCCTTCTTCACTTATCTGCGTCCCTATCTGGAGGCCGATATTGGTGCCGGTATTGGTATGGTGTCGGCGCTGCTGCTGGGTTTCGGCCTTGCCAATTTCGTTGGCACGCTGGTTGCGGGATTGCTGATCAGCCGTAGCCTGAAACTGTCGCTTGCAGCTCTTCCGCTCCTTATGGCGCTCATGGCGGTGCTTCTTGTCACCACCGTACCTCCTTTACCGGTCGCCGCCGTGCTGGTCGCCCTCTGGGGCTTCCTCTTCGGTGCGGTACCAGTCTCTTGGTCCACCTGGCTTGCCCGCACTATCCCTGATGAAGCTGAAAGTGCGGGTGGTCTTCTCGTCGCCTCCATCCAGTTTGCCATCGGTATGGGTGCCGCAGTCGGAGGGATCATCTTCGATGTGAGTGGCGCCACCAGCGTCTTCGGCACAAGTGGGCTTGTGCTCGCACTGGCAGCCATCGGCATCATGGTCGGCGTCCGGTCAAGACCGGAGCCGCGCCTGGCATAGGCAAAGTCCAATAGATGACATGGAAAAAGCCGGGATCGACGTCCCGGCTTTTTCGTGACCAATGATGTTGTTTAAGCCGACGCCAGTCCCGCCAGCGCTTTGACCAACCCTTGGGTCGAGCTATCGTGATCGGCGGCGCTCTCCTTGCCCTCCACCACGGGCAGCAGGCCGGTTGCCAGTTCCTTGCCGAGTTCCACGCCCCACTGATCGAAGGAATTGATGCGGAAGAGTACGCCTTCGACGAAGACGCGGTGCTCATAGAGCGCAATCAGGCGTCCGAGTGCAAAGGGCGTCAGTTTGTCAAAGACGAAGGTGATCGACGGGCGGTTGCCGGTGAAGACGCGGTGCGGCGCGATGAAGTCGGCCTTCTTGTCGTCCATGCCCTTGGAAGTCAGCTGCGCCTTAGCTTCTACAAGCGTGCGGCCCTTCATCAGCGCTTCCGACTGCGCAAGGCAATTGGCGATCAGCAACTGATGCTGATGGCGCAGTTCCTTTTCGAAGCCATTGGCGGCGATCATGAATTCGGCGGGAATGATGCTCGTGCCCTGATGGATCAGCTGGTAAAAGGCATGCTGGCCATTGGTGCCGGGTTCGCCCCAGACGACCGGGCCGGACTGGCCGTCGACTGGTGTGCCGTCGATCGTCACGCCCTTGCCGTTCGATTCCATATCCAGCTGCTGCAGGTATGCGGGGAAGCGCGACAGGCGCTGATCGTAGGGCAGGATGGCACGTGTCGAATAATTCAGCACGTTGCGATGATAAAAGCCGATGAGGCCGAGGAGCATGGGCAGGTTCTGGCGCAACGGCGCATCTCGGAAATGCTTGTCCATCGCATGCGCGCCGTCGAGGAACTCGCCGAACTTCTCCGGGCCAATGGCGATCATCAGCGGCAGGCCGATGGCGGACCAGATGGAGTAACGACCACCCACCCAGTCCCAAAAACCGAAAATCCGGTCGCTGTCGATGCCGAAAGCAGCGACCTTGTCGAGGGCGGTGGAAACGGCACAGAAGTGGTGCTTGACGGCATCCTCACCCAGCGCATCGGCGATGAACTTGCGAGCGGTCGCCGCATTCGTCATCGTCTCGATGGTGGTGAAGGTCTTGGAGGCGACGATGAAGAGCGAAGTTTCCGGGTCGATCAGCTTCAGCGTGTCGGCAATATGGGCGCCGTCGATGTTGGAAACGAAGTGGGAGCGCGGACCGTCGTGAAAAGGCGAAAGCGCAAGCGTCGCCATCACCGGGCCAAGGTCCGAGCCGCCGATGCCGATATTGATGACATCGGTGATCTTCTTGCCAGTTGCGCCCTTGAGCGAACCTGAACGAATGGCATCGGCAAACTTGCCCATGGCGGCCAGAACGTCATTCACGTCCGGCATCACATCCTTGCCGTCCACCAGCACTGGTGTGTTTGAACGATTGCGCAGAGCCGTGTGCAGCACGGCGCGACCTTCGGTGAAGTTGATCTCCTTGCCGGAGAACATCTCTTCGCGCTTCTCAGCGACGCCGCCTTCTGCGGCAAGCTTTTCCAGGAGCGTTAGAATGTCGTCATTCACAGCGCATTTGGAGTAGTCCATCAGAAGGTCGTCGAAGCGGGCGCTGAACCGTTCGAAGCGCTCACCATCAGCTGCAAAGGCGGCACGGATGTCCGTCGCGTTGGTGCTGGCGGCTGTGGATTTCAGGGTCTCGACGATGGCGTGCATGGAAAGCTCCTCATGCTCCGTGGAAGGATGAGGAAACTATTCTTTTTCATCGGGCCAAATCAAGGCATCATCGGCTAAATCGATTGAATTATTCCGAACGTCGCCAATCAGTTAGCCAGCTTTCTCAGTTCGCGACGCAGGATCTTGCCAACATTGGTCTTCGGCATTTCCGCAATGAACTCTATATGCTTGGGGCGCTTGTAGTTGGTCAGCCCCTCAGCGCAGAAAGCTTTCAGTTCTGCGGCTGTCAAAGCCTCGTCCTTTTTGACCACATAGAGCTTTACCGCTTCGCCGGAATGTTCGTCCGGCACGCCGACAGCGGCGCATTCCTGTACACCCGGATGGGCAGCAGCAACTTCCTCGATTTCGTTCGGATAGACGTTGAAGCCTGAAACCAGGATCATGTCCTTCTTGCGGTCGACGATCTTGGTAAATCCGCGTTCATCCATCACGCCCATATCGCCGGAGCGGAAGAAGCCGTCTGGCGTCATGACTTTGGCGGTTTCATCCGGGCGCTGCCAGTAACCGGCCATCACCTGCGGGCCGCGGATGCAGATTTCACCGACGTCGCCGATCGGCAAGCTGTTGCCGTCATCGTCGCGGATATCGATATCCGTGGAGGGAACAGGAAGACCAATGGTGCCGCTGAAGCCGTTCTGGTCGAGGCAGTTCACTGTCGCAACAGGTGATGTTTCCGAAAGCCCATAGCCTTCGCTGATCGCCGTGCCGGTAATCGAGAACCAACGCTCGGCGACCGGGCGCTGCACAGCCATGCCGCCGCCGAGCACCAGAACCAGCGAGGAAAAGTCCAGCTTGCGGAAATCCTCATTGTTCATCAGCGCATTGAACAGCGTGTTGATGCCGGGGAAGACATGGGCCTTGTAGCCCGACAATTCCTTGACGAAGCCGGGGATATCGCGCGGATTGGCGATGAGCAGATTGTGGCCGCCAAGCGCAATACCCATCAGCGAGTTCACCGTCAGCGCAAAGATATGATAGAGCGGCAATGCGCAGACGAAGTTCAAGACTTCCGGGCGGTTCTTGCGGGCAAAGACCGGCTCCATCCACAGCGCGATCTGCGCCTTGTTAGCCAGAAGATTGGCGTGAGTGAGAACCGCGCCCTTGGAAATGCCAGTTGTGCCGCCGGTATATTGCAGAAAGGCGATATCGTTGCGAGTCAACTCTACAGGCTTTAGGGAGGTGTTTTGCGCCTGTTTCAATACGCTCTTGTAGGTGATGGCCTGGGGAAGGGCAAAGGCGGGAACGAGCTTCTTGACCTTGCGCACCACGAGATTGACGATATGGCCCTTGAAGCCAAGGAGATCGCCCATCGTGGCGACGATCACGTGCTTCACATCGGTCTTAGGCAGCGCCTGCTGAACGACGTGCGCGAAGTTCTCCAGAACGAACAGTGCTTTCGCGCCGGAATCCTTCAACTGATGTTCAAGCTCACGAGGGGTATAGAGTGGGTTGACGTTCACAACTGTCAGACCCGCGCGCAAGATCGCGTAGGTGGCAACGGGGTTCTGCAGAATATTCGGCATCATCACCGCGACACGGTCACCCTTTTGCAGGCCGATGCTTTGCAGCCAGCCCCCAATGGCGCGCGTTTGCTCCTCAAGTTCGCGATAGGTGATGGATTTTCCCATGCTGGAAAAAGCCTTGCGATCTGCAAACTGCGTGCAGCTTCTCTCCAGGAGTTCGGCAAGTGAGGCGTAGCCCAGATCAGGCAGTTCCGCAGGTACGCCCTTCGGATAGGATTCAAGCCAAGGGCGCTGCACAGCACGCGGCTCCTGACGAATCGCACTCATATCGCTCATTGCTTTCCTCCCATGCTGCTTCCAGCAACCGTCCTCGGCATCCTGATCTTTCTGAGGGTCCTCATCCACCAGAAGGTCCGCCGACTTGCGTCGCAAGAGTAGATGACGCTCCCGAGATCATCCACTCACATCAGCGTATTTAACTTTAACGTAAACGTCAACCGTTGCGCGGGATGGATTGCGTGCCCCAAAACTTGCTTTTTGAGTTTAATCCTGATTTGAACAATCAACAAACCGGCAGCGATGATGGATGTTTTGAATGAAAGAGGTTGCAGCGCTACAGTTGAACGGAATCGGCAAGACCTTTGGTGGACTTGCGGTTCTCGCTGGCATCGATCTTTCAGTTTCCAAGGGAGAGATCATCTGCCTCGTGGGCCGCTCCGGTTGCGGGAAGTCAACGCTGCTTCGCATTATCGCCGGGGTCGAAACGCCCGATGCGGGGACTGTGCGGATGAACGGAACAGAGATCGCTGGTCCTGCCGTTTTCGTCGAGCCGGAGAAGCGCCGCATCGGTTTCGTATTTCAGGATTATGCGCTCTTTCCACATCTGACTGTCGAGCAGAATGTCGTCTTCGGGCTGAAGGGTTGGGCGCGGCAGGAAGCGCGCGCGCGCACTGCGGAAATGCTTGAGCACGTCCGGCTTTCCCACCTCGCGGATCGCTATCCGCACACCCTGTCCGGAGGCGAGCAGCAACGCGTGGCTCTCGCTCGCGCCTTGGCTCCCAAGCCAGACATTCTGCTGATGGACGAGCCATTTTCCAACCTCGATCGCGGCCTGCGCGACAGCGTGCGTGAAGAAACGATCGATCTCCTGCGCGCGCTTCGGACAACCGCAATCATGGTTACGCATGACCCGGAGGAGGCTCTGTCGGCCGGAGACAGGGTCGTCCTGATGCAGTCGGGCCACATTGTGCAGTCAGGAACCGGTTACGATCTGCATGATCGCCCCACCAGCCGTTATGCGGCAGATTTCTTCTGTGCTTTCAACAAGGTGGAGGGCAAGGTCAGGAACGGCCACGTGGAAACGCCGATCGGCAATTTTGCCCATGGAGGGACGCTTGAGGAAGGGGCCGCGGCCTTGGTCTATATTCGTCCGGGAGAAATAGAACTTGATCCTGCCAGTGGCCCAACCGCCGGCACATCGTTGCGTGGTGAAGTGTCCGGTCGCATGTTCATGGGCGAGATCGAGCAATTGTCTGTCAGCGTTGCAGGTCTGTCTGCCGATCTTCGGGTCCGCAGCATGAAGCGGACGCCGATCGATGTGAAAGACGTGCATCTCTCGATTGACCCCGGGCGCGTACTGATATTTACCAAAGGTTGAATTATCTGAAAAACACCTTCGAATTACGCCCATTTTCAACTCGAGGTGATTGTTTTGCTCAGTTTGGCACTCGAAATAACTTGATTTTAATTGTCATGTATGGTCAATCCCATTCCGACATCATTGGAGTCTGAAGGGGATTAATATGACCTATTTCAATACCAAAAAGATTGCACTGCTGGCGGGCGTAGCCGGAGCGGTTTTCGCGGGCGCTGCCAACGCAGCAGAGATCAACATCTACACCACGCGCGAGCCGGCGCTGGTTCAGCCATTGCTGGATGCCTTCACCAAGGAGAGCGGCGTGAAGGTCAATACCGTGTTCATGAAGGACGGTCTGGCGGAACGCGTCTTGAGCGAAGGCGCAAGCTCTCCAGCTGATATCCTGATGACCGTCGATGCCGGCAACCTCGTCGATCTCGTGGAAAAGGGCGTAACCCAGCCGGTCGAATCGGACGTGCTGACGAAGTCCGTCCCGGCCGAACTGCGCGATGCCAACGGCAACTGGTTCGCACTCTCCATGCGCGCGCGCGTTCTCTACGCCGCCAAAGATCTTGATCTGAAGAGCTTCAACTATGAAGATCTGGCTGATTCCAAATGGAAGGGCAAAGTCTGCATTCGCTCCGGTCAACACCCGTACAACACCGCCCTCTTTGCAGATTACATCGCCCATCACGGCGCTGAGAAGACCGAAGCTTGGCTGAAGGGCGTCAAGGACAACCTCGCTCGCAAGGCTGGTGGCGGCGATCGTGATGTGGCCAAGGACATTCTCGGCGGCATTTGCGATATCGGTCTGGCAAACTCCTACTATGTCGGCCTGATGCGTTCGGGCAAAGGCGGTGAGGAGCAGGTCAAGTGGGGTGAGGCTATCAAGGTCATTCTGCCAACCTTCAAGGATGGCGGCACGCAGGTTAACATCTCCGGTGCTGCGGTTGCCAAGAATGCTCCGAATAAGACCGAAGCCGTGAAACTTCTCGAGTACCTTGTCTCTGACGAAGCCCAGAAGATCTACGCCGAAGCCAACTTCGAATATCCGGTCAAGCCGGGCGCCGCATTGAACGATGTCGTCGCATCGTTCGGCACATTGAAAATCGATAACAAGCCGCTAGCGGAAATCGTGTCGTATCGTAAACAGGCGAGCGAACTGGTCGATAAGGTTGGCTTCGACAACTAAGCCTTGGGAATTGCGTCCCCGCTTTAACGACGATCACCGGACCTCGTCGTCGCCATAGTCGGGCTTGACCGGGGATTGGCGAGAGGAACGTGCAAAAGCTCAGGCGCCCGCTTCATGCGGGCGCCTTCACCGTTTCCAGCATTACAGCGTTTCTGTACGACAAGGCTTGGACATACGCATGGTTTCTGAGACAGCCAGCCACATACCGATGAAAGCGAGGCCGCGGTTCCATGCGAATGTCTGGTGGCTGATTGCATCGGCCTTCGTCGCATGCCTTGCCCTTCTGCCGGTTGCCGCTCTGCTGCTGGAGGCGGTGCAAGGATCGAGCGGTGTCTTCATGCATCTTCGCGATACCGTACTGGCAACAGCGCTTCCGGAAACGCTGATCCTGCTTCTTGGCGTCGGCATTCTGGCCGGTTTACTCGGCACGGCATCGGCCTGGCTCGTGGCGGCGCATGATTTTCCTGGACGCGGCATTCTCGAATGGGCTCTCCTCCTGCCGCTTGCCATGCCGACCTACATCATGGCCTATGCCTATCTGGATCTTCTGCACCCGCTCGGGCCGGTACAGGGCGCGCTACGTTGGTTGCTCGGCTATTCCAGCCCGCGCGAATTTCGTCTTCCCGACATCCGCTCCATGCCGGGCTGTATCCTTCTCCTCGGTTTCGTACTCTATCCCTATGTCTATATTCCCGTGCGGGCCATGTTTCTCACCCAGGCCGGCAATCTGCTCGAGGCAGCCAGGCTCCTCGGCACCTCTCGCAGGTCGCTCTTCCTGCGTGTGGCCGTGCCCATGTCGCGCCCCGCCATTGCTGTCGGTGTCAGCCTGACGCTGATGGAGGCGCTGAACGATATAGGGGCGTCGGAATTTCTGGGGGTCCGCACCCTGACGGTATCGATCTACACGACCTGGGTGACGAAATCCGATCTGCCGGGTGCGGCTCAAATCGCGCTCTCAATGCTGGTACTGGTGGTGGCGCTGGTGGCGCTGGAGCGCTGGGCGCGGCGCAGGCAACGCTATTCTCTCTCCGCTCAGAAAAGTCGCGTCTTGGAGCCGTTGCGCATCAAGGGTGCCTGGGGCTGGGTCGCTTTCGCTCTTGGCAGCCTTCCGATTCTCATCGGGTTTGCTGGCCCAGCGATTTATCTCGTCACTGAGGCCTGGAAGCGTTACCAGTTCAGCGGCCTGTCGGCGCGCTTCATCTCCGAGGCTGTAAACACCGTTGTCTTCTCAAGTTTCGCAACCATGGTCACTCTCCTCCTGGGGCTTGTGGTCGCTTACGCGATGCGCATTATCCCAGGCCGAACATCACTTTGGTGCTTCAGGCTTGCGACTGTCGGCTACGCCGCACCCGGGACTGTGATCGCCATTGGCGTGCTGATTGCCCTTGGCGGCTTCGACAAGTTTGTTGACCAGACAATGCGGAACTGGTTCGGCTTTTCCACCGGCCTTCTTCTGATCGGAAGCGGCGCGGCTTTGATCTTTGCCTATAGCGCCAGGTTTTTGACGATTGCGGCAGGCGGCATCGATGCCGGTCTGAGCCGTATACCGCTCACCTTCGATCACGCGGCCCGGACGCTCGGTCGCCCACCGGGCGCGACCTTCCGCCATGTGCATCTGCCTTTGTCGAAGGCGGCACTGGCGGCAGCGGGGCTGCTTGTCTTCGTCGATTGCGTCAAGGAATTGCCGGCAACGCTGCTTCTGCGCCCCTTGAACTTCGAAACCTTTTCCACCCAGCTTTATGGCGAGGCGGCAAGAGGGACCTATGAGGAGGCATCGATTGCCGCCTTGGCCATCGTGGTTATCGGCATCCTGCCAGTCATCCTGCTGGCGCGCGTGGGTAAGCAGAGAGCAACACCGCGCTAAAGCATGGTCCACGCAAAACTCACAAAATGCGGCATATCGGGGACAAAAGGGTAGGAAGTGGCCCTGAAAGATCGCGATGCGCTGTGTGTATTCTCCTCCATCCGCTTCTTCATCCTTCCGTGAAGGACGGAACGATTTGTGCGTTAGTGCGGTTAGATCACCATGACGCAGCAAAGAGAGGAGATGCATCATGCTACACAACGAACCCCGCGCCGGACAGGACCCTTACGTCAAGGATACGCCAGCTTTTATCGCCAGCGATAAAGTGGAAGGTACGAACGTCTACGGCGCAGACGGCAAGAAGATCGGTTCCATCGAGCGTATCATCCTGGAGAAACGTGGAGGCCGCGTTGCATATGCCGTTCTGAGTTTCGGCGGTTTCCTCGGCATTGGTGACGAGTACTATCCACTTCCATGGGAAAAGCTGCATTACGACGAAGAACTGGATGGCTACCGCGTCGATCTCACCAAGGAGCAGATCGAAAATGCGCCGCGTTTCGCCGAGCGCGAGGACGACAGCTGGTATGGTCGCGACGATCGCAAGGTCTACGACTATTATGGTGTACCGCCATATTGGATGTAAAACTTCCATACTGAATTCGGCCCCGCGAGGGGCCGTTTTCTTATGGGCTCAAGTTTTCTCGTCGTATCCAGAAGGCATAAAAAAAGGCCGCTTAGTGCGGCCTTCCCTTCTTGGCTTCGGACACAGCGTCCTCAAAACAACGACGCGCTTCCTCGGGTGTCTTTCGTCCATCTAGCGCTGCCCGGCACGCACTTCGCGCCCGGACGAAATTCAATCCTCTGGCATGCGGCCAATTCTCGGTCAGCAATGTCAGTGCATCGAAGGGGCCGGATATCACATTCCGGCTATTCGTGTCGAAGATTACCTCGACAGGCTCCGTCCATACGGTCTGCTTCATTGAACACCTCCCTAACAATCAAGGCAGATGCGTCATGCATCGCCTCGCTCCCGTTAATGAGATTATTCCCAACCACGGAACATTTCAATCGTGCTGTCGATCTTACCGGAGGCCGAAAAAGGACAGGATTGCCAGGACGATGACGACCAGGCCGACGATGTAGATAATCTGATTCATGCTTACGCCTCCACTGGTAGCCGGGGCAACCCGGCTATTGAACTCTCTCACCATAACGTGAGGGGCGACTTCAGGTTCCCAGCAAAGGCCTATTTTCGGTTGTGCGACGCTGGAACTCTATCGCTGAAGCGTGAACTGGACGACGTCGATACGGCCGCTTCTGAAACCGGCAGCACAGTAGTGCAGGTAATATTGCCACATGCGGCGGAAACGCTCGTCGAACCCCATTGGCTCGATCCGCTCCCAGTTGCCGATAAAGGCGCGGTCCCAGAGCATCAGCGTCCGGTCGTAATCCTGCCCGAAGCGGAATTCATCGGTAACGGCGATGCTCTCATGTGCTGCTGCGTCCCGGAATGCGGTAATGGATGGCAGCATGCCGCCAGGGAAGATGTAGGTCTGGATGAAATCGGCATTGCGCCGGTATTGCTCGAAATAGGCTTCATCGATGGTGATGACCTGGACCACCGCCTTGCCCCCCGGGGCTAGCAACTCTCGAACACGCTTGAAATAGACAGGCCAGTTTTCTTCGCCCACCGCCTCAAACATCTCGATGGAGACGATCTTGGAATAGCGGCCCTGGCAGTCTCGGTAATCTTCCAGGCGAATGTCGCTGCGCTCGGACAGACCTGCCGTCGCGAGGCGGCTGCGGGCGTAGCTCGCCTGCTCTTGAGACAGCGTCAGGCCGGTAACGCGGCAGCCGGTTTTGGCCATAGCATATTCGGCGAACCCGCCCCAGCCGCAGCCGATTTCCAAGACGTGATCGTCGGGACCGATTTGCAGTTCTTCTACAATGCGATCGTATTTAGCATTTTGCGCCTCGGCCAGCGTCTGAGCAGGGTTGTTGAACAGCGCAGAGGAGTAGGTCATCGTTTCGTCAAGCCATGTGCGGTAGAAACGATTGCCGAGGTCATAGTGGAAAGCAATGTTGCGGCGGCTCCCCGACTTTGAGTTGCGGCGCAGACGATGACGCAGATAGTCTATCGTTGCTGAGAGCCGCGTTGGCTCGGAAAGCGAGAGCCAGTTGTGCTCGTTGGCAAGCGCGAGCTCCAGCAACGAGGAAATGTCCGGGCTGTCCCAGTCGCCATCCATGTAGGCGCGTGCAAAGCCCATATTTCCGCCTGTCAGAAGGCGGCGGAAAAGCCGTCCTCGGTTCAGCGAAATGACGCCATGAGGCCCCGGCTCCTTACCTTTCAGCACGTATTCATGACCGCCGGGAAAAACCAGCGTCAGACGTCCGTGCGTCAGCCCGCTGAGTTTACGGCAGATCATTCTTTGCCACAGTGGGGCTGCGTGAGGGTGAAACGGGCGCGTTTCCTGCTCAGCGTGGCTCATCGTTCATGCCTCCCATGATTGCGACGTTTTGGCAGGAACCGAGCTTGCAATGCGGCTCGTTGCTGCCGTGTGGCGATAGAGCGGATTGCCCTTGATCCATAGGACAAGGGCTTCCCAATGAATGGCGCCCATGATTTTCAACGTCATAAGCGGATGGGATAAAAAACATTTGGCGAGCGCGCCATCGGTCAGCGGCCGGCGTTTTCCAGTGAAGGTGGCAAACAGCAAGTCGCCCTCGGTATCGCGTTCATTGATGGCAATACGCACGTCGTCGTTCGGCGGATTGATGCGGAAGTCGTAGGTGCAGTCCATCGGAACGAAGGGGGAGACATACATTTCCTTGTCGCAGGAATGCCGGATTGTTTCAGCATCTGCGCCGGGTGTCGGAATGATGTAGGTATGACGTTCGTGGAAGGTATTGCAGACCTCGTAAAGGATGGCGACCAGCCGATCACCGTCTGCCCTGTCATGGCAGAAATAGACGGTGAGAGGGTTGAAGACATAGCCGAAGATGCGCGGATAGCAGAGCATTTCCACACGCAACGCGTCTGGCGCAATATCGATATTTGCTTCGAAAAGACGCTCGCCGCACCACGCCTTCAGGCGGCCTCTCTCACCAATTCCGTGATCCTTGTCATGAAAGCTGAAGACCGAAAATCGATTGTGAGCAAAGAGCCGCATGGTGGAATCGATCAGGGGAAGCTCGTCGAGATCCAGAAGCAGTGAAAACACTCTGTAGCGCAGGCTGTGTTTGCGCGGGCGGTGGCGCGCATGCACGACATTTCCTGCGTATATGGCGGAGCGCAACGTCATCCGACGTGTTCCTCGACCGAAGAGAGGAAGATGCGACCGGATTCGTTTTCGACCTTCCAGGGCCGTTTGACACCGCCGAGCGCTTCCGCCACGGCAAGGCCGGACTGTATGCCGTCTTCATGGAAACCGCTGCCAAAATGCGCGCCGCAGAACCAGGTATTACGGCGACCTTGTAGCGACCAAAGACTTTTTTGCGCCGCCATTGCCTTGGTGTCGAAGAGCGGGTGGGCGTAGTCGAAAGTCCGGATAACCTTCGACGGTTCGACCGCTCGGGAGGGATTCAGTGTTACGAAAAGCTGCATCGTGGGGTCGATCGGTTGCAGCTTGTTCATCCAATAGGTTACGCAAAGCGATTCCGTGCTGGTAGACCCAGGCTCGCTCAGATAGTTCCAGCTTGACCAGACGGCCCGGCGTTTGGGCATCAGGCGCTCGTCGCTATGCAGTACGGCGGTATTGCGGGTATAGTCGAACGCGCCGAGAAGGATCTGCTCTTCCTCGTCCGCATCGGGAAGCAGCGAAAGCGCGTCGTCTGCATGGGTAGCAATCACAACGTCGTCGAAGATGGAAATTTCACCTGAACGGTCGATGATCTCAACGCCTTCCGGCGTGCGGCGAATGGCCGAGACCGGGCTTGTCAAGCGAACCGTGCCGCGAAACTCCTCTAGAAGGCGGGAGACATATTCCCGGCTCCCGCCCTTTACGGTGCGCCATTGAGGGCGACCGGAGATTTGCACGAGGCCATGATTGACAAAAAACCGAATGAAGGCCTGCAGAGGATAGTCGCGCATGTCCTTGGCCGTCATCGACCAGATGGCAGCCCCCATTGGCAGGAGATGGTCGTCGACGAAACCCGCTGAGTATTTGTTCCGATCAAGATAGTCGCCAAGGCTCAACCCCTTCAGATTCGGGTCGTCCAAAAGACTTGGCGCAACCTTGTAGAAGCGCGCGATGTCCCGCACCATCTTCCAAAAACGGGGTTTGAGCAGATTGGATTTTTGGCCGATAAGGCCAGCCAGATCTGAGCCCGAATATTCGAGCCTGCCGCCTCCCAGCGATGCAGCAAACGACATGTCGGACGCCACTGTCGGAACGCCGAGATAGGCAAACAGCGCCACCAGATTGGGGTAGTTCTTCTCGTTATAGACGATGAAGCCCGTGTCGACGGCAATCTGGGACTGGCCCTGCCGGTTCACATCGACCGTATTGGCGTGGCCACCGGGCCGACCTTCACTTTCGTAAAGTGTTACGTCGCAGGACTTGTCAAGCAGCCATGCCGCCGAGAGACCCGATATACCAGAACCGACGACGGCAACCCTGCGCCGTAGCTGTCCGTCTCTTACGCGTGAGGATATATTCATGACATCCGGGTCTATCTTCTTCATGTCAAACGTTACGCAAAACGGGACTGAGTGGATTTCCCGACTTTGAAAATTTGTCTTCTATCTTACGCTGAGGTGATCCACCGAAATAAGTGCGCCGTAGTCGCCTGCATGACGATAAATGTTTCCATAGCGTCGGCACCATGCCACTATATGAGCAACAATAGGAAGAAGCCTGTTGCTCAGAAAACGCGTGGGAGCGAGGTAAAACCTATTCGCATGGGTGAAACAGTCCAGAGAAATATAGAGGATGAGCTTCCCGATCTGCTGAAGGCAATTGCCTCCGAACGGAGCGTAGAAGCCTTCGAAGCCGTTTTTCGACATTTCGGACCGCGTGTGCGGGTCTACATGCTACGGCAAGTGCGCGATGCGCAGGCCGCTGAGGAACTGATGCAGGAAACGATGATGACGGTCTGGAACAAGGCCGCCCTTTTCGATCCGGCGAGAGGCAACGTCTCCGCCTGGATATTCAGAATAGCCCGAAACCTGAGGATAGACGCGCATCGCCGCGACCGTCGCCCGGAGTTCGATATGAACGACCCGGCCTTCGTCGCCGACGATGCGCCCGCCGCCGATGCGCAGATGGAGCAATGGCAGGATGCCGAACGCTTGCATCGTGCTCTGGCCGACTTGCCGCAGGAGCAGCGCGACCTGTTGAAGAGATCCTTCTTCGAAGAGATGTCCCATAGCGTCATTGCCCAGCAACTGAACCTGCCGATTGGAACAGTGAAATCCCGCATCAGGCTTGCTTTCGCCAAATTGCGCGCGGCGTTGGAGGCGCGCATATGAGCGTCAACCATCACATCAGCGACGAGTTGCTGCTCGATTATGCCTCTGGCAGCCTTGCGGAAAGCTGGAGTATCGCGGTAGCGACCCATCTGGCACTCTGCCCTAAGTGCCGCAAGCGACTTGACGCCATGGAAATGGCAGCGGGCGCGCTCTTGCGTGATGCCGAATCCGCGGGGGAGATTTCCGACGACCAGTGGCGATCGATGAAACACCGGCTACATGCCGGGCAGGCCGCGACCGCTAACAAAGCTACAGCGTCACGGTCGTCTGGAACTGCTATTCTCCCCGAACCGCTGCGCTCTTATGCAGGCGGCGATATAGACACGTTAAAATGGAAGCCGCTTGGGCCTGGCGCCTATCACTTCCCCATTCCGACGCGCGACGGTGAGGCGCAGGTTCGTCTGCTCAGAATACCTGCTGGCAAGCCGGTACCGGAGCACACGCATGGCGGACGGGAACTGACCGTGGTGCTGTCCGGTTGCTTCCGCGATGGCCAGGACGTTTTTTACCGCGGCGATTTAGAAGAAGCAGACGAGGAACTGACCCATCAGCCGATCGCGGGTGAGGGCGAAGACTGCATCTGCCTAGCTGTTACCGATGCGCCGCTGAAATTCAAAAGTTGGATGGTCAGGCTGGTTCAGCCGGTTCTGGGAATCTGAATCCCATTCGCAAAGAAAGGCCTCCGCATGCAAGTGATCGTAGCCTATATCGCAACGGCCATCGTTTTCTTCGGTTTAGATTTCATTTGGCTGTCTAAGCTTGCCGTGGCCTTTTATAAGCGCGAAATCGGCGATCTGATGTTGGCGAAGCCGAATTTCGTCGCGGCGGGCATCTTCTATCTCTTCTATATTGCGGGAATCGTCTATTTCGCCGTTGTACCGTCTTTCAATGGCGGCTCGGTCGCCGCAGCGACACTGTCCGGCGCTATCTTCGGTTTCTTGGCCTATGGCACCTACGACATGACGAACCTGTCCACTCTCAAGGGCTGGACATGGCGTCTTTGCGCGGTGGATATAGTTTGGGGAACATTGCTCACC
Source organism: uncultured Agrobacterium sp. (assembly GCA_913777615.1). Lineage (GTDB taxonomy): Bacteria > Pseudomonadota > Alphaproteobacteria > Rhizobiales > Rhizobiaceae > Agrobacterium. The sequence continues at coordinate 86,626 of CAJYTK010000022.1, read as the reverse complement.
GGCCTCGCGGCCGCAGCTGGGGCTTGGGCGACACAGATATTCGTCTGATGCCGCCGAAAAGAATGACGGCCCGCGTGGCGCGCCGTCAGATTTGCGACCTTATTTGCGTAGGATCACCCAGATTGCATGGATGATCCCGGGGATGTAACCGCACAAAGTCAGCAGAATGTTCAGCCAGAAATGAAGGCCGAGGCCGACCTGCAGAAAAACGCCGACGGGCGGCAGGATAATGGCGAGCAGAATGCGAATGACGTCCACGATCTAAATCCCATGTCTATTGTTGTCCGGCCACTAACGTCGTTGGGAGACGAATAGTTTCAACCTCATCTTCCGGCCACCCTGCTTACACTGTTCACCCTTTTTGAAATTCATCTGCTATCCGCGGTTGCTGCCGACTATGCGCCTAAAATAGTTTTGCGATGAAATGGATATCATATTGTCATTTTACGATTTGATAACCAAATGTATCGGACGGTAAGAAAGGGTGTTTATCGCCTCACCATATTCACATTAGCGCCTATGGTAGGATCAATGAAAAAGCCGATAGACAAAGCCGGACTGATCTTCGTCGCTCTCCTGTGCGTTCTGGTAGGTCTCGTCCTCAGCATCGTCCTCTTCGATGACAAGATCCAGATCGCTCCACAGGTCCAGGACGGGTCATTGATTCCGCGTACGTCTCCTCAGCCAACAGTGAATTGAAGCTGATGTTATCCGCAACGCGCGAGCAGACCGTCGTTCTGGAACGTCAGTCGAGAAAAAGATGATGGCATGAGCCGCACGCCTATTGGATCCGTTGCTCAGATCCCATCGAGCGCAACCTCAGGCGAAGCCTGATCGACGCGCTTCTGGAGTGCAACGACCATTGCATGCAGGAATTCCTGGCGACGCGGCTCTTTGGTTGCTGCCAGCACCATCTTCAACCGCACAATGATCTTGTTCATGAACCCGACGTGGTTGAAGCTATCGGCAGCGATATTCACCTCGACCTCGTCCATATAGTGCGACAGGTACGGCTCCAGCTCCAGGTTTTCATCCATCTGGTAACGATTGGACATCTGCTCTCCAAGCGTCGCCATTTGCGCGTGAGGGCCATATTCGTCGATCATTCAGTCTCCTCTTGTGTTGAGAGACTAAGATAGGCGAAGTCCAGTTGAAGGACGAGAGGCGAGGGATTCACATCGCGAAAACGTGAAATCAGGTTGATCGTCTGAGCAATCAAACGAGCGATGCAAGAACATCTGGTGTGGATCAGGGTTCAAGGGGTTCCAAAGGGGCAAATTACCTTGCTGGTTAGGCGGCGCATCGCGTTGAACTCTAGTGCACAATCGCGGGGTGAGTGATGTTAATATTTTCTAGGCCAAACTCAGCAGCAGCCACCGAGACAATTAAAGACATGTCCTTGTCCCATTCGTCCAGGTTGTTGGGATGCGGGTCGTCGAGTTGGTCCTCTAAATCAAAAAGGTCGACTAGAGCGCCTCGCAGAACATGGCGGCAGTCGTCGTCATAATCGCACAATGACTGGACAAGATAACAACCAAGTTCATCGTCTTTGTAATTGCGAAAATATTCTCCGGTGAGAAAGATGGCGCTCATCCGTCGCACATCGTCGCTCTTATCTTGCATCCACTCGCGCACTAGCGCTCGGTAAGGGTCAATGAGGCCCAGGTACCGACAAATCGCTTTAAGAGCGTCTTCGGCGTACTCCGTGTTTTCCTCACCTTTCAAATACAAAGACAGAAGAGGGGCGTCGTCTTGAGTTCCGCAAAGGCCAATAACCCAAATCGCTTCAAAGATGCCGCCGTCGCGGTTTCGAAGGATTTCACGAGCGAATTCTACCTCCACTGGGGAAACTTCTCCCAGCTTGAGACCTTTAGCGCGACGTGCCACGTCTTCGATGTCAATTGTGTTCAAATCATTACTCCGACTGAACAGGAACAACAGTAAGGCAACGGCTATCTCATTAACTTCCAAAACTCGAAGCACCACAACCAAACTACCCTTCAGGGCTTTGTGAAGGGCTTCCTACCGAAACGCAAAAGGGGGGCAGAAAGGTGGGTAGAGACGTATCAGATTACCGTATGAGATTGAAGTATAAACGTTTTAGTCCGAGAAATGGTGCCGCTTACGTGACTCGAACACGTGACCCCGTCATTACGAATGACGTGCTCTACCAACTGAGCTAAAGCGGCCTGCGCAGGCGCCGAATAAATCTTCGGCGCGGCGTATGGCGGGCTGATACAGCGATTGAGGTAGGATTTCAAGCGCCGAATGTCAGCTTGTTGAAAATTTCCCAACCGGCTGGTCGTCTCGGCTCAGGATGCGCAGACCCGCTGCTTGGCGGCGGCGTACTCAGCTGCCAAGCGGTCGACCAGCGAAGAAACCGGTTCGACGGCCTTCACAGCACCGACGCCCTGTCCTGCACCCCAGATGTCCTTCCAGGCTTTCGCGCCCGTGGCAGCGGAGGCGAAGTCCATCTTGGAAGGGTCGGCAACCGGCAGATTGTCGGGGTCGAGCCCGGAGGCGATGATTGAGGCCTTCAGATAGTTGCCGTGGACGCCGGTGAAGTAATTGGAATAGACGATGTCGTTGGCGTAGGCCTCGACGATTGCTTGCTTGTAGGCGTCCGTCGCACGCGCCTCGCGTGTCGCAATAAAGGGGGATCCGATATAGGCCATATCGGCACCCATGGCCTGGGCTGCCAGAATGGAGCCGCCATTGGCAATTGCGCCTGCCAGAAGCAGCGGACCATCGAACCATTCGCGGATTTCTTGCACCAGTGCGAATGGCGAGAGCGTGCCTGCGTGCCCGCCAGCGCCGGTCGCCACCGCGATCAGACCATCGGCGCCCTTGCGGATTGCCGAATTGGCGTGGCGATTGTTGATCACGTCATGCAACACGATGCCGCCATAGGAATGAATTGCGGCATTCACCTCCGGCACGGCGCCAAGCGATGAGATGACGATCGGCACCTTGTATTTGACGCAAAGGCTAAGGTCATGCTCAAGCCGCTTGTTGGACAGATGCACGATTTGGTTGACCGCAAAAGGTGCCGCCGGGCGGTCTGGGTTTGCGGCATTGTGGGCGGCAAGTTCTTCCGTCAGCATCGCGAGCCACTCGTCCAACTGGCTTTCGGGGCGCGCGTTCAGGGCGGGAAATGCACCGACGACTCCCGCCTTGCATTGCGCCAGAGTCAACTCCGGATGAGATATAATGAAGAGCGGCGAGGCAATCACCGGCAGGCGGAGATTGTCCTTGAGAATGGACGGCAGCATGGTTCCTCCCAACGAACGACGATTGCTGATTTACGTTTACGCGCACGTAAGATTTAGCGAAGCGGGAGGCGGTTGAAAAGCGAAAAGAGTGATCGCCAAGGCGAAAGCCATCAAGCCCAACCAGTTGCCGCGGCACGGCGTGCTTTTTCAAAACCTATGCCTTGGCCGCCACAGTGGTGACGTTTTCCCCAAGCCAATTTCTGCTTTGCAGGGCAGGTGGCTTGCGGTTGCGCCTTCTAGTCGTTACCGAATCGTAAACATGGTGGCCGAGGCGTTGATCTTTCGCGATTGGCGAGGAAAAAGGACCGAGAGTGAGCGGACTGGAAACGGCAATCAGAAATGCCCTGCAAAAATCGGATCGGTCGAATGCCGAGGTGCGCGCACGCATCTATCAATCGTCGCGACAGGCGCTCGAAGCAGGCCTGCGCAAGCAGGGCATTGACGACGAGACAGTGGTCGCGCAGCAGCGCCAGCGGCTTGAAACACTCATCCACACCATTGAGACGGAAGAACGCAACCGCCTGTTGGACGTGGTGGAGGATCACGTCCGCAGGGAGGCTCAGCGCTCAGCGCTGCCTCCTGTCGCATCCCCTTCAGTCACTCAACCGGCGTCTGATGGTGCCGCTCCCTCCGTTTCGCCTGCGCGGCAAGACGAGGATGAAAATGAAGGCTATGCCGAGCCCGTAGAGCCACCTGTTCGCGCTGCGCCCCGTCACGCAGCCGCACCTGTACATGACGAGATGAGTGAGTTGCGCGCCGAGCGTTCGGACGAGGCCTCGGATCGCATCACCTCGTCTGCCGGTCCATCTTTCGAAGCGTCTTCGCTTGCCTTCAAACCGGAGCGTGCGGCCAAGGGTCGCCGCAAGAAGGGCATCATCACCCGCCTTTTCATCTGGTTCACGCTCCTCGCTTTCATCGGTTTCGGCGGCTGGTGGGTCTATAGCTCTGGCCTATTGCTGAGCCCGGCCGAGAGGGATACCAGCGTTCCGAACCCGCCGCCGTCGGTGGAGGCTGAAGATTTCGATGGGCAGACAAGCCCGCAGGAGCCGACACTGTCGGCAGGGCGCGGTTTCTCGGACGCCTGGCAGGAAGTCTATAATGCAGAACGCGGCAATACCGGCCTTCAGCCGGGATCGCTCTCCAAGGTGGCAGATGTCGCGACTGCCGGTGGAAAGGCGGTCCGCGTCACCTCACAGACGGGCGATGCCGATGGCAATATCGCCATCACCGTTCCAGTCGATGTGCTGCGGGAAATGGCAGGCAAGTCTTCGACGATTTCCATTACCCTGCAGTCGGGCAGCAATGGCCAGAGCCAGGTGTCGGTATCGTGCAATTTCGGCACGCTCGGCGATTGCGCGCGCCACCGCTTCACAGCGACGCAGGAGCGTGCGGACATGCTGATCAATGTGAACTTCGATCGGACCATGGCACCCAATTCGCCTGGTCAGATTTTCATCAACAGCGATATCGATGGCAGCGCCCGACCGATCAACCTTTATTCGGTGCGCATCCTTCCGGGTCAGTAAAGCGCTGGCACGCCCGTGGATGGATCGCCTCGATAGCGAAGTGAGCGGCCATTGCGGGTACCCCGGCGGGAATGAGGGTATGAAGCCGTCGCTTTTTAAGAGGCGATACTATGCTTGTGCCGAAATTGTCGAAAATCGAATTGATGAAGCGCGTCAAAGTGCGGACCAGATCGACGATCGACATGTAGACCCTATCGCGATCAAACCGCATGTCGAAGTCCGTCAGATCGGTCAAGGCCGATGCAGGTTCATCATGTCGGCAAGGCTGGGGAAACGATCTTTGTCATACCCATCGTGAAAAAAGGCGGAGCAGCGTTTTCCGCTCAACCTTTCTTCATCCGCCAGCGCTTTCGCGTTTATCAATCCACTCCCAGTCACATGCCGGGTGCCGGGCTATTTCAGAAACTTAGGTCCGCTTCCCAAAATCTTGTTGTCGATCTTGCCGATAGCCTGCTCATCCTTTCCGTCATAATCGAGCGAAGTCAGGATATGGCGGATGAGGTTCAGCCGCAGTCTGCGCTTGTCATTGGCGCGGATCACCGTCCACGGCGCATCATCGATATGCGTTTTCTCCAGCATTTCGTCGCGCGCTGCAGTGTAGTCGTCCCACTTGCCCAGGGCGGCAATGTCCATGTCCGATAGCTTCCAGGATTTCAGTGGGCTATGGCGCCTGTCATGGAAGCGGTCCAACTGCGTTTCACGGCCGATATCCAGATAGAACTTGAAGAGATGGATGCCCTCATGGACCAGCATCTTTTCCAGCCGAGGGACCTCTTTTAAAAATCGCTTATGTTCCTCGGGTGTGCAGAAGCCCATGACCGGTTCGACGCCGGCACGATTGTACCAAGAGCGGTCAAACAGCACGAACTCACCGGCTGTCGGGAAATGAGCTATGTAGCGCTGGAAGTACCATTGGCCACGCTCGGTCTCGGTCGGCTTGGTCAGCGCAACCACGCGTGCATAGCGCGGGTTTAGATATTCCCGCACCGCCCCGATGGAGCCGCCTTTACCGGCAGCGTCGCGTCCTTCGAAAAGTGCCATGATGCGCTGTCCGGTCGCCTGCTGCCAGAACTGCACCTTGACCAGTTCGATCTGGAGCGCCTCGATCTGGTCATCATACTCTTTCTGGTCGAGCTTCTTCTCGTAGGGATAGTCGCCCGCCGTCAACTTCTTGGACTGGATCCAATCGGGAAGGATCGGATCGTCGATATTGAAAACCCGTTCCTTGCCGTCGATCGTCAATGTCACGGACCGGTCCTTGACGGTTTCGCTCATGCTCTCTCCCTTTCGCGCACGCATGTTTTGTCTTCACAACTTCAGACTCGTGTCCAACGAATTCAAGAGGGAAGAGATTTTGTCGATGCGTTGCTGTCCACATAAATTTTGCCGGCTACCTCTTGTACGAGGACAGGCCGAAGAATCTCTGTCATGAAAGACGATTATCACCATCGGATCGAAAGCGAGACAAGTGGCGAAAACAGTCGATGGCAATGGCGGCGTTGGATGGGGAGGGTGCTTTGCTTAAACGGATGCGCGGCATGCGAAGAAACTGGCTTTCTCTGGTCGTCGTCACATTGCTGGCGGCGCTGGCGCTTGCCGAATGGCGCTCTCCCTATGTCGTCGTCGCGCTGTGGTTCGCCGCAGTCCTTGCCATCCTTGTCGTCGCTCCGTCCGTTGCAACCAGGAAGGACGAGAAGCAGCGCACGGAGGAAGGTGAACTACGATCCCAGGAGACGATCGACCAAGGTTTGATTGCCGGCGTGCGGGCAGGCCTTGCGGCGCTGGATACACCTGTTTTCATCCTCGATCAGAATGCCGGTGTGCTCTTCGAGAATGCCGCTGCCGAACGCGCTTTTGGATTGCTGCCCGTCGGTTCCCACATTTCGGGTCGGTTGCGCTCGCCGGGCCTGCTGGATGTCATTCGCGAAACCATCTCCACCGGACAGCCGAACCAGGTGGAGCATTCCGAAAGGCTGCCCTCCGAGCGCGTCTTCGTCGTGCGCATTGCGCCTGCGGACATGCCGCAGACGGCAGATGCCCCCTTTTACATCCTTTCCTTCCGCGATATCTCGGATCTGCGACGCATCGATCGAATGCGCAGCGATTTTGTCGCCAATGCGAGCCACGAGCTGAGAACGCCGCTTGCCTCGCTGCGTGGCTTCATCGAAACCATGCAGGGGCCCGCTCGCAACGATCCGAAAGCGCAGGAGCGCTTTCTCGGTATCATGCTGGATCAAGCCACTCGCATGAGCCGTCTGGTCGACGACCTGATGTCCCTCTCGAGGCTTGAGCTTCGCGCCAATATCGCGCCGGATCAGAGGGTCGATCTCGTTCCCCTTCTTGGTCACGTCCGGGATTCGCTTCTGCCGCTCGCCGGTGAACTGGACGTCGAGATCGAACTACATATGCCAGAACATGCGGTGGAAGTGAACGGTGACCGCGATGAGTTGGTTCAGGTCTTTCAGAACCTAGTCGAGAATGCCTGCAAATATGGTCAGGACGGTAAGGTGGTGGACGTTTTCTTGCGCTACGAGCCGAACAAGCCGGTGGAGGTGAGCGTGGTGGATAAGGGCCCTGGCATCCCGGCCGAACATGTTCCGCGTCTTACCGAGCGTTTTTACCGGGTCAGCGTTGCGGACAGCCGCTCGAAAAAAGGCACGGGCCTAGGCCTCGCCATCGTCAAACATATTCTCACACGTCACCGGGCCCGCCTTATCGTGCGCTCGGAAATTGGCGCCGGCACGGACTTCACTGTGCGTTTTTGACATGTAAACGACGCCTGCTCCAGAAGTCGTGAAGAATAGTGTTTAAAACCAAACACTTGATATGTCATAAATCTTTCACCGAAGTGACATAAAAGCGTGTGGCAAGGCTGGTTATGAAGAGGCCGCCGGGACAGCCCACACGGACTTAAAGGGTCTAGCCTCTTGCCGGCGCAGTTCACGAAAGCCCGAACATGGGCCCCACGACGGGAGAGTCATAATGAACGTCTTTAAATTGTCTGCAGCAGCTCTGGTGGCCTCCGTTGCCTTCGCAGGCGCCGCTTCTGCTCGCGACCAGATCCAGGTTGCTGGTTCCTCCACGGTTCTGCCTTACGCAAAGATCGTTGCTGAAAGCTTCGCCGAAGCTTTCCCGAACTTCAAGGCACCGGTTGTTGAGTCCGGCGGCACTGGCGGTGGTCTCAAGGCTTTCTGCTCCGGCGTGGGCGAGGGCACGATCGACATTGCCAATGCTTCGCGCAAGATCAAGGCCGACGAACTTGCAGCCTGCAAGTCCGCTGGCGTCGCTGACGTTCAGGAAGTGAAGATCGGTTACGATGGTATCGTCTTCGCCATGGACAAGTCCAACAAGGACGTCAAGTTCGAGCCGAAGGACCTGTACCTTGCTCTGGCCGCTGAAGTCGTCAAGGACGGCAAGCTCGTTGCCAACCCCTACACCAAGTGGTCCGAAATCAACAAGGAACTGCCTGACGTAGAGATCGCCGCCTACATCCCTGGCTCCAAGCACGGCACGCGCGAAGTCTTCGAAGAGAAGATCATGGCTGACGGCTGCAAGGAAGCTGGCGCGACGGACGCGATCAAGGGTCTGATCTCCGACGCCAAGCAGGCTGCTGCCAAGTGCGTAGCCATCCGTAAGGACGGCAAGGCTGTCGATATCGATGGCGACTACACCGAGACGCTTGCTCGTATCGATGCCAACAAGTCCGGCGTCGGCGTCTTCGGCCTCGCTTTCTACGACAACAACAAGGACAAGCTGAAGGTTGCGACCGTTGGTGGCGTTGTTCCTTCCACGGAATCCGTTGCTTCCGGCAAGTACCCGGTCTCGCGTCCACTGTTCTTCTACGTCAAGAAGGCTCACCTCGGCGTCATCCCTGGTCTGAAGGAATATGTTGAGTTCTTCACCTCTGACGAGATGATCGGCCCTGACTCTCCGCTGGCCAACTACGGCCTGGTTTCTGCCCCTGAAGCCGAGCGCAAGGAAATCCGCGCTCAGTTCGAATCCGGCAAGACCATGTAATAGTTCTTGGAAAGCGCAGCGCATGAGCGTTGCGCTTTCCAACTCTTTCTGTTGGCAAGGTCGGTTTGCTGGCCGTCGCTCAGTCCAGAAGGGTTGACAGTTTCTATTTATCGTAAGACCAAGCCGCCGATAAATATGATGTATCAACCCGGAATGCGTGAACTGAATACAGATCCGGCATGGTGCGGTGATCAGCCGCCGGTGCTGCGCTCTTGGTAAAATGATGCCGCATCGTGCCGCGTGGTGCGCCGAGGAAACTCTCCATGAACACATCCATCCTTCTGCTCGTATTGGCGCTGATCGGCATTTCCAGTTATGTGCTGGGCAAGCGCCGTGCCGCGGTGTTGGCGGGCGCACGTTCGTCCAACATGCATTCCCGTTCGGGTTATCACGGCTCCTATGTTTTGATCTGGGCTCTGATCCCTTCTGCGCTGATCCTGGCGCTTTGGCTGGTCGTAAGCCCCCTCGTCATCAATTCGGCAGTCCATGCTAGCTTCCCGGAAGACATCAAGGCACAACCGGAAGCGCAGCAGAGCCTGACCTACGGCATGGTGACGTCGATCGCGCGTGGCTTGAACCAACTCTCGTCATCTGAGTACGACGCAGTAAAGGCAGATCCGGCCACGGCGCGCACGGTCTTGGCGTCCAAGGGTGTCGCCATCGCCGGCGATCCGCAGCCCTACATGATTGAGGCTGCGGAAAAGCTGAACACGCTGACATCCACCAGCCGTATCGCCATGGCGCTGGTCGTGCTGGTCGTGGCACTCGGCGGCGCATTCCATGCCCTTCGCGCCATCGCACCGCGCTTTCGTGCCCGCAACCGGGTCGAGCGGGTCATTCTCGGCGCGTTGCTGGTGGCCTCTTCAATCGCGATCCTGACGACCATCGGCATCGTCATGTCGATGCTGACGGAAGCGATCCAGTTCTTTCAGATGGTGCCTGCCCACCAGTTCTTCTTCGGCACGGTATGGGACCCACGCTTCGCCGCAGCTGGTTCTACCGATAGCTCCGGTCAGTTCGGCCTTATTCCGCTGCTCGCCGGTACGCTCTATATCGGCTTCGTGGCCATGCTGGTCGCGGTTCCGGTCGGTCTGTTTTCGGCAATCTACATGGCCGAATATGCAAGCCCGCGTTTGCGCTCTATCGCCAAGCCGCTCCTGGAAGTGCTCGCCGGCATCCCGACGATTGTCTACGGCTTCTTTGCGCTGACGACTGTCGGTCCGTTCCTGCGTGACATCTCTGCTCAAATCAACGGTCTGGCAACCGGCAACTATGCCAGCTTCATCCAGGCACAGAGCGTCATCACTGCCGGCTTCGTCATGGGTATCATGCTGATCCCTTACGTTTCCTCGCTGTCGGATGACATCATCACCGCCGTGCCTCGCTCGCTTCGCGATGGATCGCTGGGCCTTGGTGCCACCCGCTCCGAAACGGTCAAGAAGGTCATTCTGCCGGCCGCTCTTCCAGGCATCGTCGGCGCGATCCTGATGACCGCCTCGCGCGCCATCGGTGAAACCATGATCGTGGTTCTGGCCGCCGGTGTTGCCGCCCGCCTGCAACTTAACCCCTTCGAGCCTATGACAACCGTGACCGTCAAGATCGTCAGCCAGCTGACGGGCGACCTTGAGTTCACCTCGCCGCAGACGCTGGTTGCCTTCGCGCTTGGCATTACGCTGTTTGCGATCACGCTTTGCCTCAATATCTACGCGCTCTACATCGTGCGCAAATACCGGGAGCAGTACGAATGACCGACGTCGTTACTCAGGGCGTTTCCGCCCCCGCCGCAACGAAGAAGGTCCGTCGCGATATCGGCATCAAGCGCCGTTATGCCGCAGAGCGCCGCTTCCGCACCTATGGTGTGGCTGCGATCTCCTTCGGCCTGTTGTTTCTCTTCCTGCTTCTCTGGTCCGTCATCGGTAAGGGCTACACCGCCTTTCAGCAGACGATGATCACGATCCCGGTCGAATTCTCGCAACAGATCATCGATCCGGACAATGTGCGTGCTCAGAACCCGACCAAGCTGATGACGGCAAATTACCCGGTTGTGGCCCGCAACTCGCTTGCCAAGGTACTCGGCGTTTCGCTGGAAGACCGTACGGCGTTGCGCGCCGTCAACGCGCTCATCTCTGACAGCGTCCGTACCCAGCTTCGCGATATCGTCACCTCCGACCCGAACGTGATCGGCACGACGCGCACCGTTTCTCTTCTGGCATCGGGTGATGTCGACAGTGCCTTCAAGGGCCAGGTCGATATGACTGGCGAGGAGCAGAACCGCCGCATCTCCGACCAGCAGGTCGACTGGATGAACCAGTTGGTGGAAAAGGGCGCGTTGGAAAAGAAGTTCAACACCGGTATCTTCTTCAACGGCGCGTCCAGCCGCCCTGAGGCATCTGGTGTCGGCGTTGCACTCATCGGCTCCTTCTACATGATGTTGATCGTTCTGGTGCTGTCGCTGCCGATTGGCGTTGCAGCCTCCATCTACCTGGAAGAGTTTGCGCCGAAGAACCGCCTGACGGACCTTATCGAGGTCAACATCAACAATCTGGCGGCGGTACCCTCTATCGTTTACGGTCTGCTCGGTCTTTCGGTGTTCATTAACTTCATGGGCTTCCCGCGCTCGGCTTCGCTCGTCGGCGGTCTGGTGCTCACATTGATGACGCTGCCCACGATCATTATCGCGACGCGTGCAGCCTTGAAGGCCGTGCCGCCGTCTATCCGCGCAGCCGCACTCGGTCTTGGCGCATCGAAGATGCAGACCATCTTCCACCACGTGCTGCCTCTCGCCATGCCCGGCATCCTGACCGGTACCATCATCGGTCTCGCACACGCCCTTGGCGAAACAGCTCCACTGCTTCTCATCGGCATGGTGGCCTTCGTCGCCAACTACCCGACGACGCCGCTCGATCCTGCAACAGCGCTGCCGGTTCAGATCTACATGTGGGCAAACGAAGCCGAACGCGCCTTTGTCGAGAGAACGTCTGGCGCTATCATCATCCTGCTTATGTTCCTCCTTGTGATGAATGTGGGCGCAATCCTCCTGCGTCGCCGCTTCGAGCGTCGCTGGTAAAAGCATTTTGAGAAAAGTGGATACCGGGTTTCCGTCTGAAAATGCGAAGAACCAAGGGAGAACGGAACAATGAACATGTTGTCGGAAGCAGCAGTTGAAAAGGCGCTGGACAAGAAAATGAATGAAGTTTCCTATAAGATGATCGGCAAGGACGTCTCCGTCTACTACGGCGAGAAGCGCGCCCTTTACGATGTGAACCTCAATGTTCGCGAAAACACCGTAACGGCGCTCATCGGCCCATCCGGTTGTGGCAAGTCCACCTTCCTGCGCACATTGAACCGCATGAACGACACCATCGACGGTTGCCGCGTGACCGGCCAGATCACGCTCGACGGTGAAGACATCTACGATCCTGCAATCGATGTCGTCGAGCTTCGCGCGCGTGTCGGCATGGTGTTCCAGAAGCCGAACCCGTTCCCGAAGTCGATCTACGAAAACATCGCCTACGGCCCGCGCATCCATGGTCTTGCCCGCAACAAGGCGGATATGGATCAGATCGTCGAGTCGAGCTTGCAGAAGGCAGGTCTCTGGAACGAAGCCAAGGACCGCTTGCATGAGTCCGGTACCGGACTTTCCGGTGGTCAGCAGCAGCGCCTGTGCATCGCGCGTGCTGTTGCCGTTTCGCCTGAAGTCATTCTGATGGATGAGCCCTGCTCGGCGCTCGACCCGATCGCGACTGCCAAGGTGGAAGAGTTGATCCACGAGCTTCGCGCCAACTACACCATCGTCATCGTGACCCACTCGATGCAGCAGGCCGCTCGCGTGTCCCAGCGCACCGCCATGTTCCATCTCGGTCATCTGGTCGAGGAGAACGATACGGACAAGATGTTCACCAACCCGGATGACCAGCGTACCCAGGACTATATCATGGGTCGTTTCGGCTGATCCTGCTGTTGCCCGCGCATCCCACCGCGCCTTTCGCTTGAGCCAAAAAAAAGGCTTGCGACAGGGCGTTTCGAAACTGGAGATTACGACTATGCCGACACATTCCCACATCATGTCAGCCTATGACGAGGAGCTGAAGTTCCTCAGCCGCCGGATCGCCGAAATGGGCGGACTGGCCGAGCAGATGTGCGCCGACGCCGTGCGCGCGCTCGTCAATTCCGATGCGGCCTTGGCGCAGAAGGTCATCTCCGACGATACGATCCTCGATCACGCCGAGCGTGAAATTGGCGACAAGGCGATCGTGACGATCGCCAAGCGTCAGCCGATGGCGGCGGACCTGCGCGAAATCATCGGTTCGCTGCGCATCGCCGCAGACCTCGAGCGCGTCGGCGATCTGGGCAAGAACACCGCCAAGCGCGTCATTGCAGTGGCAGGCACCGGCGTTCCGCGTAAACTGGCGCGTGGCCTGGAGCACCTTTCGGAACTGGCGCTGGTTCAGCTGAAGGAAGTGCTGGACGTCTACTCCACGCGTTCGGCGGAAAAGGCCCAGGCCATCCGCGAGCGCGATGAAGAGATCGACGCCATGTACACCTCGCTCTTCCGCGAGCTTCTGACCTACATGATGGAAGATCCGCGCAACATCACCACCTGCACGCATCTTCTGTTCTGCGCCAAGAACATCGAGCGTGTTGGCGATCACGCGACCAACATTGCCGAGACCATCTACTACATGACCACCGGCAGCCAGCCGGCAGGTGAGCGTCCGAAGGACGATAGTTCCAACACGCTCGGCGCTGTGACCGAGTAAGCGACAGATAGGATCTGGAGCCATGGTGCCGAAAATCGCCGTTGTCGAAGATGAGGAGGCGCTGAGCGTCCTCCTGCGTTACAATCTCGAATCCGAAGGCTATGACGTCGACACTATTCCGCGTGGCGACGAGGCGGAAATCCGCCTCCAGGAGCGCACGCCGGATCTTCTCATCCTTGACTGGATGTTGCCAGGCGTCTCCGGCATCGAGCTTTGCCGTCGCCTGCGTATGCGCCCCGAAACCGAACGTCTGCCGATCATCATGCTGACGGCGCGCGGCGAGGAAAGCGAACGGGTTCGCGGTCTGGCTACGGGCGCCGACGACTATGTCGTCAAACCCTTTTCCACGCCGGAGCTGATGGCACGTGTCAAGGCGATGCTGCGTCGCGCCAAACCCGAGGTTTTGTCCTCGGTGCTGAAATGCGGTGATATCGAACTCGACCGTGAGACGCATCGCGTTCACCGCAAAAGCCGCGAAGTCCGCCTTGGGCCGACCGAGTTCCGTCTGTTGGAATTCCTCATGACGTCGCCGGGACGCGTCTTCTCCAGATCTCAGCTTCTCGATGGCGTCTGGGGACATGACATCTACGTGGATGAACGCACGGTGGACGTCCATGTTGGTCGCCTGCGCAAGGCACTGAACTTCTCGAGCATGCAGGATGTGATCCGTACCGTTCGCGGTGCCGGATATTCCATGGAAGCCTGATTGCCTTAGGGAGCGCTTTCTATCATGGCTAGCGCTCCGATTTTCTGACGCAGCAGCCTCCAGCATATGGCTACGAGGCGTCAGATCTTGAGGTAGGAAGGGGATAGCGCGCGGCGTCTATTTCGTCCTGCGATAGCGGGCTGCGTTGCAGCACCTCCTCATAGTGGGCTCTGGTTCGAGCGCCATAACTCTCCTTGATGTCGTTCATCAGCTCGATTTCCTGATACATCCAGTTCCAGCGCGAGTAGCGGTCAGGATCGCCAGAGCGACCGGCTTGCTTTTGCCGAAACTCAAGCTCTCGATCGCGCACCAACGCGCTCGAGACGATCGACATCAGTTGGAACGCGGCATCGTCCATGTCGTTCGCCTCGCGCCGCCAATACTCCTTGCCACGCTCTTCGCAGATCAGCCAGTAGCGACCCCGTCGCCATTCGACATATACCGTCCCGTCGCCGCGTGCGCGGCGCGGGATCGGAGGGAAGGGCGTTTTGACCACCTTCGTCCATAGGACCGAGATATAGTCGTAGAGCGTGTCGATCGCGTTCATGGTGGTAGTCTGCGCATGATCGCTGCTGCAGGCAAGTCTGGACCAATTGGATCGAGGAAACGCTTGAAGGAACGCACAAAAAAAGCGGGCCGAAGCCCGCTTTTCGAAATGGTCTTGAAACTGAGCCTTACGCCTTACGGCGTTCGCTCACCGGCTGGTAAGCCATTTTCGCGTGGAACTTGCAATAAGGCGACGCTTCAGCTGCTTCGCAGCCACAGAAGTGGAAGTCGTCCTTGAGCGGGTCACCGACGGGCCACTTGCAGGTACGTTCGGTTAGCTCCGTCAGTGTCAGGCGACGCGAGATCGGGATGACGACATTGTTGGAAGAGCGGACATATTCCATGGGCTCGACCGCGTCGATCTCCATGTCTTCCTTGAACGCGAGAGCGCCAGTGGTGCGTGCAGGTGCAGGACGGCTCGTTGCGACACGGGCCGGAGCAGCCGTGTAGCTTGCTGGGCGCGGCGCTGCTGCAGGACGCTTAGGCGCAGGGCGCGACGTGGCGACCGTGCCGCCAGCCTTGGCGCGACCTGGCAGGTTCAGGCGGTGAACCTTGCCGATGACGGCATTGCGGCTCACACCGCCCAGTTGTGCTGCGATCTGGCTTGCGCTAAGCCCTTCGGACCATAATCTCTTGAGTTTTTCTACTCGTTCGTCCGTCCAGTTCATGCCGCTTCTCCGCTCGTCGCGTTGTTTCGGGCAGAATCCACCTACGATGCCGTGGAGTGAACCACGCGCAGGCCATTTGCCAGATTGTAGGTGACTAGTTCCGCCGCATTGCAGTCTAGTAATTGACGGTTAACCTAATCGTCGGTTGACTCCGTGACAAGAGTCGCAGGAATCATCTGGAATCGATTTTCCGGTTTTCCCCAACTTGCTTCCCGTGTGAGTCAGAAAGGCAACAGTTGGTGGTTGCTGGAAGCTTGCCTACCAAGGCTTGTAAATGCCCGAAAGTGCCGAGATTTGTTGACATTAGGTGGGGAAGTGACAATAGTGACCTCGCAATGAAGACAGCATGCAAGCCGCCGCGAGGCGGCATTTTTGATTTTCAGGGCAGGGATAACCCGCTAGCCCTATTGACAGTCGTCTGTCCCGACTTGACGTAAGGAGTGATGTCGCCATGGCCGAAACTGCCCCCAAATCCGGGCCGTTGTTCGATACGTTTTCCAGAGCCCCCTTACGCTTCGAACGAGGCGAGGGCGTTTGGCTGATCACGGAAAGCGGCGAGCGATATCTCGATTTCGGTGCGGGCGTCGCCGTGACCTCCGTCGGCCACAGCCATCCCCATATGGTTGAATCTCTGAAGGCGCAGGTAGAGAAGGTCTGGCACCTGTCCAACCTTTATGAGGTTGCAGGTCAGGAAGTGCTGGCCAAGCGGCTGACCGATGCGACTTTTGCCGACAAGGTGTTCTTCACCAACTCAGGCGCCGAAGCGCTGGAATGCGCCATCAAGACCGCACGCCGTTATCAATACACCCACGGCCACCCGGAAAAATTCCGCATCATCACCTTTGAAGGCGCGTTTCATGGCCGCACGCTTGCCACCATCGCGGCTGGCGGCCAGGCCAAATATCTGGAGGGTTTCGGCCCCAAGGTCGAGGGTTTCGATCAGGTGCCGTTCGGTGATCTCGACGCGCTCAAAGCTGCTATCGTGCCGGAAACGGCAGCCCTTTTGATCGAGCCGATCCAGGGTGAGGGCGGTATCCGCGTCGTCGCGCCTGAGTTCCTGCGTACGCTGCGGGCGCTTTGCGAAGAGCACGGCCTTCTGTTGATCTTCGACGAAGTGCAGACTGGCGTTGGCCGTACCGGCAAGTTTTTTGCGCATGAATGGTCCGGCGTCACGCCCGACATCATGGCGGTTGCCAAGGGCATCGGCGGCGGCTTCCCTTTCGGCGCTTGCCTGGCAACGGCAGACGCCGCATCCGGCATGACCGCCGGCTCGCACGGGACGACCTATGGCGGCAACCCGCTGGCCATGGCCGCTGGCAATGCCGTGCTTGATATCGTTCTGGCTGAAGGCTTTATCCAGCACGTGCGCGACGTGGCGCTCGTCTTCCGCCAAGGATTGGCTTCGTTGAAGGATCGCTATCCGGATGTCATCGAGGAAATCCGTGGCGAAGGTCTTCTGCTTGGTATCAAGGCGCGGATTCCTTCCGGCGATCTGCTTCAGGCAATGCGCGCAGAACATCTTCTTGGTGTGCCGGCAGGCGATAACGTCATCCGCCTGTTGCCGCCGCTGGTCGTCACCGCTGAAGAAGCGCGTGACGGGCTTGCGCGCATCGAGAAGGCCGCTGAAGCACTTACCACCAAACTGGCAAAGAGCGCTTGACACAAGGCGCATCGAGGGCCGGCGTAAAGGGTGGCCCGCATTGATGGGACTAAATTAAATGGCAAAGCATTTTCTCGACCTTTCGGCCGTCGGCTCGCAAGACCTGCGGCTCATTCTCGAAGACGCAAAGAGCCGCAAGATCGCGACCAAGAACGGAACGGCGGACAAGCCGCTCGCCGGTAAGATGCTGGCGATGATTTTCGAAAAGCCGTCGACGCGGACCCGCGTGTCCTTCGATGTCGGCATGCGCCAGCTGGGTGGCGAAACGCTATTTCTCTCCGGCACTGAAATGCAGCTTGGCCGCGCCGAAACCATCGGCGACACGGCAAAGGTTCTGTCGCGCTATGTGGACGCTATCATGATCCGCACGACCGATCATAACCGTCTGCTGGAGCTTGCCGAACATGCCACGGTTCCTGTCATCAACGGCCTGACCGACGAGACGCATCCCTGCCAGATCATGGCCGACATCATGACCTTCGAAGAGCATCGCGGCCCTGTGATGGGCAAGACCCTTGCCTGGACGGGCGACGGCAACAATGTACTGCATTCGCTGGTCGAGGGCTCTGCCCGCTTCGGCTATAAGATGAACATGGCTGTGCCCATGGGCTCTGAACCCTTGGACAAGTATCTAAACTGGGCGCGCAACAATGGCGGCGAGATTATGTTGTGCCACGATGCCGAGCGCGCCGTCGCCGGTTCCGACTGCATCGTCACCGATACCTGGGTTTCCATGAACCAGGAGCACAAGGCGCGCGGCCATAACATCTTCCAGCCGTATCAGGTCAATGAAGCCCTGATGAAGAAGGCCAATAGCGAGGCGCTCTTCATGCATTGCCTGCCCGCACACCGCGGCGAGGAAGTGACCAATGCGGTGATCGACGGCCCGCAATCGGTGGTCTTCGATGAGGCGGAAAACCGTCTACACGCGCAGAAGGCCGTGATTGCCTGGTGCATGGGCGTCATCTGATCTGGAGTTAGGGTAAAAGCGAGGGGCGCCGCCGGAAACTTGAATTTCCAGCGCGACGCCCCATCTTTACGCCAACCAGTGCTGCCGGTTCACGGCGGCGTTTCATCAATCGTTTATCGCGACATTTGGGCAGGGGATGGTTTCGTTTTGCCATTCCCCGCTTTATCTTTGCGAGAACCGCACAAAAGACCTGCTGATCGCGACCGAAAACGTGGCGATCGCATCCGCATTTCGGACGGCAGGTGAGAAGGAGCAGGACCATGGCGGCCGTGACCGTAGAACTGGATGATATGAACTTTGCTGGCGACGATAAGGTCGTCCCCTTCCAGGTGGAAGGGCTAGACGTTCGCGGACGCGCAGTGCAGGTCGGTCCGCTCTTGAACGCGATCTTGCAGCGCCATGATTATCCGCCCGTTGTCGCCCGGCTTCTGGCGGAAGCCTTGGTGCTGACGGCGCTGATCGGCACGTCGCTGAAATTCTCCGGCAAGCTCACGGTGCAGACCAAGGGCGATGGTCCCGTCGATCTTCTGGTCGCAGATTTTACCGCGCCGGAAAACATGCGCGCCTATGCCCGCTTCGATGAAGATCGTTTGGCAGAAGCGACGGCGGCTGGACAAACATCGCCCGAGCAGCTTCTTGGCACCGGCATTCTCGCCTTCACCATCGATCAGGGCGTGGGCATGCAGCCCTATCAGGGCATCGTGCCTCTGGACGGTTCATCGCTGGAGGAAATCGCAAGCGTTTACTTCCGTCAGTCTGAACAGTTGCCGACGCGGGTGCGCTTGGGCGTTGCCGAGTTTTTCGACCGCGACAGCGAGGGCAAGCCACGTCGTGGCTGGCGTGCCGGTGGCATCATCGCGCAGTTCCTGCCACAGGCGCCGGAGCGTTTGCGCACCCGCGATCTTCATGGTGGCGACGGTGATGAGAGCACGTTCGCGGAAGCCGACGACGACGCATGGACCGAAGCGGTAGCGCTCATCGACACGGTAGACACCGACGAGTTGACCGATCCACAGGTGCAGGTGGAGCGGCTGCTGTTCCGGCTCTTCCACGAGCAGGGCGTGCGCATCTACGAGCCGCAGTCGATCATCGACAAATGCAGCTGCTCACGCGAGAAGATCAAGAGCGTGCTGTCTGGATTTTCGGCAGAAGAAATCGAGGACAGCCAGGAAGATGGCGTCGTTTCGGTTAGCTGCGAGTTCTGCTCGACGACCTATCGTTATCCTGTCGAAGAGCTGCAGGCTTGAAATTCAAGAGCGGGGTGAAAGCCCCGCTCAGTTCAGCACCCGTGCAAGTCCCGGGCTGTCCAGCGAGAAGGCTGGGATATCCACGGTGAAGACCTCACCTGTGTCCGTCTCCATTTCATAATGGCCGAACATCATGCCCGACGGCGTGTCCAGCGGGCAGCCGGAGGAGTACTCGTAGCTATCGCCTGGCCGCAGGTATGGCTGTTCACCCACGACGCCGGGTCCGGTAACTTCGTCCACCACTCCAGTCTGATCGGTGATGTGCCAATAACGATTGACCAGCGTCACAGCCTGGTCGGAATTGTTCGTGATCACGACCGTGTATCCCCAGACGTAGCGGCTATCGTCCGGGTCCGATTGTTCTTCGAGATAATATGGATCGACGGTGACCTCTATCTCTCTTGTCGATGCACGATACATGTTCGCGACCTTGGCTGTCTCTGGCTCTAGCATTTTAGTCTACTACACCGAATGAAGGACGGGAATGTCCGTTGACTGGGACTTTCGTAGTTTCAATGCGTTACGAGGCAAAAGCGTTGCGTATCAGGAGTGTTTCTCCAGTCAATACGCACAAAATCATGAAAAGAGAGTAGAGAAACCATGGTTTCTCTAAAATAATGCGAGGCTTAGTGCCGCCCTCGCGTGACGAGCAGAAGCTTGGAAAATTGAAGAATAAGGCCCGATGATCGATCACCGGGCACTCTATGTCACGCAGAAACCTTAGCCAACGCCGCTGCAAAGTCTTCCAGCAGATCGTCGGTGTCCTCGATTCCGCAAGACAGACGCAGCGTGCCACCGGAAATGCCGAGTTCCGCACGCGCCTCATCCGTCAAGTTCTTATGCGTCGTGGTCGCCGGATGGGTGATCAGGCTCTTGGCATCACCGAGATTGTTGGAAATCTTGACGACTTCCAGAGCATTCTGCAGCTTGAAAGCCGCTTCCTTGCCGCCCTTCAACTCGAAGCAGACGAGCGTCGAGCCGCCAGACATCTGCCGTGCGATGATATCGGCCTGCGGATGGTCGGCCCGACCCGGATAGATGACCTTGGCAATCTTGTTCTGGTCGGCCAGGAAGTCGGCAATCTTGCCGGCATTTTCCGTCTGCTGCTTGACGCGCAGTGGCATCGTTTCGATACCCTTCAGCAGCGTCCAGGCGTTGAAGGGAGAAAGTGCTGGGCCAGTGTGGCGGAAGTAATCCTGAAGCTCTTCCTCGATCCACTTCTTGTCCGACAGCACCACGCCGCCGAGGCAGCGTCCCTGACCATCGATATGCTTGGTGGCGGAATAAACGACGATATGCGCGCCTAGCTCCAGAGGCTTCTGGAAGAGCGGCGTCGCAAACACGTTGTCGACAACGACCTTTGCGCTGATCTGGTTGGCAAGCTTGGCAACGCCAGCAATATCCACCACTTCCAGCGTCGGGTTGGTTGGGCTTTCGAGGAAGAACAGCTTGGTGTTGGGCTTGATCGCCTTTTCCCAGTTGGCAAGATCGCGGCCATCGACCAGCGTGCATTCGATGCCGTATTTCGGCGCAAGCGTTTCTACCACCCAGCGGCAGGAACCGAAAAGCGCGCGGGCCGCAACGATGTGATCGCCGGCCTTCAGCTGGCAGAGAATGGCAGCGCTGACAGCGGCCATGCCGGATGCCGTGGCGCGGGCATCTTCGGCACCTTCCAGCAGGCACATGCGCTTTTCGAACATGTCGTTGGTCGGGCTTGCATAGCGCGCGTAGATGAATCCATCTGTCTCGCCCTTGAAGCGCGCTTCGGCGGCTTCCGAGTTTTCGTAGACAAAGCCCTGGGTCAGGTAGAGGGCTTCGGACGTTTCACCGTAGGGGGAGCGCAGCGTACCGCCATGTACGAGTTGCGTTGCCGGGCGCCATTTCTTGCTCATTTGATCACCTTCAAACAAAAAAACCGGTCGCAAAAGCAGACCGGTTGCAAGCACCCGGTCTTTTTAGCCACTTGTTTAACGTGGCTGCAAGCCGACCGGCCAAATCACCACGGGATAAGATTGCCTTACTGCCGTTAACAACTTGCGTCAATGGCTTGCTTTTGATTTTGTCGGCGCGGAACAGGGGTAATGACGATGACGAGAACCACGGGTATTCTGGCCGATGGCGCGATACGGGCGCTGTTTTCTTCCGGCCACCTGAAGAGCGAGCGGGCGCTGGATGCGGATCAGATCCAGCCGGCAAGCCTCGACCTGCGTCTCGGGGCCAAGGCTTACCGCGTACGTGCAAGCTTCATGCCCGGCCCGGGCACCAAGGTCATTGAAAAGCTGGACCGCCTGCGTCTGCATGAGATCGATCTGAGCGAAGGCGCCGTGCTGGAAACCGGCTGCGTCTATATCGTGCCCCTGATGGAAACGCTGGCGCTGCCCGCCGATATGTCCGCTTCGGCAAACCCGAAAAGCTCCACCGGCCGCCTCGATATCTTCACCCGCGTCATCACTGACCAGGCGCAGGAATTCGACAAGATCCCGGCAGGCTACCAAGGTCCGCTTTATCTCGAAGTCAGCCCGCGCACCTTCCCCATCGTCGTGCGCCAAGGCTCGCGCCTGTCGCAGATCCGCTTCCGGATCGGCCACTCGCTGCTGAACGAGAGTGAGTTGCAGACCCTTCACGACAACGAAATTCTGGTCGCCAGCGACACGCCGAACGTTTCAGGCGGCGGCATCGCACTGTCCATCGATCTGCAAGGGTTTGGCGAAAACAATTTGATCGGCTATCGCGGCAAGCACCACACCGCAGTCGTCGATGTGGACAAGAAAGCAGCCCATGACGTGCTGGATTTCTGGGAGCCGCTCTACTCACGCGGCCGTGCCGAACTGATCCTCGATCCGGATGAATTCTACATCCTCGTCTCGCGTGAAGCCGTGCATGTACCACCGCTCTACGCGGCGGAGATGACACCCTTTGATCCGCTGGTCGGCGAATTCCGCGTGCATTATGCTGGCTTCTTCGACCCCGGCTTCGGCCACGCCAACGCCGGTGGCACCGGCAGCCGCGCCGTCCTCGAGGTCAGAAGCCACGAGGTACCCTTCATCCTGGAACACGGCCAGATCGTCGGACGTCTTGTGTACGAGCATATGCTGACCAAACCCGATGGCCTCTACGGCACCGGTCTTGGCTCCAACTACCAGGCCCAAGGCCTGAAGCTCTCCAAGCATTTCCGCGCCGAGTGATCGGTCGAGGGCAAAGACGTGCGTTTGGCTTGACAGCCGCTTCGTTCTGTCGGAAATTTTGAGATATGCGGGTGTAGCTCAATGGTAGAGCAGCAGCTTCCCAAGCTGAATACGAGGGTTCGATTCCCTTCACCCGCTCCGCCTTATTTTTCCGGATTTTGCGCGATTGAGTGCGCGGTGTTAGCCGAACTGTTTTACACCATGTTTTACAAAACGCGTTCTTAATTTGATCGAATTTCTTGTTGAGCAAAAGCTAAAAAGTTTAATTTAAGTTGTTCTTAAACTTGACCGACGTCCCCGAAGTTGCAAACTGACCTGCAATAAAAAGGGGGCTGAATTTGTCTACGTTACTTTCACAAATGATCGGAGAGCTAGATCCAAGTCGCACAGTTCTGCTGTTTGGGTCCGGCTCATCTATTCCCTAAGGGGGCCTTCAGTTGGGACGCTAATCAAGGCGTTCGCGGACGGGTTCGATCTTCCTGAAGAGGGATTTAGTCTCAGTGAAATTACGCAGCTTGCCGAAACTAAAAGCAAGTCGCGCAGGAAGGTTATAGAGCTTCTCCGCCAGCATTGCCAAAAATTGAAGCCCACGGGCGGCCTTCGCAATTTGCCCCTCTATAATTGGAGGAGCATATATACCACCAACTACGACAACCTCATCGAGCAGTGTTATGATCTGCGTCAGAAATCGCTGAAGATTTATAGTTCCGACTTCGACTTCACATCGGAATCCAGAGCCTTCGATAATCACCTTTTCAAAGTCCACGGAACGATAGAAAAAGACGAGTGCGACGGGAGCCAAAGCCGCATCATACTGACTGACTCGGACTACACCAAAACAGCGAGCTATCGCGAGCAGATCTGGGACCGACTAAGGAACGATCTGAACGGTTCACATTTGGTGATAATCGGGCATTCGTTGGCTGATCTGCACATCAAAGAGATTATCACTCGTGCACTAAACCTAAACACGAAGGCAGGCGGTGCGGGTCGGGTTTGGCTCTTGATATATACGGAGGACGAAAACCGTGCGGCACTGTACGAGCAACAAGGCTTAGCAGTCTGTTTCGGCGGCATTGATCAGTTTTTCGGCGCTCTAGCAAAAAGCGGCATTTCATCTTCGATTCCATCAAAAGATAGTCCCGATCCACTGGATTCCGTGTCCGCTCTTAGGCCGCTCGTTACCGAAGTTGACCATGCGGTAAAGGCGACGCCCGCTGATTTCAGTGCAATGTTCTCTGGCTGGCCAGCCAGCTATCCCGATATTAGCGCTGGCTACACGTTTAGAAGGTCAGTTTCTGATGAGGTGATTGCCTACTTCGATGAGGACCACTCTCTATCTGCAACGGTGATAGGAGCTAGCGGGGTAGGCAAAACTACAGCTTGCAAGCATATACTAGTGTCTTCCATCGTAAAGGGCTGGAAGTGTTGGGAGCACATCGGAACTGAGTCACTAGATGCAGATCTGTGGGAAAAGGTTGCGGATCATCTTCGAGAGCACGGCGAGGTTGGAGTTCTTTTTGTTGATGACGCCCATCTTCATCTGCAAGGTTTGAACGACCTGATTGACGCATTGGCCATAGGCAATAACGGGCATCTTAAAATCCTGTTGGCAACTTCGCGCAACCACTGGATGCCTAGAGTTAAGACAAGCAACTTCTTTAGGCATGGAAGGTCTTACACGCTCTCTAGTCTGTCAGATGCTGAAATTGAGCGGCTGCTAGACTTGGTCGATAAAGTCCCGGCAGTAAAGCGCTTAGTCGAGCGAGATTTTATTGGATTTGATCGTACCGCGAGAAGGCGTCGTTTGGTGGTCCGCAGTTAGAAGGACATGTTCGTTTGCCTCAAGAACATTTTTGCTTCTGACGCCTTCGACACTATCATACTTCGCGATTACGCCACCTTATCCCCACAGGCCCAAGAAGTCTTTCGGCATGTCGCGGCGATGGAGGCCTCGGGTATCCATGTTCATCGACAACTTGTCATCCGCATATTGAATATACCTGCCCAATCGATTGGCGGCTTGTTGGATGGCTTAACTGACATCGTGCACGAGTGGGAGCACAGTTCAAAGCTCGGTATATTTAGCTGGCGTTGTCGACATCACGTCATCGCTAACATCATATCAAAATACAAGTTCAAGGATTCGGGTCGGCTCATACGTTTGTTTGAGGACGTGATCGACAACATTAATCCCACTTATGACTTGGAAATCCGGTCCTTAAGGCAGCTTTGTAACACGGACGGAGGCATCCCCCGCATTCCTGACCTCACCGTGCAAAATCGCCTTCTAGCTAAAATGATCTCGCGCGCACCGGGAGAACGAGTTCCTAGGCATCGTCTAATCCGTAATCTGATCGAGATGCGATCTTTTGGCACCGCTCAGACCGAGATACGTCTCTTCGAGAAAGACTTCGGTAAAGAAGGTCCCGTGCACCGTTATAGCATAAAACTGATGATTGCGCGCGCCATATATACAGAAGGTATCATGACCGATGATCGGGTTGCGATGCTTGAAGAGGCGCACGACCTGGCAGTCACTGGCGCTGCGCGTTTTTCTTCGAATAAACACATATTGAAAGCATATGGAGAATTAGGGATCGAGTACTACAAACTAACAGGCTCGTTAGAGTATTTTGATGAAGCAATGGTGCTGCTCAAAGACGCAGAAGGTCGGCTGGGTGACCCACAGATTACGCAGATAATTGGAAACTTTACCCGACGGTTAGCTGGAAACTGGTCCGATTTGGCTGATGATGGTATAGACGACGAATTCACGCTTGAAAAAGATGACACTGCTAGTGACATTGATGATGAACTCATCTCTGGCTAAGCGTCGCGCAGCGGATGTCTCGACATTCGCTGTCACTTCTTCGATGCATTCAAACTCCGAATTGCTTCCTTAGTCGCTGAGTTCCGTCCAACATATCTCCGAATGATTTTCTCCACGGTTTCTTCTTCCCATGCCATGATCTCGGAAATTACCCTTATCGACAGTCCAGCTATATAAAACTTCGTCGCTGCCGTGCCGCGTAGATCATGAAAATGTAGATCGCGCTCCAGCATATCGGTTCTCTGTTTGGCTCTCCAGAACATCGTATTGAAGCCGTCCTGCCGCCAAGGCTTCCTCTTCGTGCTGGTGAGAACTACGGGCGACCGCTTCGGGATACGCGTAAGCACCTCATCTAAGGCGTCGTATCGTGGGATGATCGCCTCTCGTTTGTGTCTACTCTTCCCGGTGGAAATGATTATGGCGTCAGGTCCAACGTGTGACCATGAAAGCCGCAGCAAATCAGCAACGCGGAGGCCAGTATGAGCGGCAAGATCGATAACCCACTTCACCTCTTCGGAGCATCCTGCTTTCACTTGCGCAATATCAGCGTCCGTCCAAATGATTTCAGAACGATCGGAACTGTACAGATGCTTGATGCCCTCTGCAGGGTTCGAGCTTAGCTTTCCCATGGGGTCTACGCCGTGGGATAGAATGCGAGATAGAACCTGCATACCTGTGTCGGCTGCGCGTGGCGTATCGCTATACTGTCCGCGCCATTGCCGAATTCGGGGACGGATTCTGTCCGGGCGGTTGAATTGCGCGATGCTCAGATCGCCAAAGTGATCTGCGATGCGATCAAGCCAGGGTGACCAGGTGCGCTTGGTGGAATCTGCGAGCTTCTTAAACTGCGTTGCTTTGTAATTGATGATGATGGAGCGAAAGCGTCCGCTTTCCGGTTCTGCGCGGTTAGCGACAGCTTCGTTATATTAAGCTATGAACTCAGCGCTTCCGGGCTTACCCCTAAGCCGAGGGCCTCCACGCCATGCGTAATAGTAGAGATTACCCTTTGCCTTTACGGTGTGGATACCCTTAAGCTCAACTGTAACCATTCTTCTTATCAAACTCCGCCAGTTCGCGATCCAGATCGTCTTCGTCACTCTGTGCTGTTGGCGTAAAATGCCATCGAAACGTGCCGTCTGGCAATGTGTCCAATGCGGTTGGAGTCATGCCACTCTAGCGCAAGGCCTCCAAGGTCATATTCACGTCGCGGATGCGCAGGGCAGGGCGCCGGTGGCGTTTTGAGTTGGGTGCTGAGACCGTCATATCAACACCTCAATGCAGCGCAGCCGCTTCGCTTCCTCGCGCCGGATCGCATTACGTTTGCGCGTGACCATCTCTAGATGGTCAGGGTTTGGGTTGACGCAGAGCCGGTTGCGGCATTTGTGGTCAAGTTCCTTCTTGCCGGGAATATAGCCGTGCTCATTCGTCCACATGGCGATGTGCACCGCGACAGTTTGACCGCCAAGGGACATTCGCGGATAGCCGGCTCCACGGCCCGTAGTGCCTGACGTTGGGCCGGTCCAAATCCAGCAACCCGTTTCGGGGTCGATCTGAACGCGGCTCATGATCTTGTCGAAGATGGTTTGGCGGCGAGTCATGACGGCATGCGCTCAAGCTCCGTTTCCGGGTAAATCTGGACAGGGCCATATACGTTCTCAAGCTGGACCGCATAGCCGCGCGAGCTTTGCGTGGTCGAATAGAAGCCCACCACTATTCCTTCCCACCAAGCGCCAGACTTCTTTCGGACCTTCTCACCTCTGCGAAAGGCCCACTCTTCCGCCTGCTCAGGCCGGTCGCACACCGGAGAACAGGGCCGGCCTGTCTAGTGCGATTGCGACAACAGCGCTTAGTATTGGCATTCAAGCGCTAATGGCTCCGAAGCCGCCTAAGCCCGAGCAGATGAAAATACCGCTACAGCAGCCCATACCCTACAGGATATGGGGTGTGGGCCGCGTGCGGCTGGCTGGCTCGATGATGTTGTGGGAGAGCACAGGCGTCAACCTGCACTGCGTGCAAGCCATAGCGGGCCATCGGATTAAGTCGGTCAACCGTTACTGGCTCCATGATGATGAGGTGACGCTTAGGAGCAACTCTGTCGTCTATCATCCAAGCGGTCGGTATGAGGTCAATGTCGGCATCTACCATCGGTTAGGATTGCCGGTCGAAACGCCATATCCTGCGCCAGTCGGAGAACTGAGCGCGAGCGGTCTGTGGACGAATGACCACAGGGGCGACGGTCAAGCCTCCGTTTCTTTTTGGGCTTCGGCTGGTCCAGCAAAGTATCAGCGGTCATGGTTTCCCTACGGCCCACCAATGCTGTCAGTCGAAGCGGACTTGGCGCTGTGCTGGGACTTTCGCGATCCATCACAGAACCCGAACGATCCGACGACATGGAAATGGACGCGCAATAGCGCCATCATTATTGCCTGGCATTTGTGCTTTAACGAATTCGGCTACGGGCTGGACTACCGAAAAGCATTGCTGCCGGTGCTCGATCTCTGGAAAGAGGAAGCCGATATCTGCAACGAGGCGGTGCCTCTCGCGGCTGGCGGCACGGAACCGCGTTACCAGTGTAACGGGACGGACACGACAGAGAACGGCCCGAAAGCAGGTCTGAACGCCATGTTGGCAACGTGCGACGGCCATCTTGTCCAGCGTGGCGATGGTGCGCGCATCCTGACTGTCGGGAAATTTCGGGAAAGCCGATGCGCTGTTCTAACCGACAAAGACATCGTCGGACACAGTATTCAATACGATGTCCTATTTGAAGAAGAGTGTAATCGGCTCGTCCCGAAATTCACATATCCTGCTACCGCCTACGCGACTGCGGATACCGACTTTTTCGAGGATGCCGAAGCGCAGCTCGACGCCGGGCGGGTTCTTTCGGAGGAGGCAAATTATCGGTGGTGTCATAGATGGCGACAGGCTAGGCGGCTTGGCAAGCGGGATTGGCTACGCCTGCGTGAGCGGGTGAAAGGGACGCTCGATGTTCGCTTGAGTGGCATCAACTCCGTCTACGCGCGTTGGGTTCGGCTGGAAACTCCGCAACGCCTCCCGCGTCTGAGCGGTCAGTTGCTGGAAAACCGCCGATCCGTGATCGCGCTCGCGCGTGGGGGATTTACGATGGACGTGATCCGGCATCCTGCAAATATCGACGCTTGGGTTCCCGAAGTGGACGAGGGTCAGCAGCCGCCCGTTCCTCTCGCTCCAGCAATCTCACGCGTCGTTACGCCAGTTCTCAACCTCGTGCAGGCGCAATCAAGCAACGGTTCCGTGCTCGTTCGTGTCGTTGTCGTCGATCCACAGGATGCCAGCCTGACGCCTGTTATTCGTTATCGCGTAGCGGATGGTGGCGGCGGGGTCCCTGGCTCTTGGATCGAACAGCAGTATCAGGACGCGGTACGGTCGGGCGGATACATCAACCTGACAACGGGAACCGTGCCAGCGGACACGCTGCTTCAAGTCGGCGTTGCCTTTATATCGTCGGCTGGAACCTATTCGGACTTCTCGCCCACGGAAGATATTCGGTCTACAGCCGATACCGTCGCGCCTGATGCCGCTTCAAGCGTGAGCGTTACGACCGCTTCGGGGGCTGCCACATTCAATTGGGTTGCGCCAAATAGCGGTAATTATGCCGGTGCGAAAATCTACTGGAACACGGTCAATAACTTTGCAACCGCCAGCTACCTAGGTCCGCCTAAGTATGGCTCGGCGGGATCTTCAAACGCAGTCACAAAATCCATTTCAGCCGGGATTCGTTACGGCTGGATCGTATCAATCAATGGTTTAGGCATGGAAGGCGCTCCGGTGGCAACCGGCGCGTTCACGGTCTCCTGACGCCTGACGGAGCAATCATGGTAGAAAAAGCCAGCATCATCTTTGCGGACGGCCCTAGTGCCAGTCCGTCACAACCGAAGAAGTCAGATCTGCGCGCTTGGGGAACATGGCTTGAAAGCTTTTTAACGTCTATCGGCGCAAATAGCGGTTCTGTTTATCCCACCCGCGCCGCGCTGTTTGCCGATCTCGCCCATGTCGCCAATTCTATGGCGTGGGTCATGACCGACGAAACAGTTTCCTACAATGGGGTTTTACCGGAAAACCGGTGCGTCCGGCGCGGGCGCTTGGGTGCGTATCGGTGACCTCCCTTACAGTTTCATTGTGGCGAATGATAGCGGAAGCGGTTCCGCAAACGCCATCAAGGCCGATAGCGCTATTCCGGTTTCAGATTCCGCGCTTGTCGTTCTGCCGATTTCCGCAACGAATACCGCCTCGCCTGCCTCGGTTGCTTTCAATGGAGGCGCGGCACTGACAATCAAGACGGTCGCCGGAAGCGATGTCGCGGCAGGTGGCTTGGTTGCTGGCATGAGACTGATAGAGGTGGTTTCCGGTGGCACGTTCCGGCTCGTTTCCGACCAAGTATCTAGTGCTGTCCTTGCGGCGGCCGAAGAAGCTGCATCGGCGGCAAATTCGTCCAAGGGTGCGGCCCAAGCGTCAGCGTCCAATGCCGCAAATAGTGCATCGGCGGCGCAGAAATGGGCAAGCGAAGCTGAAAACGTCGAAGTTCTTCCGGGCCTGTTCTCGGCGTTCCATTGGGCAAAGAAAGCGGCCTCTGTTGTAACGGGGGAAATCGCGGATGCTTTGAAGTCCGCGCCTGTGAAAGCATCACCGGTCTCGGCTGATAAGATTGCCTTGCTGGATGATGATGGTTTAAAAACCGCTTCTCTGGCGTCACTGCAAAAGCTCTTTGGTTTGCCGATTGGCACCACGATCATGATGCAGGGAAATGGCAACAGCCCGCCGCCCGGATACCTTTTGCATAACGGCGCGGCCGTCACATCGGCATATCCCGACCTACGGGCGTGGCTGCTAAACAACGGCGCCACCGTGAATGGCAATGGCGATCCGATCATTGAAGATATGGGCGGATATTTCCCGCGCGGCTGGCGCTCTGGTCAGGTGGTGGATAGTGGTCGTGTATTTGGCTCTGCGCAGCAGGACGCGATGCAGGGGCATAAGCATCGCACCCCCGGTGCTGTGGCTAACCGAGGCGATGCATGGGCCGCAGTGGATGGGACAGAAAGCGTCTCTACCGCCGACAGCGTTTATTATCCAGGCACAACATCGGCGTTCAGAACACTGACAGGCAGTCCCGTATTTCCTGATGGCGTGAACGGCACGCCCCGAATTGCAGCCGAAACCCGCCCCGTCAACAAAACTTTCACTTACTGGATCAAGGCGTATGCCGCCGATCAGGTTCCGGGGAGCGCGGACTTTGCGGCGCTGGCCAACAACGTGCAAACCTTGTCTGCGAATGTGCAAGCGTTGCAAGGCAGGACGACCACGCTGGAAAGCTACGGAAAAGTGCTGGCTTGGGTCAACTTCAACGGCACTGGCACCGTGGCTATCCGGGCGAGCAAGAACGTTTCGAGTGTCGCGGACAATGGCACGGGCGACTATACCGTCAATTTCATCACGGCGATGCCCGATGCGAACTTCATCATGGTTGGCACGGGATCCGGTGAGCAAGAGGGCACCGGTGGCGGCGTAGCTCGTCAAGGCCCCGCGTTCTCAACGTCTAGCAACACAACAACTTCTTGCCGCGTGAGAA
The DNA here is from genome assembly GCA_913777615.1 of uncultured Agrobacterium sp. GTDB lineage: Bacteria > Pseudomonadota > Alphaproteobacteria > Rhizobiales > Rhizobiaceae > Agrobacterium. The sequence goes on along the minus strand of CAJYTK010000022.1, from coordinate 55,628 downwards.
CAGGCTACGACAATGGCGCGCTTTACGACTGGCCCACGGTCGGCGTTGCCTTTCTAAGGTGAAAAATCATGGCGGATCAAACAAAGCGCATCATTTATCAGAATGATCAGGGAGGGATTACAGTGCTCATCCCGCCACATGACGACGATTGCGACTACTCTTTGGAAGAGATCGCCGCGAAGGACGTCCCAACTGGAAAGCCTTATGCGATTATCGATGCCTCTGATGTGCCGGTAGACCGTTCAGAGCGGCAAGGATGGTCGGTTGATGTCGCTGACCTCACGGATGGAGTTGGTGAATGAGCAAGATCACTGATCACGGCGATGGTTATACGGTTCTTTATGAAGATTTCCCCGTTCTTGCCCGAGTGCGGTTTCCAAACCCAGCGACATCTCTTCCGATAGTCTGTAGGCAACCTGCCGGGGGGAGCCTCGATCAAAAACAATTGCGATGTTGGGTGTACTTTCCTCAGTCCGGCGGACCTCTATCAGGTCAGAACGATAAACCGGAGTTCTTGGTATTCCTGGGCCAAGCTCGTGGTTCCTGTTGAGTTCTTTGCCGCATCAACTTCAGCAGCAATCCTCATGATGTCTGAAAAGCTGATCGTGAATTCGCTAGCCCGCCCCCGCTCATCTTGAGAATGAATTGTGATCTCTCCACGTGGAGGGCTCACGTCTGCTTTCGTAACGATCTTCGCAACAACTTTCACCATTATCCGCTCCCCTGGTTGCAGCAAGTCAACCACGGCTCACTTCGCTATGTCGAGAGGATTCTATGAGCATCATTAAAATCAAACCGCTTCCAGTGACGCCGGAAATGCTGACCGACGAGGTGAACCGCCGCCTATCTCTCGGCTTCGATTTCGATTTCGGAGATGAGCGCGGCGTCCACCATTTCGGCACAACGCCGGGCGACATGACCCGGTGGATGCAGGAAGTCACGCCGCTAGCGCAGGCGGCGATGAACATAGGCGAACCAGACCGCCTCGTCGGCATCAAGACGAATACCGGCCTTGTCGAAGTGAAAGCTTCTGAATGGTGGTTGGTGTTGGATGCCGCCGCCGCCTGGCGTCAGCCGCTATATGCAGCATATTTCGCACTGAAGGCTGCTTCAGAAATACCCGCTGATTATGCTGTCAACGAAAGTTACTGGAAGTTTTAGAGGTCGTTGTTCGGGCGTAGCTTTCCTACCGATGAGGACTGTAGACAGTTCTAATTCTGCGGTTGGCTTGCTTGAGCCGGCAGTATAACCACATCCAGAATGGCATCTCCGTCTTCCTTGCTAGCAGGTTTATCCACTCTCTTTCCCATCTAGCGTTGAGGGCTGGCACCTCGTCATAACGTGCCACAGTCTTCCCGAAGGTGAGACGGTTGTCAGAGGGTGTGAAGCTGTCCACCGCGGAACGGGTCTCGTCTTCATGCTCCACTAGGCTCTCGACGACAACTAGCACAGTCGTCTTCCCGGCGCGCATTCCTTCCACCAGGGCAAGAAATTCCAGAACCTCGGCCTCCATAATGTGCACGATCTCGTGGGCTGTCGTTCCGGGGTTGCTCTCGCGGTAAGTCGAGTAGTCCCTGTAGTACAGGAAGTGCAGGTGATCGCGTGACCGCAGAGCCTCGCGCATCCTGTCGAACCTTCGCAACATTTCAGCATGATGGTTTGGGTCAGCAACGGGGTCTGAATGCACGTGGAACGTTTTTGGGTAAAGCTTGTAAGTCGGGACGGCCCTTCCTGCGGGGGGGTGAAAAACAACAAGATAGCTCTCCGGTTTCGACGCTTCCTCAAAGTTGTTGCGAACGATTTCGCTAACCGCTTTCAGCCCATCGTCCACGTTTAACAGCCAGTCGAAAGGGTAGGATGCACGGCGTAGCCCGGCTTTCCTGATCATCGTTGCCGCATTGCAAGCTGAGCCAAGCGAAATGTATCGATGAGCCATCCTGGGATCCTGAAGTCTTCAACTTGAGCTTCTTAATCGGAAGTAGTCATCGCCTCAAGGTGCAACCTGTATTTTCGTGAGGTTGCTGACATGCTCATCGCCAACTGGTGGCAGGTGCTGAAACGCGCATGGTCCATCCGATGGATTTTGCTCGCCGGTCTCCTGTCCGGCCTCGAAGTCTTCCTGCCAATCATTGACGGATACGTCGATATCCCGCGTGGCCTGTTCGCTGCGCTTTCGGGCGGCGCGACCTGTGCCGCCTTCATTTCCCGCATCATTGTCCAGAAAGGTGTATCGGATGCCGATCAACAAGATCACGCCGACGAAGCGCGGTAAAGCTGCCATTGCTGCCGTTCTCATTGGCATCGCCAGCGGCGGTTACGCGACATATGACCGTTATGCCACAACGCAAAAGATGGATCCTGCCGTCATCCTGGCAGTCGAAAAGGGAATCATGCCCTGGGAGGGGCTGGTTCTGAAATCCCATTGGGATCCGTTCGCCAAGATCTGGGACATTTGTTACGGCGAAACCAAGGGCATCGGTCCCGGCATGACGAAGACGAAGGCGGAATGCTTCGACATGCTGCTTCGCCGCGTTCATGACGACTATTACCAGAAGATCATGGAATGTTCGCCAAACCTGGCAAAGCCCCCATCAGTGTTCGCGCTTCAATGATCACAGGTTCCTACAATTTCGGCGTGGGCGCATGGTGTCGATCGACCGCAAAGGGTCGCATCGAGGCCAGCATGTGGCGCTTCGCTTGCGAGGCTCAAACGGCTTTCAACAAAGCAGGCGGGCGGATCGTGCGCGGTCTCGTCAACCGTCGCGAGATGGGCGACGCGCAGCGCATCGGTGAAGCTGAACTGTGTGTGAGCGGGCTATGAGCTTCCTTCTCCCGACGTCGCTTTTGGGGCGCATAGCCACCCTCATCATCTGCGCCTTGCTGGTCGTTGGGGTCTTCCGCCTGTGGCTTTCATCGCACGATGCGGCGTTGCTTGAAGGTTACGTACTGCTTTCAGAAAAGACCGCCGCTGAAGCGAAAGCCGCCGAAATGGAACGCCAGCGCAATGCCGCTGCGCTGGCGCTCGAAGAGAACCGCAAACGGGCGCTGGCTGATGCGCTCATTCTACAGCAGCTCGAAGTCAAACAGGAACAGGCGATCAAAGATGACAATCAAAACATGGATGACGGTGATTACCGTTGGAGCAATGATGATCGCCGCTGGCTGTGCGAGCAAAGAGGCGAGGCTTATTGCCGCCGCTGATGCGCGGGGCAAAACATCGGCGGGCGTCAACCTTCCCGATCTGCCGGAAGAGTGCCGGAAGAAGATGGACAGGGTCATTCCCAAATACGGAACCGAAAAGCCACGCAACACGCAATTGAGATGGGACCTAGCGGCGGATTTCGTAGACCGCCGCACTGCCCGTTGCGCCGCTTTTTATGACGACACCAAAGCCTCTTTCGGCTCTGGACGGTTTTGCAGTAAAAACCGCGCCTGCAATGGGGGTGGTTTGAGCTATGGCGCCTGGTGAATTTGATCCGTCCATCCATCAGCAGCTCGGGCAGCTGGTAGAGGGAATGGAGGGGTTGAAAGACTCGATACGGCGCATGGAAGATCAGTCCAGACGCTCCGAAGATAAGGCGGCTGAAAGTCGTGCCGTCGTGCATAGGCGGCTTGATGAGGTGGTGGATCGCGTCGGCGACGTGGAACAGACGGTGGCGCTCGTAAAGGATGACGTGACCGATATGAAGCCTGTCACCGACGATATGAAGCGGTTGCGGTTGATGGGCACTGGCGCCCTAGCTGCAATGGGCTTTTCGGCCATGGCTGTAGGCGTGACATTCGCGGACGCTTTAAAGCGGCTCGGAGATTTTTTCATTGGGCCATAAACTATAGCCGCACGGAGCAATCCGGGCGGCTTTTTGCTTTTCAGGCCGCATCCAAGCTGGGTTTCAAAACAAGCTGGAAACCGAGCGCGTGAATAATCTTGTGCATCGTTTCATAGCGCAGTTTTGATCCAGGCTTCAGCGCCTTGTACAGGCTTTCTCGGCCCAAACCGGACGCCTCAGCGACCTGCGCCATTCCGCGCGCCTTGGCGACATGGCCCAGCGCCGTAATGAAAACGTCCGGGTTTTCATCTTCCATTGCAACGGAAAGATACTCCAGCATCTCGCTTTCATCCTTCAGATATTCCGAAGCATCAAATTTGGTAAACTCTGTCATGATCCTTCCTTTCATATGGTACGGGCCATTTCGATGGCTTTCTGAATGTCACGCTTCTGGCTGGATTTATCGCCGCCGATCAGCAGGAAATACACGGTCTCGCCTTTGCGCGTGTAGTAAAGGCGATATCCCGGACCAAAGTGAATGCGCATTTCTGACACGCCTTCACCCACCGGCTGACAATCGCCGAAGTTTCCATGCTCCGCCGATGCGATGCGAGCAAGAATGCGAACGCGGCCCTTGCTATCTTTCAGGCTCTGCAACCAACTATCAAACTGTGGCGATTTCTTAAATGTGTTCATGTCTTTTTGTATCCATATAGATACAGAAAAACAAGAGGGAAAGTTGAGCTCATTGTGATATTTCGCGCACGTGAAGTTTTACAGCGCTATTGAAAGCATTAGTCGAATTTGAACGCTTTGGCGTGAGTTTTACGCCTAAATAATTGAAAATAATGGTATAGATTGAGCTTCCCAAGCTGAATACGAGGGTTCGATTCCCTTCACCCGCTCCAGCTACCTTCCAAAGAGTTTGTCGCCCTACACCACATTGCTTGAAAACGCCGAAGAGTCGTACCTTCAGGCGCGGTCATACGTAAACGATGTCAGCAAGGATGTGACGAAGTTGCTGGCTTTTTCCTTGACGAGGACTTCCGTCCATTCGTCCGTTCCGCGAAACCTGAGATCCGTCTGGATACTGTCGACCGCTGCCATTTCGATGCGCTCGATATGTTTTTTGAAATGCGCTTCGCCCTTGGCCTGGTAAAGATCGCGGATGACCACCCGGAGGATTTCCTGCATCGCGATTTGCCATGCTGTGTTGGTCGCATTGAGTTCGTTGGCTGTCGTTGACATGCGTCCCGCCTGTTTTGCTGGGTTTCTTGGCTCTCACCGAAGGGTTGCGCAAAACCATAAGGAGATGCTGCGAAAACTGTATGCAATAAAACAAGGCCTCAACGCTCAGTGAGCGAGACCTGAGGATCACACCACGATTTAAGATGTGGAGCAGGCCGACGGCGTCTTCTTGCTGCGTTTGGTTGCCGGAGCATCCGCCACGGACTTGCGATCTGCCAGTTCTTTTGCAAGGCGAGCTGCCTTCAGCCTGGCTGTTTTTGCGTCACGCGCATCGACGGCAGCTTGCAGTTCATCCACAGCGTGATTTTTTGCAAAGAATGGCGTTTGAAGCTTGCCGAAGGCAAGCTCTGCCTGCTGGCGAGATTTGCTGTGTGTTTCTGTCATGGGTATTTACCTTTCCGGCCAAACGCCGAAATAAAAAAGGCCAGGCGAAACGCCTGGCCTCGAATGAAATTGCTCCCGGCAGTGCCAGTACATCCGTGGTCAAAGAGGAGCCGATCTCACTTATACGGACTGCAGATTGGTCGCAGACATCTTGCCCGACTTGTTGTCGCGCTCGAGTTCGAAGCCAATCTTCTGGCCTTCGACGAGTTCGCGCATTCCTGCACGTTCGACAGCCGAAATGTGAACGAACGCGTCTGCGCCGCCATTGTCAGGCTGAATGAAGCCGAAGCCCTTAGTGGAATTAAACCATTTAACTGTGCCAGTGGTCATAATGAACCCTTTCAAAGCATGGAGTGAACGACCGCGCAACGAATGCAACGCGGGTAAAAACCGACTATTTTTGAAAGAGAAGTTCGCTTAGAGCGCGGTGCCAATCGCGCGGTAGACAAAGCTCGGCAAGCAAAAGATCGATGACGTATCTATAGACGGGTTCACTCCGGGAGTCAACGAAAAGTTTTTAACTTTATCAATGTTCTTCCTTTGGTTGTGTCTCTGCCCGATTGCGTTACTTTCTTTCGCGCTGGTCATGAGGCTGTAACACCGGCTCCATCACCGATGCAGCGGGCATTTCTTTTAACGGCGTCACAAAGCGGATGCCGTAGACGACCGACTGACGATCAGTGTTGATATTGCGCTAGAACCTAGCCCCGAGCTCTGTCGATCTTTCAATAATCGCAGCTGCATGGGCGTCGTCTTCTAGCGATCCATACAAAATCTCGACCCTGCCTTCTTTCATACTGCAGCAATTGAGGATCCCCATCTTCATCTGGGTTTGAACGGAAATGTCGTAGCCGCGCTTGCGATAGTCATCTTCGGTCGCGCCGGCGATGCCGACCATCAGCACCTTTCTGTGCGGATAGGTCTTATCGCCAAAGGCCCAATTCTGTGCCCACACACGATCGATCCAGCCTGTGAGGATTGCCGGCATAGACCACCACCAGACGGGAAAGAAGAGCGCTTTGGCATCATTTCTTTCCACACGCTCCGTCTCTCCTTGAACGTCATCCGCGAAGTCTATGGTGCGTCCGCTCCAATCCGGCTCGTCCTGAGCTTTAAGAACCGGATCGAAATTCTCTGCCACCAGATCGGCGAACTCGACATCGTGACCGTTCGCTTGCGCTGCGTCGGCAAAAGTACGTGCCGCTTGATGTGCCAGCGCGTCCAGCCGTGGATGGGCGACGACGAGCAAAATCTTCATAAAGCGATATCCTTCATAGTGACCAGGTGAACGCAGGCCGGGTGGCAGCGTTCGAGACCTGCGCCGGTTAAGACGCCACTCAGGCGGTCTGGGTATGAAGAGAGGATCCGCACTTCAATCCTGCCATGACGTGGTGCCTAGCAGAGATCGCCGGAGTGGTGGGGCCGATGCATGCGGCCCCTCCACTCTATAGATTGGCCGTCAGCGCTTGTTCACAGCCTCTGCGAGCTTCATTGCGCGCTCCAGGCAGCCGGGCTGCTGGTCGGCGAAGCGCTCTGCGCCGATTTCCATGATGAGGGTAGTGTCGGGCAGAAAGGTCAGTTCGGAGAAAATGTCCTCCCAGTCGATATCGCCCCAGCCGATCGGCAGGTGAAGGTCGCCGATGCCGAGCGCTGTCGCTTCTGCGGGGTGGTAGAACTTCTTCATCGTGTAGGGCAGGCCGAAGCTGTCATGCACATGCAGATGGCCGGTGACGGGCGCCATGGCGCGCAGTTCCTCGCGGAAATCCAGACCCTTGAAGGTGGATTCGATATAGGCGTGGCTGAAATCGATCAGGGCGGCGAGATTGTCATGGCCGACGGCCTTCACCGTTTCAGCCACTTGCGATGGCGTCTGGCGGTACTGGCCGTCTTCTGTGGTGAAGATGTTTTCCAAAACGATGCGCACGCCATAGGTCTTGGCAATCTCGGCCATTTCGAAAAGAGCCTCACGCTCCATCTGGTCGAGATCGCTGCCACTCATGCCATCGGAGAGGATCGCATTGCCGCTGTGGTGCACAAGGACGCCGGCACTCAGCCGGTCGCAGAGTTCCAGCATGGCGCGCACGACCTTTTTCTGCAAATGCAGATGCTCGCGGTCCATGAAGTTCGAGACGATCTGGCCGTGCAGAGACAGTTTCTTGAAGTCATACTGCCTGACGATATCGCGCACGCGCTGCGCACGGTCTTCGATGATGCGACCGCCGGAGATGATCTCCTCGCCATAGATGCCGATTTCGCAGGCGCTGGCGCCGGTATCGGCAATGATTTTCAGGGACGAATCCAGGGTGGAAATATCGCCGCGACCGGTGGCGTTGCAAAAGCCGACAGCAGAAATGATGGAAGTCATGTCAGGGTCCTTGATACAGACAGGGAAAGCGCAAGACGTTCAGGCACTATGGGCCAGAACATCCTGATTGGTGAAGTCGGTCGCGTTGGCGGGTGCGAAATCCGGATCGATCCGGCGTTCGGTGTTGGGATCGAAAAAGTGAAGCTGCGCTTCGGGAAACTGCAGCATAACCCGCTCGCCGGGACGGACAGTGAGGTCTTCACCGATGGCGGCGGCGAAGATCTGGCCGCGGATATCGGCATAGACAATGCGGCCGGAGCCGAGTTCCTCGACGAAATCGACCACCCCCGAAATGCCTTCACCACTGCGCGAGACAACGCATTGTTCCGGCCGGATACCGACGATGATGTCATCGCCAGACACGGCGCCCGCGATCCTCACCGGCAGCGGGGTCGCCCAGTTGCCGAAGCTCACCAAGCCGCCTGCGCGATCCACCTTGGCATTGAAAAGGTTCATGGCGGGCGAACCGATGAAGGAGGCGACGAAGGTGCTGGCTGGCCGGTTGTAGATGTCGAGCGGCTGCCCAACCTGTTCGACATTACCCTTGTTCATGATCACTAGCCGATCCGCCAGCGTCATGGCCTCTACCTGATCATGTGTAACGAAGACCGATGTTGCGGACAGCCGTTGATGCAGCCTGCGGATTTCTGCGCGCATGGTGACGCGCAATTTGGCGTCGAGGTTGGACAAGGGCTCGTCGAACAGGAACACATCCGGCTCACGAATGATGGCACGGGCCATGGCAACGCGCTGGCGCTGGCCGCCGGACAGGGCTGCGGGCTTGCGCTCCAGGTAATCGGAAAGGCCGACAATCTTCGCCGTTTCCTCGATCCTTCGGCGGCGCTCGGTCTTGGCAACGCCCGCCACCTTCAGCGCATAACCTATATTATCTGCAACGGTCATATGCGGATAAAGCGCATAGTTCTGGAACACCATGGCGCAACCACGTTCACGCGGCTCCAGCCGGTTCACCACCTTACCGGCAATGGCGATTTCACCGGCGGTGATGTCTTCCAGCCCGGCGATCATGCGCAGCAGCGTGGATTTGCCACAGCCGGAAGGGCCGAGGATGACGACGAATTCTCCCGACGGAAAGATGAGGTCGACACCATGCAGCGTCTTGGTCTTGCCGTAGGATTTATGCACCTGACGAATATCGATCTGCGCCATGGTCTGGAACTCCTGTTCTGTAAGCTGTCATTTCTCGGTGGAGACAAGGCCGCGCACGAACCAGCGCTGCAAAAGCCCGACGACGAGAAGAGGCGGCAACATGATGATGAGGGAACCGGCAAGCGTGACGTTCCAGTCAGGCGTGCCGTTTTCGGAAGGAAGGAGGCTGGAGAGCGACATCATTACCGTCTTATAGGACGGGTCGGTCACCATCAGGAGCGGCCAGAGATACTGGTTCCAGCCATAGACGAACATGATCGTCGTCAGCGCCAGCATGTTGGTGCGTGACAGCGGCAGGATCATGTCGACGAAGAAACGCATCGGGCCGGAGCCATCCATGCGCGCCGCCTCGGCCAACTCGTCCGGCAGGGTCATGAAGAACTGGCGATAGAGAAAGGTGCCGGTGGCTGTGGCGATCAGCGGCAGGGTCAGGCCCGCATAGGAATTTAACAGGTTCCACTCGATGTTGACATCGATACCGGAGATCGCATTGATCAACAGCCGGAAGGGGTGAAACATGTCTGCCGCCACCGCATAGGTCGGTACCACGCGCACTTCCAGCGGCAGCATCAGCGTGATGAACACCGTCCAGAAAAACAGGTGGCGCAACGGCGAGCGGAAGAAGACGATGGCGAAGGCCGTGCAGGCCGATAGCGCCACTTTGCCGACGGTGACTAGCGAGGCCATGATGAAGCTGTTCAGCATGGCGTTGCCGAGATTGGCGCGGCTCCATGCGGTTTGCATGTTTTCAAACAGCCTGTCGCTTGGCATAAAGCTGAAGGGTACGCTGTTGATCTGCTGCAGCGACTGGCTGGCACCGGCAATGATGACGATGAAAGGGCCGATCAAGAGCAGGAAGCCGATAATCATCAGGCCGTAGGTAAAGGCGTCTGCGTAGGGAGTGCGCTGGATCATCGCCGCCTCACTTGTAATGTACGCGCCGCTCGATGAAGCGGAACTGGATGAAGGTGAAGACCATGATCAGGCCAATCAGAATGATGCTCTGCGCCGAGGCACCCGAATAGTTGAGCCCCTGGAACGCTTCCTGCACGATGCGAAACACCATGACTTCGGTCGCATGGTTCGGGCCGCCGCCAGTCGTGTGGTGGACAATACCGAACGTGTCTGAGCCGACAAAGCCTTCGGTCATCATGGTCACGGTCAGGAAAAACAGGGTGGGCGCAAGCAGCGGCACCTGAATATCGATGGCCCGGCGGATTGGCCCGGAGCCATCCATCGCAGCCGCTTCCGTCAGGCTGCGCGGTACGGATTGCAGACCGGCCAGCAGGAAGATGAAGGTGTAGCCCGCCCATTTCCAGATGAAGATGATGATGACAAGCGCCAGCGCATGGCTGCCAAATTTGGCCGGGTTCCAGATATCCGGATAGATCGCGTTGAGAGAGGCGGCCAGGCCGCGTTCCGGCGAGAGAATGAAGCGGAAAGCCATGCCCGCCGCAGGACCGGCAATGGCAAAGGGCAGGATGTAGAGAACGCGGAAGAAGCCGGAGCCCGGCAATTGCCTGTCGACAGCAAGCGCAAGTGTGAGGCCGATCAGGATGGCAAAAAACGGCCCGACAATGGCGAAGATCAGGCTGACGGTCACCGAGTTCCAGTAGAGCGGATCGGCGAAAGTCTCCTGGAAATTGGCAAAGCCGACAAACTCGGCCACTCCGCCGAAAGGCGGCTCCAGTGTGAAGGCCCAGTTCACCACCGCCACGGCAGGCCAGTAGAAGAAAAGGGCAATAAGGGCGAGCTGCGGTAGGGCAAAAAGCAGAGGTAGCCAGGTGCTCTTGAAGACGGAGCGCTTTTCCATGGATATTCCAATAGACAGTCAAAAGTAGTGTGCCACCCGCGCTCACGGATGGCACTTTGTATCAGCGCTTAGTTGATGGAAACGCCGGCAAAGGTCTTTTCAAAGCGGCGCAGGCCCACATTCGAGCGCTCGACGGCCTTGTCGAGTTCCTGCTGAACGTCGCCGTTCTGCATGTAGATTGCCTCGAGTGCGGTGGAGAGTTCCTTGCGGATCTGCGTGAAGTTGCCGAGGCGGATACCGCGAGTCGTATCGGTCGGCTCGGTCAGCGTCAGGCTTTCGATGGCGACTTCACGGCCCTTGTAGGGTGCCTTGTCGTAGAAGCCGTTCTTCTTCATGCTTTCGAAGCCGGTCTTGGTGACGGGAATGTAACCCGTGACGGTAGACCACCATTCGACCATGTCCGGCTGGGCGATGAAGTTGAGGAATGCCGCAGCGCCCTTGTATTCAGCGTCCGGACGGCCAGCCATGACCCAGAGCGAAGCGCCGCCAACGAGCGATTTCTTGCGTTCTGTGCCTTTAAAAACCGGCAGCATGGCAACATCCCACTTCACGCCTTCAGGCAGTGTCTTGCCGACGGTGCCGTGGTCGGCAATCGAGCTCATTGCCATCTGGCAGGTCTGCGAGGTGAAGGAGGGAACGGTGTCCATGCCGAGCGTCTTTGTCTTGACGACGAAAAGCTTCTCGTCCTGCATCTTCTTGAAGAACTTGAGTTCGTCGACGACCTTCGTCTTGTTGACGACGAGTTCCGCATTCAGGCCCTTGTAGCCGTTGCCCTCTGTGGCGATCGGCTGGTCGTGGATGGCGGAGAACTGCTCGATCAGCGGCCAGGTGTCGAAATTGAACGCCAACGGGCACTCGTAACCGGCAGCCTTCAGCTTCTTCGCAGCCTCGGCCACGTCTTCCCAGGTCTCCGGCTTGCCGGTCACGCCAGCCTTTTCGAAGGCGCTGACATTGTAGTAGAAAACGGCGGTGGAGGAGTTGAACGGGAAGGAGTTAAGCTCGCCGGCTGCCGTCGCATAGTAGTTGGCAATACCGGGGAAATAGTTGCTCCAGTCGATCTTGTAGCCATTGTCGGCCATCAGCTTCTTGGCTGGAACGAAGGCCTTGGACAACATCATGTCCAGCGTGCCTGCATCGTAAATTTGCGCGATGGCCGGGTGCTTCTTTGCGCGATAGGCGGCAATCGTGTTCTGCAGCGTCGCGTCATAGCTGTTTTGCGATGTGCAGACGATTTCATAATCCGGCTGCGACGCGTTGAACTTCTTGCAGGCATCCTGCACGCGCTCGCCGAGATCGCCGGAGAGGCCGTACCAGAATTCGAATTTTGTCTTTTCAGCATGGGCAGCTGAGGTGCCGAGCGCGGCTGCGACAGCAAGCGATGCGACGAAGGAGGAGAGGGTCGACGTTTTCATGAGGGAAGCCTCGTTGGAAAGAAACGATGGCCTGGTCGCGGAATTTTTCGGCCCGGCGAGCAAAACCGGGGGCGTCGTAACAACGCTGCATGACAGGTCGCGGACGCTTTTTTGAAGTTTAGATGACGCGGCTTATCGCTTCGATGGTCATCCGACGCTGCGAAAGATCACGAGTTCCGGCGGGAGATTACCTATCGGCAGTTCGCAATTTCTTCCCGGCACCGCATGGCTTTGCGCGAATCTTATGTATAATCACAGGCGTAATCACTGACCTGCACCATCGTGTCCGCCCCTTAAGCGATGGCGTTTTTCATTTCATACCGGGCCGGATCATCCGAATGCGCTCCTTGATGGCACGATTGAAAAATCTCGGTCTCCGCATATCGCTTGTATGCATTGCGGCTTTAGCTGCGAGCAGCATTGCGCGAGCCGAAAGCGGAAACCTGCCCGTTTTGTTCGACAAGCAGGAGCGCTTACCCGGCGCCGATCTGTCATCGGTTCCCCGCGTGCGGTTCCTGATGTCGGTTGATTTCCCGCCCTTCAATTTCACCGATCAGGATGGGCGGCTGGTAGGCTTCCATGTCGATCTTGCGCGTGAGATTTGCGCCCAGTTGAAGATCGAAAGCAAATGCCAGGTGCAGGCGCTTCCCTTCGATGAACTTGAGGCGGCGCTGGAATTGGGCGAGGGGGAGGCCGTCATGTCGGGCGTCGCTTCGACGTCGGACTTACGCAAAAGCTTCAGCTTCACGCGACCCTATCTGCTCTTGCCGGCGCGTTTTGCGGTCTCGAAAGCCGCCAAGCTGGAAGGGCAATCGGCAGCCGCCGCACTAACTGGCAAGAAGGTCGGCGTCGTCAGCAATTCCCGCCACGAGGCGATGCTCAAAGCTTTCTTCCCCAAAGTCGTCCCGACGGGTTTTAGCGGCTACGAGACCATGTATGAAGCGCTGAAAACCGGCAAGGTCGATGCGGTCTTTGCCGATAGCTTGCGTTTGCCATTCTGGGTGGCTGGCACCGCGTCGGACAATTGCTGCGCCATGTTCGACGGCCCCTATATGTCCGATAAGTTCCTTGGTGAGGGGCTTTCGATCATGACGGTCGATCCCGAAAACAGGTTGGTGCCTGCTTTCGACCAGGCGCTCGCAACACTGTCGCGCAACGGGCGACTGGAGGAAATCTATCGCCGTTATTTCCCTTACGGGCTCTTCTGACGCCGCGAAGGCCGCAAGTACGGGCCAGCCGTCACGCAACAAGCGCAGGCTGGTTCAGCTTGGAAAGTTGGATCACCGCCTGCGTTCTGCTGTCCACATTGAGCTTCAACAGAATGGCCGATACGTGCGCCTTGATCGTCGCTTCGGAGACGTTAAGCTCGTAGGCGATCTGCTTGTTGAGCAGACCTTCTCCCAACATGCCAAGCACACGGCTTTGCTGTGGTGTCAGCGTGCGCAGCCTGTTGATCAGGTCGGCCATATCGGCATCCTGATCGCGGCTGGACTGACAGGACGCCGGGATCCAGACATCGCCGGCAAGCACAGTGCGGATGGCCGTGCGGATATCGTCTATGCCGGACGATTTGGAGATGAAGCCGGATGCTCCAAGTTCGATGGCGCGGCGCATGGTCGCCGGGTCGTCGGTCGCCGAAACGATGATGATGGGCAGACTGGAAAATTCCGCCCGAAGTGCCATCAGTCCGGAAAACCCGCTGACCCCGGGCATGGCAAGATCGAGCAACATGAGATCGGCTTCCGGCTGATCTTCCGCGCAGCGTCTGGCGGCGTCGAAATCGCCCGCCTCTATGAAAATATTGTTGCCTTCAAGACCATCCACCGCCTGGCGAAGCGCACCGCGAAACAGCGGATGGTCATCTGCTATGATAATCGTGAGTTCTGCCATGCCGCGCCCCCTCCCAAGAGCATTTCATGCGACTCTTCCTCCCGCAGCGTCATGTCCGGCTGCATCGTCAAGATTGCGCCAAATCGGCTGCAACACAAGCATTAGATTGCACTCAAGCTTCCCTGCACGCCGCTCAGGGGTAAAAATCTATGTGAAGCAATAGACAATGCCCACCATTTGCGGCAAACCGCCCTGACATGAAGGAGATGCCCGATGACCAACACGCCCCCCGTCATCTATAAAATCGTACCAGAGGCCTTGTGGTTGAAAGCGAAGCAGGAGGGCGTTTTCAAGGGGGCGGAGATCGATCTGACAGATGGCTATATCCATTTCTCCACGGCCGGCCAGGTGAAGGAAACGGCAGCTCGTCACTTCGCCGACCAGCAGGATCTGCTCCTGATCGCAGTCGATGGCGGGGCACTTGGCGACAAGCTGGTTTTCGAACCCTCTCGCGGCGGCGCTCTCTTTCCGCATCTCTATGGCGAGCTTCCGCTAGACGCTGTTTTGTGGGAAACGCCGCTGACGCTTGGTGACGACGGCGCCCATCAGTTTCCGGAGATTTGACTATGAGCGGATTGTTTTCCTCCCTTGGCCGCAAGGGCCTTTTCCTGCTCGATCCCGAAGTGGCGCATGGCATGTCGATTGCGGCACTGCGCAGCGGCTTTATGCCCACCTGCCACGTGCCGCACGATCCTCGCCTGCAACAGACAGTGGCAGGACTGGTCTTTCCCAATCCTCTTGGCATGGCGGCAGGCTACGACAAGAACGCCGAAGTTCCCGGACCGCTCCTCAAGCTCGGCTTCGGCTTTACCGAAATCGGTACGGTGACGCCCCGCGCGCAGGCAGGTAATCCAAAACCGCGCATTTTCCGTCTGGTGGAAAACGAGGCCGTGATAAACCGTCTCGGCTTCAACAATGAAGGACATGCGGCAGCACTCTCGCGCCTTATCGCTGCGGGTCTGCGCGGTATTGTCGGTGTCAATATTGGTGCGAACAAGGATAGCGAAGACCGCATCGCCGATTATGTGAAGGGCATCGAAACCTTCTCTGCTGTAGCGTCCTATTTTACCGCCAACATCTCCTCTCCCAACACGCCTGGCCTTCGCGATCTTCAGGCGCGCGACAGCTTGGCGGCACTGCTTTCCGCCGTACTGGCGCAGCGCGACCGCGAAGCTCAGAAGTTGTCCCGCCATATCCCCGTTTTCCTGAAGATTGCGCCCGATCTGACGGAGGAGGGGCTCGACGACATCGCCGCCGAGGTTCTGTCGCACAGGCTGGATGGTCTGATTATTTCCAACACGACGCTGTCTCGCGAGGGCTTGAGGCCGGGCAGCAACAATAACGAAACCGGTGGCCTCTCCGGCAAACCGCTGTTCGAGCGTTCCACTGCAGTATTGGCAAAGATGCGCAAGCGCGTCGGCCCGGATCTGCCGATCATCGGTGTGGGTGGGGTTTCATCTGCAGAGACCGCGCTGGAAAAGATCAGGGCAGGGGCCGATCTGGTGCAGCTCTATTCCTGCATGGTCTATGAGGGGCCGGGTCTGCCAGGCACGATTGTTCGCGGGTTGTCGAAGCTGCTGGAGCGCGATGGCGTGACGAACATTCGCCAGTTGCGTGACAGTTCACTGGAAAGCTGGGCGGCGCGGGCGATTTAAGAACGCGTCACACCCCTCAGATGTGCATACATGCCTCTAGCGGATGCGATTGGAAACGACGACCAGTCCATTCTCTGCGGTCATCCTCGCCCTTGAGGCGAGGATTCATCAAGCACATAGCACCATGGCCCAATAAGGCCGGTTCTTAGCCGCGCTGTCATAGGCGACAGCGACGCCAAGGCCGCCGTAATTACCAAGCATGTTTTCCAAATGATGCGGTGAGCCGATCCAGGCTTTGACCACCCGCTCGACCGTGTCTTGACCTGCCGCGACATTTTCTGCCGCCGGCAAAGGCACGTTCCCGTTTTTCATGCGGATAAGGAAACTGTCAGTGAGGCCAATGAGATGCGCCATCTTCTGCGCCTTCACCATGCGGTTGGCTTGATAGATGGCGGCCTGCTGAGCCGCCGGGTTGGCGGAGAGCGTAGAGAGGCCCTTGGAGCGGCGAAGCTCGTTTACCATCGGCAGTGCCGCCGCCGTCTCGTCCCGCGTGCCGGAAGGCAGGCCCTTATTGGTAGGGACGGACACGCAGGCGGATAGAACGGAGCCAGCGGAAAGCAGCACGAAGCCGCGCCGGGAGAGGGTCGTCAGGGAATGGTCGGTCATATCAGCGCAAGCTTAGAAGTCTGAGAACAATGAATACAGGGATGACGATTACCGCACCCGCCAGAAGATAATCGCCGATGCTGCCAAGCGCATGGAAGCCGGAGTACCACAGGTTCAGAACGAAATCGCGCACACCATAGATGATGCTCCACGGCGTCAGACCGAAAACGGCCATCAGAAATCCGACGATCAGCGATATCACCAGCAGCTTGACGATCGTGCGTCCAACGCTGTCACCCAGCACCTTATTGACCTCACCGGCCATCGGCAATCTCCTAAAGCATGCCACAGACCCGCATCCTTGCGGCGATGACATGCACTCTCAAACCTCGATCAAGACATATGAAGCATGGCGCTTCGATGCAAGCATAAGGGGCTTTACACCGTCACGTCGGCGTTTGCGATGAAATAGGACTTGAGTTTTTTTATGGCTTGATGAAAGAGAGCCCACCTCTTTCAGGAAAAATTCGTGAATGGCTCAGAACCAGCATTCCTCCGGCGACGTCATTGCTGATCGTCGTGCCGATTATGCCCGCATGCTGGCAGAGAGCGGCGACCACCATGCAGCGGCGGAATTGATCGAACAGGCGCTGGAACTAGCGCCGCTCTGGGCCGCAGGCTGGTTTCGTCTGGGGGAATACAGCGAAAAGTCGGGCCAGCGCGACCAGGCAGTCAAAGCTTACGAGAAAGTAGCCGAGCTTGATGAGGAAGGCATTTTTGCAGCTCCTCTGAAACTTGCAGTGCTAGGGGCTGCCGAAACGCCAGAGCAGCCGCCCAGCCGCTACGTTGAAGGTCTCTTCGATGATTATGCCGAGCGCTTCGAAACATCGCTGGTGAAGAAACTGGATTATAGCGTTCCGGAAAAACTGGCGGCTCTGATCGAAACGGCGCGGCCGCCAGGAGACAGCTTTCGCTGCGTCGTGGATATCGGCTGTGGCACGGGGTTGCTGGGTATGGAAATCCGCGATTGGGCCAAGCGGCTAGAGGGCTTCGATATCTCAACCAACATGCTGGCGAAGGCGGAAGAGAAGGGCATCTACGATCATCTCGCGCAAGCCGATCTTTCTCTGGATGAGGAGGCGTCAGGCCTCTTTGTCGACGAACATGCGAAAGGTCGCGCGGATCTCGTCGCGGCAGCGGATGTGATGATGTATCTCGGCAGCCTGGAAACCGTCATGCCGCTGGTGCTGGCGCTGCTTTCCGAAGGAGGGATCTTTGCCTTCTCGGTGGAAGATGCGGGTGACGACGAGGGTTTCGTCCTGCAACCGTCACTGCGCTACGCCCATTCGGAAACTTACATCCGCAACCTCCTCGCCGCCTTCGACATGCAGGTGCTGCAAAAACGCAAAACCACCATTCGCAAGGATGCCGGAAAACCACTCTCCGGCATTCTATTTCTTGCCGCGAGACGGGCATGATCTTTTCGTTTCTTGCAATCTTTTGGGTTGGTCAGCATTGCTGACACAAGCGTGTTGTATGAGGCGCTTTTGCGGTGCAAAATAGCTGCGTCTAAAGGCTTTCACGACAGTAAAGGCCTGTGGCGCACCTCAAGAAAATCAGGTCCTGTCGAGGGAATTTCGCATGGCATTCACCAGAAGCGTCTATGGCATGTGGAGTGTGGACCCTGCCAAGCACTCGCCGATCGAAGATGTTCAGGGCATCGTGACCGGAGGTATCGTTTCCGCGCTTGGATTTTACATCCTCAACAAGGTCGGTCTGTTGACCGGCGGTACAGCTGGCGTCGCCTTTTTGATCCACTATGCTTTCGGCATCAGCTTCGGCCTGCTGTTCTTCCTCGTTAATCTGCCCTTCTACTATCTTTCCTTCCGTCGTCTCGGCCTTGCCTTCTCGCTGAAAACCTTCGTCGCAATCGGCCTGGTTTCTGTGTTGACGGAGTTGGAATCGCGCTGGATGGTGATCGACAGCGTCAATCCGCTTTGGGCTGCCATTCTCGGCGGGCTCTTGCTGGGTTACGGACTTCTTGCGCTCTATCGCCATCGCGCCAGCCTTGGCGGCATCGGCATTCTTGCAATTTACATTCAGGATCGCTTCGGCATCCGCGCCGGTCTGATACAGCTTGCCTTCGACGCTTGCGTCATGGTCGCCGCCTTCGCCGTCATCGAGCCTAAGACAGTGCTCTACTCCATCGTCGGCGCCTTTTTCCTCAACATGTTCCTCGCCATCAATCACCGCTCTGACCGTTACATCGTGGTACGCTGACGCTTGAATTTTGGTGGCTTCCGGCGCAAAGACGAGTGACACGCGTTTCCGGGGGTGAGCATGAGCGACATTGCAGAGCGCAAGCTTTCGAGATTCTGGACATCGACGTCCGCGCAACATTCTCTTCTGGAGGATGCGCTGGCGGTGATTGCCGGCAGCATGCTGATCTCGCTCGGCGTTGTGCTTCTGTCTGGCGGCGGATTGCTGACCGGTGGCGTGGTAGGCGTCGCCTTTCTTCTCCATTATGTAACAGGGGTAAGCTTCGGCCTGATCTTCTTCCTTGCGAATCTGCCCTTCTATTATTTGGCGCTCCGCCGTCTGGGGCTTGCCTTCACGATCAAGACCTTCTGCGCCGTGGGGCTGACCGCGCTACTGTCCGAATATCTGCCCCATCTCATCGTCTTGCAGAATGTCCATCCGGTGGTCGCCGCCACTTTCGGGGGATTGACGGTTGCTGCGGGCATGCTGGCGCTCTTCCGCCATCGCGCCAGCCTTGGCGGGTTCGGTATTCTGGCGCTGTATATTCAAGATCGCTTTGGCATCCGCGCAGGCCTTACTCAGCTTGCTTTCGATTGCACCGTGCTGTTCGTCTCCTTTTTCGTTGCCATACCCTTGATCATCCTTTGCTCTGTCCTCGGCGCGCTGGTGATGAACCTGGTGATTGCCATCAACCACAGAAACGACCGCTATATAGCCATGTAGCGGTCGTACGTGATGGTGCGGGTCAGGTCGTGATCACGCGCATGCTCCGCAGCCTCTTCTTTTTCAAAAGATTTTCACTACTTTAGAGGTGTGAAACACGTCGATCCGCCCATCTTGGCAGAAAGTGCCGGGACACTGCCTCTGCCGTTCCAGAAATGGTTTGCGGAAAAGGGCTGGAGCCCGCGTGCGCATCAGCTGGAACTGTCTGCCCGCGCGCGTGCTGGCGAGAACATGTTGCTGATTGCGCCAACTGGTGCGGGCAAGACGCTGGGCGGTTTTATGGCATCGCTGACCGATCTGGCCGAGCGCGGCAAGGTGCCGCCGGGTTCTGCCTTCATCGGCGTTCACACGCTCTACATCTCGCCGCTCAAGGCACTGGCTGTCGATATCGAGCGCAACCTGATGAAGCCGGTCTCGGAGATGGGCCTTCCGATTACGGTCGAAACTCGCACCGGCGACACGCCGCAGGGAAAGCGCCAGCGACAGAAGCTTAAACCACCGGATATTCTGCTGACGACTCCGGAACAGGTCTCGCTGCTGCTTGCCAACAAGGAAGCCGAGCGCTTCTTCAAGGATTTGAAATATGTGGTGCTGGACGAGCTGCATTCGCTCGTCACGTCCAAGCGCGGCCATCTCCTTTCGCTGGCGCTCGCCCGTATCCGCCGCCATGCGCCTGCCGTGCGCGCCATCGGACTGTCTGCAACGGTTGCAGACCCAATGGATTTGCAGCGCTATCTGGCTCCGCAAGTCGAGGGTGAACCGCCGGCAGGGCTGATCACAGTCGATGGCGGCGCGAAGCCGAATATCGCCATCCTGCAGACGGAAGAGCGCATTCCCTGGTCCGGCCATTCGGCGCGCTACGCCATGCAGGATTTATACCCTGAGATCAAAGACCATCAAACGACGCTGGTTTTCGTCAATACCCGCTCGCAGGCCGAGCGCATTTTCCAGGAACTCTGGGCCATCAACGACGACAATCTGCCGATTGCGCTGCATCACGGCTCGCTGGATGCCGGGCAGCGCCGCAAGGTGGAGCAGGCCATGGCCGACAACAAGCTTCGCGCTGTTGTCGCCACCTCCACACTCGACCTCGGGATCGACTGGGGCGATGTCGATCTCGTCGTGCATGTCGGCGCGCCGAAGGGCGCAAGCCGCCTGGCACAGCGTATCGGCCGCGCAAACCACCGCATGGACGAGCCATCGAAGGCGATCCTCGTGCCTGCCAATCGTTTCGAGGTGATGGAGTGCCGCGCGGCACTCGATGCCAACTACATCGGCGCGCAGGATACGCCACCGATTGCCGAAGGCGCTCTGGATGTGTTGGCGCAGCATGTGCTGGGCATGGCCTGCGCCGAACCTTTCGATGCGGACGAGCTGTACCGCGAAGTCACAAGCGCTTCGCCCTATGTCGATCTATCGCGTGAGATGTTCGACCGTGTGGTCGATTTCACCGCGACCGGGGGCTATGCACTGCGCACCTATGAACGCTATGCCCGCATCCGCCAGATGAAGGATGGGCGCTGGCGCGTCTCCAATCCGCAGGTCGCGCAGCAATATCGCCTCAACCTCGGCACGATTGTCGAGGCGGCGGAACTGAACGTCCGCATGGTCAAGCGCAACGCCAAGGGCACCGTGGGGCGCGGCGGCATGTCGTTGGGTAAGGTGGAAGAGCATTTCCTCGAGCAACTTGTCCAGGGCGATACCTTCCTGTTTGCCGGAAAGGTGCTGCGCTTTGAGGGCATTCGCGAGAATGAATGCCTGGTCAGCCAGGCTTTCTCGATGGACCCGAAAATCCCTTCCTATGCTGGGGGCAAGTTTCCGCTCTCCACCTATCTCGCAGACCAGGTGCGTTCCATGTTGGCCGATCCCACTCGCTGGCACGCGCTGCCCGATCAGGTGCGCGACTGGCTGGCGATCCAGAAGGAAAAGTCAATCATTCCCAAGCGCGACGAGCTGCTTGTCGAGACCTTTCCGTTTCGCAAGCGCTTCTTCATGGTGATGTACCCCTTCGAGGGGCGACTGGCGCATCAGACGCTTGGTATGCTTTTGACCCGCAGGCTGGAGCGTGCAGGTGCGAAGCCCATGGGCTTTGTCGCCACCGATTACTCGCTCGCCGTCTGGGCGATGGAGGATATGGGTCAGCGCCTGCAATCGCGCCGGCTGTCTCTTGCCAATCTTTTGGACGAGGACATGCTGGGTGACGACCTCGAAGCCTGGCTGGACGAATCCTACCTTCTGAAACGCACCTTCCGCAATTGCGCTGTGATCGCAGGCCTTATCGAGCGCCGTCATCCCGGCAAGGAAAAGACCGGGCGGCAGGTCACCGTCTCAGCCGATCTTATTTATGACGTTCTTCGCAGCCATGAGCCGGACCACATTCTGCTGGAAGCGACCAGACGCGATGCGTCGGCAGGACTTTTGGACATTGCCCGACTTGGCGATATGCTAAGGCGAATCAAAGGCCATACGCATCACCGTGCGCTCGACCATGTTTCGCCTCTTGCCGTTCCGGTCATGCTGGAAATCGGCCGCGAGACGGTCGTGGGGCAGGCGCAGGACGATGTGCTGGCCGAAGCCGCCGACGAGCTGATCGCCGAGGCTATGGCGTAGGGTTCGCTCTAAAGGCCGCGCCAGACAATGCGTTGAAACAAGAAAGTAGAGCAAAGAGCTTGCTCTCAGGGAATTCGAAAAGACGTGCTGAGCCGCCTTGCCTTGAGCGAAAAATTGTCCACCGGCTTTGAATGCTCTGGTGCCGTAACCGCCATCAACGGCGTTGCCGCACTTTGCGATCCGCTGGGCGGGCTCTACATGCCCGATCTGTCGCTGCTCGTTGTCTCCGATTTGCATCTGGAAAAGGGTGCGGCCTTTGCGCGGCGCGGCATGATGCTGCCGCCCTATGATACGATTGCGACGCTGAAGATTTTTGCCTCGCTGATTTCTCGCTACGATCCGAAGATCGTTGTCAGTCTTGGCGACAATTTCCATGATCGCAAGGGATCAGAACATCTGCCGTTGCCGCTGCGCGACATCATCAAGGAGATGGCACGAGGTCGCGAATGGATCTGGATCAATGGCAACCACGATCCAGATGGAACCGTGGATTTGCCCGGCTCGTCCGTCGATGAAATGTTTTACGCCAACCTCGTCTTCCGCCATGAGCCGAAGCTGAAAAGTACAGACACGATCGGCGAGATTGCCGGGCATCTGCATCCATCAGCCACGGTCCGCCGCCGCGACAAGACCGTGCGTCGCCCCTGTTTCGCAACCGATGGCACGCGCCTGCTGATGCCTGCATTCGGTGTCATGAGCGGCGGGCTGGATCTGCGCCATAAGGCCATGCGCGGCCTCTTTGACCACGCGGACCTGATTGCCCATCTGATGGGACGTGACCGGATTTATTCCGTGCGTTTCGGAAGCTTGCTGGGCTGAGAGATAGCTCAGTCGCGGCGAAACAGCAGGCTCGCGCCCCAGCCGGTAATCACGGCGATCAGCACACAGAGAATACCATAGACGACCGGTGTCTGATGCGCGGCATTGGTGATCGCCTGCTCCATGCCGGTTTTTACCACGCGCAGCTTGAGCTCGCGTTGGGCAACCGGCATGCCACTCTTGAACAGATAGGCTCTGGCAGTGTGGACGCCATTCGGCACATTGGCGGGTAGACGCAGCGTTGCCCAGAAGAGCCCGGTGCGTTCAAGTCGCACACCCGTCGTGTCGTTGCGATAGATGCCGCTGGAAAGCTTCAGGCGGCGAAAGGCTTCCTGAAAATCATAGACATTATCCGGCACGCCGGAAAACACCGCACTGTTCAGCGGAAGATGCTCGACACCCAGGCCCATCGCCTTCAATGTGCCGGGCGAGGCGATGTCGTTGATGTTGCGGGTGCTGGCCATGGAATAGGATTCAGGCAGCGGTGCGAAAGTGATAGCGCTGGTATTGATCCAGATGCCCGCCACGCGGCTCTTCTTGCGGACCGTCGTATATTCGTTCGGACCTTCCAGCGTCACCACAATGTCATACTGGCCGATGGCGAGCAGCAACTGATCGGCGTTGTTGAGCGCGCCGAACATCGTGAAATCAGCACCGCGAAAATCCGATGCAATCGAGATTTCCGAGGTCGAAGCGCCGATCTCGATATTTTCCTGGAGCGTCCGTGACTTGCCTTGAGCGTCGGGAGATACCGCAAGCGGCGGCGTCTGCGCCAGCGCGGTGCCGACGCAGAAAATCAGGAGTGATGCGAAAAGAGCGGCGCGGATCAATAGCCGAGCCCCCCCGACGCGACGGAAAAAAGATCGTCGGGGTGCAATACGAGGCCGATCGCAAGACGGATGCCGACCGCTAGAACCAAAAGCGCCAGCAAAGCGCGAAGCTGTTCGCCGCGCAGTTTCTGGCCGACGCGCACGCCATATTGCGCGCCGACGACGCCAGCCAGCATCAGGATGAACGCCAGAACGATATCGACGGAATAGTTGGTCGCCGCTTGCACGATGGTCGTGTAGGCCGTGACGAATATGATCTGAAACAGCGAGGTTCCGACGACGACGTTGGTCGGAATGCGCAACAGATAGATCATGGCAGGTACCATGATAAAGCCGCCGCCGACGCCCATGACGGAGGTGAGAATACCAATACCGAAGCCAAGTGCGATGATGGGAATGACGCTGAGATAGAGCTTCGATTTCTTGAAGCGCATCTTTAACGGCAGACGATGGACCCAGTTGTGATGGCCGGGACGGCGCAGCGGAATCGTCTCATTGCGTGCCGTGCGGCGGATGGCGGAAATGCTCTCCTTCAGCATCAATCCGCCGACGGTGGAAAGAAGAATGACGTAAAGGAGCGAAATGATCAGATCGAGCTGACCGATGCTGCGTAAAAGCGTGAAAAGCCAGACGCCGATAGTGGCGCCGCATAGGCCGCCGATCAGAAGCATGAAGCCGAGCTTCACATCCAGTGTGCCACGACGAAAATGGGTAATCGAGCCGGACACGGAGGACGCCACGACTTGGTTTGCGCCCGTTGCGACGGCGACAACCGGGGGTATGTTGTAGAAAATCAGCAGAGGCGTGATGAGAAACCCGCCGCCGACCCCGAACATGCCGGATAAAAAGCCGACAGCAGCGCCCATGCCGAGGATGATGAAGATATTCACCGACAATTCCGCAATGGGCAGGTAGACAGTCACAATCGGACCTCGGGCAATAGTTCCGGGCGGCCCGGTGCGCGCAAGGCCACCTGTCCGCCATTTCGAATTTCTGTCTGAAAGAGGGCTTTGAGCCCCTCGTTCGTCATGCCCGGCAGGCCACGACCTGTCAATCATTCAACGGCAAATACGTTGATAATTTGAAAAGAACGAAGGCCCGGAACGAAGATGTCGTTCCAGGCCTTTTTTGATGGGCGCCAGAGGTTAGTTACTTGTTGCGGGCCAGGAGGGCCGTCACCAGTTCGTCGGTGATGCGACCGTCCGGCGTCTGGCCGACGGACTTCTGGAATTCGCGGATGGCCGCGACCGTCGTCTTGCCAAGCTTGCCATCCGGCGGGCCTGCCTTGAAGCCGTTATTGTTGAGAATGGCCTGAATGTTGCGGATCGCCTTCTCCATGTCGACCGAAGAAGTCTTCACACCGCCGGCACTGGTCCATTCGTCGGGGACGTTGACGGAATTCGCCTCTTCGTCGAGCGGCGTGACCTTCCACGCCTCGACCTTCGCCTTTGCGCTGGCAAGCTGTTCCGGCTTCATCGCCTTTGCGACATCTTCGCGCTTCTGAGCTGCGTCGGCGTCACCATCGCGGGCTGCAATGGCAAACCACTTATACGAGTCTTCCAGGCTTTGCGGGACACCGCTGCCGCGCGCATAAAGAATGGCGAGGTTGAACTGGCTGTCGCGCACGCCGAGATCGGAGGCCTTGATGAACCAGTCAGCCGCGGCCTTGTAATCCGGTTGGCCTGCCACGTCGGAGGTCAGAAGAACGGCAAGGTTGTGCATCGCGCCTGCATTGCCCTGACGAGCCGCCATCTCATAATAGCGCTTGGCTTCCGGCAGATTGCGTTCGACGCCATTTGCCTTTTCGTACATGTTGCCAAGACGATACTGAGCCGGTGCGAAGCCGCGATCAGCCGCGAGCTTGTACCACTTGGCGGCTTCGGCACGATCGGCCTGAACACCGTTACCGTCGGTATAGCGCACAGCGACTTCAAAGAGCGCCAGCGGGTCGCCTCTGCCTGCCGCTTCTGAAAGGGAGGCAGGCGTGATGCCGGAGGGCACGGCAATGGTCTCTGCCGTGCTTTGCGCCGGGGCTGTCGGCTGATCAATCTCGGCATTACGAATGATGTCTTCGGGCTTGGTCTCAGGCTCGGCCTGCTCGACGAGGCTGGAACCGGCGCCTGGCGGAGGAACATTCAGGGAGGGTTCGTCTTCCGGAAGGGGCGCGCCGCCGATCGTGCGCGTATCGATCACGTTGCCCTTACTATCGGCCGCGGCCTGCATACGGTCGGCCTGTGCCTGCTCTGTTGGATCGACCTTGTCGGTGGACGGAAGTGTGACGGCCTGATCGCCCATTGCTGGCAGTTGCATCGGTGCGAGATTGGGTTGGCTGCTGTCAGCGCTCGCGCCTGTGGTAATCCGTTGAGCTGGCGGCGTCTCGGTACCGACAAGCGACTTCACCATCGGCATGGCCATCATTGCCAGAAGAATGGCGCCGATGCCAAGCAGCAGCGGGCGGCGATAACGCGCCAGCATGGAGCCGTTCTCGGCGCTGCGGCCATGTCTTGCAACTCCCGAGCCCGTTGCTCTTTCAGGCATGGTCTCCAGTGCGGCAGCCTGTGCCGCGCGGCGTGCAGCGGCGATGAAATCGGCGCGGCTGTCGCCATCCGTCTCACCTGCGCGTGCTGCGTTCTGGCTGGCTCGAACACGCTCGAGGATTTTTTTGACATCCGGCGCGCCGGAGCCTGGCTCCAGAAGCTCGTTGTCGTCCTCGGACGAAAGGGTGTCGATCGGATCCAGCGCAGGCGCCGGGTTCACCGTTGTGCGCGCCGTTGCAGCGGACGCGTCTTTATCGGTCTTGGCGGCGCTGGACTTGAAGCGGCGCGTCAGGCTGGCGAGCAGGCCGCGTTTTTCCTGCGCTTCCGGCTCGCTGACGGCCAGTGGCGGCAGAGCGCCGTTGCTGGCATACTGGGGCGTGAGGGCCGACGAAACCTGCGCGTAGGCTAGCGAATCCAGGCTCTCCTCATGAAAGCTGGCAAAGGGCATGCGAATGCTCTCGGCAGCTGCATCTTCTTCTTGTGCAGGGGCGAACTCAGGCTCTCGAGCAAGCACACGTTTGCTGTGCTCGGGCCCTTGCCCCTGCGTGTGGCGCTGATCCAGCACATCGAGGCGGCTGGCTATCTGCAGCAACGTTTCGTGCAGAGCTTCAAAAGTGCGGTGCGTACGCTCGTCTGTATTGCGGCTCAGGCCCTCCAGCTTGCGCAGGTCGTTGGCAAGTTCCGAAAGCAGGACCATGTCGGCAGGGCTTGCCGTCTGGGCCAGATTGTTGCGCGTATGCGCCTCCAGTACCGCTTCTGCCGCCTGACGTGCGGCCTCGATAATGTATTCGTCGTTGGACGCCATATAGTCTTCGATCGCGCTCATGCGAGCATCAAACTCCGGCGGCAAGCCGACGGGTTGAATGTGGCTCTGCTCGTTCAGCATCGAGGACAGATTGGCGATATGGCTTTCCAGGCTGGCAATCGCGTCGGGATCAGTATTGCTCGAGCGGGAGGTTTCGTCGAGCTTGGCGGCGATCTTGCCGAGACGCTCTTCCAGGCGAAGGAATGCGGAATCGTAAGCTGCGGTCTTGCCCGATGCCGGACGTGCGTCGATATCCTCGATGCGTCGTGCGATCTTGTCCAGCCGCTCGGCCAGCTTGTCGTTGACAGCGCCATTTCCAAGAAGATCGATCTTCTTGGAAATATCGGTGAGGAAAGATGTGAGTTCCGGCTGGACGGGCGTGCGCTGTGACTGCTCCAGATAGGCGGAAAGCTGATCCAGCCTTTCGTCCAGTTTCGAAATGTGCCGGTCCGATGCCAGTTCCTCGATGCGGCTCGCAAGCGCGTCCAGGCGGCCGGTTAGTGCTTCCGATGGCTTGTCCTTGCGCTCGGATATATCTTTCAACTGGTCGAGTTGGCGCGACAGACCGGTGAGACGCTCTTCCAGACGCTCCGCCACCGCAGTGTCGACGGCGTGGGACGCACGATTGTTGGTGGCGGCGATGGCACGGCTGATCTCGTCCAGACGCTGGTCGAGATCGGAGAAGTGTTCGGAAAAGACCTCTTCGTTCGGCTGGATGCGGCGGCCCAGTTGCTCGACGAAGCCGGCAATCGTGATGAGCTTGTCTTCGAGCGCGCGAATGGCCGGACTGCCATGTGCATTGCCGATCTCGCTCTTGATGTCGTCGAGCCGATAGGCGAGTGCAACGATCTCTTCTTTGAGCGGAGCGGTATCGAAGCTGCGCAAGGTATCTTCGACCTCGTCCCAGCGACGTTCCATCTTTTGCATGCTGTCCTGGCGAGCCATTTGCTCTACCAGCGCACGCAGCTCTTCAAACTCGGACCGCAGAGCTTGCGCATCCGGTCCGGTGCTGTGGCCAAGACGATTGATGCTTGCGGCAAGCCGGGCGACGTCGTCGCGGATGTCTTCGGCGAAGTCCTGGTTTTCCGCAAAAGAACGGATGTTGCGCAACTCGGTGCGCAGCACCTGCATTTCCCGGGAGACCCCCTGAGAAATCTCGTTCTTCAATTCCTGCCGCAGATTGACCAGCGCTTCGGCGACTTCGCGCAGTGCCGCGTCGCCTTGGCCATCATGGGGTGGGGATGCGTAGGATGGCGCGGAAGCGGGCGCACGTGTTGACCGAGAACGCTCCACGCGGGAGGTTTCCATCTGCGGGGCGGGACGGTCCCGATAGGCGGGAATGGCGGTAGAGGCGCGATAGTCCTGCTCGTCGTAGCGGCGCTGCTCAGGTTGCACCATGCTGCGGGTGGAGCGAGGCGCCTCAAATTCCTCCCGCTCCCAGCGGTCATCGAGCGCCTGCTGACGCCTGCGGATTTCATCCACCGGGTCGAAGCGGCGATGTTCTGGCTGGCGCGGCGTGCGCGAGGCTAGGGGCGGGCGCTCGGCAAGGCGTTCGGTTGGCTGTTCGCGACGGGTTCTCTCGGCCTGGCCACCCAGCAGATCTTCCAGCCGTGCTTCCAGACCTTCGATGGTGCGATTGAGCGCGTCCAGCGACGATCTGTCATTCTGTCCTCGGGAATTCGATCGCAATCCGCTCATCTTCCTGCTCACTTCGTATTTTCCGTCTCTCTCTTCACCTGTCGGCCGTGCCGGTCGATGTGGAGAGTGAGATATGTCGTGCGTGCCGCCAAGGCTGCCCTTAACGAAGCAGCCCCATAGAACAGGACAATCGCCCATCTATGGTTAATAAAAAGTTAATCGAGTATTGCCGTTTTAATACTTTCTTCACGTCTATCCTTGCGCGAGGCTTGATCAGAAATACACAAAGAGATTGTGTGGTGCAGCATGCAGAAAATTCTCGTCAAAGTTATTTGACGTTTACGCGCACGTCAAATATTGTGACGTCATCTTAAGGCCGGATGCGGTCCGGCGAGCGATGCGGAGGAACATCGGTAATGCCTGTTTACAAGGCTCCTGTTAAGGACACTCTTTTCATTCTCAACGACGTTCTGGGTCTGGAGCGCTACAACAACTTACCCGGCTTCGAAGATGCCACGCCCGACATGATCGAGGCGATCACTGGTGAGGCTGCGAAGCTTGCTGAAGAGCAGCTTTTCCCACTAAACTTGTCCGGTGACCAGCAAGGTTGCAAGCGCGCCGAAGACGGCACTGTGTCCGTGCCGGATGGCTTCAAGCAGGCTTATGACGCGTACTGTGAAGGCGGCTGGAGCGGTCTGGCCGTGCCTGCCGAGTATGGCGGGCAGGGGCTGCCCTACACGCTGCACGCCGCCGTCGGCGAATTCATGTCGTCCGCCAACCTGTCGCTGATGATGTATCCCGGCCTGACGCAGGGCGCGATTGCGGCAATCCTCGTTCACGGCACGGATGAACAGAAGCAAACCTATCTGCCCAACATGGTGGCCGGCACATGGTCCGGCACCATGAACCTGACAGAGCCGCATTGCGGTACCGATCTCGGCCTGCTGCGCACCAAGGCCGTGCCGCAGGGTGACGGTACCTACAAGATTTCCGGTCAGAAGATCTTCATCTCGGCTGGCGAGCATTCCATGACGGGCAACATCGTCCATCTGGTGCTGGCCCGCATCGAGGGAGCACCGGAAGGAACCAAGGGCATTTCGCTCTTCATCGTGCCGAAGTTCCTGGTCAACGCCGATGGCTCGCTTGGCGAGCGCAACGGTGTCGTCTGTGGTGCGATCGAGCACAAGATGGGCATTCACGGCAATGCAACTTGCGTGATGAACTATGACGATGCAACCGGCTACCTCATCGGCGCGGAAAACAAGGGCCTTTCGGCCATGTTCGTTATGATGAACGAGGCGCGCCTCGGCGTCGGTCTGCAGGGTCTTTCCATCGGCGAGATCGCCTACCAGAACGCTGCAAACTACGCCCGCGATCGTATTCAGGGCCGTTCGCTCTCCGGTGCCAAGCATCCGGACAAGAAGGCGGACCCGATCATCGTTCACTCCGATATCCGTCGTTCGCTGTTGACGATCCGCGCCTATAACGAAGCCGGCCGCGCCTTCCTGCTTTGGACCGCACTGCAATCGGACATTGCACATCGTTCGACCGACGAGGCGGCACGCCAGGCGGCAGACGACCTGCTCGGCCTCGTCACCCCGATCGTCAAAGGTGTGTTGACCGACAAGGGCTTCGACCACGCAGTTGCCGCTCAACAGGTCTATGGCGGTCACGGCTATATCGAAGAATGGGGCATGAGCCAGTATGTGCGCGACGCCCGCATTACCATGATTTACGAGGGTGCCAACGGCATCCAGGCGCTCGATCTTGTTGGTCGCAAGCTTGGTCTCAATGGTGGCCGCGCCGTGATGGCGCTGTTCAAGGAAATCGGCGATTTCTGCGAAGAAAACCGTGCGGACGAAAATCTGGTCGTCTACACCAAGGGCCTGAAGAAGGGCTTGAACGATCTGCAGGCTGCAACCATGTGGTTCATGCAGAATGCCATGGCAAAGCCCGACAATGCTGGTGCCGGCTCCACAGATTATATGCATCTCTTCGGTCTGGTCGTGCTGGGTTACATGCATGCCCGTATGGCCAAGGCAGCGCAGGCTCAGCTTGCCGCCGGCTCGTCTGACGAGGACTTCCTGAGGGCCAAGCTTATCACGGCAAAGTTCTTCATGGAGCGTTTGATGCCGGAAACGGTGCTGCGCAAGACCCGCATCGAAGCTGGTTGCGATACGATGATGGAACTTGCTGCCGAAGCATTCTGAGGCAGACGAAGGAGGCCGCATGCGGCCTCCAACAATTTTCAGGCAGTCACCTGCCACAGGGAGATGAGATATGACCGACGTTTTTATTTATGACCACGTCCGCACCCCGCGCGGACGCGGCAAGAAGGATGGCAGCCTGCATGAGGTGCCGTCCGTTCGCCTTGCCGCCAAGACGCTGGAAGCAATCCGCGACCGCAACGGGCTCGACACCGCGACCGTTGATGACATCATCATGGGCTGCGTCGATCCGGTCATGGATGCCGGTGCCGTCATTCCGAAGGCCGCAGCGTTTGAGGCTGGTTACTCCACCAAGGCACCGGGCATGCAGATCTCGCGCTTCTGCGCCTCCGGTCTCGACGCCGTCAACTTCGCCGCCGGCAAGGTTGCCGCAGGATCGGACGAAATCGTCATCGCAGGCGGCGTGGAAAGCATGTCGCGCGTCGGCATGGGCATGTCGGGCGGTGCCTGGTACATGGACCCGTCGGTCAACTTCCCGGCCTATTTCATGCCGCAGGGCGTCTCGGCCGATCTGATTGCCACGAAATACGGCTTCTCGCGCGACGACGTGGATGCCTATGCGGTGGAGAGCCAGAAGCGTGCGGCGCATGCCTGGGAGAACGGCTACTTCAAGAATTCCGTCATTCCCGTAAAGGATCAGAACGGCATCACCATTCTCGATCGCGACGAGCATATGCGTCCCGGGACCGACATGCAGGCGCTGGCCTCGCTGAATGCCTCCTTCCAGATGCCGGGTGAAATGGGCGGCTTCGAAGCCGTCGGTATCATGGCGCATCCGGAAGTGGAGCGGATCAACTACGTTCACCACGCCGGCAACTCGTCGGGCATCGTCGATGGTGCAGCGGCTGTTCTGGTCGGCTCAAAAGCGGGCGGCGAAAGCATGGGTCTCAAGCCCCGCGCGCGCATCAGACACTTTGCCAATACCGGCTCCGATCCGGCGCTGATGCTGACCGGTCCCGTTGACGTGACGGAAAAGCTTCTGAAGAAGACGGGCATGTCGATTGCCGACATCGACCTCTTCGAACTCAATGAAGCCTTTGCTGCCGTCGTTCTTCGCTACATGCAGGCCTTCGACATCAGCCACGACAAGATGAACGTCAATGGCGGCGCCATCGCCATGGGTCATCCGCTGGGAGCCACGGGTGCCATGATCCTCGGCACGGTTCTCGACGAACTGGAACGCCGCGATCTCAACACCGCGCTGGTCACGCTCTGCATCGGTGCGGGCATGGGCACTGCTACGGTTATCGAGCGGGTTTGAGTTAGCCATGAGGCGGGAGGTCTACGATCAACCCAAGAACGAGATTGAGCAGCAACAGCTTCTCCATCATCTCGATAAGGACATGGCGCAGGATTACGAGCAATCGACCCGCGTCCTGACCAGAGAAGACAATCAGAGCTATCGTGCCGAAGGCAGAGGCCTGATCGTCTTCCTCGTTCTTGTGCTCGTCTGCTTCGGTCTCGCCGTCTGGCTGTACTGACCTCAAAGAGAATTCAGGGAAGAGGAATCCCACAATGAGCACCTACACCAATTTCAAAGTTGAAACCGACACAGACGGCATTGCCCTTGTCACCTGGGACATGCCGGAAAAATCCATGAACGTTTTCACTACTGAGGTGATGGAAGAGCTGAATGCCATCGTCGATGCGACGGTGGCTGATGCCGCCGTAAAGGGCGTGGTCTTCACCTCCGGCAAGAGCACCTTCTCCGGCGGCGCCGATCTTTCCATGATCAAGTCGATGTTCTCTTTCTATCATGAGGAGAAGACGAAAAACCCGGATGAAGCAGCCCAGAAGCTTTTCGATCTCGTCGGCAAGATGAATGGTCTCTTCCGCAAGATCGAAACCAACGGCAAGCCCTGGGTCTCCGCCATCAACGGCACCTGCATGGGCGGCGCATTCGAACTGTCGCTCGCTTGCCATGGTCGTGTGGCGTCGAACGCGAAAAGCGTCAAGATCGCGCTGCCTGAGGTCAAGGTCGGCATCTTCCCTGGCGCCGGTGGCACGCAGCGCGTATCCCGCCTGACAGATGCGCAGTCGGCGTTGCAGATGATGACGACCGGCCAGTCGCTCACCGCTCAACGCGCCAAGGCCATGAACCTCGTGCATCAGGTGGTGGAGCCGGATCAGCTGATTTTGTCTGCCAAGCAGATGATCAAGGATGGTCTGAAGCCTGTCGCCCCTTGGGACGAGAGGGGCTTCAAGGCCCCGGGCGGCGGTATCTGGACGCCGGCGGCCGCACAGTTGTGGCCAGCCGCACCGGCGATCCTGCGCCGTGAAAGCGCCGGTAATTATCCGGCGGCTCTCGCTATCCTGAAATGCGTCTATGAAGGTCTGCAATTGCCCTTCGATACCGCATTGAAGGTCGAGCAGCGCTACTTCACCGAGATCCTTCGCTCGAAGGAAGCCTTCGCGATGATCCGCTCGCTGTTTATCTCCATGCAGGAGCTGGGCAAGGGCGCGCGCCGCCCTGCCGGTCAGCCGAAGAGCGACCTGAAGCATGTTGGCGTTGTCGGCGCTGGCTTCATGGGCGCCTCCATCGCTTATGTCACGGCTGTGGCAGGTCTCGACGTCACGCTGATCGACCGCGATGACGAAGCCGCCGCCAAGGGCAAGACGACCTGCGAAGGCCTGGTCAAGGGCTCGGTTGACAAGGGCCGGATGACGCCGGAGGAGGGTGCCGCCATTCTCGCACGCATCACGCCGACGTCGGATTACAACGCCCTGAAGACCGCAAACCTCGTCATCGAGGCCGTTTTTGAAGACCGCGATGTGAAGAAGGCCGTCATCGAACAGGTGGAAGCGGTTCTGCCGGAAGGCGCGATCTTTGCCTCCAATACCTCGACGCTGCCGATCACCGGCCTTGCAAAGAACTCCAGGCGCCCAGTTGATTTCATCGGCATTCACTTCTTCTCGCCCGTCGAGAAGATGATGCTGACCGAAGTGATCCTCGGGAAGGAAACCGGTGACAAGGCGCTCGCCGTCGCGCTGGATTACGTCGCCAAGATCAAGAAAACCCCGATTGTCGTCAACGACACGCGCGGCTTCTTCGTCAATCGTTGCGTGTTGCGCTACATGGCGGAAAGCTATGAAATGCTGATCGAAGGCGTGCCGCCGACGATGATCGAAAACGCCGCAAAATTCGCTGGCATGCCGGTCGGTCCGCTGGCGCTGAACGATGAAGTGGCAATCGACCTTTCCTACAAGATCCTGAAGGCAACGGCAGCCGATCTCGGAGACAAGGCCGTCGATCCTCGCCACATGGAGTTGGTCAAGAAACTGGTGGAAGATGAAGGCCGCTTTGGCCGCAAGAATGCCAAGGGCTTCTACGACTACCCGGCAAAGCCTGCCAAGAAGTCCCTCTGGCCCGGCCTGAAGGACCTCTATGCGCAGAAGAAGCCAGAAGACGTGGATATGGAAGTGCTAAAGCAGCGCTTCCTCGTCACCGTCGCGCTGGAAGCCGCCCGCACAGTGGAAGAGGGGATCGTCACCGATCCGCGTGAGGCCGATGTCGGCTCCATCCTCGGCTTCGGCTTTGCCCCCTACACCGGCGGCGCTCTGTCCTACATCGACGGCATGGGAGTGGCGAACTTCGTGGCGCTGGCAGAAAAGCTGGAGGCCGAGTACGGCCCGCGCTTTGCTCCGACGCCGCTCTTGAAGGATCTGGCCGCCAAGGGCGAGACCTTCTACGGTCGCTTCGACCCTTACGCCAAGGCTGCCAAGGCCGCGTGAGCGAGCCAATACGACAGTAAAAAGGCGGCCATCCGGTCGCCTTTTTGTTTTGTACTCGTGCGGGGCGCTTCCTCAAGGCGCCACTGCATCCTTTTGACGCCTCCAGCGTTTGGAGAGGGAGTTCTCCCGAGCGTGATAGGGAGCATAAGGATTTTCCAAAAGGAGATGTGAATGAAAGCGCCCGCACGATCCCATGGTTTTGACAAGCCGGCCGACCTGGAGGACGAACTGGCCCAGTTGGATGAAGAGCGGGCAGACGAAACGCTGCAAGCCGTCGAGCGACGCCCACCCCCGCCGAAACCTGGCAGGAAGCCTGCAGAAGAAGCGTCATTGCGCGCACAGATCTCCGAGCTGCGCCGCGATCTCGACGAGGTTCGCCGCGAGGTCGAAAAATTGAGCGCATCGAGACATTCACAGTCGCGCTCGAATTCGAGTGACACGCCAACCTGGCTGCCTGTCGTCCGCTCTGTCGCCATCACCTCGCTCGCGAGCCGGATTTTTGCCTCGTCGCCGATGATCGCGCTAATGGTAGCGGCGGTCCCCTTCGCCCTGGGACTGACCGCGGGATCGAAACAGTAAGCTTTGGAGGGCGCTAACGCGTCACTTCCCGGCATGAAGGCGAGGAGCGCCGCGTTCCTCCCCTTCTTCGTTTGAACGGTTTTCAAGACATAAAAATGGGTCGAAGAAAAACTGTCAAAAAAGTTAGATTGAGCGCTTGCCATGGCCGAACAAGCTGCTATAACCCCGCTCACTTCCGGGGCGGAACACTCCCCGGCGCTTTCAAAAAAGCGAAGGCTCTTCAAGAGCCTGTAGTGCCCGGATAGCTCAGTTGGTAGAGCAGCGGATTGAAAATCCGCGTGTCGGTGGTTCAAATCCGCCTCCGGGCACCATTATTTTTAAAATAAAATCAAGCTCCTGCAACTCAAATCCTCTCATGTATCGCCGACATCGTTTCGGATAATTCCGAAGCCTTTTGTCTTGGTTTCCGCGCTCTCCAAAATGGAAACAGAACCGGGCTCTTCGATTACAAAAAATGAGCGAAGATTGGGGGGGCGGCCCCA
The DNA here is from genome assembly GCA_913777615.1 of uncultured Agrobacterium sp. Lineage (GTDB taxonomy): Bacteria > Pseudomonadota > Alphaproteobacteria > Rhizobiales > Rhizobiaceae > Agrobacterium. The sequence continues at coordinate 20,136 of CAJYTK010000022.1, read as the reverse complement.
AATCAGAGGGTAATACCCACACGGTCACCGAGCCGGGATGGGGAGAGGATCACGTTCGGTCATAATCCAAGAGCCGCTGATCCCCGCAATGCCACCACCGGATAATTAAATTTCATTTGCTACGCGGTCGATGTTGACACATCAATAGCGTGTTGGGACTAAGGACCTCGAACGAGGAACTGTGATGAGTGGATTGATTGGTGTCGGACTGTACACGCCAGCAGAAGCCGGGAGGCTTTTGCACGTCGCTCCGTCGAAGATTTCTAGATGGCTCAACGGTCATTCGATCAGGGGGCGCGAGTACCCCGCGCTATGGGAGCCGGCTGTCCAGATAGATGGCACCCCTACGACCCTAGCTTTCCGTGACCTTATGGAAATCCGTGTTGCTGACGCCTTTCTCCGAGCTGGCGTCTCGGCAATTCAGGTCAGGGCTGCAATAGTTTATGCGAGAGAGGTATTGGGAGCAGACTACCCTTTATCGACTGAGCGCTTTAAGACTGATGGTCGAAACATCCTGCTGCGGGTATTCGAAAAGGATGCTGATGGCGTAGAGCGTGAGCGTCTTCTCAACTTGTTTCGCAGGCAGTATGAGTTCAAGGAGGTCATAGAGCCTATTCTCAGGACTGTCGATTTTGATGAGGATGGGTCTCCGCGCCTTTGGTACCCAGCCGGCAGGCGCGCAAATATATTGGTTGACCCCCTCCGCGCGTTCGGTCAGCCGATAGACGGCGTAACCAGCGTGCCCACCGCCATCCTGGCAACCTCCGCCGGAAATTTTGGTATTGAAGAAACTGCGATCGCCTACGATGTCCCAGAGGGGTCGGTGCGCCGCGCTGTCGAATTTGAACAGTCCTTGAATTGATGGTGGATGCAGTTGAAAGTTCTTTTCGATAACTGCACATCCCCCATATACGCCTCAACACTGAACGGCTTCATCAGCCACTATGGCCACTCCGCCGTGCACATTAGCAACCTTGAAGGACTCCCAAACGGCCGCCACTCAACCGATTTAGAATGGATTGAATACTTGCGATCTTCCGGCTTCGTGTGGAGCTTCATAACTGGAGATGGCCGTGTTCTGAAAAATGCAGCCGAACGAGCTGCACTTAGATCAGCGGGCCTTCATGGTTTCGTTCTAGCGCCAGCCTATCAGAAGACTGCCTATAACCACGTCGCATCAAACCTGCTGTGGCACTGGCCTGAAATGCAGCGGTTGACTGAGATTTTGAGCGCTCCTTCGATGCATGAGGTGCCCATGCAACGAAGCTCAAAGCTGCGGTCACTCCCCCTTTAGGTGCAGTACCATCCCGGACCTCGCCTAGACAGAGTCAACAAAAAAGGCCGGGGCGAATTCGCACCGACCTCTTGTCGCTTGTTATCTGCCGCCAGTACATCCGTGGTCAACATGCAAGCCGTGGCGCCGCCACGCCACTCAATCATGATAATGCGTAGCGGCGCATCCGGTTCCAAAAATTAATCGAGTAATTCTGCGGGTACCTTGCCACCATTTTCTGACAGTTTTTTAAGCAAAGCCTTATGCAGCCAGTTATTCATTTCGGGCGAGCCGTTGAGTTCGCCGGTATAGCCGAGCTCCTGCGCCAGTTCCTTGCGCTCTGCGAGGCTCGCATCCATGCCGAGCGCCTTCATCAGGTCGACAATCGAATGCTTCCAATCCAGGCGCTGTCCACTGCGCTTTACCGCCGCGTCGAGCTGTGAGGCAACGTCGACTTGTTGAGAAGAGGCGGAGGTGGGTGCGGAGGGGACTGGCGCGGAACTGCCAGAGGTCGAGGGAACGGACTGGCCGGTGCCGCCAATCGGAGGTGCGGTGGTTGCTGCGGGCTCAGGAGTGGATGAAGGTGCTGGTGTTGGTTCGGTGGCGGATGGCGATGTTTGCTCGGCGTGCGCCGACCCGAAGATCGCGTCTTTGATTTTACTGAAGATGCTCATGATGTTTCCTCCTTGGGCGGGTTATTGATGTCAGTCCAACGGATCGAAGGCGGGTCGCGTTCCGATTGGATGCGAAAAAGCCATGCCTACCCAAGGTAGATCCAGTCATTATTACCGTTTTCTGCGCTGAGACTGGGGATAGATCATCCAGTGGAAGAGCCCAGTACCTTGTGGCGATGTGAGCGTGTCGTTCGACGCCGTTTGGCCGGAAACTCGTGCGGCGGATCTCAGTGCCAGTGCGCGGATAAGATTTCACGTCCAGACTAAGACCTAAGCTGCGACTTCGGTAACTGGCCGTCGCCGCTGCTTATTCTTAGAGCTTCCGATACGCAAAAGGGCGGCCAATTGACCGCCCTCTCTAATTCTATTTAAGCGTTGCCGTGTCAGGCTGGCCGTTCTTCCGCAGCATTTGGACGCCATGTGATCATCTTCTTTTCCGCAACATCGAGGATGAGGTCGATGATGAGAACGAAGATGGCGAGGATGATGATGCCGGCAAAGACGCCGACCGCATCGAAGTTGCCTTCCGAGCGAGCGATCAGATAGCCGAGGCCTGCGGACGCACCGAGATATTCGCCAATGATGGCGCCGACGACCGCAAAGCCAACGGAGGTGCGCAGCGAAGACAGGATCCAGCTTGCTGCTGCCGGGAAGTAGACGTGGCGCAGAAGATCAGAGCGCTTGGCGCCGAGAATGCGGGCATTCGACAGAACGACCGGGTTCACTTCCTTAACGCCCTGCATGGCATTGAAGAAGGTGACGAAGAAGACCAATGTGACGGCCAGTGCAACCTTCGACCAAAGGCCAAGTCCTAGCCACAGAACGAAGATCGGAGCCAGAACGACACGTGGAATGGCATTGACAGCCTTGATGAAAGGATCGAGCACGCGGGCAACCAAGGGGCTAAGACCAAGCCAGACGCCTGCTGCCACACCGAGACCGGTGCCGATGAGATAGCCAAGCACCGTTTCGCTCAAAGTAATGCCGACATGCTTGTAGAAGCCGGCGTCAGCGATCCAGGTGACGACCTGCGTCACGATGTCAAACGGAGCGGGGAAGAAGAAGCGGTCGATGGCGCCCATCGATACGCCAAGCTGCCATCCACCGAGAATGGCGACCAGCAGCACGACCTGAATGATGCGAATATTAACGGCTTGCATAGCTCTTCTCCACTTCGCCGCGCAGGGATGCCCAGATATCGCGGTACAGAGTCATGAATTTCGGGTCGAGTTTGATTTCAGCAACGTTGCGTGGACGCTCGAGATCGACAGGGAAGCTTTCGATTACGCGGCTCTTCGGGCCAGCGGCCAGAACGACGACGCGGTCACCAAGTGCTATGGCTTCCTCCAGATCATGCGTGATCATCACGACCGCGCGGCGATCTTCCTGCCACAGGCGAAGAAGCTCATTCTGCATCAGATGGCGGGTATGGATATCGAGTGCCGAGAAAGGCTCATCCATCAAAATAACTTTCGGCTCGGTAATCAGAGCCTGGGCCATCTGCACGCGTTTGCGCTGGCCGCCGGACAGCATGTGCGGGAAGCGGTTTTCGAAGCCTTTGAGGCCGACTTTTTCGAGCCAGGCCATGACTTTGGCACGGCGCTCCGCTTCCGGCACGCCGCGGAACATCAAGCCAAGCTCGACATTCTGATAGGCCGTCTTCCAGGGAAGCAGCGCATCCTGCTGGAAGAGATAGCCGATATTGTTCTGCACGCCGTTGACCGCAGTTCCATCGATGCTGACTGATCCCTTGGCGGGTTTCAACAGGCCGGCGATCGCGTTCAGGATCGTGGACTTGCCGCAGCCGGTTGGCCCGACGATGGAGAGGAATTCTCCATCGCCAACTGTGAGGTTGACATCCTGAACGGCAGTGAATGAGCCAAATGCCATCGTCACATTATCGATGGCGACCATCGCATTAGGTTCGGACTGTGCCACCGGCGTTAGCTTTCTGACTGGTGATGACATGGAAGGACCCTCAGTTTGCGGGCTTCGAAGCGGCTGCTTCGACGAACTTGTTGGTGTAGGTGGTGTTGAGGTCGATCGTGGCCTTTGCCACAGCCTCATTGAAGCTTTTCAGAACGGCGAGCGGTGTTTCCAGGTCCTTCGCCTCGAACTTGCCGTCTTCGGAGAAGATCGCCTTGGCGGATTCGACAGCCTTGATGTAGGTCGCCTTGTCGCCAGAGACGAAATCCTCCGGCAGCTTTTCGACGATCTCTTCAGCCGAATGCGCCTTCATCCAGTGAAGCGCGCGCACTGTGGCATTTGTGACCTTCTGGATCACTTCCGGGTTAGCGTCGATGTAATCCTGGGTCGCATAGAGGACCGAGGTGGGGTAAATGCCGCCATAGACGTCTTTCGCGCCTTGATCGCTGCGCGCGTCAATCAGGATCTTGCCGAGACCGCGCTCCACAACGATGGTAGCGGCCGGGTCGTAATTGACGAGAAGGTCGATCTTGCCTTGCTGAAGTGCCGCAACGGCTGCAGCGCCCGAGCCGACGCCGATGATGGAGATGTCGTTATCGCTGAGTTTATGTTCTTTCATGTAGTAACGAATGAAGAAGTCGGAGGACGAGCCCGGAGAGGTGATGCCGACCTTCTTGCCCTTGATCGTTTCAGGCTTTGCCGGATCGAAGTCCGTGTCGTTTTTGCCAGCCAGGACCAGACCGGAATTGCGCGCCAGCATCACGAAGCCGACGACGTGCTTGTTTTGCGACTGCATCTGGATTGTATGGTCGTAAAAGCCGACTGCAACATCCGTGGAGCCGGCCACAAGAGCTTGAAGCACCTTGGAGCCACCCTGGGCGAAGTTCTCGGTGGTCACATCCAGACCTTCATCCTTGTAGTAGCCGAGGCTGGCGGCCACAGGGAAGGGCAGGTTATTGAGATTGTAGGAACCAACGCTCATTCTGACGGATTCGGCATTGGCGGTTGCTGCGAAGGCGCAGAGTGCTGCAGTTGCTAGCAGGAATTTACGCATGTGGGTCTCCTCCCGATTTTCTCTATGCTGTGTGCCGTGATGGCGTTTGTCTATGCTGCGTGTTCGATGGCGGCGGCTGGTTTGGCGAAAGCGAAGCCTTCGAAAAGACGGCGCGCGGTTCTGACAAGACCGGCCGCAATGGCGCCGTTTCGCATTTCGAGTTGAACGTCGAGACGCCCTGCCGGATGCTCGATCCGGATGAGTGCGGGAACGCTGGGCTGGCCAGCCGCCTCGAATGCCACGGTGCCACCGGTAACCGCAGCCGTCGCAATGCCGACGGCACCGGTTGTGGCCAGGGCCGGATGGCATTCATTCGGCATGAAGTAGCGAACCGACATCGTTCCGTCTTTGCGCGCCGGCGAGATCAGAACAGGCTTTGGGATGACCATATCCGACACATCTCCCATGCCCATCAACTTGCCCGCCTCGATACGGATGCCCGTCATACGATCGATCAGAGCCCGGTTGGCGGTCAATAGCTGAGGGTCTTCGTATCCCGTGATGCCGAGATCGGCAGCGCGCATCAAGACCATCGGCATGGCGCAGTCGATCGCCGTGACATCGACACCGTCGATGACATTGATCGGCTTGCCGGTCGGCAACAGCTTGCCCGTCTTGGCACCAGCCGAGTCAACGAAGGTCAAGGCAATTGGTGCTGCGAGGCCGGGTACGCCGTCTATCGACGCGTCGCCCATATAAATCACCTCGCTGCCACGGGTGGGAACCTTGGCCTCAATCAACTTGCCGGTGTTCACATTGTGAATGCGAACCAGCGTGTCATGCTCCTTGGCAGCCACCAGTCCGGCTTCGATGGCAAATGGACCAACGGCTGCAAGCATGTTGCCGCAATTGGGAGAGTAATCCACCAATTGGCGATCCGTGCGGACCTGGGCGAAAAGATAATCGATGTCCGCACCCTTGACCTTGGACGGTCCGATGATCGCGACCTTCGACGTCACCGGATTACCGCCGCCGATACCGTCGATCTGAAGCGGATGACCCGAGCCCATGATGGACAGAAGAGCGGCATCGCGTTGGGCCGGATCGCGTGGCAAATCCGATGCCAGAAAAAACGGGCCGCGAGACGTTCCGCCGCGCATGAGCACACAGGGTATCTTCAGGAGATCGTTCATCTTCGCCTCAATCTTGCATTTCATGGATCAATCTATCCAGTTGTTGCAATATGAGGAAGAAAGGCTTATTTGTTAAATGCAATTTTCGAGAGGTTTATTGCGATATGAGCATTAATTGCGAGATTCTGGATCTTCGAGCTTTTCAGGCGGTCGTGGAGTTGGAAAGTTTTCATCGCGCAGCTGAGGCGCTGCACATCTCGCAACCGGCGTTGACGCGGCGCATACAGAAACTGGAACAGGCCATCGGCGCGCCCTTGCTGGAGCGCACGACCCGCCACGTAGCACCGACCGCCATGGGGCAGGAGGTGATGCCGCTGGTCAGGCGCATGTTGGAAGAATTCGACGGCTCACTGTTCGCGATGCGGGATGGCTCGCTCCGCCGCGGCCTGATAACCATGGCCTGCGTGCCGACGGCCGCATTCTACTTTCTGCCCACCGTTATTAAGACCTTCAGCGAGCAGTATCCTCATATAAGACTACGCATTCGCGATCTAACGGCCAATGAAGGCCTGCAGGCTGTGGCACGTGGCGAGGTGGAGTTCGGCATCAACCTGATGGGAAACTCCGATCCTGATCTGTCATTCGAACCTCTCATCGACGATCCTTTCGTTCTGGCCATGCGAAAGGACCATCCGTTAGCGAAACACGACACCATTCATTGGAATCAGCTGGAGCCTTATCCCCTCGTCGTGGTGGATCGTTCCAGCGGCAATAGAACCCTGTTGGACGGTGCGCTTGCACGGCACAATCTGAAGCTCAACTGGTTCTACGAGGTGACGCATCTTAATACATCATTGGGACTCGTCGAAGCCGGCCTCGGCATTTCGGTGCTACCGCGCCTAGCAACCCCGCAAGAGGACCACCCCTATCTCGTGTCTCGACCGATTGTGGATCCGGTGGTCTCGCGCACGATCGGTATCGTGCAACGACGAAGCAGCGCGCTCTCGCCTGCAGCAGAAAAATTTGTCGCGATGTTACTGAAGGCCTGGAAAACGCCTTGAGGTTCGTGGGCGCCCATGCCAATGGCACTTCCCAGAAATGAGTTCTATGTGGATGTGTGGGACAGGCGTAGCTGACGCGGCGCCATTTCACAGCCAAACTTTATAGGTCGGCGGGGTGTTGATCGCTTTGTCCGTCTAGCTGGGCGAGAAGACTCCCAACCGTCCGATTGGCCGCTTCCAATCGCCGCAAGTTTCACTTCGCCCGAATCGTAGTTTCCAAAGTCCTCTCTGAACAGCACAAGTCCTAGGCCAGCGACCCAGCAAATCTTAACGGCGTCTTAAAATCCGGCAGGAATATTCGATCTCCCTAACGTAAGTTGTGCCTAAAATACAACACGCCGCAAATCGGCTAATATGAAAACATCCTAATTTAGTGATATTCGATTGCGGGAGATGGAGTGTTTCTGTCTATTGATCCGTGAAGCGGGGGGCAACCTCAAGGGCGTGTACCTAGTCGCCGCTTTTATAACGAAACATGACTGGAGGTCATTATGAACATCAAGAGCCTTCTCATCGGCTCCGCTGCAGCTCTTGCAGCAGTATCTGGCGCAAAAGCTGCTGACGCGATCGTCGCTGCTGAGCCAGAGCCCCTGGAATATGTCCGCGTTTGCGATGCATTCGGCACAGGCTTCTTCTACATCCCCGGCACCGAAACCTGCCTCAAGTTCGGCGGTTACGTTCGTTTCCAGACCGACTTCGGTCGTGATCTCTCCGGCACGTCTGACTGGAACTCCTTCACGCGCGCTCAGTTCGAAGTTGACACCCGCACGGACACCGAGCTCGGCGCTCTGCGTGGCTTCATCGGCTTCCGCGGCAATGCCGACAACGGTTCCGCGGCGTCTTCGTCTGTCTTCGTTGACCAGGCCTTCATCGAACTCGGCGGCCTGAAGGTCGGTAAGTTCTACAGCTGGTGGGACGATGGCCTCTCTGGCGAAGCTGACGTTCTGTCCACGAACGCTCTGTTCAACTCCATTCGTTACACCTACGACGCCGGCTCTTTCTGGGCAGGTATCTCGGTTGACGAACTGCAAGGCACGGGCAGCCAGTTCGCGTTCGACACTGGCGCGACTGTAACTGACGCTGATGGTAACCTGTACGGCGTTTACACACAGGAGCGTGACAATAACGTCGGTATCACCGGCGGCATCGGTGGCAACTTCGGGGCAGCTGCTCTTCAGCTGATCGGCTCCTACGACGTTGATCAGGAAGAAGGCGCAGTTCGCCTGATCGCAACGGCTGAAATCGGTCCTGGCACGCTCGGCCTGGCTGGTGTTTGGGCTTCCGGCGCAAACGCTTACTACGCAGAGTCCGAATGGGCGATCGCTGCTGAATACGCAATCAAGGCGACTGATCGCCTGACGATCACTCCCGGTGCTCAGTGGTTCGGCAATGTTGCAGACCGTGCAGCTGTCGGTGGAATTGTTGACATTAACGGTGCTGATACCTTCGTTCAGACCGGTACGGCCATCGTTTCCAACGACTTCTCGAACCGCGATGCATGGCAGGCTGGTATCACGGTTGATTACAAAATCACCGAAGGTCTCTCCACCAAGGTCGCTGTCAACTACTACGACGAAGACGGTGCCGACACCGACCAGTGGAACGGTTTCGTTCGTCTGCAGCGTTCGTTCTAATATAGTCTAACCGACTGTATTGACTTGGAAAGCCCGGCGTTTCGTCGGGCTTTTTATTTTAGAAAATGCTAAATAATACTGGACAAACTCAGTTTTTCTAGTCATCATAATCCCAGTCAAAAGGCGTGATCCACCGCCAAAAGCGTCGTCTGTTGACTCCAGTCAAGGCCCATCAGCCCCCCTAGGCTGATGGGCAGGCACCGGAACGAAAGCGCAAAGCGCATCCTCCGACGTCTTCCAATTTTTCCCCGCATCATTCCGTTACAAAACGATAGCCGACCCCTGGCTCGGTTTGGATAATCTTTGGCTGTGCCGGGTCTTGTTCGACCTTCTGTCGCAATTGACCGATGAAGACTCGGAGATAATGCAGGTCTTCACCATGGGCTGGCCCCCAGACTGAGGTCAGAAGAGTGCGGTGCGTGACCACGCGACCGGCATGGTGCGCCAGGAGCGTGAGAAGATCGTATTCCTTTGGCGTCAACTTGATGCTTGAGCCACCACGGGCGACGACACGGCGCTGTGTGTCGATCGACAGGCCATCCGCCTCGATGGAAGAGGGCAGCATCTCGGACTTGCCGACATGGCGCATGGCGGTGCGGATGCGCGCGGTGAGTTCTCCGATGCCGAATGGCTTTTCGATATAGTCGTCGGCACCAAGATCGAGGGCGGCGATCTTTTCGGTTTCGCGGTCGCGGGCGGAAAGAATGATGATGGGCAATGTCGACCAACCGCGAAGATTGGCAATGACATCTTTGCCGTCCATGTCCGGTAACCCGAGATCGAGGATGATGACATCTGGCGCTGCCGTTGCCGCCGCCTTGATCGCGTCGGCGCCATTCTCCGCCTCGATCACGTCGTAACCGGCGGCAGCCAATGCCGGGCGAAGGAAGCGCCGGATCTGCGGCTCGTCATCCACCACCAGAATACGTCCCAATGTCATCGTTGCTGCCTGCCTTCACTTCTTTCGGTCACCGGAAAGCGCATGACGATGCGGGTGCCACGCTTTTTCACCGCCGGACTTTCTGCATATATGCGCCCGCCCAAGGCTTCGATAAAACCTCGAGCGATTGAAAGACCAAGCCCTGTTCCTGGAGAACGTCCGTCCGAGCGCGAGCGACGATAGAATTTTTCGAAGATGCGGTCGAGATCTTCGCCAGGGATGCCCTTGCCGTTGTCCGTGACAGAGATGACGATTTCGTTCCCGTCACGTCGTGCATAGACATTGACCGGGTCGCCGCCACCATATTTAGCGGCATTGTCGAGAAGGTTGAAAAGCACCTGGCCGAGCAAAACCGAGTCTGCGCGGATGACCGGCAAATCCCTGGCAACGCCAGTCTCGAAGCTCTGCGACGGGAAATATTTTCGCGCTCGTTCCACCGCAGAGCGGATCACGTCGGCGACATCCACCCAGTCCCGTTTCGCCTGCAAGGTGCCCGCAGTGATGCGTGTCATGTCCAGAAGATTGGCGACGAAGCGGCTGAGCCTTGCGCTTTCCTCCTCGATGGATTGCAGAAGATCGTCACGGCTTTCCGGCGACATGCGGTCACCCAGTTCACGCAGGCTGGTAACAGACCCGGTGATTGTCGCCAAAGGCGTGCGCAGATCATGCGAGATCGACGACAGCAGTGCCTCCCGGTAGCGCTCACCCTCCAGCCTTGCCGCCTGCTCGGTGCTTTCGGAGGACAAACGGGCGCGGTCGATGGCCGTGGCCGCTTGGTCAAGAATGGCGGCGAGTTTCCGTTCGGCATTGGAATCAAGCCCGCTTGCGCCGGGTTCGAAGCCGCAGACACCGACGACGCCATGGGGGCTTGTCAGCGGACGAAACTGGAAGCGTCCATTGGGAAGCGTGCCCGTGCCGAAACCGGAAGGCTCCGATCGGCTGCTCGCCCACCGCGCCGCCGTCAGTTCGGAAACGCCAAGCTCTGTGTCGGGCGGCCATGCGGCCACCACCTCCAAATCGTCACCCTTGGGCAGAAGCATCACGACGTGACGGCCTATGCTTCCCTGCAACTGCGTGACTGACGCCCACAAGACTTCCTCCGGCTTGGCCGTCCCCGCAAGCTTGCGGGAGAAATCGTAGAGCGCCTGCATGTCTGCGGCCCGCTGGCGCGCTGCCTGCGCCTGTTCGCGAATGCGCGATGCGAGACTGCCGGCGATCAGTGCTGCGACGATGAAGACAGCCAGCGCAAAGACCTCATGCGGCGAGGCTATGGTGAAGGTCTCCACCGGTGCGATGAAGAAAAAATTGTAAGCGAGCGCCGAGACGACGGCCGCCATCAAGGCCGCCGTGAAGCCAGCGGCGGATGCGGCGCCCAGTACGGCAAGCAAAAACAGCAGTGAGATATTCGGCAGATGGGTGAATTCATCCAACGCCAGGCCGATAAGCGTGGCGACTGCGACAGCGCCGATGGCACAGAGAAGCGACCGAGAGAAGACGGAAAGCTGAAAGCGCTGCTTCTTGCGGGCGAATGCCGGCGCCTTGGTTCCATCCGAAGTGACCAGATGCAGGCCAACGCCGCTCGCTTCCTTCGCCAGAGCATCCGCAAGGCTCGGTCGGAAAGGATTGGAAAACCAGCGGCGTCGCTGCGAACCGATGACGATCTGCGTCGCATGCTCACGCCGCGCAAGTTTCAGGATCTCCGTGACGAAGTCATTGCCGGTCAGGTGGCGCGTCTCTGCTCCGAGTTTTTCGGCAAACCGAAAGGCCTCGTCGATCCGCCTCAGACTGTCCTCATCCATGGTCTCCTGATCGTCCCGCGCCATACTGACGACCGTCCAGGGCGCGTTGAGCCCCGAGGCAAGACGGCTTGCCACACGCACGACCTTGTCGGACAGCGCATCGGCGCCAATGCAGACCAGCAATCTTTCGCCAGTCGCCCAGGGCCCTTCAATGGCATTCTGACGGAGATAATCGACCATCTGATCGTCCACCCGGTCTGCGGTGCGGCGAAGGGCGAGTTCGCGAAGCGCCGTCAGATTGCCAAGGCGGAAGAAGCGGTCGGTGGCCCGTCTCGCGCTATCGGGAAGATAGACCTTGCCTTCCTTCAACCGCTCGATCAGTTCGCCGGGCGGCAGATCGACCAGAACCACATCGTCGGCACGTTTCAACACGGTATCCGGTACCCGTTCACGAATGGTGACACCGGTAATCTGCGAGACGAGATCGGACAGGCTTTCGAGGTGCTGGATGTTAAGCGCAGTCCAGACATCGATGCCCGCTGCGATCAGCTCCTCGATATCCTGATAGCGTTTCGGATGGCGGAAACCCTCCGGGTTGGAATGAGCGAGTTCGTCGACGATGATGACGCGCGGCTTGCGGGCAAGCGCTGCGTCCAGATCGAATTCCTTGAGAATCTTGCCGCGATAGTCCACCTCCACACGAGGAAGGACGTCCAGGCCGTCGAGAAGTGCCGAGGTCTCCGCCCGGGCATGCGTCTCGACAAGGCCGACCACGACCTCGACACCATCGGCTTTCAGCCGGCGCGCACGCGCCAGCATCGCGTAGGTCTTGCCGACACCGGGCGCTGCGCCCAAAAAAATAGTGAGTTTGCCCCGGCGGTCTTTCTCCGCCAGGGCAAGCAATGCATCGGGATCGGGCCTGTTCAAGCCCTCACGGTCATGTGACGCCATTCGTCTCAGCTCTTCAGCGCATCGAGCGCAAGATTAAGCTCTAGCACATTGACGCGCGGTTCACCGATAATCCCGAGGAGCCGGCCTTGCGTTTTTTGTTCGACAAGCCCCTTCACTGCCTCCGGTGAAAGGCTGCGCGCTTTGGCGATGCGCTCAACCTGGGCTGCGGCGAAAGCCGGGGTGATGTGCGGATCGAGGCCGGAGCCGGATGTGGTGACGGCGTCAGCCGGAACCGGCGAGGCAATACCCGCGCCGTTCAGCCGTACAACGTCGCCGGCAACCCGGTCCTTCAGCTTGGCAGATGTGGTACCAAGATTGGAGCCAGAGGAAGCGGCGGCGTTGTAGGCATCCGGGCTGGTCGCAGAGGGGCGCGGCCAGAAGTAGCGGTCCGAGGTAAAGTTCTGGCCGATCAGGCTGGAGCCGATGACCGCATCGCCATTGCGGATCAGCGAGCCGTTTGCCTGTGCCGGCAGCACAGCTTGGGCGATGCCGGTGACGGCCAGCGGATAACCGAGACCGGTCAGCGCGATAAAGAAAGCCAGAATGACAATGGCGGGACGAATTTGATTCAGCATGATTACACCAGATGAAGCGCGGAAACGGCGATATCGATGACCTTGATACCGGCAAAGGGTAGCAGCAGACCGCCAAGCCCATAGACCAGCAGGTTACGGCGCAGTAGCGACGCGGCTGCGGCGGGACGGTATGCCACACCCTTTAGAGCCAGCGGGATCAGCGCGATGATGATCAGCGCGTTGAAGATGACCGCCGAGAGGATAGCCGATTGCGGGGATGAGAGCGCCATGATGTTGAGGGCGCCAAGCGCCGGATAGGTGGTGAGGAAGAGCGCCGGAATGATGGCGAAATATTTGGCCACGTCGTTGGCGATGGAAAACGTCGTCAGCGAACCGCGCGTCATCAGCAACTGCTTGCCGATCTCGACGATCTCGATGAGCTTGGTCGGGCTGGAGTCGAGATCCACCATATTGGCGGCTTCGCGTGCGGCCTGCGTTCCGGTCTGCATGGCAACCCCGACATCGGCTTGCGCAAGGGCTGGCGCATCGTTGGTGCCGTCACCGCACATGGCAATCAATCGGCCGCCCTTCTGTTCGCGGCGAATATAGTCGAGCTTGTCTTCAGGCGTCGCTTCGGCAAGGAAATCGTCCACGCCCGCTTCGGAGGCAATCGCTGCTGCGGTGACGGGATTGTCGCCCGTTACCATGACGGTGCGAATACCCATTGCACGTAGCGCGGCGAAACGCTCCTTGATCCCGGGTTTCACCACGTCCTTCAGATGGATCACGCCCAGCAGACGGTTACCTTCGGCCACACCGAGCGGCGTGCCGCCGGTACGGGCAATGCGGTCCACGGCTTGGTGAAATTCCGCTGGCGCCTTGCCATCGGTGGCATCGGCAAACTTCAGGATGGCATCAATGGCGCCCTTGCGGAAAGACTTGCCGTTCGTATCGACGCCGGATAGACGAGTCTGCGCCGAGAAGGGAGTGACGGCATCGACGGTCACTTTGGGTGAGGCAATACCGAACTCGCCTGTCGCGAGCGCTGCGATGGAACGACCCTCCGGCGTTTCGTCTGAAAGGCTGGCGAGCAGCGCTGCTTCGGCTACCTGTTCGGCGGTGACGCCCGGCACGGGGAGGAAATCCGCTGCCATCCGGTTGCCGAAGGTGATGGTGCCGGTCTTGTCGAGCAGCAGCGTATCGACGTCGCCTGCCGCTTCCACCGCACGGCCCGACGTGGCGATGACGTTGAAACGTACGAGACGATCCATCCCAGCAATGCCGATGGCGGAGAGAAGGCCGCCGATGGTAGTCGGAATGAGCGTGACGAGAAGGGCTGCCAGCACGGTAACGGAGACCAGCGTACCGGAATATCCAGCCAGTCCCCACACGCTCACAACGACGATGAGGAAGACGAGCGTCAGGCCGGACAGCAGAATGGAGAGTGCGATCTCGTTTGGCGTCTTTTGACGTTCCGCACCTTCGATCAGCGCAATCATCCGATCGACGAAGCTTGCGCCGGGCGGCGTGGTGATGCGGATTTTCAACTGGTCGGACAGAACCTGTGTGCCACCGGTGACGGCAGAGCGATCGCCGCCGGATTCGCGGATGACGGGTGCCGATTCACCGGTGATCGCACTCTCATTGACCGATGCCACGCCTTCGATCACTTCGCCGTCGCCGGGGATCAGTTCGCCGGCATCGACAACGACGATGTCACCGACTTTCAGCAGGGTAGCCGCGACGCTTTCTTCCTTGCCGTCTGCGCTCACGCGGCGGGCGGTCAGGTCAGAGCGGGTCCGCTTGAGGCTGTCAGCCTGGGCGCGGCCACGTCCTTCCGCCACCGCTTCCGCAAAGGTAGCGAAAAGCACCGTAAACCAGAGCCATGCCGCAATCTGGCCGGAAAAGATGGCCGTGCCGTTATGGGCGATCAGGTCGCGGATGAAGAAAATGGTGACGACAGCCGCAACGATTTCGGTGACGAAGATCACCGGGTTGCGCATCAACTGCCGCGGATCGAGCTTGATGAAGGCGTTTTTGATGGCCGGCCCGACAATGGCGGGGTCGAAAAGACCCGGTCTGGCGGGAGCCGATGAGTTGGGATTGGTGGACATCTTTATGCCTTTTAGAATGTTTGGCCGGCAAGCATCGCGAAGTGTTCGACGATGGGGCCGAGTGCGAGTGCGGGGAAGAATTGCAGCCCGCCGAGAATGAGGATGATGCCGATGAGAAGGCCGACAAAGAGCGGGCCATCCGTCGGGAAGGTGCCGGCGGAGGCCGGAACCCGAACCTTGGCGGCAAGCGATCCGGCAATCGCCATGACCGGTACGACATAGGCGAAGCGACCGAGCAGCATCGAGATGCCGAGTGTGGTGTTGTACCAGTCGGTATTGCCGGAAAGGCCGCCGAAGGCCGAGCCGTTATTGCCGGCCGCGGACGTGAAGGCATAGAGGATTTCCGAGAGGCCGTGCGGACCGCCCGTTCCGATGCTGGCGGCAGCAAAGGGCAGCATGGCGGAAAGCGCGGTGAAACCGAGAATGACCGTGGGGAGAATGAGAACCGCCAGCATGGCGAACTTCATCTCGCGGCCCTCGATCTTCTTGCCGAGAAATTCGGGTGTGCGACCGACCATCAGACCGGCGACGAAGACCGACAGAAGCGCGAAGACGAGCATGCCGTAAAGACCGGATCCGACACCGCCCGGCAAAACCTCGCCAAGCTGGATGAGGAACATTGGCGCAAGGCCACCAAGACCGGTAAAGGAGCCGTGCATGCCGTTGACGCCGCCATCGGAAAGGCCGGTGGTCACCGCAGCGTAAAGCGCCGTCATGGCCTGGCCGAAGCGAACTTCCTTGCCTTCCATATTGCCCTGTGCGGCATCGACGCCGATCGATGTGAGGATCGGGTTGCCGGCGCTTTCGGCCCAGTAGACGGTGGCAACACCCGCAATCAGCAGAACGGCCATGGCGGTCAGCAATACCCAGCCCTGACGACGGCTGCCGACCATCTGACCGAAAGTGTAGATGAAGGCTGCCGAAATGGTGAGCATCGAGAAGATGTTGAGATAGTTCGAAAGCGCAGTCGGGTTCTCGAAGGGATGGGCGGCATTGGCGTTGAAGAAGCCGCCACCATTGGTGCCGAGCTGCTTGATCGCTTCCTGGCTGGCAACGGGCCCGAGCGAGATGACCTGCTGACTTCCTTCAAGCGTCGTTGCCGTCACGCTGGCGTCCATCGTCTGGGGTAGGCCCATGGCAACGAACGTTACTGCGACGATGACCGCGATCGGCAGCAAAACATAAAGCGTGGCGCGAGTCATATCGACCCAGAAATTGCCGAGTGTGCTGGCCTGCGAACGAACAAAAGCGCGGGTGAATGCAATCGCCAGCGCCATGCCGACAGCGGCGGACAGGAAGTTCTGAACCGTCAAACCGGCCATCTGGCTGAAGTTACTCATCGTCGCTTCACCGGCATAGTTCTGCCAGTTGGTGTTGGTCACGAAGCTTACGGCGGTATTGAACGCCAAGCCCGGCTCCACATTGGCAAAGCCTTGTGGATTGAAGGGCAGGAAAGCCTGAAGGCGCAGGATGCTATAGAGCGCAAGGAAGCTGGCAATCGAAAAGGCAAGCATGGACAGCGTGTAGCCAAGCCAGCTCTGTTCCTTCTTGGTGTCGACGCCTGCCACAGCATAAAGCGCGCGCTCGATGGGAGAGAAGATAGGCGTCAGCCAGGTCCGCTCACCATTGAACACGTGCGCCATGTAAAGGCCAAGCGGTTTGATAAACAGAAGCACGGCGATGAAGAGGAGGCTGATCTGCAGCCACCCGAGAATGGTCATGGGATTTCTCCAGGAAAATCAGAAGCGTTCCGGACGCAGTAATGTGATGATGAGGTAGACGCCGAGCGCAATTGCCACGACGAGGCCGAAGATGGGTTCCAGCATGGCGGCGCCTCTCAAAACCGGTTGAGGGCGCGCGCGTAAAGCGCCAGCACGATCAGCGTGCCGAAGCCGAGCGCCAGAAAAAGGACATCGGGCATAGGGTTCTCCTGTTATGTCAGGAGCGCATGATGATCCTTCAGGCCGTCAGATTTCGATTGGGAAGATGGAGCGCCGACATAAGGAAAATATAAAGACGGGACCGGTGCGTTCTGTCGTCCGCCGGTTTAGGTCGAGGCTTAGCCATTAAAGATCGATCTTTGTTTACAGGTTGGCGAATCACGATTTTTCGTGGGATGCAGATGAACAAGAAAAGGTTTCGGATGAGAGCGGTAAGCGTTCCATACCGGAGGCTAAGGACGGGAACGACGTCCAGCAGTGTGACGAAGAACCACTGCTGGCGAACACGACTGGAAGGAAAACGCTATGGCTGCGCCCGGCGAAAACATGCGCGTGAATGCCGACAGGCTCTGGGACATGTTGATGGACATGGCGAAGGTCGGTCCCGGCATTGCTGGCGGCAACAACCGCCAGACGCTAACCGATGAAGATGCCGAGGGCCGCGCCCTGTTCCAGTCGTGGTGCGAGGCCGCAGGTCTCACCATGGGTGTCGATAAGATGGGAACGATGTTCGCCACCCGCGCTGGCGAAGACCCCCACGCCTTGCCGGTCTATGTCGGATCCCACCTCGACACCCAGCCGACCGGTGGCAAGTTCGATGGCGTTCTGGGCGTGCTGGCGGGTCTGGAGGTCGTGCGCACCATGAACGATCTCGGCATCCGCACGAAGCACCCGATCGTCGTGACCAATTGGGCGAATGAGGAAGGGGCGCGCTTTGCGCCAGCCATGCTCGCCTCCGGCGTTTTCGCTGGCGTCCACACGCTGGAACATGCCTATTCGCGCAAGGATACCGAGGGCAAGACCTATGGCGAGGAGCTGGAGCGGATCGGCTGGCTGGGCGAGGAAGAAGTGGGCGCGCGCAAGATGCACGCCTATCTCGAATACCACATCGAGCAGGGGCCTATCCTCGAAGCCGAGGACAAGACGATTGGCGTCGTCACCCATTGCCAGGGTCTGTGGTGGCTTGAGTTTACCCTGACGGGCAAGGAGGCGCATACTGGCTCCACGCCGATGACCATGCGCGTCAATGCAGGACTGGCGATGTCACGGATTATCGAGATGGTGCAGACCGTCGCGATGGAGAGCCAGCCTGATGCGGTCGGTGGCGTCGGTCAGGTGATCTTCTCTCCCAATTCTCGCAATGTCCTGCCCGGCAAGGTCGTCTTCACAGTCGATATCCGTACCCCCGATCTCGCCAAGCTGAACCATATGCGCGACCGCATCGAGGCGGAAGCGGCGAGCATATGCGAAGCGATGGGCGTCGGCTGCTCGGTCGAAGCTGTGGGCCATTTCGACCCCATCACCTTCGATCCCACTCTCGTGGACAGGGTGCGTCGTTCGGCGGAAAAGCTCGGCTATTCGCATAGAGACATCATCTCCGGCGCCGGGCATGATGCCTGCTGGGCGGCGAAGGTGGCGCCTGCAACCATGATCATGTGCCCCTGCGTCGGCGGTCTTTCCCACAATGAAGCTGAAGAGATTTCAAAGGAATGGGCCGCGGCCGGTTGCGACGTGCTGTTCCATGCCGTGATAGAGACAGCCGGGCTCGTGGAATAAAGTAGCAGCCGTGCGTCGTAATAAGGGGAGCAATCATGACCATCATCAAGAACGGCACGATCGTAACCGCCGATCTCGCCTATAAGGCCGATATCCGCATCGAAAACGGTGTGATTACCGAAATCGGGCCGGAGCTTAAGGGTGGCGAAGAACTGGATGCAACGGGATGCTACGTCATGCCGGGCGGCATCGATCCGCATACGCACCTGGAAATGCCTTTCATGGGCACCTACTCGGCGGACGATTTCGACAGCGGCACGCGCGCAGCACTCGCCGGCGGCACGACAATGGTGGTGGATTTCGCTCTTCCCAATCCCGGCCAGTCCATGCTCGAAGCCCTGATCATGTGGGACAACAAGACATCGCGTGCGGCCTGCGATTATTCTTTCCACATGGCGATCACCTGGTGGGGCGAACAGGTCTTCAACGAGATGGAGACCATCGTCCGCGACAAGGGCATCAATACCTTCAAGCATTTCATGGCCTATAAGGGCGCCTTAATGGTGGATGATGACGAGATGTTTTCCTCCTTCCAGCGTTGCGCCGAACTGGGCGCACTTCCGCTTGTCCATGCCGAGAATGGCGATGTGGTGGCGCAGATGCAGGCAAAACTGATGGCGGAAGGCAATGACGGACCGGAGGCGCATGCCTATTCCCGCCCGCCGGAAGTGGAGGGTGAAGCCACCAACCGCGCCATCATGATTGCCGATATGGCAGGCTGCCCGGTCTATATCGTCCACACCTCCTGCGAACAGAGCCACGAGGCCATTCGCCGCGCACGGCAGAAGGGCATGCGTGTCTATGGCGAGCCGCTGATCCAGCATCTGACGCTGGATGAGAGCGAGTATTTCGCCAAGGACTGGGACCATGCCGCCCGCCGCGTCATGTCTCCGCCCTTCCGCAGCAAGGCGCATCAGGACAGTCTCTGGGCAGGCCTCGCCGCTGGCTCGCTCCAGTGCGTGGCGACGGACCATTGCGCTTTCACCACAGAGCAGAAGCGCACTGGACTGGGAGATTTCCGCAAGATCCCCAACGGCACCGGCGGGCTGGAAGACCGGTTGCCAATGCTGTGGAACTATGGCGTCGGCACCGGCCGCCTGACCATGAACGAGTTCGTTGCCGTCACCTCCACAAACATCGCCAAGATCCTCAACATCTATCCGAAGAAGGGGGCAATCCTCATCGGGGCGGATGCCGATCTCGTCGTGTGGGACCCGAAGCGTGGGAAGACGATCACCGCTGCAAGCCAGCAATCGGCCATCGATTACAATGTGTTCGAGGGCAAAGAGGTGATGGGCCTGCCACGCTTTACCTTGACGCGCGGTCATGTTGCCGTCGAAGAGGGGGCAATGAAAAGCCGCGAAGGCCATGGCCGCTTTGTTTCGCGCCCACCACTGACGGCTACGGCGAAAGCGCTTTCCACCTGGAAGGAACTGACCGCGCCGCGCAAGGTGCAACGCACGGGCATTCCGGCAAGCGGGGTCTGATCGATTTGGATGAATCATAGGGCTTTTCAGGCGATCACGAACTCGCCTGAGATGCTCTAGAGCGTTTCCTCGTTAAATAGAAACGTTCTGCCGGAGCAGGTTTTCGTCAGGGCAAAGGCGATTGGCGAAGGGCATACCCAAAGGTACGGTCGAGCCGATCGCCTTTGAGCCTCGCGGAAAGATGACCGGCCCTTCGGG
>CAJYTK010000021.1 GCA_913777615.1 uncultured Agrobacterium sp. | reverse complement strand
TTTGAAAGCACATCCTGCAGCAGGGCCTTGTCCAGCGACAGGTCGGCAACAATCCGCTTCAGCTTGGCATTCTCCTCCTCAAGCTGTCGTAGCCGCTTCATCTCCGAGGGCATCAGACCTGAGTATTTTTTGCGCCAATTGTAAAACGTCGCGTCCGAAATTCCCGCCTTGCGGCAGACCTCGCCGATTGGTGCTCCATCCTCTGCCTGCTTCAAAACAAACGCGATCTGCGCTTCCGAAAACTTCGAGGCCTTCATCGAATTCTCCTCTTCTTTCCACAAGGAAACATAAGTGGAAAATTCCAGTTCTAAATGGCCTAATTTAACGGGGGCACGTCATTTGTATCGACAAACGTCACTCGTCACCACGGGTCAGAGCCAGGATGGCGTCGGTACTCAGACCTTCACCAGCATGGCCGCGCAGCTTGGCGAAACGAGTGAGTGGATGTTTTTTCTCAGCTCTGACGAGAACTATCTTCCCATCGGGGGCCCGAACAAAATCGACCGAGCTTCCAGGTAAAATCCCTAAAAGCTCGCGTACGGCTTTTGGAATGGTGACCTGCCCTTTGGCCGTGACAGTTGTTGACATGTCAAATTCCTGTAAAACCGACTTATGAAATGGTATTACTTTCGTGCATCTTTTTCGACTGGTCCCGTCTCGAAAACGGCCGCTAAGGCCCAGGCACCAGATCATGTCGGCAACTTTCAGCCTGCAAATGCTAGGTTTCGTTAACCATGCCCTCGCGACCGCATTCAACTACCAACGAGAATTCGACAATAGACCCATTAAACAGGGACGATTAGAGAGATTATCAGTTTTATTATACCATCGAAGGGGTCACTAAATGTGTTTCATTGTTCAGACCATTTTGATGAGGTGACAGGAGACCCCACGATTTCTGAACGATCCCTGCGCGTCCGTCCCACCCCTGAAAATTACGGTTACGTTCACTGCACCCCTTCCCTGAAGTGACGATCTGCGACCTGAAGCAGTCAAGGAAGCTCTTCTACAACTTAGGTCCTGGCTTGATCGTTACTTGCGCGCCATATACCTCTCGCAGTTCGTTCTGGCCAGGCTGACGATCACTCGCCTGATGGAGCAGCTTGGAGGTGTATCCGATCTCGCGCGTCCCCTCGATCAGCGTAATGTCCGAATTACCTGGATTGACGGATCGTTCAAACCAGTCAACCGGATGCTGAAGAAAACTCATCTCGAAGGCACGGTTGGTAACACCGTGGCCGACGATCACTACAGTGTCGTGGCCGTGACGCGCCTCATGCATGATGGTCTGCAGGAACAGGCGCGTCCGCTGCGCGACATCGGCACGGCTTTCGCCATCGGGCGGCCGGGCATAGAACTTGCCATTATTACTGCGTAGCCTCGCCCATTTCTCGAATTCGTCGGGAAACTTCTGCTTGCGCTCAGCATGGTCATAGATTTCTGTGAAGAGCCCGAAATCCTGCTCCCGCAGGAGATAATCCTCGCGGACCTTTTCGATGCTCCCGACAGGCAAGACGTCCAGTAGAGCGTCCTTGCTTTGGCGCGTGCGCATGAACGGTGAGTACCATACGCGAAGCGTCACTGACCCCGGTTCGGCCAGTCCTGCAAGATAGGCTGCGATCACAGATCCAGCTTCACGCGCTTGACGATATCCCCACTGGGTCAACGGGACATTGTGATCGCCAAACTGACTGTAAGCTCGCTCGTCCAGATTACCCAGAGATTCGCCGTGACGAACAAGAAAGATGCGCATGAGCTATCCTGCTGCAAGGGTTGGACGCCACCTCTCCCGACTTTTACACACAGATCGATAGAGTGGTGACTTTCAGCACCATCTATTATCACATGAACTCTAAACCGCGAGACTGCAAACCGGCAGAGGGTCAGCAAATTGACATGGTCGCCCACCGGACGTGGAAAATTGACCGCTGATCACGACATTCCTGGCGACCGATACAAACAAGCTTCGCTCGCAAATAGCTCAAATCAACGCATCGGGTGACAACTCGAAGTCTGACCAGACGCTGGTCTAACGCCCTCGTAGTCGTCGACAAAAGTCCACCAATCGCTTCGCCAAGCAAGCGTGCCTTCGGTGTCCGATAAACTTCGCTCTTTTAAAGGAAGCGCAAAGCACTGGTATTCTTCGTATGGATGTTCTACCCGCAACGGACCGATATCGATGAGACGGCCGGTTATGGCAATCCTGTTCAAGACGACAATTTCTGAAGACAACGCATTTTCCAGGATCGAGCAACTGCTTAATTCTGGCATTGAATACGACGGCTATTTGAGTGTCGCGGACGATACCGGCGAGACGCCGCTGCCGTGGGGACCCTCCATGAGCGCCGAAGAATTCCTCGCTAAAGTCAGAGAACTACTGGAAGTGACCTGGAAAGCCGCCCGCTTCTGGGTCATCTATGAGCGTCGCGAGGACCGTGCAGATCCTGATGCGATTGTGATGCGCAACGCAGCGTTTCGCATTACCCGTGGATATAACGGCGTCATCATCGCATCGTTCAGCCTTCTGGGCAGACACGACGCGTCCCATGATCTCGAACTTGTCTTCGTCTGTTTTCGGGAGGACTTCCAGCGCCGAAACTTTAGAATTCGCTTCGAGAACAAGCCAATTATTCCTCATTAATGAGCATGACATCGATCCGGTCGGCTGTCATCTGGAGGTCTCCTGAGCGAACCATATCACTGCGCCATCACTTGATTGCCATATCAAGTGACGCTATCGCGTCATAATATCGTCAAACGCGGAAGGTTTTGATAATGGCTCTGACAAAGTACGCTGATGATGGCTTGTTTACGCCCAACAAGATCGCTGACGTTCTTCACACCACAATCGAGGACATCGCGCGTAGTGCGGGCCTCGGCAAAGACGCCGTCCAGCGCAAAGAGCGGATCAAATCCGACAAGACCCAGAGGCGCCTTCGTGAAATGATCGAGGTCGTCAATAAGGTCGAGCCTCGGTTTGGATCTGCGCTGATTGCCTATGCATGGTATCGCTCAGAGCCGCTTTCAGGCTTTTCCGGCCACACCGCAATGCAACTCGTGCGAAAACGGTCGGGCTGATGAAGTGCTCGATTATATCGATGCCATTGATGCCGGCGTCCATGCCTGACCGTTCCAATGCACTACAAAGGCAAGCTCTACAGAGCGCTCAATCTGCTCTACGCCCGTGAGCTACTTTCTGGACGAGGCGCCGAACTTTATGGCGGCCGATTTAATCCTAAGGGAATGCCGGCACTTTACACGTCACTGACCATCATGACGGCGCTCAGAGAAGCAAATCAGGCGGGAAGTTTGCAACCTACCACGCTTGTACCCTATGACGCGGATTTCGAGCCGGTGTTCGATACGCGTGACCCAAACCTTGTCGAAAAACACCAGATCACCCCTCAAGAGCTGAGTAACACGACTTGGCGAGACGAGATGAACCTGCGCGGTGAAGCGCGAACGCAGCAGCTTGCCTGCGATCTGAAACACGCCGGGTTTCACGGCCTGATCGTCAGGAGTTTTGCTCCCGGCATGACCGACGCTGACCTCAACATCGTGCTATGGACATTGGGAACGTCGCTCCCAAATCGCCTATCCTTGATCGACGACGAACGGCGGCTATCGAGATAGCATCCAACCTCCGCTCTTTTCGCACCACCTCAAGCGCCGAGATGAAGCCTTGAACCGAAATCCAGATCAAGCATCGGCATCACCATCGGAACTGGGAACGAAGGCAGGCAGATCCTCGTCGCTGCCATGGGGCTGAAGCAGCGCATTGACAGCCGGCACCATTGACTGCGGGACGAAGATCAGCTCCAGACTAATTGCACGCGCGATATTCACCAAGGTGGTCGCGCGCGGGCAGCGCTAGTTCCGGTCTCAATCTCGCGATAGCGCGGGCGCGATATGCCAGCCAACTCGGCGACCTCTTCCTGCGTCAAATCGAGGCCCTTCCGAAGTGCCCTCAAAAGATCGCCGATTTCCACCAAGGTTTCGGACTTCATTAACGCATGATCTCCAAACGTATCGCTGGCGTTAGTATTGATACGTTTGGGTATCTTTTAAAGTGAGCACTATCAAAAATTGCGCCTTGATCGCCCGGTGGACCACACTGCGGCCGCCGCCAAGCGCAACAGACCTGAAACGCTCCTTGCCAGCGCACACGACTGCGGCGGGAGCAGAGTGCCCATTCGGTGTTGAAATACCTGAACCGCTACTCACCGCGACCGGCAACAAGGCGTTTGCCTCCATCGGTAAGGACGAGGCGAGGAACCCCATTCGAGGCGATCTCTCTAACGAAAGCTCCTCGTTCAAGGTTGGCAACCGTTGAGGTCGATATACGGTTGTCGCCCACCAGCCAAACACGACCAGAACGCCGCTGGTAGCGATACTGGTGGATCGCCGACAAGGTGCGGATCGCGGTCTTCGAAAGTTGCTTTTCACCAGACGTCGTCATGACGGCTCCTATGAATGTTCTTGCTACGTTCATGTGATGGCGGACGCATGAGCTTTCAAGTGCACGCCCGGTCATTCAGATTTAATTAAATATGTTCGCAAATACTGGTTAGCAGGGATGATCGAAACGGGCGTGGACAAGTTGAGTAACCGATAGCCATTGGAGCCACACATGTCCCAGCGTACCGTGCTCGTCGTAGAAGACGATCTTTTGATCAGATTGATGTTGGTTGAGGCGCTCCGGGACGACGGGTACACTGTCGTGGAGGCCGCGAACGTTCTTGAAGCTGTCGCGGCGATCGGACGTAATCCATCCTTTGATGCATTGGTCACTGACGTCGACATGCCAGGACACCTCACCGGCCTCGACCTCGCGAGCATGGTGTCAGGCGTGTGTCCGCGAACGCAGGTCATTGTCGTTTCGGGTCGTGATGTAAGCGCCGACGTCGCGCCAGAGTGGGTCTTCATGCCAAAGCCATACAGCTTGGATCAGCTCCTGAGCTTGCTGGATAAAGCTCAATATGTGGCAAACGAGACGGTTGAGATGGCGCAAGCAGTGTGATCGTGCGATAGCAACTCTCTATGACAGCAGTTCTCGGCATTGATGCAGCATGGACATTCACAGAACCAAGTGGCGTAGCTCTGGTTGAACGTGACGGCGTTAATTGGCGACTTGTTCGAGTTGCAGCGTCTTATCACGCGTTCATTTCTGATCAGGAGCTGGTAGACGGCAGACATCGTGGTTCGACGCCTGATCCACATGCTCTCCTGTCAAAGACGGCTGAACTCATCGCCACGCCTGTCGGTGTTGTCGCCGTAGACATGCCTTTGTCGACTAACCCCATTATGGGGCGACGCGTTTCCGATAATGCGATTTCTTCACTCTATGGATCGAGACACGCTGGTACCCATACGCCAAGCCAGAGCCGACCAGGCCAGCTCAGTGACGACTTGACCATGGGGTTCGCGCGATACGGCTATCCACTTCTGACATCTGGCGCGTCTTTTCCTGCGCTTATCGAAGTCTATCCACATCCGGCGTTAATCGAACTGGCAAAAGCGGACAGAAGGCTCCCTTACAAGCACGCGAAGTCCCGCAAGTACTGGCCGGAAGAAAGCCTTGTAGACCGTCGGCACAAGCTTTTGAGCGTCTGGTCAGACATAGTCAACTTGCTGGAGGGTCGCATCAAGGGCGTGGCATCCGCTTTGCCCCTGCCCGACCCGTCCTCGCGAGGCCATGAACTGAAAGCTTACGAGGATTGCCTGGACGCAGTCGTGTGTGCCTGGGTTGGAACATGTGTGCTAGGCGGAACCGCCACAGCATATGGCGACGAGACTTCGGC
The DNA here is from genome assembly GCA_913777615.1 of uncultured Agrobacterium sp. Classification (GTDB taxonomy): domain Bacteria; phylum Pseudomonadota; class Alphaproteobacteria; order Rhizobiales; family Rhizobiaceae; genus Agrobacterium. The sequence continues at coordinate 231,235 of CAJYTK010000021.1, read as the reverse complement.
AATCTGGCTGCCAACCGCTGCGACTTAGCCGAACCCGTTTATCTTGGTTCCTAAGGTTGGCGCATCCCATATGTCGTCGACAGATGCCTATCAAGATAAATGGCCAGCGCATGGAAAGTGAGGACATCGAATGGCTTACAAGCCCAAGCCGGGAGAGGTTTGCTTGTTCGAGAATGAAAAAGCCGGACATGACACCGCCCCTGATCACCGAGGATATTTCATCGCAGACCGTGACATAAAAGCCGGAGAGAAGGTCGAGTTCGCGCTGTGGGCTGGACGAGCAAACAGTTCACGAACGTTCGGTGGCCGGCTGACGACGCAAAAGAGTTTGCCTGAGCCTGTACCTGTTGATCTGTTCGGGAATCCGATTGAAAGCCCTGCCTCTTCGATACATAAAAAATGAGAGGCCTCCACTAACCTTCAGACGGACGCAAAGCCACTCGCCCTACGTTATACGCATTGGCGCACCCATCCGCATCAGCCTGCCTTCCGCTGAGCTTTTCCTCGAACACGGCCAAGGAAACCGTAGCAGAAATTACGTAGGCCGCGTCAGGAGCCGTCCTTCAACCTGCGAGCGTCATAGCCCGTGCCAGGAGTGCGTCATTTCCGCTTGCAACATTATTGCCTGTCATCTCGAACGCCATGTCAGGAGTAATTCCGATGCCTTAGAACTGGGATCAGTCCGGAAAGGCTTGCCGCTTGGCTGAGACCCAAAGTTGCATGCCGTCGCCAAGTTCATTGTATAGTGACTGGCCACTGGACCCGTCGCATCTGGTGCGGAGGAAGTGTTGGAGAACGACTTGACCTTTTTTGCGACGAAGCAGCTCAGTGCGGGTGCTTGCCAATCGCTGAGACACCTCACCACACGTTACCGCCGCTACTGCGCTCGATCGGTCATTCAAATCAATCGACGGGCAGTTGAGGATTCCACAGCCGGACCGGGCTTATACTCTCATAGGCCATGCCGTTCGGGTAACTAATCGCCTCAAACTGCAGACCCCAGGGCGCCTGGAAATAGAGAATGGATTGGCCTGCAATAGGGCCATCTTGAATAGGCAAAGGGCCGAGCCTGGTCTCCACGCCCATCTCGTCCAAATACGCCTTGGCGGCAGCAATGTCTTGGACATAAAAGGCAATGTGGAAAGCGCCGATGTCGCTGTTCTTCTGCTTCAGATCCCGTTGATCGGGTGCGGAATATTCGAAGAGTTCAAGATTTGAACCGTTGCCACAGCGGATCATTGCTGCGCGCTCGATACGCGCTCGCGGATGAACGCCGAGTGCTGCGGTCATGAAGCTCCCTTCCGGATCGCCGATCGGGCCGAAAGTGAGCACGTGGATGCAGCCAAGCACCCGGTCGAAGAAGTCGATGGCCTCATCGAGGTTGGGGACCGTCAGTCCGGTATGGTCGTGGCCAACGAGGCCTGGTAGGCCCTTTTGGGTGGAAGCTGTCATGACAGATCTCCTTTTAGCCTGTGTCCTAGTTGGAGTGCGAGCCCTCACGCGGCTGGCTCAAGCGCCGGCACCGGCCGTGTCAGCCACGCATCGTCGATTTCGGGAAGCGGGATGGCGTCAAGCAACAAGCGCGTGTAGGGCGTTTTCGGAGCGTCGAACACAGCTCCACATGTCCCCTCCTCCACAACTTCGCCGAAGCGCATGACCGTCACGCGGTCGCATATCGCGCGGATGACCGACAGGTCGTGGCTGATAAAGGCCATGGCGAGCCCCATCTCCTGCGATAGCTCTTTCAGCAGGTTCAACACCTGCGCCTGCGTCGAAACGTCGAGACCGGACACGACCTCATCGGCGAGCACGAAATCCGGTTTCATGAGCACTGCGCGGGCAATACCGACACGCTGACGCTGACCACCGGATAACTCATCCGGCGCGCGATCCAATGCAACGGCGGGCAGCGCCACGCGTTCGAGCACGGCACGCACCTGTCGCTCCGCGTCACGACGGTCACTCGCAAGGCCGTGCAGAAAAAGCGGCTCGGTGAGAATCCGCCGAATTGTATGACGCGGATTGAGAGATGCCATCGGATCCTGGAAGATCATCTGCATACGTCGGCGCAACGGCCGCATCGTCTCCGGGGAAACGTGGGTGATGTCATGGTCGTCGAAACGAATGATGCCGGCCGACAGCGGCACCAGTTTCAGAAGCGCGCGACCAAGCGTCGTCTTGCCTGAGCCAGACTCCCCGACAATGCCAACCGTCTCGCCACGCCTGATCGACAAGTCCACGCCGTGCAGGACACGAACGCCCGTCCGGCCTCGACCGAAAAGCCCCTTGCTCGCGCCATATGTCACTTCGACGCCTTTGGCTTCAAAGAGAAGATCGCTCATCTGATGCTCCTTTCGGCGATGCCGATTTCAGCGCGCAGTTGACGGAATACAGCTTCGGGCACAGGCTCAAGCCCTGCATTGGGTCGATCGTAGCGTGGACCTGCAGCGATCAGTGCACGGGTGTAGGCGTGCTTCGGTGCCATCAGCAGATCTCGGGTCGAACCATCTTCGATCACCTTGCCGGCATAGAGGAGTGTCACGCTGTCACAGATTTTGGCGACGACACCCAGGTCATGGGTCACAAAAATCACTGCTGTTCCATGAGCTTCCTGCATACGACGAATGAGGCGCAGGATTTCCTTTTGAACGGTGACGTCAAGCGCGGTCGTTGGCTCGTCGGCGACAACGAGCTTGGGGTTCAACGCAAAGGCCGAAGCGATCAGAATGCGCTGGCGCATGCCCCCGGACAGTTCATGCGGATAGGCCTCCAGCACCCGCTTTGGATCACGGATTTGTACTTCATCGAGAAGCTGAAGTGCGCGCTGATGGGCATCCGTCTTGCCCATACCAAGCCTCAGCCTTAGCCCGTCGGTCAGTTGTGCTTCGATCCGCCGCGCCGGATTGAGTGCCGTTTGCGGGTCTTGCGGGATCAGCGTGATGTCGCGACCCATGATATCGGCGAGTTCGCGGCGCGCCATGGCAAGAAGGTCACGCCCCTCGAAGCGGATGAAGCCGCCGGTGACCTTGACGGTGGATGGCAAAATGCCAAGCAGCGCTTTGGCAATCGTGGATTTGCCAGCACCGGATTCACCCACGAGACCGCGCACCTCACCCTTTTTGAGGGTGAGCGAAACATCACGCAGCACAGGCGCGCCAGCGTCACGGGTGGAGATGGCGTTTAGGCCTTTAATAGCAACAAGCGACTGGGTCATCGGCGCATCACCGGATCAAGCGCCTTGCGCAAACCGTTGCCCAGCTGGTTGAAAGCGAGAACGGTGGCAAAGAGCGCGACAAGAGGAAAAACGAATACCCACCAACCCTGGTGGATCATCTGGCGGCCCTGGGCGATCATGCCACCCCATGTTGGAATGTCCGAAGAAAGCGACAGGCCAACAAAGGAAAGGATTGCTTCGACGATGACGGCAATGCCCATTTCAAGGCTGACAAGAGCAATGAGGACGGGCGCCACATTCGGCAAAATCTCACGCCATAAAATATGGCTGCGGGAAAAACCGATCGTCTGAGCGGCCATCACATAATCAAGGCGTGCCTGCGCCATGGTTTCGGTTCGCACGACACGACAGAAGCGCGTCCAGTCGATGATGACGATCGCGGCGATGACCGAGTGAAGGCCCGAGCCCATGACTGCCACCAGCAACACGGAAAGAAGGACCGGCGGAAAGGCCATCCAGATATCGACAAGGCGCGAGATGATGCGATCCGCCCACCCGCCATACCAACCGGCAGCAAGGCCGAGCAGCGTTCCTATGATGGCAGACAGACTGGCAGCTACGAATGCAACGGTCAGCGCGATCCTTGACCCGTAGAGCACACGGGAAAGAACGTCACGGCCAAGATCATCGGTGCCGAGATAGTAGCCAGGCTCTGCCCCTGGATAGGTCACAGGTGGCATGTTGCCCAGCATCAAATCCTGCTCGAGCAGGTCTTTGGGTGCGATGTAGGGCGCAAAGACAGCGATGAGCAGCAGGATGAGGAGGAAGCCGCCGGCAACCACCACCCGCGGCTCTCGCAAAAGCGGTTTGATCGTCTTCATCGGCAGGCTCCACAAGCGGAAAGGCGTTTCCATATCAGTCACGATCTTGGACATCTCAGCCATGGGCGGCGCTCCTCGGGTTCAGCCATGCTGCAATGAGATCGACCAGAATATTCAACAGAATGAAGATGGCGCCGAAGGTCAGCACGATGCCCTGGATCAGCGGTAGATCGCGGTTGATGACCGCGTCGATCGCCATGTTGCCAAGACCGGGATAGGAAAAGATGCGCTCGACGATAACCGTGCCCCCGATCATGAAGGTGAACTGCACGCCGGTGAGGGTTAGCGTTGGTCCCACGGCATTGCGCAGCGCCTCCTGAAGCACGAGCCGCAATGGCGACATGCCCTTCAGTCGCGCCAGCAGGACGTAATCCTGGACCATTGCCTCTGCGAGCGCTTCCTTCAGCGTGCGAACGACAATGGCCGCTAAGGGCAGGCCGAGCGCCAGCATGGGCATCACCATATGGCCGAGGACGTCCGCGAAAGCCGCGAACTTGAATGTAACGAGGCTCTCGATCAGATAGAAATCCGTGTGGAAGTCCGTCGTCAGTCCCGGATCGATGCGTCCAGACAAAGGAAAGACCGGCCAAAACACGCCCAACAAGAGAACGAGCGCCAACGCCCAGACGAAATCTGGCACAGCAAGAAACAGCCCATTGATAAAATCCAGCGCAGGATCAAGCTTTGTGCCTCGCGCAAGCGCGCCGAGTACAGCAATCATGCCACCAGCGAGCACGCCGAAAACGAGTGCGGCAAACGCAAGCTCCAGCGTTGCCGGCAAGCGACCACCGATTAATTCCATGACATCGCGACGTTGCGAAATCGACGTGCCGAAGTCGCCCTTCAAGACATCACCAAACCAGATGACGAATTGCTGTGGCAGGCCAAGATCAAGACCGTAATGGGCGCGCAATGCCGCAATATCGGCGGGGGTCGCACTTGGCGAAATCATCATGGCGATGGGGTCGCCTGGAACGATGCGCAGCAGACAGAATACGATGACGGCAACACCCATAAGCGTCAGCACCGCCATCACGAGACGATTGAGAAGATCGAAGATGGTCATTGTCAAACATTCCTGTTGCCGTCATCGTCGGCGGCTGCCAGACGCGCGGTTCTGCGAACAGGGGTGAGCAGCGCCACGACGAACGAGACGCGACGCTGCTCTCTCTCGTCAGGCCTTGGAGACCAGCGTTGGCTGCAGCGCGCTCGAAACGTTCGGCGTCACCTTCAGCGAAGACTTGAAGACGACGGGCTGCATATATTGCAAAAGCGGAATGACGTAACCTTGCTCGGCAATATACTTGTCAGCGGCCTTCCAACCGGCGATACGCTTGGCCTCGTCCTTCTCGCCCCAAAGCGGTCCGATCAGGGCGTCGACATCGTCACTCTTCCAGGCTGAGTGTGGTGACTTGGAGAACATGGCAAAGCCAGTCGATGTCGTGGGGTCGCCGATCGCGTTGCCCCAATTGTAGAAAGCGGCAGGCGCGAGCTTGTGACCGGCGCGCAGCTCAAAGTGCTTCGCCACCTCATAGACTTCGATCTCAGCCTCGATGCCGACCTTGCGCCACATGCCGACGATCGCCTGGATCATCTCGTAATCCTTGGGCTTCAGGCCGCGTGTGGTCTGGATCTTGAACTTGACCGGTTTTTCCTTGGAGTAGCCGGAAGCCTTGAGAAGCTCAGCAGACTTCTCCGGGTCGTAGGCCACCTTGATAGAGGCGTCGTAAGCTTCGTATTCTGGAGCTTCCAGTGTGTCGATCGGAACGCCGTAGCCACGCAGAAGCTTCTTGACGATACTAGCCTTGTCGATGGCGTGATGAGCTGCAAGCCGGACGTTCTTGTCCAGCATCGGCTCGACATTGGTAATAAAGATCATGCCGATATCGGAGATCGGCGAAGAGACGCCAGCAAGGCCCTTCTTCGCCTTCAGTCGGTCGAATTCTTCATAGGGAATTTCGAGCGTGACATCGGAGGAGCCGGATTCGATTTCGGCTACACGGCTCGTCGGATCTGTGACGAATTTGAAAATGACGGTTTCGAACGCAGGCTTGCCGCCCCAGTAGTTCGGGTTGGCTTTGAGGCGCAGGAAAGAATTGCCCTCATAGGCGTCAAACAAGTATGGCCCCGTGCCGATAGGTTTCTTTTCGAAGCCTTCTGCCCCGACCTTTTCGTAATAGGCCTTGGGCAACACATAGCCGGTCAGGAACGCCATCCACTTGAATATGGTCGGATCGAAGTTGAGAACATCGGCTGTGATCCGCTTGCCTTCGACCTTGTAGTTACCGATGCTGGCCCAGACGCTCGCGACAGGATTGCCGCTGTCTGGCTTGCCGGCGCGGGTCAGGGACCAAACTATATCTTCTGGGGTGAAGTCCGAGCCATCATGCCACTTCACTCCCTCGCGCACATCCATCCAGACCTTGGTCTTGTCGTCGTTCCAGCCCCAGTCGGTCAGTAAACCGGGCTCGAAGGAAAGATCCGGCTTCTGGCCAATATATTGATCGTAAATGGAGCGGTAGATCGCCTGGATGGCGGGGTTAACGCCGGAAAGCCCAACTGTCCCGTCAAAGGATGGCAGGTTAGAATTGAAGGCAATCGTCAGAGTGTTTGTTTGCGCAGCTTGAACCGGGATGCGCCCGGCAAGGATGCCGGTCAGAACGGTAGCCGCACCTAGTCCCAGTACGCCACGACGCGTCATGTCAGTCATTTTGGACTCCTAAAGTTCCCCTTGAAGGACTTCCGGTGTTTCCCGGATTAGTTATTGTTTTAAACTTAAAATTAAAATCAGGATTTTGACAAGAGCCACGTCATCCATTTTTAGAAAATAATATGAAAGGGAATATTTCTTGGCGGCACTTCCGGCACGCCGCCAGTCGCGTTTCTGCTGGTACTTCTGGATAGTACAGCTATGCAAAGGCTTGTTGGGCCGAGCGGTTCGCAACATAAAACGCCGCGCTGATCGCAAACCATCGAGCTCTCACATAGGCAATTTATTTTAAGCTTGATGCATTATCGAGAAAATGTATGCATACAGAAATAAAATCATAATACTGGTGGAATGAGATGGCTGAATTCGATGCGGTGGTTCTGGGAGCAGGTCACAACGGGCTGGCAGCGGCGGTTCATCTGGCCGCGAGGGGCTGGAAGGTCGCAGTAGTCGAGGCAAAGGCCACTGCCGGCGGTGCGGTGAAGACGCAGGAAGTGATCGAACCTAGCTTCCGGCACGATCTGGCAGCGATGAACCTTTCGATGTTCGCTGGCTCCGCTTTTCATCAAACCTACGCTCAAGACCTCGCAACGCATGGTCTGAAGTTCGTCCCCGCCGCGAAGTGCTTTGCCAGCGTTTTTCCAGACGGAACCCATCTCGGCATTGGCACTGACCTTGCAGCCAATAAAGCGGCAATTGCTGCCCTTTCGTCGAAAGATGCCGAAAGCTTCGCCGCCATGTCGGCAGAGTTCGGCGCCAAGGCTCCGCATCTCTTTGGACTGCTTGGGGCACCCATGCCTTCGTTTCTCAGCGTCAAGACGATCTGGAAAGCCTGGCGAGCAGGTGGCATTCCGCTGCTAACCGACCTGCTCCGCCTGCTACTGTCCTCGCCACGCGGTTTTCTCGATCGGCATTTTGACAATGAGAAGCTGAAGGTCACCATGGCGACGTGGGGCCTCCATCTGGATTTCCCGCCAGATGCTTCCGGTGGCGCACTCTTTCCTTATCTGGAAACGATGGCTGATCAGGCCTTCGGCATGGTGATCGGTGAAGGCGGCGCGGATATCATCATCAAGGCGATGGTGAGCCTGCTGGAGAGCAAAGGTGGCGAGGTGTTCCTCAATTCTCCTGTCACCTCTGTGGAAATCTTCAGCAACACAAAGAAAGTCGTCACACTTGCAGATGGACGCAGACTTACGGCGAAACGTGCCATCATCTCCAACATTCACCCCAAGCTTCTCTTCGACGGAATCGTAAAGACCGGTCGGTTGCCGCCCAAATTCGCCGAAGGCATCAAGTCCTACCGGTCTGGACCAGGCGCAATGATGATCCATTTGACGCTGGACGGCTTGCCGGACTGGATAGCCTCTCCAGAACTGAAAACCTACGCCTACGTCCACATAGCGCCCACTCTTTCGATGATGACGAAGGTTTACGACGAAGCAATCTCTGGTCTTCTGCCTCAAGAACCGGCTCTCGTCGTCGGTCAGCCTACCGCGGTTGATCCAACCCGCGCGCCTGATGGCAAGCATGTGCTGTGGGTACAGGTGCGCGTGCTCCCGGCAGAGATCAAGGGCGACGCTGCAGGCGAGATCAACGCCACGGACTGGGCGTCGGTAAAAGACGCCTATGCCGAGCGCGTCATCTCGATCATTGAGAACTACGCGCCAGGCTTTCGGTCTAAAATTCGAGGGTGCTCGGTCTGGTCACCCGTCGATTTACAGGCGGAAAACCCTAATCTCATCGGCGGCGATAGTTTGTCCGGCTCGCATCATCTTGACCAGAACTTCCTCTTTCGCCCCGTTGCAGGCTATTCGCGCTACAAGAGCCCCATCGATGGCCTGTACATGTGCGGGGCCGCGACGTGGCCGGGTGCAGGAACGGGAGCCGGCTCTGGCTTCATGCTGGCAAAGATGCTTGCTGGGTGACAAGCAAGTCCGCCTGCTGCGGTGGTTCCAGTCGGGTAATGCCCAACAACAAGCGAAGCATCACCGCGACTTGTCCTACGCCTGTAGTCTGGACGCCAGGAAGTGGTCAATGCCGGCCTGAGCACATTGCGTATCCTGGGCCGGCGTGCCTGAACTCAGGCCAATTCCGCCCACGACCTCGCCATTAACGATCACTGGCAGGCCACCGCCTACAACCACCAGGCGCCCACCGATCGCAGAGTTGATGCCATAGGCGGGGTTGCCTGGCTGGCTTGCCGCGCCGTAACTCTCGGTCGTGCGCTTGGCGCCGGCCGCCGTGTACGCTTTGTCCTGGGCAATGATGGTGCTGGTTATCTTACCCCCATCCATTCGTTCAAATGCGATCAACTGACCGGATTCATCGACAACAGCGATACACATTGGCACGCCAATTTCCGTTGCTTTCGCTCGCGCTCCTGCAATCAGGCTGCGCGCGTCCTCTATGTCCAAACGCTTGATGACCAACATTTGCTGTTTCCTCTCGTGTATCTACCAAATCAGGCAGCGCACCGCATTCGAAAGATCAATAGCGGGCACTAGCCTGTTACTCGACGCAAAGACTATCATTGAATGAGGTCGCTCCGATCTTCGGAACGACACTCCCCCACGTATATCAAAGCGCAAGTTGACGGCGAAGCGTTTCCAGACGCTCCATCGCGATAACTCCCTCGACGATCGTCGGCGCGGGGGTACTTGCTCCAGCAAGGGCGGGAACCACATCTGCAAGCAGAGAATGGTAGCCTTTGGGATCCTCATTGGCCGCTGCCGTAAAATTCGGCTTCCATGTCAGCGTGTCGCAATCCTCGTTCAGTGTTGCACCGAGATCATCGATCTTGAACGGCGGGTTGCGGTGCCATTTGATATCGATCACGTCGTCCACTTCGATCCGCTGGTGATCGCCCATGAGCTCAATGCGCTCGACCGGCGTGCCGCGCGATTGGATGGTGCCCATCGCCACATTCCCGATAGCCCCGCATTCGAATTCGAAGCCAACATGGAAGAGTACGCGCCCCGGTGTCTTCTCGACTTTGCGGGCGTTAATCGAGCGGACGGGGGAAACCAGGAAAGACACGAGATCCATGTAATGAACACAATGGTGAAGGAAGAAGCCGGTATAGTCGACGTTACCGACGAAGTAGCCCGGTGCGGTCATGTAGTAGCCAGTCAATCCCAGTACATCGCCGAAACGACCCGACTTGACGATATTGGCGGCCATGCGATTACCGATCGAGTACCGTTTCATGAAGCCCAGAAGGAGCGGTTTTTTGGATTTTTCCGAAGCAGCCAAAAGTTCACGAGCGCCTGCAGCGCTACCCGACGGCGGCTTTTCCATGAAAACAGGCAAGCCTCGCTCAAGAGCCATCTTTCCGAAAGCCAGGTGCTGGTCGGGGCCAACCGCCATGCCAACGGCGTCGATGCCCGGCGTCTTCAGCAGATCGGCAACGTCACTGACCAGATTGGTCACTCCGAACTGCCGGCCAGCATCTTTAAGGCGCGCGCCGTCGATATCGCAAAGCGCGACAAGCTCGACGTCATGGCGAACAAGCTGCGGAAGCAGCATCTGCGTGGCGTGAATGCCGCAGCCGATCCAACCGATTTTTATAGTCATCGACGATACTCCGTCAGCAGGAGGTGAGATTTCATGAACGCGCACGAGGCAGACAGGCGATTGCTCTCGTCTTCGTGGGGCGCCCGCCACTGGGCGAACGGAACACCGAAACGGTCATCGGTACGACGAAAAGGTTCGAGCGAGATCGGCCCCTTGTAACCAACCTCATGGAGGGCGCGGCAGACGTCGACCCAGTCCGTCAAGCCCGTCCCAGGGAAGCCACGATGGTTCTCGTTCGCCTGGAAATGGACAAGGCGATCCCCTGCGAGCCGGATGGCCTCTGATAGCGAACTTTCTTCCATGTGCATGTGGAAGGTGTCGAGCATGAGCTTCACAGCAGGATGATCGACGGCATCAAGCAGTTCCATCGCCTGCTGCGTCGTACATAGCACGTCGCTCTCGAAACGGTTGAGGGGCTCCACCGCCAGAACAATGCCGGCCTTCTGCGCGTAGTCTCCCGCCTCCTTCAGCCCTCTGACACATCGATCTTTTCGTGCAAGGCGCTCAGCTTCTTCCACGACCTGTGGGGCACGACCTGCGAAGACCAGCGGGTTTCCTGTCAATGGCCCCCCAACCACCGTCGCGCCGAGACCAGCAGCACAATCGACCGTGTATTTGAGATAATCGATACCGGCACGATGCGCATCCACGTCGGCGGACGACAGGTTCCTCTGCAGATTGACACGAGCGGCGAGAACAACGCCAATTCCGGCATCGTCGAGAGCCTTTTTTGTCTCAGTGATAGCGAGCTCACCGATTTCTGGAACAAGAAGCTCAACGAAATCATAGCCATGATCGCGCATTTTCATGAACAGCGGGAAATGCTCAGCCGTGAAAGGGCGGGCATACTGCATGGATATCAACCCTATGGGGTTCATCTTTGTGTCCTTATGATTGAATAAAATTCCATTGCCGCGAAGACCTCTGCGAGGACGCTCAGCCCTTCACGGCGCCCTGCGTCAGACCGCCGATCAGCCGACGCTGAACGAGCAGGAAAAGAATTGTTGCTGGCATGGCCCCGACCACGGCACCTGCGGCAAGCAGGCCCCATTCGATTTGATACTCACCGATCAACGTCTGGATAGCGACTGTCACAGGCCGAACATTGCGGCCACCAAGCGTTAACGCGTAGAGATATTCATTCCAGGCAGTGATGAAGATGTAGATCCCGGTCGAAATGATCCCCGGCATTGTCAGAGGCAGAACCACCTTCCGGAGAGCCGTCAGACGTGAACATCCGTCTGTCATCGCCACTTCATCGAGACTTTTAGGGATCGCGGCGATATAGCTTGTCAGCATCCAGACCGCGAACGGAATGGCGACCGTCGCATTCGCGAGAATAAGCCCAATATGCGTGTCGAGAATGCCGAACCGGCGCATCAGCACAAAAAGCGGCAGGATAAGCAGGACCATCGGGAACATGTTGATTAGCAGGAACTGCATCATCAATAGTTTCCGCCCACGGAAGCGAAAGCGCGAGAATGCATAGGCAGCGGTGACCGAAACGATCAGTCCGATGACGACCGTGCCTCCGGCGATGATCAGGCTATCTCCCATGTTTTTTAGAAACGACGTCTGCTCGATGAGCCGAACATAGTTGTCCATACTCCAACCCATGGGCGACAGCGAGACCCCGGTAGCCGAAAGGACGGCTGTTGGCGTGAGTGACGTTAGTATCATCCACACGAACGGTGCCATGGCGAACAGGACGATCGCAAGAACAGGCAAATCTGTTGTGAGGATCCGGCGAAGCGTGCTTTTCTGTGTCATCTTTCTACCTCGCGCATGGTGCGAGCGAGATAGAGAACCACGAACGCGCCAAGAAGGATGGTAAAGGTAACGGCAATGGACGTGCCGTATCCGAAGTCGAGATTTTGGCGAGCTTTTATGAAAGCATAGAGCGGCAGGGTGTAGGTGGCATATCCCGGCCCACCCCCGGTCATCACGAAGATGACATCCATCGAATTCGCGACCCAGATCACGCGCAACAGCCCTGCGGTCGCAAGAACCGGCGCGATCCCAGGCAACGTTATATGCAGGAACTGCCTCCATGATGACGCTCCGTCGATCGACGCAGCTTCGTACTGACTCTTCGGTATGCCTTGCAGCCCCGCGAGGATCATGACCGCGAAAAAGGGGAAGCCTTGCCATGTCAGCGTTGCTATAATCGCATAGATCGCGACCTTTGGATCGGCGAGCCAAGGAACTGCCGCTTGGACGACCGACAGATAGATGAGGATGTCGTTCAGCACACCTGTATTGGGATCATAAATCCAACGCCACATCAGGGCGATCACCACGCTGGGTAGGGCCCAGGGAATAATGATCAGCGCTCGCGCCAGACCACGCCACGGAAACTCCCGGTTCAAGAGCAAAGCCGTCAGAAGGCCGAGCCCCATCTGAAGCGGTACGGTCAAACCGATCCATAACAGGGTGTTCCAGAGTGCGGCCCAGAAAACGGGATCGTTGAAGAGCTTCACATAGTTTCCGAAACCGACAAACTTGCTGGCATTCGGTTTAAAAAGGATGAGATCGTAGAAACTCGTCCACACCGCCTGCACCATCGGCATAAAGACAATGACCAGCGTCACGACAAATGCAGGCGCAAGCAGGACATATGGAAGAAGCCGTTCCGAGCGCCAGTCGAAAATCGCGCGGCGCTGCGAGGAAGATGTTGCTAACAAAGACATACTGCGTCCGTTTCATTGCCGGGAAGAAGCCCCGACACAGTTGTCGGGGCAAGGAGGTGGCGGCTACTACTCAGCGAAAAGCGCCTGCAGCTGCTCCATCATCTGCTGAGAGGTTACCTGCCCCGTCAGCGCCTGCTGCATATTCGTCTGCCACGCGCTATTGACGAATTCGGAAACATTCGAGGTTTGGGGCAGTACCTTCGCAAACGGCAGCGATTGGACCGTCGCATCAACGAAGCGGCGCTCGTGAAGCTTCCAATTCGCCGAACCGCTCTTGGTCACGGTCATCTGGCCAGTGGCGCTATTGAAAGCGACGTTGTTCTCACCCTCTGCGAGAAATGAAATCCACTTCCAGGCTGCGTCCTTGACTGAGGAACTGGAGAAGATCGCAAGAGACTCGTCGCCATAGGACGTCCACTGACCGTTGCCACACTTCGGAACGGGCACCGCGGATACCTTATCGCCCAGCGCAGCAACGAGATCCTTCGATGAACCGATGTGGTGGATCGTCATCGCCGTTTTGCCCGATTTGAAAGCTGCAATGATTTCCTGGAACCCATCATTGGGGGCGGATGGCGGAATTACCTTGTCCTTCTGGAAGAGGTCGATCACCCACTGATTGGCCGCAATCGCCTCGGGCTTGATCAGGCCGCCTGGCTTCAGTTCTGCTCCCTGAGAAAAGACAAACGCGCCCCACTGATCCCAGCCTCCCTTGCCGCCGCGCAGGCCAAATCCATAGGTGTCAGGTGCCTTTGTCAGCTTGATAGCGGCGTTTCTGAAATCTTCGCAGGTCTTGGGTGGCTGCAGACCAGCCGCCTGAAAAAGATCGCTCCGATAATAGAGATAAAGAGCGACATACTGGATAGGCAGATAATATTGAGTGCCGTCCGGCCCCTTGTTCAGTTCGAGTACGTTATCGAGAAGATCGGCTTTGCCTTTCCAGGCATCGATCTTGTCGCCGATCGGCTCAAGCGCGCCCATTTCGACGAGACGCGGTTGAGCGAAAAGCTTCACCATCGCGGCATCAGGTGCGTTACCGCCCACAAGCGACGTGTATAGATTATCGTAATAGCTGTTCCACGGGACATTCTCGGCCTGAATTGTAATGCCCGGATTGGCTGCTTCGAACTTTTTGACCAGGTCAGCCATCGGGTTGGCTGGATTGTCGAAGTGATACCAAAAGCGGACCGTTTCCGCCTTTGCCTGGGATAGCGCCGCCGACGCCGCCAGTGCAGCGCCGAGCGCCATTGCTTTCAGAAATTTCATGCCTTCCTCCTCCAGGTTTGTTTTGTTTTAGCGGCTGGTTAGTCGCCTAGCTGCACTGCCCGCTGCCGCCAACGCCTCCCGCGCGGCAGACAGCTCGGATGTGTTCTGCAAAAAGCCGTGAATCACGCCCGGGATGATCAACAACTCATCGCTGCGACCAAGCGATTGAAGACGCTCGCTAAGAGCCAGCGTGTCCGACAGAAGAGGGTCAACCTCCGCGGCCATCAAATGAAGAGGCGGCAGCGATGACAGTTGCAGATCGGTTGCGACGAGCGGACATGCCAAAGGGTCAGCTTCGATCTTCTCCCCCCCGGCATAGAAGCCCCAATAACGCTGCATCTTGCCACGCGTCAGTCCGGGCCCTTCGCTGAAGCGCATGTAGGAGGCCGTCTCGAATGAACACGCATAGTTCCCGTAGAACAGCAGCCCACCGTCTGGGAGTGGCCGTCCATCCTGCTCTTCGTGCAGCATGGCTGCCAATGCGAGATTGGCACCCGCGGAGTCGCCAGCTACTAGCAAAGGGCCACGGCAAACTCCGAAAGCAGATGTTGTGCTAAAGACGTGACGGAGTGCCGATACCACGTCCTTCAGACCTGCAGGAAACGGACATTCGGGCGCAAGCCGGTAGTCCGGCAACACCACAGGCATCCCGCTTTCAATCGCAAGGACTCGTGCACAGCGCTCGTGCGTCTCCGGAGAACCGAATGCGAAGCCTCCGCCATGTACGAACAGGATTGCTCCGCGCCCAGCACCTTTCGGCACCAGAATTTTCAAGCGACAGCGGGCGGCACCAAGTTCTTGATCTTCATCGACCCAGACTTCCGAGACGCTCTGCATCGGCGGCAGATCGACATTGCAACGCGCGCTCGCGAACGCCGCCTGGGCCCTTCCCTCTCTAGCCGCCAACGTCGTTGGGTCTGGTAACGGGCCAAGCTCCGCCAGCGTCTTTGCCATCAAAGCAGCGGTCTCTGCCGACAACGCACCCGATAGCACCTGGGCGGCGCTCACTGAACGCTCTCCGGAAATACCTCAGGACCAAAATCGACGATCGTTGCAATGTGGTGATGCATGGAAGCGGCTGCGCGCCGCGCGTCACCGCTTTCGATAGACTCGATGATGCTGCGGTGACGCAGTGCGGTTGCCTTCAAGTCGCGCGACATCGGGCTACGCGAAATCTTGAACCGATGATTATGAACCAGGCAGCGATGAAGAATGGGATCGAGGGCGGGCAGATTGGCATCCTCGAAGATACGACGATGAAAATCACGGTCGACAGCTGCAAGCTCCAGTTCGTCGGCAGCGTCCGCGGCATCCAACATTTTGCTCAACAGGTCCTCAAGGTCTTTGACCAGGGTTCGGCTCGGAGCGCGCATCATCCTGGCAATGCCGCTACCCTCGATCTGCTGCCGCAGCCGAAACATTTCGATTGCCTCGTCAGCGGTACACTCGGAAACCTGCGTGCCCCGACGACCCTTTCGAAGCACAAGGCCCTCTTCCTGCAACTGCAACAAGGCTTCGCGCACAGTGCCCTGACTGCATTGAAAGTGCGTCGCAAGATCGAGTTCGGTCAATCCCGTTCCCGGTTCAAGCACGCCAAGCATGATGTCCCGTTTCAGCGTGTCAAACGCTGCGCTGGATTTGAGGGATTTCGTCGCGGTTTGCCTGGGTGGAAAATATGCCATCCGAATGTGCCTGCGCTGTTGCGTATCGATGAACTTATCATTATCGATATTGACATCGATAATGATCGTCAAGCACGAAGTTGCGACCAGGGAGGAAAACGTGGCCGAAATTGCGCTGAAGGAAATCCAGAAGTCTTATGGCAGTCTAAAAGTCATTCACGACATCGATATTGATATTGAAAGCGGCGAATTTCTCGTCTTGGTTGGCCCGTCCGGATGCGGAAAATCCACCCTTCTTCGAATGATTGCCGGACTGGAGGAGATTTCCGGTGGGGAGTTGCACATTGAAGGACGGGCAGTAAATCGTCTGCCGCCTGCAGAACGCAACATCGCAATGGTTTTCCAGGACTACGCGCTTTATCCACACATGAGCGTGAGAGACAATATGTCTTTCGGTCTGAAGATGCGTGGCAGCAAAGACGAGGAAATCGGTCACCGTGTTTCTCACGCGGCTGATATCCTCAAGATCACAGACTATTTGGACCGCCGCCCTGCGCAGCTTTCCGGTGGTCAGCGCCAACGCGTCGCTATGGGTCGAGCAATTGTCCGGGAACCTGCCGCGTTTCTTTTTGACGAGCCATTGTCCAATCTTGACGCAGCGCTCCGTGTCGAGATGCGGCTTGAGATTGCTAAGCTCCATCATCGCATGAAGGCGACCACCATTTACGTTACGCACGATCAAGTGGAGGCGATGACATTAGCGGACCGCATCGTTGTGATGAATGCTGGCCTTATCGAGCAAATCGGCAAACCTCTGGATTTGTATCACAGACCAGCAAGCTTGTTTGTCGCCCGCTTTATCGGCAGCCCGACTATGAATACCCTTCCTGCGAGCCTTGCTCGTGGCCTGCTCACTTTACTCAACAAGTCGATCCACCTAGATGATGCGGTTGGTTACGGCAGGATCGACGGTCAGATCGTGGTCGGCATTCGGCCTGAAGACCTTATACAGTGTTCTGAGGAAGACGCCTGGGTAACCGGAGAGTTAGTAGTTGCAGAACGCTTGGGCAGTCAGACGTATGGCTACGTGGAGATCGGTCATTCGAAGATGCTCTGCGCGGAGTTCCCTCGAACGAGTGACGTGAATGTTGGTGAGACGTTACATTTCCGAGTGCGCACCGAAAGTCTTCATCTTTTTGATCCTAAGACGGGCCGCAGGATAAATCCGGTGTGAGAGCGCTAACCGACGGAGCCACATACCGAGCTTACCGCCGTCCTCAGAACGTTCACCGGCGTTCGCATTTTAGCGATCGCTTCACCGGCCATGAAGGGTCCGATGTCTTATGGACGTCTCAAGAATGGAGCAACTCCATTGGCAGACATCGGACTAAAGGCGCAGGCGCTTCCACTCGCGGTAAAACGGATTGCCGAACTGCAGCGTCAGATAACCGAACTTGTCTTGGCGATGACGGGAGAGAGGCTGAGGGAAATCGTGTTTGCCGCGGAAGTGAAAGCCTTCCTAGGGCTCGATGTAATTTGTCTGTCATCGAGCTATCGACCTACATGGGACGCGAAGCCCCTTAAAGGCTCGCAGCTCGTTCTTCGCAACACGCGAGCATCGTGCCGCGGCGTCAAAGCTCTGGTCGCTGCTGAGCAGCAGGCACGTCAGGAAATTCTCGAAAGAATGGAGATCGGCGCAAGGATCGATACAAGAGATGTCCCACGGGCTAGGAAACGGCTGGCCGACGCTACGTTGACGCCGGCTGAAGCAATGACGGCTGCCTCCTTCGAAGAGAAAGTCGCGTGGTTTGTGAGGAGCCAAAAAAGCGTTTTCGAACTACTGGCGAAAAGTCTACGCTTGCAGAGCCAGAGCTTCGCCAGCAGGCAGGAATTCTTCAGCTCGAATGTAACCTCGCCGTCAGCGACGCCAGGAATGATTTGGCTTCAACTACGCAGCGACACCAGCATCTGGCCCGTGTCCGCCTGCAGGCATTCTTGTTTACAGATCCTTGCACAGTCCATGTGTCGAAAGAGTGTAGTGTGCGAATAATGTTCTAGTATATTGTAAAAAACTGTAACGACTACCGCTGGGGGCAGAGTTGGCAAACGATATGTGGCTTCAATTGAATGGTGCGAAGCTCGGTATGTACACGTGGGATCTGTCTCGAAACAGCCTCGTTGGCGATGAGTACTACTCTTATCTCTACGGGTTTGATCCAGACAAACTTGCTGCTGGAATCGACATCGAGACCCTTTTGTCCAAAATCCTGCAAGAGGATAGAGAAATTGTCGCCGAGCGGACCCATGCCTCCATTCTTGATGGATTATTCGGCACAATATCCTTCAGGGTCACAAGACGATCAGGCCTATTAAGGCTCGGCGCCTTCGGCCGGTGTATCAAAGACGTGGACGGAACACCGAATTTTTTCACAGGCGCAGTCTTCGAGTTGGGGTCTGACAATCCGAGTTTCAGCTACCGCTCACCGACAAGCTTTCAATAATTTCGCTCTCTAGACAGCAGAAAGTGACACAGCGGCTCGCATCTGTCACGCAAGCAAGGATGTCCGCCTGCCGAGCTTCGCGCCCCTGTGTCACGCATTCTGATCAGTGTCCCGTGTTATGACGCGCGAGGATGATCTCCTTTATCGCGGAAGGAGTGTCATTCTGAGCGATTTCTGTTCCTAGGAATAGGGCCATCAAATTTCGACAAAGACGACCGAGCGGTCGGCGGTTTCCAAGAGCGTGTCAGCAACAGTGCCGTACGAAAGGTCAGTGCCTGCCCGCCTGTTGACCCCCAAAATGATCAGATTAAAGCGGCCTCTTCGAGCATGCTTAAGTATGGCCAACTCCGGTGATGCTTGCTGCGACGTGACCTTCTCCAATGGCAGACCGTAGAACTCTGCAATTTGGTCAAGTTGCTCGAACGCCGATTGCTGGACACCACTCGTGTCACTCACTCTTGACAGAGACGCTGCCTGTGCAGGATCCTTGAAATACACTGCAGCGATCGATCCGCCGGTAGCCTTTGCGATGACAAATGCAAACTCTGCTGCGTTCAGCGAACGCTCTGTCCCGCTGACAGGTACAAGTATACGCAGTTGAGTATCCGCTTCTGGAAGATGTCCTCGAGCCGAAACAATCGCCGTCGTCCCGCCGAATGCATCCACCATCGTTGTGTGACGACCACCGTACCCACCGCCCTCGGCAGTGCTCGGCTCAACGCCCACGAACATCATGTCATGGCCTTTGTCTGCAGTCTCCGACAGGATGTCGTCCAGTTCTCCGTCCTTTGCTCGGATCGTAACATGGACCTCGCCATCGGCCGAAGCTTGCTTGACGTCGTCCATTTGCAGGGCCGCATCAGCAGTGCTCTGCACGCGCTCGCTGACCTCTTTCGCGCGACTGTCCGGCATACGTCCCGCCAATTCGTCAGCTCGACCATCGCCGGGTTCGTCCAAGACATCCAGAACGGTAATTGGCATCTTGCGCACGGCAGCGAAATGTCCAGCGATGCGGGCAGCAAGATCGCTGCTGGCTGAATGGTCGACCGCAAGCAGGATACGCTCGAAATTGGACAGGAAGCTTTTTTCCTCGAAGGATTCAAGCCGCAGGCGATCCTCCTCATCTTCCCGCATCGGTAACCGCGCCAATGCCCACCGCAAGGTGGGTGGCATAGCCATCGTCGTTACGACTGCCATAGCAACAATCACGGAAAACAGACGTTCGTCGAGCACGCCGACCGATAGCCCTATGGAAGCGACAATAACTTCAGTTGATCCCCGGGCATTCATTCCGCACCCAAGCGCGATAGCTTCTGGATTGGAGAACCCACCCATTTTAGCACCGACAAAGGCACCACCGAATTTTCCAAGACTGGCGATCAGGATCAGTCCTACCGCCAGAAGCAATATAGATGGGTCAGCCAAGAGGCCGAGATCAGTATTCAGACCCGTCAGACCAAAGAAGACCGGCATGAACAGCGCGGTCGTCAATCCACGTAGCTGTCCTTCGATCTGGCGTGTCAGGATTGGGGATTGACCGACGAGAATGCCCGCGACAAATGCGCCCAAGACAGTGTGAACACCGATCAAATTGGTGATTATCGCCATGCCACCCATAATGGCGATAATCGCACTCAACACTGGCAGGTCACTTTTGAAGGTATCGTTGACCCATCGAATGATCTCAAAAACGATGCGCCGTCCGATCGTGAAGCTGAAGGCCATGAACGCGATCGTGCCAATGACGCTCTTTGCGAGGATTGCAACATCAACAACGCCACTCGTGGCCAGGCTGAAGGTCACAGCGATGATAACCCAGCCGATCGTGTCATCGATAATAGCAGAAGCGACAATCAACTGACCGACATTACGGCGCATGAAGTCCATCTCCCGCACCACAGACGCCACAATCTTCACCGAAGAGATCGACAGTGCGGTTCCAAGAAAGAGCGACGTGACCAATCGCGCGTCGGGATCAGGCAACAGACTTGCGGGGATGACCTCCCCCAAAGCAAAACCGAGTGCAAAAGGCACCACGATCCCAGAGAGCGAAACTCCAGCCGCCGCACGACGCAGCCGCAACGCCAGACCAAGGTCCGTTTCCATACCTGCGAGCAAAAGCAAGAACAAAATACCGAGTTGAGCAACGGCGTCTGCCATCGCCTTTTGCGCCTCGCCATCCGGAAACAGCGTCGACTGGGCTTCGGGAAACACAAGGCCAAATACTGAAGGACCTAGCAAGACACCGCCGATGATCTGGCCCATGATAGACGGCTGCCCAATGCGCACCATAGCCTCGCCGAGCAATCTCCCGACGACCACAAGTACAATGATCTGGATTAGAAATAAGGCCTCTGAGGGGCCGGGGGATTTTCCATCGGCGGCAAAGGCGGCGCCGCACGTCACTAACATCCCGACTGTCGGCAAGGCCCAAAGGCTAAGCCGGACAGAGTTCACTCTGATTTTCATGGATGGAGGCCCCGTACATTTCTGGCGATAAAACGGGCAAGCCATGCCAATGTTCCGTAGAGAAGACTGACGGCGCCTATGACCTTATTCGATCCGGCTATCCAAGCAGCCCCAAAGTCGTCTCTAATGGCTATGACGTAATAAACACCCTATCCGTTTTCGTCAGCTTTCCCGCAGCCTGTTCGCAAACAGAACAGGCAAGCGATGCTGCTTAGTGACTTCTTGTACTCCCTACCTATTCGCTCAGAAACCTTGCACCCCGTAAAGATGCTTCCTCGAGGGCTCGAATGATAGGTTGTGCTAAATGGTCGGCACAAAGCCGGACATGATCGTGTCCAGCGACATCGTAGCAAGCGGCTCCAGTCCCGAATATCTAGAACACTAGCGAGTGTCTGGATCGAGGGGCGCCATGTGTAGCCAAGCACGCGTCTAGCTTATCCTGCAACAACATCTTCGAAGCGGACAAATACCCAGACTGAGCAACAGAGCTCGATTTGAAGGTAAGCAACGCGATTTCGCGCAAGGCGATCCGTGAAAACAATGGCTGCCAAAGGATTCTGACAACGCGGCCGACGGTCTGATCGAATTCGTCAGAGGCGATGAGCAGGCCGTCCACAGCACTTCAAGCGTCCAAATCCACCTGGACAGATTTTAGAACAACGTCTCATTATCTGGCCATCGCGGCCCGACACCGATGCCTGTAGAAAGCCATGCTTCGCTGACCTCGAGAGAAGCGGCGATCGGCTCAAGGTACTCGCAGCCCGGCTCGCTTCGATCATTCTCCCAAGCGCTCCAAACGTCGCTTTCCACCCCAACCATCTTCGCAGCATTATCGATAGAGAGCGTAGATGCATCTCGCGCCAATGAGATGCGTCCCCCGAGCGTGTCAGTTTCGGTGAGCGCTCTATGATTGGTTTCTAGTGCCATCCCTGCCCCCGAAAATGATCCGGCCTCCTCGAATATCTTACGAGAAGGCCGGATTGCATCAGCTCTGTTCCCCAACCCAGGCCTTCACCTGATCTGGATGGTCCTTGATGTATTTTTCGATAGCTGCGTCGTAAGACGTCTCTTGGGCTGTGAACATCGCCGCTTCCAGGTCGTTAAGCGGCACCTTCATGCGCGAAAGAAAGTCGGCAGCCTTGGGGTTTTCTTGCCTGAATTTCTTCGATGCAAGGATATCGACATGCTCGGCCTGACCCAAGGATTCTTTCGGATCAGTAAGATAGCGGAGCTTGTACTTTCCAAACATCCAGTGCGGGCTCCAGGACGTAGCGACGAACCACTTTTCACCTCGCATCGCGCGGTCAACTGTCGTGAGCATGCCCGCTTCGCTGGAGATTTGCAGCTTGTACTGGTCGAGCGCATAATCCTTGACCGCCTGTTGCGAAAGGCGGGTCAAACCAGCACCCGGATCGATGCCCTGTATCGTGCCAGACAACTTCTTCTGAACCTCAGGCTTCTTCAGGTCCTCGATCGAAGAAATCTCTGCTTCAGGAATATAGGCAGGCACGACCCAACCGAGCTTCGCGCCGTCATAGACCGTGCCGAGCGTCTCTACCTTGTCTTTCACCTTTGCGAAGTAATCCGCATGAGTTGCCGGCAACCACGCCATCATCATTGCATCGATATCGCCTCGGCTGACGCCTTGGTAAAGCGGCGCGACATCCGTCTGAACGAGTTCCACATCCTGGCCGAGCTTCTCCTTGATCAGCTTGGCGGCGAGTTTGGTGACGAACTCAGCGTCGGACCACGGGGCAAAGCCAAGCTTCACAGTTTTCGCATCTTCAGCCATCGTTGGCGTTGCTGAGCCAAAAAGCACAGCGGCAGCAAAGCCAATGGCGCCACCAAGTGCAGCCCGGCGGGTCGAGGAAAGTGTCTTGAACATATGTTCTCCTTTTGGGAGGTTTGAATTTGCGGATTCAGCATCCGCATCGTTGGGCGGCGCGGTGCTCAGACAGTTGCCGGAGACAAGTGTTTGCGCTCGCTCTTTCTGTTGAAAAGCCCCGACCAAAAGGCAGCTTGAGGCTTTCCAAGGCTTTGTGTCAGGCGATCGAGGATCACCGCGAGAATCACGACAGCAAGACCGCCCTCAAAACCGGTGCCCACGTCCAGGCGCTGTATGCCGGTGAGAACCGTGTTCCCAATACCGCCTGCGCCAATCATGGATGCAATGACAACCATGGAAAGCGACAGCATGATCGTCTGGTTGATGCCCGCCATAATGGAGGGCATGGCGTTCGGCAGTTGGACCTTGAAGAGCAACTGCGAGGGCGTGCAGCCAAATGCGTTTCCAGCTTCTATGAACTCTACATGCACCTGGCGAATGCCTAGATTGGTGAGGCGGACCACCGGCGGCATAGCGAATATGACAGTTGCGATAGCGCCGGGTACTGCACCAAGTCCGAAAAACATCGCCGCAGGAATAAGATAGACGAATGCAGGCATGGTTTGCATCAGGTCGAGGACCGGTCGGATGATCGCAGCAACCGAATCCTTCCGCGCCATGGCGATCCCAAGCGGAAGACCGATGATCATAGCCATCAGCGTTGAAGCTATGACGAGTGATAGAGTCTCCATCATCGCGGTCCAAAGACCCATGTGGTCGACGAGCCAGAGCGCAAGTCCAGCCAAGACACCAAAAACTGCGCCGACCCGCCAAAATGACAGGATGACGAAGATGAGAATGCCCACTGGCATGGGAATGGCAGTGAGCGTGTCCTGGATGTTACTGGTCACGAACCCGATCAGAGTGGCGACGAAATCCAAGAGGGGTGAAAAATTGTCCAGAATGTAATTGACGACGGCATCGACGCCGTCCCCTATATCGAAATTCATAGTCAGACTCCGGTTGTTGGCCGGTTGGGGGAAATGCTGAAATCAGCTCGCGCGGTCGAGCGTTTCAAGCAGTGTCGATTTACTGATAGAGCCGAGGTAGCGCCTGGAGTTGTCGACAACGGGAACTGGCCATGGGCTCGCCGCTACGCGTCCCAGTACGTTCGACAATGGCTCGTCAGCCGAAATCGGTTCGATCTCGGATAGAAACGCCGCTCTATAGGGATCCGAATGTCCAGAACGCATATTCTCGACGAGCGTGGTTTGGCTGACAACGCCATGATAGGTTTTGTCGCGCCCCAGAATGATCGCATATTCGCGATCGAATGTCTTCATTCGCTCGAGTGCTGCGGCAGCGGTTACACCTTGTCGCTCGATGATCGTCACCTGTGTTTTTCGAGCGACGTCGCCAGCTTTGAAGACGTGACTCACGTCAACGTTCCTAAAGAAGGAGCGGACGTAGTCGTTTGCCGGGTTCATGACGATTTCGTCCGGCGTGCCGACCTGAACGACATCGCCGTTCTGCATGATGCATATCCGGTCACCGATGCGCATGGCTTCGTCGAGATCGTGACTGACAAAAACGATGGTTCGGCTGTGTTCGGCCTGAAGGCGGACCAGCTCATCCTGCATTTCCGTACGGATTAGAGGATCGAGAGCGGAAAATGCTTCGTCCATGAGCAGAATTGTGGGTTCACTGGCAAGTGCGCGAGCCAAGCCGACGCGCTGCTTCATTCCACCTGACAGCTGATCGGGCATGCTGTCTGCGTAACCGGCGAGACCAACAGCCTCGAGCGCCAGAAGCGCCTTTGCTTTACGTTCGTCTTCCCCCATACCGGCAACCTCAAGCCCGAAAGCGGCATTGTTGATAACGGTGCGGTTGGGCAGAAGAGCAAAGGACTGGAATACCATGCTGATATCGCGCCTACGCACCTCTATTAGGTCGCGGCGGGACATCTTCGTGATATCCTGGCCGTCGATCTTGATTGAACCCGCTGTGGGCTCGATCAGTCGGTTGAGCAGGCGTAGGAGGGTGGATTTGCCCGAGCCTGAGAGGCCCATGATGACGAAAATTTCGCCGGCTTGAATGTCAAAGCTTGCCTTGTTGACTCCGACCGAGCATCCGGTTGAAGAATGGATTTCAGATTTCGTCTTCCCGGCGCGAACCATATCCAGCGCCTTGTCGGTATCCTCACCGAAGATCTTGTAGACGTTATTGAGACTGATTTTGGTCGTAACCGGCGGAGCCAGTGCGTCATTTTCAGTTTGAGAATTCATATATTTTATTCAGCCCAGCATAGAGCAGGGGCGCTCTCCTTCTTACCGCAATTGCACCTGACACCCTCAGCGCTTAAGACGCGGGATATCGACAGGATAAAAGCTCGTTTGCGACATCACCGATAGCGCAAGCTTCAAAAACGCGGATCCAAATTCGTGATGACGACTTCGCACACGCACGATTTGGTCCGATAAAGACGCGGGATAGTGAGCATCAAACTCACTGATAGGCGCTACATAAGATAATTTTTTTCCAATGTCCATAAAAAAACCCTAAATATTTTTCGCGAAGTGAGTTTTCGCGAGCGTTTGAGAGGTCCTTTGGCAGAAGCACCAGTCTCGTCAGACTGACAAAAACCTCTTGATAGCAACCAACGGGTCGCGAGATTTGAGGGCTAACGCGGGAAGTGGGAATACGTCTATTTACGACATCGCACCATAGAATGAGGGAAGCGGAAAATGATTTAGAGTGGCATTGGCCCAACTGGCACTGCTTGGACGAAGCTGGGTAATGACGCCCACGGCTCTTCTATAAATACCAGATGTCACCAAAGGTCATATCCACACACGAGGCCTTATAGGTTCTTGTACAAGCTCGGGGAACGGGCAATGTATTTCCGTGGGTGGACCTTTTCTGAGCCCCCTCTAGACGTGACATTGCGTCACGCGACACTATGGGGGCTTGGGCTCATTTGACATGAGCTTAAGATGCTCGCCATCGACTCTGTGAAACTGCAGTGCCCGCCCGGAACATGGGGTCGCGTTGCAAAGTTCGAGGGTTTGCATGATGGAGTTACCATGACCTTCCTCGGCCTAGAAGCGGACATGCTGGCGCGGATACAGTTCGCGTTCACCGTCTCATTCCATTTTCTCTTTCCTGCCTTCTCGATAGGGACGGCGAGCTACTTGGCCGTTCTCAACGCGTTATGGCTGTGGAAGCGTGACGAAGCCTACCTGAAGCTCTTCGAGTACTGGAAGACCATCTTCGCAGTCACCTTCGCGATGGGTGTCGTGTCCGGAATCGTGATGAGCTATCAATTCGGGACGAATTGGTCCGCGTTTTCAGACAAGGCCGGACCGGTCATGGGACCGCTGATGGGTTACGAGGTCTTGACGGCGTTTTTCCTTGAAGCGGGCTTCCTCGGTATCGCGCTTTTCGGTCGCAAGCGCGTCGGGGACTCAGCACATATGGTGTCCGTCGCCATGGTCGCTTTAGGCACGCTGATCTCCGCTACGTGGATCACGTCAGCCAACAGTTGGATGCACACGCCCGCAGGTTTTAGCATCGATTCTAACGGCGTCTTTGTGCCCGAAAACTGGTGGAATATTATCTTCAACCCCTCCTTCCCCTACAGAATGACCCATACCGTGCTGGCGGCCTTCCTAACCACCGCTTTCGCCGTAGGCGCGGTCGGCGCTTGGCACCTGCTGAAGGACAATACGAACCGCCAGGCTCGCATCATGTTCTCGATGGCGATGTGGATGGCGGCAATCGTCACACCCGTTCAGATTTTCGTTGGTGACCTCCACGGTCTGAATACACTCGAACACCAGCCCGCAAAGATTGCAGCAATGGAGGGACATTACGAGACACATAAGGTAGGTGCCCCTCTCGTCCTTTTCGGCATACCGGACGACGAGGCAGAGACCACCCGCTATGCAATCGAGATTCCGAAGCTCGGCTCGCTGATCCTGACCCACGAACTTAACGGGGAGATCAAAGGCCTGAAGGAATGGCCCCGCGATCAGCGCCCTCCTGCACTCATGCCATTCATAACCTTCCGCGTCATGGTCGGCCTCGGCTTCCTTATGATCGGCGTTGGGCTGTGGTCGCTCTGGGCTCGATGGAAGGGTAGGCTGTATAGCACGCCGTGGCTCCATCGCATCGCTGTGCCCATGGGCGGTTCTGGTTTTATGGCCGTGCTTGCCGGCTGGTACACGACCGAGGTCGGTCGCCAGCCTTGGACGGTCTATGGACATCTGCGAACTGTCGACAGTCTGTCACCGGTTTCCGCCCTCGCGGTCGGGACCTCCCTGCTCATTTTCATCGGCGTCTATTTCGTGGTCTTCGGCGTCGGGGTCTACTACCTGCTGAAGCTTATGCGGCGGCCACCGACCCCGCTCGATATGGATCAGGAGCTCGACGCCGGCCCAATCCGAACTGCTGGTATTGCGCCCGGCGTAACGCAGGACCATCAGCCTGGAGGCCGCCATGGACATTGATCTTTCCTTTGTCTGGGCGGGGATCATTGCCTTCGCCGTGCTTGCCTATGTTGTGCTGGACGGTTTCGACCTCGGGATCGGGATCGTCTTCCCATTCTTCCGAAAGCGTCGCGACCGCGACATCATGACGAATTCGATTGCTCCGGTCTGGGACGGCAATGAGACATGGTTGGTGCTGGGCGGCGGTGGCCTCATGGCCGTGTTCCCGCTCGCCTACGCCATCATCATGCCAGCACTTTATATGCCGATCATATTGATGCTGGTCAGCCTTATCTTCCGAGGAGTCGCATTCGAGTTTCGATGGCGCACCCATGACGAATCGCATCTCTGGGATTTCGGCTTCTGGATAGGATCCTCGATCGCGGCCCTCATGCAGGGCATCTCCCTTGGCGCCTTGGTACAGGGCATCGTAGTTAATGGCAGGCAGTATGCGGGCGGCTGGTGGGACTGGCTGACGCCCTTTTCGATCCTGACAGGCGTCGCCGTTCTCACAGGCTACGCGCTGCTTGGCGTAACGTGGCTCAATCTGAAAACCTCCGGCGATATCCAGGCACGCTCGGCACTGCTCGCGCGTCCTCTGAGCGTCGCGCTCTTGGTGCTGATCGGAATCGTTTCTCTCTGGACACCGTTCATCAATCGGATTTACTTCGAACGGTGGTTTGGCTGGCCCACCGCGTTCTTCTCGTCATTAGTACCGCTGCTGCTAGCTGGTTGCGCTTTCTTGCTCTGGAACGGCCTTAACAGTGGGAAGCACCTGCAACCGTTCTTGGCAGCGCTCGGCGTCTTCGTGTTGAGCTTCGCCGGACTTGGGATCAGTTTTTATCCCTATATTATCCCCGGCGTCCTCACAATCAGGGAGGCCGCGGCTCCGGAGAGTTCACTGATGTTCCTCCTCGTGGGCGCCGTGGTACTCCTCCCCATGATCCTCGCCTACACGGCTTATGCGTATTGGGTCTTTCGCGGCAAAATCGACCCGGAGGAAGGATATCATTGATGAGCGATGGCCTTCGAAAGACAATGTGGTTCATCGTCCTGTGGCTCGCCGGCGTCGGGACGCTCGCCGCAATAGCAATTTTTATCCGCTGGTTTCTGAAATAGCTCAAGACTGGACAGAACGACCGCAGGAAAGTCGTCGGTTTGCAACGATCCGCGAACGGATCCGAAGGAACTTCGAGCGTCATCATGGGTTGAAATTCACGATATGAAACGAGGATTTGCCAATGAAGATGGAAGAGCTTTCTAAAAAGCTCAGCAAGATCGACTTCTGCATGTTCAACACGCACGATCCAGCTGGGCACATTAACAGCCGACCGATGAGCAATAATGGCGATGTGGAATATGACGGTGACTCATGGTTCTTCTCCTATGAAGACACCAAGAAGGTTCAAGAGATCGAGCAAGACGCGTCGGTCACTCTGACTTTTACCGCTCCACCAAGCATGCTCGGCAAGCCCGGAATTTTTATATCTGTGAACGGTCAGGCGAGGCTGATTCGAGACAAGGCACAATTCGAAGCTCACTGGTCGCGCGATCTAGACAGATGGTTTCCGCACGGCGCCGATACGCCACGAATCGTTCTGATCAAGGTATCGGCCGGCACCATCGAATTCTGGGATGGCGAGGAAAACGGAACAATCGAGCGAGCAAGCAGTGCCGCCATGAGAGGTGCAGTGTGAGTAGCGAGCAGACCGAGCACGAGAAGATTTGGAAAGAGTTTTCCGACGCCGTCAATATGACACCATCCGCGTTAGAGAAGTGGCTAAAGACTGAAGAAAGCAAGGAAGCTGGCTGGTCCGGAGACGGCAAGAGCGAAACCGTTGGTCATAAGTCTGGTCGTCGTATCGTGGAAATCAAGCACAAATCAAAATCGGAACTCACGGATGACGACTTTGCCCACATGAAGAAGGTCGTCGGCTATGTTCACCGTCACGTGGCCCAAGGCGGGCCCAAAGAAGATGTAGAGAATTCCACCTGGCGGCACTCGCTCATGAACTGGGGCCACGATCCACTCAAAGATTGATGTCATTGGGATGCGAAGGAGTCCGCTGTATTGGCAGCAGGCTCCTTACCCAAATGTGCGTTGAGATCAGTGTGCGTTACTGGGCTTCTGATTGCTTCCACGTCCCTCGCCGTTACCTCAGACGCTTCGTTCGTCCAGGCGTCACGCAGGAATGTCGCGAGCTCCGGCGAATGAAATTCCGCCCTCGTTGGTATGGCGCGCCAGGTGACCGCTGGCGCGTATCAGATGCAAGACCTGTCGCAAATTTGAAATCCGATCTGACTGCATAGCATCAGGCAAACTACACTCCCTGCCCGGAAAATACCGAAAAACTACTGGTTACCAAGCTCGGCGCGATCGAACCCGTTTCTCAATCCATAACCCATAGATTACGTGGCCATTCAGACGGGGCGGCATAGAAATCGTGTGCCATAACCCTAATTTATATATCTTATCAGTGTTAGCCTTGGTTCGGTTTCACAACTGCAGCTGCGTTTGTGGTCAGCCGGTATTCCGCCATTTTTTCGGGCGTGAGATAGTAGAGCTGATCGGGGGGAGTCTCCAGCGCATGAATCCACAAGCCAGCGCCAATACCCATTTCGTCGAGATGTCGCGCGACCCGTGCGGTGACGGCCTGAGCACTGGACATAGCTTGGTCTGGTGAAACAGGCTCGATGCCGCCATTGAAAACCTGATGCACGCCTATCACGGCGTCTTTTTCGGCTGTTCGCGTCACACCACCAGCAAAAACGATTGGGCAGGATGAGGCACAAAGCGCCCTCTCGTCGATCTTCGTACCGATTGCCTTTTGCCGGATCAGCTTGGACATCGCGATTGCATCATCGACCGAACCTCCCGGCGAGTTCAACGCGACAAATTTGATGTATTCGCCTCGGGCCTCAATCTCGTGGGCGAAACGTTCGGCTGCGCCCGGATCGATTGTTCCCTCGGCATAGAGCACTCCGCCCGAAATCAAATTGAACGTCATTGGTTTGCGAAGAACCGCCTCAGGGCTTGAGGGTTTAACCGGTGGAGCTCCGGGGGCATCTGGCGCAATCTTCGGCGGTAAAAAGGTGGGCACGTCCGGGACTGTTTCCACGCTTGGTCGGGCTGCTTCGACTTCGCTGATCTCTCTTATGTCAATTACCAAAAAGGTCGCCGCCGCTGCGAGCAGCAGATAGAAGGCGCCGCGCATAAGCATCCCATCGTTGATGTTCGTCATGGCCTTTAGCGCAGTTGCCGGCTTCATGCCGTGGGGCCTTTGCGCGGTGCTTTGTTAAGGCCGAGACTCGTGATGTTATTGACCTCGGCGTCGTCTTTGTCATCTCCGGCCTTGGCGAGAGCGTCTTCGATATCCTGCTCCTCTCTGGCTGACATGCCTTCTCCGGCGATCGCCTTTTGCATGGCGAGCGCCTGCATCAGCTCTGCCACTGTGATCCTCTCAGCAAGAGGCATCGTTTCCTCTTGCCTGCGGATCGCGCCGTTCACGACAGCAAGGATGAAAACCATGACCCCTGGCAACAGATCGATGGAAATAGCACCGGCCCATGCAGGAATGAAGTCTGACGCATAGCGCAGAACGGCTTCCGCCGATGAAAGCGGCACGAACCTCCGCTCCGCCACGGGTGAACGCGATAGAATTTCATCTGCGGCATCGGACAGCACCTTTGATTGTGCTGCAACGGAAGTGCGGATCGTTTCCATCACCCGATCTTGGCGCGATATGAGATCCTGTTCGCCACCATCCGGGATTGGAGCTATGAAGCCGAGCGACAGATCATCTGCCGCGCGGCGGATCGAGGGAGCGATAGAGGTTTGCTGGAGCGAGGTGATTACGCCGGTTAGAGCCACGGCTTCCGACGAAAACTTATCTGCCCGGGGTTCGACAATACCGGGTGCTGAGACGAGACCACGCATGGTCTCAAGGCGCTTCTGTCCTTCGTTGAACAAGCTGGTGACCTGCTCACGCGATGCATTAATGCCGTTTTCCAACTCGTTTAGTTGCGAAGACATCTGCGACAACAGCGAGACAACGCTACCGGAACCTGTCGTGCCCGTCAGCGCCCCAGACTGTTGCTCGGAGGACGCCAGCTGGGCGAAACGCTCCTTTGCGCGTTGAATGTCCGGCAGCAGGCTTTGTGCAGCCAGCGCGTTTTGGTGTGCCTGCTCCAGATCCGACGTGTAATCCTCGACCGTCTCTGCCAGATGCTGTTCGAGAGCTGCCGATCCTGCGAGCGCAGCAGCATTCAACCAGCTCGACATCGCCAGGATCATTACGCAGCCAACGGCCATCACCGCCAGCATTGCGGTGCGGCTGGAACGGCTGGTGACGTGCGGATAAAATCGCGCCATGTAGGTCCAAAACGCGTAGATTCCGACAGAAACTGAAGCGGAGTAGATGATGGCCGCGAAAAAGATCGCTGTTGGCGAGCCGTCGAGAATACTACGTACACCAAGATATGTGTAGACGCCGGAAGCGAGAGCAAGAACAGCAAGGGCAAAACGTGTCATCGTTTCGACCGCCGCCAGGCTCTCCTGCAAGCGATGCGATGCGCCAAGCGCCATAAATTTTTCTCCGGAAGAGGACTGTATTCCTTAACACGACCTTAAATGTCGGCGAATTCAAGGCTACTGCAGCCGCAGTATCAACGACACATCGTATCCGATTGACGCTGGGCGCATATCATGGTGCAAGTTTTATAGTTCGATACCAATACGCTCAGCTTTTGCCTTCGCTAGCGTCGGCAAGACTAAGCTGAATGACTTTACTGGCATGTTGTTGAGGTTGGACCTGCCCGCAGAGAGAGTATCCGTCTCGTCAAGGCGCTTCCTGTCTTAAAGCGCCTGGAAGGCTGAGCCCTATAAGCACGTATTGTACTGGCAACGGAACAAGTCGCGGTGAACTTTGTTCGCGCTGACGGTCGAATTGCCAATGAAAGAAATGCCGATGGACGTGAGCGCGACGAAACGCCGGGAAAAAAGGGCCGCTGCGCCCACAATAGAGCTTGAAGCAGGCAGAGTTTTGAAGGCACCGCCCGCTTTCATAGCGACCAGGCTTGCAGAATGGCTCGGCAGATCGGACAAGCCGATATGTTATATTGCAAGGAATGAGGAAGAGGCAGACGGCATCGCGCAGACGATTAGCGCGCTTTTTCCGGCGATAGATCACGTCGTTCTCCCGCCTTGGGACTGCCCGCCGTATGATCGTGCGCCGCCCTCGCGACATTCCATGGGACGACGAATGGACGCGTTGAGGCTCTGGACCAATGAGACATCCGCCCAACGATTGCTTCTGACATCTTTGGAGGCATTGCTTCAACGTGTTCCGCCATTACACGTGATCGCGCACGCGCACTTTGAGCTGGCAGTTGGAAAGACGTTGGATCGCGACGCATTCGTCGATTTTGCCGTGCGTCATGGATATTCCGAAGAAGGCGTTGCGGACGATCCCGGAGAATTCGCTCTTCATGAGGACGTAATCGATGTTTATCCTGCTGGCGCCCCTGGTCCACTGCGAATTGTGCTTGGCGAGAATAACGAAGTGTTGGAGCTGCACGGCTTTGACCGCATATCTCAACGGACAGAAAGTTCTTTGGAAAACGTGTCGATCGGCCCTGCATCGGAAGTTGTTTGGGCCACCGAGAATTGCGAAGATACTGGCCTGTCGGCTCGCAACATCGAGCATTTGCTGCTGAGCCACTACGATGTCATGGCAAGTGTGTTCGATCTCATTGGCGACGCAGACCTGATCCTGGGCCAAGACATGCATACGAGGATCGAACGGTGTTTGGAGATAATTGCAGACGCTTATCAGGGCAGTGCAGACCTCGACGAAACTAACACCTCGCCGCGGCGCTCGCTCTACCTCAGTCGCGAAGAATGGGATCAGGAGGTAGACCGTTTCAAAACACAGACCTTGGACCTCGAAGGGGGCAGCGGCCTGCCGGTACGGACGTATGAGGCTAACTATGGAAGGTTGGCTACAAAATTTGCACGGGAGGCATTGCAGCAGGAGAAGAAAGTTCTGGTTGCTGGTGAAGGAAAGAGCGCAGAAGCTTTTTATCGGCGATTGGGGAATGCCGCAAAATTCAAGACCGATTCTTTCGTTCAGTGGAGCGATTTGTTGGGAGCCAAGCCGGGTAGCCTGCTCAAAAGCAGCTGTTCGCTACAAGAGGGATTTTGCGATCAATCGCTTAACATCGTCGTCATTGCAGCGCCCAGCGGATCGCCTGCCGAAAATCCCAACGAGTTGCTATCGGAGCCCGAGCTTCGGATCGGCGACGTTGTCGTTCATGAAGACCACGGTATTGGGGTCCTTAAGGAGCTAGAGACCATCATCGTCGAGGATGTACCACGCGACGCCGCTCGACTGGAGTATCGCGATGGTGATTCAATCCTCGTGCCCATGCAGGAGTTCGACAAGCTCTGGCGTTACGGTTCCGAGCCCGACGCGGTGTCTCTCGATCGCCTTCATACCGAGGCTTGGAGCAAAAGACGCCAGAAGATCGCCGAGGATATCGCTTCCACTGCGCGCCATCTCTCCAAGGTTGCAAAAGAGAGGCGGGAATTAGAAGCGGAAAAGTTCGTCCCTCCACGTGCGCAATTCACGGCCTTCACCCGTCGCTTCCGCTTTGTCGAAACCGGCGATCAAGCCAGCGCAATCCGTGACGTCCTTTCTGATTTCGGGTCAGGACGCGTCACGAACCGTCTTGTTTGCGGAGACGTCGGCTTCGGAAAAACAGAGGTGGCTTTACGAGCAGCAGCCGCTGTGGCTCTCTGCGGCGCGCAGGTTGTCGTTATCGCTCCCACCACCGTGCTGGCACGCCAGCATTTTCACACGTTCGAGCAACGCTTTAGGGGTACAGGCATTTCGGTCGGCATGCTGTCTCGCCTTCTTAAGCCTGCTGAAGCCAAGCAAACGAAAGCGGCTCTGGCGGAAGGGAAGCTGGGCGTGATCGTGGCGACACAGGCGATCTTTGCGAAGGATGTACGATTTGCCAAGCTTGGTTTGCTGATTGTGGACGAAGAGCATCGTTTCGGCCTGAGGGAAAAGAGAGCCATGACGAAGCTCGCGCCTTCGCTTCACACCCTGATGATGTCGGCAACACCAATTCCGCGCACTCTCCAGTCGGCAATGGTCGGCGTTCAGGAGGTCAGCCTTCTCACAACAGCGCCATCGAAAAGGCGAGCAGTGCGAACCTCTATCACTGCGGTCGATAATGCCTCAATTAGAGCGGGACTGATGAGGGAACACCGCCGCGGCGGGCAAAGTTTTGTCGTCGTGCCTCGGATCGAGGACATAGATGCGATCCAACGACTGCTTGAGACCACTGTTCCGGAGCTGTCGGTCAAAGTAGCACACGGAAAGATGCCTGCAGCGCTAATAGATGAGACCGTTGTCAGCTTTGCAGCAGGTGACGGGGACATACTACTCGCGACGAATATTATTGAAAACGGGCTCGATATACCACGAGCCAACACGATGTTCATATTTAACCCGGAGCGTTTCGGACTTGCACAACTCCATCAACTGCGTGGCCGCGTTGGTCGTTCAGGTGCGCAAGGCCACGTCACTCTTTTGACGGATGAGCATGCGGAGTTGGACGACGATACGTCCTCCAGACTTACCGCCCTTATTGAAGGTGACCGGCTTGGGTCCGGCTTGGCGATCAGCCTGCGCGATCTTGATCTGCGTGGCGGCGGCGACATGGCCGGCGATGATCAGGCCGGTCATATGAGGGTGCTCGGTGTCGGATTTTATCAGAAGCTCTTGGCCGCTGCGGTCGCAGACCTCACCAAGCGCCCTCCCCCTTTTCTTCAACGAACGGTTCTACAACTCGACGCGTCAGGAACAATACCGGAAGCATATGTGGCGGATCCGGCGACGAGGCTTAATCTTTATGCAAAGCTTTCTCGAGCGTCTGATCTGAGCGCAGTAGACGATCTTGAAGCAGAGTTCGAAGATCGCTTCGGTGAACCACCGCCACAGGTCCTGCTTCTACTACGCACGACTCGGCTTCAGCTTACCGCAGCACGGCTGGGCTTCTCGAGGCTTGAAGCTGGTCCGAAGGCACTGGCCTTGAGCGTCACTGCAAAAGCGCCAGCCAAGGCCATCGCGCTTTTGGTGAAAGAGTTCGCCGGTCGCCGCACCGATGACCGAATTATCTTCGAGATTGCTAGTCACAATAGTGATGAACGATTGAAGTATTTCGAAGATTTTCTCTCGCAAGCGGGAAAAGCTCTACGCCAACGGCCCGAAAATCGAACACGACTTTCCAGAAAGCACGTTGCGTAGTTTAAAGAAGATGGAGCACCGTTTGTGCATCTCTTAAAACGCACAAAGGATGCTCCAGCAGAAACGAAAAGGCGATCACTCTCCTCCCAAGCCGCTTTATATCTCGGGCGCAGAACTGGAGTATCCACACCAGACACCGCGCTATGATCGAAGAACTGCGATTTTTTAGCTTCAAGCGCCTGCCAGGCAATCGATAGTGATCGTAGTGATACCGCTCACAAACTTCCCAGTGCGTTTTTGTTCAGGAGCTTTGCCACCCAGTCCACGAATACGCGAACCTTGTTCGTGACGTGGCGCGTCTGTGGATAGACGATGTAGATCGGCATGGCTTCGCTTTTCCATTCCGGCAACACGCGAACCAACTGCCCCTGCCTCATTTCCTCTCGGATCGCGAATGGCACCAATTGCCCGATTCCCATTCCGGCAAAAACGGCATGCTGATAAGTGCGCGCATCATTCGCCGAGACAATGTAGCGCGGATTTATTTCGACTGAACGGATACCATTGTCGAAGGCCATGCTCATGACTTGGCCCGCATTGGCATTCAGATATCCGACACAGTGATGGTCGACCTCAAGATCTTCTGGCGCCTGGGGCATGCCGAAGCGTTCGATGTAAGCAGGCGAAGCGACCGTGAGGAAACTGAGTTCGGAAACCTTCCTGGCAATAAGCGACTGATCGCGCAGTGTTCCCACGCGCAAGGCACAATCAACATTTTCTGCTATGTAGTCCACCAAGCGGTCTCCGACCCCGATATCGAGCCTGATTTGCGGGAAGCGCTGATGGAAATCACACAGGTTGGGAATAATGATCTCATCTGCAAACATTCCAGACATTTCAACACGCAGGCGACCCGAAGGTTGTACGTTGGCGT
Source organism: uncultured Agrobacterium sp. (assembly GCA_913777615.1). GTDB lineage: Bacteria > Pseudomonadota > Alphaproteobacteria > Rhizobiales > Rhizobiaceae > Agrobacterium. The sequence continues at coordinate 194,844 of CAJYTK010000021.1, read as the reverse complement.
TTGAGACACTGCCATCCAGTTCGTCGATCTCCGCCAATATCTGAGTGGCTCTCTCATAGTAGAGAGCGCCGTCAGTCGTCACCATCACGCGCCGCGTCGTGCGGTTCAGCAAGGTAGTGCGCAGATGTGCTTCAAGCCCTTGGACCATATTCGTCACGGTGGTCTTCGGAATATTGAGAGCATTGGCTGCCTTGGTGAAGTTTCCCGTCTCCACCACCCTCGCAAATACGCGCATCGCCGCCAACTGATCCATGTCATCCCCACAGATTATCCACGAATTTGGAATAGTGTTTTCGATTTTGCGCGCTTGCGCGACTTACGCCGAACAATATATCAATATTTGAAATCACTACAAGAGAGGAAGCGATCTCCTCTGAGGGATGAAAGATGGACAGCCGGTGGCACACGATCGAGATAAGCTGCACAGCGAGCCCGCCTGTCTCCGTGCGCGTGTACAGTGCTGAGGGGAAAGCTCGTACGCCTCCGTTGGTCCTTTATCTAAGGGGCGGCTCTTTCCTTGAAGATAAGGCCGAGCCAGCGGAACTGCCTGTTGCAAAGGCGCTGGCCAGTAGCGGTGCCGTCGTTATCGAGGCGGACTATAGCACTGGCTCGTCCAATGAGTTCCCAGCGGTGATCGATCGTGCTTTTGTAGCGCTTGATTGCTTAAGCAACAGCCGAAAGCAGTATGGCAGCGCCAAATCTCTGCTGTTCGTTGCGGGCGAAGAAGCAGGTGGCAATGTTGCTGCAGGGTTGGCGTTAAAGGCGCGGGATCGTATGCCGGGAAAACTCGCTGGGCAAATCCTTCTGTCGCCGATGATCGATCCGCTTATGGCATCGATATCGATGAGAGATGCAGACAGGATCGGCATGCGGCAACGCTGGGCAGAAGGCTGGAGCCGATATTTGGCCAAGGCCTGTGGGGCGGCGCATCCCTACGCGGCACCATGTCTGTGTACGAGGCTGGACCGTGTGGCTCCAGCCATGATTTTTACCGCAGAAGATGATCCTTTGCGTGACGAGACTATCAATTATGCCAGTCGGCTGCGCGATGCAGGAATAGTTGTCAGGCTGCATGTTTTCCCCTCCGGTTCCGGCTGGACGGGGCTTTATCGATGTGAAGGTGGCAAATGGCTTTCGGCGGTTTGCGATGAATTTTCGGGGTTTGTTCAAGACCTCAAGCATTAGCATTAAAGACAATCACTGATCGGCTTCCTTATGAAGCCAAGGAGTATCCCATGACGGTCAAGAACAAGCGCCGCGCCCTTACGGGTGCCGGCATCGGCCTTGCTATGTCTGTTGCAGCAGCGGCATTGCTATTCGATCTTCCTGTGAGCACCGGCGCGGTGGCCGCAGCACCAGAGGCGCCCGCGCCTGCAATCCCTGTCACTGTTGCGGTGGTGGAAGACCGCGACATCACCCACTGGGAGCAGTTTTCCGGTCGGCTGGAAGCTGTCGAGCGAGTTCAAATCCGCTCCCGTGTTGCGGGCCAGATTCAAGCGGTCCACTTCCGGGAGGGCGCGCTGGTAAAGACGGGCGACCTGCTCTTCACGATCGATCCGGCACCATATCAGGCAGCAGTCGCGGGAGCAGAAGCACAAGTTGCCTCAGCGGAAGCAAAAGTTGATCTCGCCAAAACCGAACTTGAGCGTGGCCAACGCCTATCTGACAATCGCACCATTTCGCAAAGCGACTTCGACCAGCGTCAGAGCAATGTTGCAGAAGCAGAAGCACAACTGCGGGCAGCCCGCGCAACCCTGACCACCGCGCAGCTCGATCTGAGCTACACGCAACTTCGCGCACCGATTTCGGGGCGCGTTGGCAAGCTTGATATCACTGTGGGTAATCTGGTTGCCGCCGGGTCTGCCTCTCCCGCGCTTACCACGCTCGTGTCGGTAGATCCTATCTATGCGAGCTTCAATGCAAGCGAAGAGGTCGTTTCCAAAGCCTTGTCGCAACTTCCGACATCGCACGGCCCAGTCCAGCCGCTTGAGCAGATCCCGGTAGAGGTTGGAACGCTTGCCGATGAGGGTACGCCGATCAAAGGCACGCTCCACCTGATCGACAACCAGGTCGATGGCGCCAGCGGAACGATCGGAGTGCGTGCGGTCTTCGCCAATACTGACGGGCACCTCATCCCTGGCCAGTTTGTACGTGTTCGCCTCGGCGAGCCGAAATCGGAGAGACGTATCGTCATCACAGACCGCGCCATTGGCACCGATCAGGACAAGAAGTTCGTGTTCGTCGTCGATAGCCAAAACAAGGTGGGCTACCGGCAGATCAAGCCTGGTCCCTCGGAAGAGGGAATGCGGGTCGTTGAGAGCGGTCTTACCGCAGGTGACCGGATCGTCGTCAACGGTCTGCAGCGCATACGGCCCGGTGCCATCGTCGCTCCGCAGGCCGAAGACAAGGTCGCCGTCGCGCAATAGTCGATCCGGCGGATCGTCCCGGTCCGCCTAGAGCCAGTAACAACAGAAAGACCTTCGACTGGTGGCGAAACGTCACCGGAAAGATCTTTTGCATCCAATTTTCACCAGGAGAGGGCAAACCCATGAACATCTCCAGATTTTTTGTCGACCGTCCAGTCTTTGCTGGGGTCCTATCGGTCCTCATCGTTATCGCCGGCCTCATTGGCATGCGCGCGCTGCCGATTTCTGAATATCCGGAAGTCGTACCACCATCCATCGTCGTCCGCGCCACTTATCCGGGTGCGAACCCAAAGGTCATTGCAGAGACTGTGGCAACGCCATTAGAGGAGCAGATCAACGGCGTCGAGGACATGCTGTACATGTCCAGCCAGGCGACTTCGGATGGCGTCATGACACTGACTGTCACCTTCAAGCTGGGAACGGATCCGGACAAGGCGCAGCAATTGGTACAAAACCGCGTCTCGCAAGCCGAGCCGCGCCTGCCCGCGGAAGTAAGAAGCCTTGGCGTCTCCACGGTCAAAAGCTCGCCTGACCTGATGATGGTCGTGCATCTCGTGTCCCCGGGCAACCGCTATGACCTCACCTATCTGCGCAACTATGCCGTTCTCAACATCAAGGACAGGCTGGCCCGCATCGAGGGTGTCGGACAAGTCCAGATCTTCGGCGCGGGGGATTACTCCATGCGAGTCTGGATCGATCCTCAGAGGGCCGCCGAGCATGATCTTGCGGCGAGCGATATCAGCAACGCGATCCGCGAACAGAATGTTCAGGCGGCGGCTGGCACGATTGGTGCTTCTCCAAGCCCGAACGGCGTCGATCTGCAGCTGAATGTCAACGCTCAGGGCCGCCTTTCCACTCCGGAAGAATTCGGCAATATTATCGTCAAGAGCGGCACGAACGGTGAAATCACCCGTCTGCGTGACGTCGCGCGTGTCGAACTCGGTGCCGCAGATTATGCTCTGCGTTCGCTGCTTGACGGCGAATCCGCCGTGGCGATCCCGGTCTTCCAGGCCCCCGGCTCCAACGCCATCACCATTTCCGACCAGGTCGCTTCAACCATGCAGGATTTGCAAAAGGCTATGCCTGACGGTGTAAAATATGAAATCGTCTACGACACCACGCAGTTTGTCCGCGCTTCCATTGACAAGGTTATCGACACGCTGCTCGAGGCCATCGCGCTCGTCGTCATCGTCGTCATTCTCTTTCTGCAGACATGGCGTGCCTCGATTATCCCGCTGATTGCCGTTCCGGTATCGATCATCGGCACCTTCGCGGTCATGTATGTCTTCGGCTTTTCGATCAATGCGCTCAGCCTGTTTGGGCTTGTTCTTGCGATCGGCATTGTCGTGGATGACGCTATTGTCGTCGTGGAGAATGTCGAGCGAAACATTGAAAACGGCCTGTCGCCACGCGATGCCACCTATCGCGCCATGAGGGAGGTGTCCGGTCCGATCATAGCGATCGCGCTGGTACTTGTGGCGGTTTTCGTCCCGCTTGCCTTCATCTCGGGCCTTTCGGGACAGTTCTACCGTCAGTTCGCGCTTACCATCGCGATTTCTACGGTCATCTCAGCCATCAATTCCTTGACTTTATCCCCTGCGCTCGCTGCTCTTCTGCTTAAGGATCACCATGCGCCGAAGGACTGGTTGACCCGTGGCATGGACAAGCTGTTCGGTGGCTTCTTCCGTGGCTTTAACCGCGCTTTTGGCGCAGCGTCCAACGGCTACGGTAAAAGCGTCGGCGGCTTGCTCAACCGCAAAAGTATTGTGATGGTCGTCTATCTCGCTCTCGCCGGTGCTACCTATGGCATGTTCAGTGCAGTACCCGGCGGCTTCGTCCCCGCGCAGGACAAACAGTACTTGATCGGTTTTGCCCAGTTGCCGGATGCCGCAAGTCTGGACCGCACGGAAGACGTCATCAAACGTATGAGTGACATCGCCATGCACCAGCCAGGCGTGGAGCATGCGATTGCATTCCCTGGCCTGTCCATCAACGGCTTCACGAACAGCTCAAACGCGGGTGTCGTCTTCGTTGCATTGAGCCCGTTTGAGCAACGCAAGACAGCGGACCTCTCCGGCGGCGCCATTGCCATGGCCCTCAACCAGAAATTCGGCGCTATCCAGGACGCGTTCATCGCAATGTTCCCGCCACCGCCCGTCAACGGACTCGGCACCACCGGCGGCTTCAAAATGCAGATCGAGGACCGTGCGGGCTTTGGCTATCAGACGCTTGACGAGGTCACAAAGGCCTTTCTCGGGAAAGCCTATCAGGCACCCGAACTGGCCGGCTTGTTCTCCAGCTTCCAGATCAACGTGCCCCAGCTCTATGCAGATCTCGATCGCGCCAAGGCCGAGCAGTTGGGTGTCTCAGTGACGGACGTTTTCGAGACGCTTCAGATTTATCTAGGCTCTCTTTACGTAAATGACTTCAACGCATTTGGTCGCACCTACAGCGTTCGCCTACAAGCAGATGCCCAATTTCGCTCGCAACCGGAAGATATCGGTCATTTGAAGGTCCGGTCATCTAACGGTCAGATGATCCCCTTGTCCGCACTGCTAAAGGTGGATGCCACGACGGGACCAGAGCGGACGACACGGTATAATGGCTTTCTTTCGGCCGACATCAATGGCGGCCCGGCCCCTGGCTTCTCCTCCGGCGAAGCCCAGGCCGCCATCGAACGCATCGCAAGCGAAACGCTGCCCTCGGGCATCTCCTTCGAGTGGACGGATCTGACCTACCAGCAGATTTTGGCCGGAAGCTCAGGCTTTCTCGTTTTTCCACTGGCGTTGCTGCTGGTCTATCTCGTACTGGCTGCGCAGTATGAAAGCCTCACTCTGCCGCTCGCGATTATCATGATCGTGCCAATGGGCGTGCTTGCGGCCATGACGGGTGTCTGGTTGACGGGCGGAGACAACAACATCTTCACCCAGATCGGGCTCATCGTCCTCGTCGGGCTCTCGGCAAAGAATGCCATCCTGATCGTTGAATTTGCGCGGGAGTTGGAGTTCGAAGGACGCTCACCTGTCGCTTCCGCAATTGAGGCAAGCCGACTTCGCCTCCGTCCCATCCTGATGACATCGCTCGCCTTCATCATGGGCGTGGTGCCCTTGGTCATTTCCACTGGCGCAGGGGCGGAAATGCGAGCGGCCATGGGCGTTGCGGTATTTTCCGGCATGATCGGCGTCACATTCTTCGGCATCTTCATGACTCCTGTCTTCTACGTGCTCGTCCGCAGACTTTCGGGCAACCGACCGCTGGTCCAGCATAAGGAAGAGCCTGCCAACACAGACTATAAGATGAGCGAAGCCGTCTGAAATTGCGGCATGTCAAACAAATTCCCGGAAAGATGCGATCATTCCGGGGATTTTTACTAAATTCCGGTCACATGATAACGGTCTGGCAACAAGACTTCCCGGCGCTCGTGACAACTGCACGCGCCGCGAACATTCAGACAAAGTGCCCGGCCAGTAGCGCTTTCCAAGCAGGATATCTTCGTCGTTCGCCCCCTGCCATTCAGTTGACACACTGAAGGGATTGAGAGGCAGAGCACCGAGCGTCTTGAGGCCTCCAAGCTTTGTCGATGCAGGGTTTTCGCTCGAGGACGTCGACAGGGTTTGCCGGCCCGCCCGGCGTGATCGAGCACCGAACCGGAAAGGTATGATTCAGATCAGTACTGCGCGAAGTCAACATCGATTTTGTCGGCGAGATGGCCGAGCGTTTTGGAACGCCTACCATCATTGAAAGCGCTGCCCATTTGGCCTGGCGTCACCATCCCCGGCGCCGACTTCGCGCACGATGTAGAACCTGGGCGACGGCTGGCGATGATGGGTCCGGGGAGTGGGAGTAGTCGGCCGGCAACGAAGTCGAGGATGCCGGGAAGAGCGTGCAATCCGCCACGATGAGGTGGTTTCGGTCGGATGATGGCTGCGTCGCGCTCATTCACTCGTTGAGCACGATTTGATCATGAAGTTCCTTATCTCGCCACGCCTAGACAATGCCACCGGATCCGCCACGCTGTGAGGGCCGCTCACCTGCAACCTGTGTGCGATAGCCGCTGGAGCGGTAAGTCGCGATCGGGTCGATTGCCGCACCCGCCCTCCTTCGTGCTTCAGCAAGAATGGCCTCGACATCAGTGCGATAAGCGCGCTTCAGCGTATCGGACGCCATGAGCGCATCATTCTCCTGCTGGAACCCTTCGAGCGCCTGGCGGTCTACGAGCAATGCCTGCGCGTAGGCCCGGCGAATTTCGTTTGCGCTGGAGATCAGGCTTTCGATTGGATCGGTCACATTATGCGACTGGTCGATCATATGGGCGGGATGAAATTGCTTCACGCCGCGATGCTCTGCATCCACCAGTTCGTTGAAGACGAGGAACAAGCGATACGGCTCGATGGCTCCCGCATCGAGATCGTCGTCGCCATACTTGCTATCGTTGAAGTGGAAGCCGCCGAGCTTGCCGAACTGGATCAGACGCGCGACGATCATCTCGATATTGGTGTTGGGTGCATGATGCCCAAGATCGACAAGGCAGAAGGCCTTCTCACCCAGCGTGTTGGCGATCAGGTAATTCGTGCCCCAGTCTTGCACCACGGTCGAGTAAAAGGCAGGCTCATACATCTTGTGTTCGGAGAAAATCCGCCAGTCGTCCGGCAAAGCCTTGTAGATCTCGGCCATCCCGGCAAGGTAGCGCTCGAAGCTTTTGGTGAAATTGCTTTGGCCTGGGAAATTCGAGCCGTCGCCGATCCAGACGGTCAGGGCTTTAGAGCCAAGTGCTCTACCGATCTCGATGCATTCGATGTTGTGCTCGACGGCCTGCTGGCGCGTTGCAGCATCCGTGTGGCTCAACGAGCCATATTTGTAGGAATGCTGCTGATCCGCACCGTCGGAGAAGGTATTAGAATTCATCGCATCGAAGCCGAGGCCAAGGGCGTCGGCGTGCAATTTCAGCCTTGCAGGATCTTCCTTATCCCACGGGATATGGAGAGAGACGGTCGGCGTGGCAGCCGTCAGCTGGTTGATGACGGCACAGTCGTCCAGCTTGTCGAAGATACCGCGTGGTTCACCCAGGCCCGGAAATCGTGCAAAGCGGGTCCCACCGGTGCCGACCCCCCAGGAGGGAACGGCGACGAAAAATTCTGCGACCTTGGCGGTAATTGCATGGATATCGACATTGCGGCGCGACAGATGTTCACCGAGAGCCGAATAGTCGGCCTCATGAGCCTTCGCGCGCTTCTCGTTTTCGCGACCGACCACATCGGCGGCAATCCTCAGTTCCGTCATTTCATCCTCCCTCTGCACCACTTTTTTCAAGCTGCCCGCACAGTCATTATTCTTGGCGCGCAGGACCGGAGCTCGATTGTGGAACTTGCTTTTTTGAACGTATCGGTCTCATCTGAGAGACGCCCGCGCGTTAACAGGCGGGCGTTTTAGCGTCAGCGCGTGAAGCTCTGGGCGTTGCCGGCATCGACATTGATAATGTTACCCGTCGATTTTGCGGAGGCGTCCGAGGCCAGGAAGTAGATTGCCTCGGCAATATCTTCCGGGAAGACGTTCAGCTTCAGCATGGAGCGCTTGCGGTAATGTTCTTCCAGATCGTCCACTTCGATCTTGGAGGATGCCGCGCGCTGCTCGCGCCACTCGCCGTTCCAGATCTTCGAGCCACGCAGAACCGCATCGGGGTTGACCGTATTCACGCGAATGCCGGCATCAGCGCCTTCAAGCCCCAGGCAGCGGGCAAGATGGATTTCTGCGGCCTTCGCCGTGCAATAGGCAGATGCGTTGGGTGAAGATGCCAGACCGTTTTTGGACGCGACGAACACGACATTTCCGCCTAGCTTCTGACGTCGGAACAGACGGAAGGCTTCTCGCGACACGAGGAAATAGCCCGTTGCAAGAATGTCGATATTCTTGTTCCACATGGCAAGTGTGGTGTCTTCAACCGGTGCAGACGAGGCAATGCCCGCATTGGAAACAAGGATATCGATGCCGCCAAACTCGACGGTCGCCTCGGCGAACGCCCGAAGGACGGCATCTTCCTGCGTGACGTCCAGCTTGACCGTACGAACGGCATCAGCGCTGAACCTCTTTTCGAAATCACCCTTTGTGTTGTCGAGTGCACCTTCATCGATATCGGCAAGGACGACGCATGCACCCTCGCTTGCAAGCCGCTCTGCCGTGGCCCGGCCGATACCTCCGGCGCCACCGGTGATGAATGCCACCCTCCCGGCCAGGCTCTTCGGCTTCGGCATGCGCTGAAGCTTTGCTTCTTCCAGTAGCCAGTATTCGATGTCGAAGGCTTCCTGTTCCGGCAGTCCCTGGTACTCCGAAACGGCGGAGGCGCCACGCATCACGTTGATGGCGTTGACGTAGAACTCACCGGCAATACGAGCCGTTGCCTTGTCCTTGGCAAAAGAGAACATACCCACACCGGGGATAAGGAAGATGACAGGATTCGGATCGCGCATCTTCGGCGAATTTGCGTGTTTGCAGCTCTCGTAGTAGCGGGTGTAGTCGGCGCGGTAGTCTTCAAGGGCCTGATCGAGGCCAGCCAGCAGCGCATCGACATCGGGTTTCGACGTATCGAGGTCGAGGATAAGGGGCCGGATCTTGGTGCGCAGAAAGTGGTCTGGGCACGATGTTCCAAGCGCGCCGAGCGGCTTCAATTCCTTCGAGTTGACAAACTCCAGCACCGCATCCTGATCGTCGAAATGGCCGAGCTTGCGTTCGTCCTTCCCGATGCGTCCCCGAATTTCCGGCATGAGGCGCGCGGCGATCGCCCGCCGCTCTTCCTTGGGGAGGGCGCTCGCGACGGCACCGCCGAAAATCGTCTTGCCTTCGGTCTTGGCGGCGAACCATTCGATCGCCTTGTTGATGATCGAAAGCGTCAGCTCGTAGCAGGCCTTTGCATCATTATCCCACGTGAACAAGCCATGGCTTTCCAGCACGACGCCCTTGGCATCAGGGTTTGCCTTGACGAAAGCTTCAAGATCGAGACCGAGCTGGAAGCCGGGGCGACGCCACGGTAGCCAGCCGATATCGCTGCCAAAAACTTCCTTTGTCAGTTCACGGGAGTTTTTCGAGGCCGCAATGGCAATGATTGCGTCGGGATGCATGTGATCGACATGATCGAACGGAACGAAACCATGCAGTGGCGTATCGATGGAGGCGGCGCGCGGATTGAGGTTGAACGTGCAATGGGGGAGGAAGCCAACCATACGGTCTTCATCGTCTACGCCGCGGTAAATGCCCTTCAGCGCTTCAAGTTTCTCCATGTAGAGGGTGGCGAAACCGTCAAGTTTGATCGTGCCGACATCGCCGCCAGATCCCTTGACCCACATGACACGGACTTTATTGCTGGTGAGCGGGTCGGTTTCCCAGACTTTGGCAGAGGTATTGCCGCCACCATAATTGGTGATCCGCTTGTCTGCACCGAGCAGGTTGGAGCGATAGAGCAGCTTTCCCGGCTCATCCAGCGTTCCTGCATAAGCGTCGTCCCAGCGATTTTCGAGAAGACGGGTTTGTCCCATCGCAGTATCCTCCCACATCGATTGTCGCGAGTCTCTCAAAGGAACTCGCCTCCCTTAAGCGCAGATATCGCGCATTTAAAAGCTTCATGTCAATCATAAACGATCATAAATTTTCATTGTGCGCCGCAACATTGATATTTTTGATCGAACTTGATTGACAACGAAAGAAGTTTACGAAAGATTGCGGTCAGGAGGACCCCATGTACGAGAGCGAACGCCATCGCATCATCTTGAGCGCCATACAGGAAAAGCCTGTGGTGACGGTGCAGGATATCGCCGAGCTGACGGATGCGTCGGAAGCGACGATCCGGCGTGATATTGCCTCGCTTCATGTTCAGGGAAAACTGCGCCGAGTGCGCGGCGGCGCCGAAGCGGTACATCCGCCACAGCTTGGAAATCTGGCGGCACGTCCATTCCGCGTGTCAGAATCGGTCAATATCGATAAGAAACGCGCAATTGCACGCAAGGCCGTCGATTTGTGCGAGGAAGGTGACGCCATCATCATCAATGGCGGGACGACGACCTTCCAGATGGTGCATTACATGTCGGCCCGGCGCCTGCAGGTGATGACCAACTCTTTCGCCATTGCCGAGCATCTGGTGAAGCACTCGAAGTGCAATGTCAGTGTGCCTGGCGGCGCGATCTATCGCGACCAGAGTCTGATCCTGTCGCCTTTTGAAAATGATGCGATCCGCAATTTCTATGCGCGGAGTATTTTTATCGGTGCGCAGGGCGTGGGCGCGCTCGGCATCATGGAATCCGATGCAATGGTGATCCAGAGTGAGCAGAAGCTGATGCGCCAAGCAGAGGAGCTGATCGTCATGGTCGATTCCTCAAAGTTTCGCAAACGCTCCAGCCTGATCCTGACGCCACTGGATACGGTATCGACCATCATCACCGACGAGGACATTTCAGACGAGGCCGCACGCATGGTGGAGGCCGCGGGAGTGACGCTGGTCATCGCCGGAACAGCGGCCGCGCCGGCGGAGGACAAACCGCCGACAGAGGAGGATTCCGCTTCGGTTGCTTGAGGAGCACCGAAGGGAAGGTTTAACGGGAGGAAAAGGGAATGAAACTTACACGCAGAAAACTGACCCGCGCCCTGGCGCTCGGTGTGGCATTGGGCGTTGCCGGTATGGGCAGTGTCGCCCAGGCGAAAGACATGAAGATCGCACTCGTGGTCAAGTCGCTCGGCAACGGCTTCTTCGAGGCGGCTAACAAGGGCGCACAGGAAGCAGCCAAGGAACTTGGCGGCGTCGAGATCATCTATACCGGCCCGACAACCACCACCGCGGAAGGCCAGATCGAAGTCATCAACTCGCTGATCGCCCAGGGCGTCGATGCGATCGCGATCTCGGCAAACGATCCGGACGCCGTGGTTCCGGCACTGAAGAAGGCCGCTCAGCGTGGTATCAAGGTTATTTCCTGGGATTCCGGTGTAGCGCCGGCAGGTCGAACTCTCCAGCTCAACCCGTCCTCCAATGCGCTGATCGGCAAGATGTGCTTGCAGCTTGCAGCGGATCATCTCGAAGGTGGCAAGGGCGACTTCGCCATTCTTTCTGCCACAACCACCTCCACGAACCAGAATATCTGGATCGAGGAGATGAAGAAGCAGTTGAAGGACTTCCCCGGCCTCAATCTGGTGACGACCGTTTACGGCGACGACTTGGCCGACAAGAGCTACCGTGAAGCGCAAGGTCTGTTGACCTCGCAGCCAAACGTCAAGGTTATCGTCGCGCCGACGACCGTCGGTGTCTTGGCCGCATCGCAGGCCGTAAAGGATGCCGGCAAGATCGGCCAGGTCTATGTGACGGGCCTTGGTCTTCCTTCTGAAATGGCGGGCGCGATCAAGTCCGGCGCGACGAAGGAATTCGCCATCTGGAACCCGATCGACCTGGGCTATTCTGCGACCCAGATCGCCTACCACCTCGTGAAGGGTGATGCCGACGGCAAGCCGGGCTCGGAAATCGAAGCTGGCCGCATGGGCAAGATCAAGGTCGGCGAAAACAGCGAAGCCGCGATGGCCGATCCGTTCGTCTATGACGCGAAGAACATCGATCAGTTCTCCAAGATTTTCTGATCCTCGACGACATCTCCCGGCGACACCAGCCGCCGGGAGATGTTTCCAACAGCCCTCAGTCGACGTCATCCTCGAGCGTGCACCAAGCATCGATCATGCATGCCGGATGTTTGCATCAGTAAACCCATCGGGATGCCGTTGAGTGAAGGCTTCGCTTCTTCTGCTCGATCATGAGCGCGCAGGTCCGTGAGAAAATGACAGTAGAGACAATGACCGAAACGGCAGCGCTTTACGCGACGGAAGAGGAACGTTTGAACCCCGTTCTCGAGATGCGCGGCATCAGCCAGATTTTTCCAGGCGTAAAGGCCCTGGATAATGTCGACGTTCAGCTCTACCCCGGACAAGTGACGGCACTGATCGGCGAAAACGGCGCGGGCAAATCCACGCTGGTCAAGATTCTGACCGGTATCTATCGGCCCAATGAGGGCGAGATCCTTCTGGATGGCAAGCCCGTTCAGTTTCAAAGCGCGCAGGATGCCATCGATGCGGGTGTAACCGCCATCCATCAGGAAACGGTTCTGTTCGACGAGCTTTCGGTTGGCGAGAACATCTTTCTCGGACATGCCCCAAAGGGCCGCTTTGGGCTGATCGATTGGAAAACGATCAACGAGAAATCCCGCGCCTTGTTGGAACGGCTGGAAAGCAAGATCGACCCCACCATCCGGCTGAAGGATCTGTCCATCGCACAGCGACATCTGGTGGCGATTGCCCGTGCCCTGTCGGTGGAGGCGCGCATCGTCATCATGGACGAGCCGACGGCGGCTTTGTCACGCAAGGAAATCGACGATCTTTTCCGCATTGTCGAAAATCTCAAGCGGCAGGGAAAGGCGATCCTGTTCATCAGCCACAAGTTCGATGAAGTTTACGAAATTGCCGAAAATTACGCCGTCTTTCGCGATGGACGCATGGTCGGCGCGGGAAAGCTCGCCGCAACAGCCCAGGACGAAATCGTTCGGCTGATGGTCGGTCGCGATGTAAAGGACGCGTTTCCGAAACAAGCCGTCAACATTGGCGGCACGGTGCTGTCAGTCGATAATTACTGCCACGAAACGGAGTTTCGCGGCATCTCCTTCGAATTGAGACAGGGCGAAATTCTTGGGCTCTATGGCCTGATCGGCGCTGGGCGGTCGGAAGTCTGCCAGTCTATCTTCGGCATGACCCGACCTGCATCCGGTACACTGAAGATGGACGGCAAAACCGTGACAATCCACTCACCCGAAGACGCAATCCGGGCCGGTATCGCCTATGTGCCGGAAGAGCGGGGACGTCATGGCCTGGCGCTGGAGATGCCGATCTACCAGAACATGTCTCTACCCTCCCTCTCCCGCACATCGCGCAAGGGATTTCTGAAAGCGGCAAACGAGTTTGCGCTCGCACGCAAATATGCAACGCGCCTTGATTTGCGTGCAGCCGCGCTTTCCGTGCCTGTAGGAACACTATCCGGTGGCAACCAGCAAAAGGTGGTGATCGGCAAATGGCTGGCGACTGCGCCGCGGGTCATCATTTTGGACGAGCCTACAAAAGGCATCGACATCGGCTCGAAAGCCGCTGTCCACGGCTTTATCAGTGAATTGGCGGCGGAGGGCCTGTCCATCATCATGATCTCGTCCGAACTGCCGGAAATCCTTGGCATGTCCGACCGCGCGATCGTGATGCGTGAAGGGCTGATGGCCGGCACATTCGACCGGGCGGAGTTCTCGCCGGAAAAGCTGGTGCGCGCCGCCACCGGAAATGCGTGAGGGGAAATGCGCATGAAGACACTTTTGAAGAACCGTGAATGGCTGCTGGCAGGCATCATCATTCTGCTCATCATCGGCTTTTCGCAGCGGTCTGCGGGCTTTGAGCGACCAGCCAATCTTGTCAATATCTTCAACGATACCTCGATCCTGATCATTCTGGCCTTGGGACAGATGACGGTGATACTGACGAAATCGATCGATCTGTCGGTGGCGGCCAATCTTGCATTTACCGGCATGGCGGTGGCGATGACCAATGCCGCATTCCCCGGCGTGCCACTTCCCCTCTTGATCGCCATGGCTGTCGGCATCGGAGCGCTGCTCGGTTCGATTAACGGTATTCTCGTCTGGTGGCTTGGCCTTCCCTCCATCGTGGTGACACTTGGTACACTCACCATCTATCGCGGCATGGCCTTCGTTTTGTCGGGCGGCGCATGGGTCAACGCCCATCAGATGTCCCCGACATTTCTCAACGTGCCCCGCACGCCGCTCCTCGGAATGCCGGTTCTCTCCTGGGTGGCGATCCTCGTCATCGTCGCTGCCTGGATCATCCTCAAGCGAACCGCCTTCGGTCGGGCGGCCTATGCGTCAGGCGGTAACCCCAATGCTGCGATCTATGCTGGCATCGATGTCGGTCACACGCGCTTTCTCGCCTTTGTCCTGTCCGGGGCGCTGGCCGGTCTCGCAAGCTATCTATGGGTGTCACGCTATGCGGTTGCCTATGTGGATATCGCTCAAGGCTTCGAACTGGATAGTGTCGCGGCAAATGTGATCGGCGGCATCTCGATTGCGGGAGGTATCGGCTCGGTACTTGGCGCCGTGCTTGGAGCGCTCTTCCTCGGCGTCATCAAGAACGCGCTTCCGGTGATCGGGATCTCTCCATTCGCGCAGATGGCGATCTCCGGCATCGTGATCGTGCTGGCCGTGGTCTTCAACGCGCGCGCAGAAGCGCGCAAAGGCCGCATCATATTGCGTGACAGAGCCGCCACGGAACATAGCAAGGAGGCTGCGGCATGAGCATCGATCAATTCCAACCGCAGGTGTCACCTCGCATCATTCCGGACAAGCTCGGCACGCCTTTCCGCCGCATCATGGCAAGCTGGGAAGTGCTGCTGCTTGGCGTCGCAATCCTGATCTTCATCGCCAACTCGCTGGCCTCACCATACTTTCTCAACGCCTGGAACCTCTCTGACGCCACCTTCAACTTCACCGAAAAGGCGATGATCGCCTTTGCCATGGCGCTTCTCATTATCGCCGGTGAAATCGACCTGTCGGTTGCGGCCATCATCGCACTCGCCTCCACTGCTATGGGTTACGCGGTACAGATGGGTGTGGGAACGCCTGGGCTGGTGGCAATCGGCATTGGCGTTGGCTTGGCCTGTGGCGCTTTTAATGGCTTTCTTGTTGCAGGACTTAAGCTTCCGTCCATCGTCGTCACCATCGGCACCATGAGCCTGTTTCGCGGCGTTTCCTACATGGTTCTGGGCGACCAGGCCTTCGGCAAATATCCCGAAGACTTCGCTTACTTCGGCCAGGGCTACGTGTTCTGGGCGATCTCCTTCGAATTCGTTCTCTTTGTGCTGATGGCGATCGCCTTTGCGATCCTACTGCATGCGACGAATTTTGGACGACAGGTCTATGTCATCGGCAACAATCCGTTCGCCGCAAGATTTTCCGGCGTCGCCGTGGAGCGCGTCAAGTTCATTCTCTTTCTCCTTACCGGCCTGATGAGCGGTATCGCCGCCGTCTGCCTCACCTCGCGGCTCGGCTCCACGCGCCCCTCAATCGCTCAAGGGTGGGAATTGGAAGTCGTGACGATGGTCGTGCTCGGGGGCGTGTCGATCCTGGGCGGCTCCGGAACAATCGGCGGAGTGGTGATTGCCGCTTTCGTCATGGGGCTGGTTACATTCGGTCTTGGTCTCCTCAACGTTCCGGGCATTGTCATGTCGATCTTTGTCGGCCTTCTGTTGATCATCACCATCGCCATTCCAATCGTCGTGCGCCGCCTGAAAGCCATGAGGTAAGTGATGCAGGAGCTTGAAAAATACGCTTTCAAGATGAAGCTCTTTGCGGGCAAGGAAGCGGAATACAGGAAGCGTCACGACGAGATTTGGCCGGAGCTCGTAGACCTGCTGCACGAGGCTGGCGTGACCGATTATTCGATCCACCTCGACCCTGAGACCAATGTGCTCTTTGGCGTCCTTACACGTCCGAAAGATCACGGCATGGCGGCGCTGCCCCACCATCCCGTGATGAAGAAATGGTGGGCACATATGGCCGATATCATGGAAAGCAATCCGGATAACTCTCCAGTCGCGACCGATCTCGTTACCGTCTTTCATCTGCCATGAGCCAGCCGATCCAAACCGTTGCCGTCATCGATATCGGCAAGACGCATGCCAAATTGATCGTCGTTGATGGCGAAAGCGGCCAGGAACTGGCATCCCGCAAGATTGCAAACAGGATCGTCAGCGGTCCGCCATATCCGCATTACGATACCGATGCGCTGTGGCGTTTCATTCTGGGAGGGCTTGCCGGACTGCACAAGTCGCTCGGCTATCAGGCAATCTCGATCACCACACATGGCGCAAGTGCAGCGCTCCTGAATGCTTCGGGCGATTTGGCGTTGCCCGTTCTCGATTACGAGTTCGCATTCCCGGACAAGATTGTCCAAGCCTATGAGACGATCCGCCCGGATTTTGCGGAGACATTTTCGCCGCGGCTGACAGGAGGTCTGAACCTCGGTGCGCAGCTCCACTATCAGCGTACGTGCTTTCCTGAGGAGTTCGCCCCCGTCGCGACCATCCTAACCTACCCGCAATATTGGGCCCACCGCTTGACCGGGATTGCTGCGAATGAGGCCACCTCGCTCGGCTGCCACACCGATCTATGGCGCCCCTTTGAGAGAAGCTACTCAAGCCTCGTTGCGCGTCTCGGTATTGCCGACCTTATGGCGCCCATCCGGTCTGCTTTCGATGTTCTGGGAGAAACGACGCCTGCCGTCACAGAGCAACTCGGCCTTCCCGCACCGGTTCCCGTTTATTGCGGGATCCATGATTCCAATGCTTCATTGCTCCCGCATCTCGTGGGTTTTGGCATTCCCTGCACCGTCGTATCGACCGGCACATGGGTGGTGTGTTTTGCCGCTGGCGGACAGGCGGTCGATCTTGACGAAAAGCGTGACACGCTGGTCAATGTGGATGCATTCGGAAAACCCGTGCCTTCTGCCCGGTACATGGGTGGCCGGGAATGGGAACTGGTCAACAAGACCTTAGGGCCAGTCACACCGGAATCAGAGTGGGCGTCGGTAAACGACGTGATAGCGCAAGGCCAGATGCTGCTCCCGAGTGTCGTCAGCGGCACCGGCCCGTTTCCGGGCACGACGGGCGGGTGGCGCAATGAGCCACAAACGGATGAAGGCCGGCGCGCGGCTGCCAGCCTCTATCAAGCTTTGATGACGATGACCTGCCTCGACCTGATTGGATCACGCGGCCCTATCGTGGTGGAAGGCCCCTTTGCCGCCAACCGCGTGTTCCGCGCAGCACTCGCCACCTTGTCCGCCCGGAAGGTGTACGCCTCGGCCTCGCACACAGGCACATCGCTTGGCGCCAGCTTTCTCACCGGAACAAAGTCGAATGTGCCTGTCGAGCGAGTGAGCGACACGATTGCAAACCTCGCTGCCTATGCCGAAACGTGGCAGAAAATGGCAGGGTGAACACAAAACACCCCACACCTTTGACCGCATCAGCTCTGCTTGACGAATTCTCCGCCCTTGATGATGAACGGCATGTGCTTACCCTGACCGGTCAAAAGTGAGAGATCGTCGAGTGGGTTGCCGTCCACGACGATCAGATCGGCGTAAGCCCCTGGCGCCACAGCTCCCAGTTTGCCTTCAAAACCTAGTGCCTTTGCCGCATCAAGCGTTGCAGAGCGAATGACATCTGCGGCCGGTAGATGTTGGCCGCGAAGAACGAACTCCTCCGACTGATGCTCGTGCATCTCACCCAGCAAATCCGTACCATAGACCATGGTCACGCCCGCCTTGTGCAGCACTTTCAGCGCCTCGAAGCCAGCGCTGCGCACATCCTCGATCTTGGCGACAGAGACTGGCGGCAGGCCGAGCGAAGCACCGTCCTTTGCCAGGCGATCATAGACTATGTTGGTCGGCACGACGAAGGCACCGCGTTCCTTGGCAAGTTTTGCCGTCTCCGGCGTGATCAGGTTGCCGTGCTCGATCGACTTAACCCCGCATTCGATCGCGCGGCGAATGGCGGCATCGGTGTAAAGATGGGCAGCCACGTAAGTCTGCGCGTTCTCGGCCTCTTCAACGGCGGCGAGCACCTCTTCTTTTGAAAAGCCTAGGTTTGCAATCGGATCGGTCGGCGAAGACACGCCGCCATTGGCCATGAGCTTGATGAACTGTGCGCCACCTTTGACCTCTTCACGACAGGCCTGGCGAACTGCATCGACCCCATCGCAGATGCGACCGAGCGCACCCAGTTGGTCAGGATAATGCTCGACCGAACGACGATTGAACCGGCCTCGGTAATCGGTATGGCCGCCCGTCTGGGACAGCGCCTTGCCGCAGATGATCAGTCTCGGGCCAACAATCGTGCCCTCGTGAAGCGCTTCAACCAGACCGTGATCGGCACCGCCGAGGTCACGAACCGTGGTAAAGCCACGCATCAACATCGCCTTCATGATGGTCGCCGAGCGCAGCGCCACCAGAGAATTCGGCAGATCCGCATTGGCTCCAAGGTCGAGTTTGGTGGCGATGACATGGACATGTCCATCAATCAATCCCGGCATGAGGATCTTGCCAGCCAGATCGACAACTCGGTCGGCAGTGGCCGAGAGCGCCGGGCCAACTTCGATGATCAAATCGTCACGGATGAGCACATCCGTGGGAGCGGTCGGTTCACCCTGCGATCCATCAACGATGCGGGCGTTTTTGAGAAGAATTGAACTCATTGGATTCACTTTCGATCGATGTCTTAGAAAGGCGCACAGCGGCTCAACGCTGGTTCGCTGTCAGCAAGAAGTATGGAACCAACCACGGCGCTAGCGCCTCCGCACGGTCCAGATGACGCTCGTCATAAACTCCAGCGCGATGGGTCAGATTGATCGTGCCAATGCAGGAGCCATCGAAGACAACGGGCACGTTGATCTGCGTGCCGCCGCCAAGACTTGCGATGAGTTCATGGTCAAAAAAGGCCCATTTGATGCCGTCCATATCCTTGGCGAGAAAACTCTTGTGCTGCCCAATAACGTGGCGGCCCCAAGGCGTGTCCGTCATAGGCTTGCGGCCCGAGACCGGATAATGCTCAGTGTCAGAGGAGTAGATGCGGACGACTTCACCACCATCGACCGCGAGCAGCGTGAAGAGGACATGCCCCACCTCGCGCTGGAACAATTCGTCGAGTGCCTGGAAGAAGGGTGCTGGCTGATCGGGCAGCTTCATGGCCTCGTAAAGGCTGATCTCATTGTGCATGTCGTGATCCTTTTTGCTGATGAGGGAGCAGCAATTGCCGCTCCCTTATGTGCCTGGAACGCCATGCGTCCTATTGGGCGCTCGAAGGACGCTCCATCTTCTTCGATCTAAGCCTCAACGCGCGGCAAACTCTTCCGCCTCGATTTCCTCCAGCGACCGGTTCTTTGTCGGAATGCCGAGAACGAGCACGGACATCGCACCGATGAACAGGATGACCGTCGTCATGCCGAACACACCAGCGAAACCGCCAATCGGATAGACGGCTCCCACGAGGATCGGTGCTGCGATTCCTCCGATACGTCCGATGGCCGAGGCGGTGCCGACGCCGGTGGCACGGATGCGCGTTGGAAACACTTCCGGCGTGTAGGCGTATTCTCCAGCGGCAACGCCATTGATGAAGAAGGAGAGTGTCATGGCAAGCGCGATGACCTGCGTATCACCAGTGGCAAAAGCAAGCGAGAGCGCCGAAACAGCGGCCAACGCCATATAGAGCACGATCGTATAGGGACGACCGATCTTCTCGCAGAACCAAGCGGCTGTGAAGTAACCAGGGATCTGCGCCGCATAGATCAGAATCGAGAAGGAGAAGCTTTTGGTCATGGTCATGCCACGCTCGACAAGCAGGCTCGGGATCCATGTCATGAAGGCGTATATGCTGAAAGTGACCGATACCCAGAGAAGCCAGGTCATGATGGTGATGCGCAGGAAGCGGGGCGACAGCAGCGCCTTGAAGTTAGCCATCAGCGAGGTATTGGGCGTTGCAGAGACCTGCGCCGCAGGTTCCGGTGCAGGCAGAACGATGCCGCGCGCCGCATATTGCTGCTCGATGCCGGTGACGATGTCGTTTGCTTCCTGATGACGCCCCTGGCTTTCCAGCCAACGCGGCGATTCCGTCAAGCCACGGCGCCACCACAAGACCACGACGACCGGCATCGCGGTGACGATCAAAGCATAGCGCCAGCCATCGTCGGAGGCGGGCACGAGCAGATATCCGAGAACCGCCGAAATGACGAAGCCGAAGGAGAAGAAGGCCGCCAGCGAAGCCGTGAAGCGTCCGCGATACTTGGCGCCAACGAATTCGGAGAGGAACGGCGCGATGATCGCCGCCTCGGCACCCATGCCGATACCGCCGACAACGCGCAAGGCAAAGAACTGGTGCCAGTCATTGACGGCAGCACCAGCAAGACTCGCCAGGCAAAAGAGGACGAGCGCCCAGAGCATGACGTTCTTGCGGCCATAGCGATCGCCGATCGCACCGGCAATGAGAGCGCCGATGAGGAAGCCTACATAGGTGCTGCTGGCAAGATAGCCGACCTGAAGGCTCGTCAGTTGCCACTGCGCCCGAAGTGCCGGAAGCAGGAAAGCGATAATGCCCGCGTCCCACGCCTCGAACATGTAGCCCAGCCCGCCCATCATGAGGAGCTTGTATTGAAAGCGCCCGACGGGCAGCCTCTCCAGTCTTGCAGCAGTATTATACATTTTTGGTTCCCACCATTATAGTGTGTCACCTCCGCCGCGTTGCGGATGGTGTGCGCGTCTTTTCGTCGCGCAACATTTTTTGCACGGGAACGATAATTAATGCAATATGCAAAAAACGCTGCAGACGATTTTGCGGGAACGCTAGAGGACTGGCTGCGTCATCTCGATGAGAAATTTTCGCTGACGCCAGCAGCGCACGAGGTGATACAGGCCGTGATCAACGACCCGCGGCACGCCTCTTTTGCATCCGCCGCCGAACTTGCTCAAAAGGCTTCCGTCAACGTTGCGACGATCACGCGGACCGCGCAGAGTCTTGGTTTTTCAGGATGGCCGGAGCTTCGCCAGGAAATCCGTACACGCTTCATGAGCAAGCTTTCGGCACCTGAGGTCAGCGTCGTCCACCAACAGGAAACCGGCAATGAGCGCCCGTTCGATGCGGCTATGAACCGGCAGATCGAGCAACTGACGGCGTTGCGTCGGCGTACCGACCGCAACTCGATCAAAGAGATTGCAAAACTTATTGCAGGCGCAAAACGCAGAATCGTTCTTGGGTCGGGCAGCTTCGCTTCGATTGCCAATATACTCGCGCACCACGCCACGCTTTGCGGCTACCGCATGGAACTGGCGACCGACGGGGTAATGATCGCCAATGCGCTAGGCGATGTGAAGGAAAACGATGTCGTCATCATCTTCACCTTCTGGCGCCTCTACAATTCCGCAATCAGAGCTGCCGCTCAGGCCAAGGCCAAGGGCGCAACCACATGCGTGATCACTGACGCTGCCGTGGATGCGCTGGCAAAAAATGCCGACTATTTGCTGCTGGCGCCAGCAGAAAGCACCTCATTCTACGCGACCGTCGTCCCCGGCATCGGGCTTGCGGAAGCCATCTCTGCAGAGTTGGGCGCGCTAAACCCTCAAATGAGCGCACGCTCCATCGCCGATTTCGAGGAGCAATGGCAACACCAGGACCTGCTCTTCACCAAAACAGCGCCTATGGCTGGGAAGCCTTTTGATCAGCTTTGAAATCGAGCCAGTGCAGGGCGGAGCCGTATTTTGCTTCTTTGTCATCGACGTCAAACCCGCTCAAGAGCAATTGCGATGCCCTGCCCGACGCCGATACACATGGTGGAAAGCGCGTAACGCGCTCCGGACAAGCCCAATTGAAGCGCCGCCGTGCCGGCAATGCGGGCACCGGACATGCCGAGAGGGTGTCCGAGAGCGATTGCTCCGCCGTTGATGTTGACGCGCGGATCGTCATCGGCGATGCCGAGATCACGCAGCGTCGCCAGGCCTTGGGAGGCGAAGGCTTCGTTGAGTTCAATGACGTCGATCTGCTCTTGCGAAAGGCCAAGCCGGGCGAGTAGCTTCTTCGATGCCGGAGCCGGGCCGAAACCCATGATGCGCGGAGGAACGCCTGCCGTTGCGCCACCCAGAATGCGGGCTATAGGTGTCAGTCCGTGCTTTCTGGCGGCGGCTTCCGAGGCGATGATGAGTGCTGCCGCGCCGTCATTGACGCCAGAGGCATTGCCGGCTGTCACCGTCGCGCCCTCGATTTTGTTGACGGGCTTCAGCTTGGCGAGCGCATCGATCGATGTCGTACGTGGATGCTCATCGCGATCGACAAGGATAGGATCGCCTTTCCTCTGTGGCATGCTGACCGGCGTGATTTCTTTTGCCAGGCGGCCATTGGCCTGCGCTTCGGCAGCCTTTGCCTGGCTTCGCACGGCAAAGGCATCCTGATCTTCGCGCGAGATATTGAAGTCGATGGCGACATTATCGCCGGTTTCCGGCATCGAATCGACGCCATATTGCGTCTTCATCAGCGGGTTGACGAAGCGCCAGCCGATGGTGGTGTCATAGATTTCCGCATTACGCGAGAAGGCACAATCCGCCTTTGGTAGAACGAAGGGCGCGCGGCTCATCGATTCCACGCCGCCTGCGATCATCAATTCGGCCTCGCCCGACTTTATCGCCCGAGCGGCGGTAATGACGGCATCCATGCCGGAACCGCACAGGCGGTTGATCGTGGTACCCGTGACAGAAACCGGCAGACCTGCCAGCAGCAACGACATGCGCGCGACGTTGCGGTTATCTTCGCCCGCTTGGTTGGCGCAGCCATAGATGACGTCATCGACAGCCTCGAAATCGACAGTCGGATATTGCGCCATCAATGCTGTGAGCGGCACTGCACCGAGATCGTCAGCGCGGACCGATGATAGGGATCCGCCGAAACGGCCGATGGGCGTGCGGAGATAGGCGCAGATAAAGGCTTCGGTCATGATTTTTTCCTTACAGGTCCGGGACCACAAGGTCGGCGACCTGACCATCGATATGGAGCTTCGCACCCGTCATGGCCTGAAGCTCTTCCATGGTCATGGTGGCAAGCTTCTCCCGGAGAACGAATTTGCCATTCACAATGTCGATAACGGCATGGCTGGTGTAGATACGGGTGATGCAGCCGACGCCGGTGAGAGGAAACGTGCAGCGCTCGACCAGCTTCGGTTTGCCATCCTTGGTGACGTGCTCGGTGATGACCACCACCTGTTTTGCACCATGGACAAGGTCCATCGCTCCGCCCACGGCAGGCACGCCCTTGGAGCCGACACGCCAATTGGCAAGATCGCCATTCTCCGCAACCTGATAAGCCCCGAGAATCGCCACATCCAAATGGCCGCCGCGCACCATGGCGAAGCTGTCGGCGTGATGGAAGAAGGCCGCGCCGGGTTTCAGGGTGATCGCCTTCTTTCCGGCATTGATGAGGTCCCAGTCTTCCTCACCAGCGGGCGGCGCTTCACCGAAGTTCAGGACTCCATTCTCGGTGTGAAAAATCGCCTCGCGGCCCTTCGGCTGGAACTTTGCGACCATTTCCGGAAAGCCGATGCCAAGGTTTACATAGGCACCATCGGCAATATCTTGCGCGGCGCGCCAGGCGATCTGCGCATTGGAAAGCTTGATATCGTCGCGGACGTCGATGCTGGTTGCGTCGCTCATGCGTAGGCCACTCCTGCTCGGATCAGTTCTTCTTCCTGCTGAGGATTATTCACCTCCACGACCCCATCGACGAAGATGCCCGGTGTGATCACCTGCTCTGGATCGATCTCTCCGGGTGTCACGATCTTCGACACCTGCGCGACAGTCTTTTTGGCCGCCATGCACATCAGCGGGTTGAAATTGCGCCCGGCCAGCCGGTAGGTGAGATTGCCATGCGTGTCGCCGAGATGCCCCTTGACCAAGGCTATATCGGCCTTCAACCAGCGCTCCTGCACATAGCTGCGACCATCGAACTCGGCAATCACCTTGCCGTCGGCAAGTTCGGTACCGAAACCTGTCGGCGTATAGAAGGCCGGAATGCCTGCACCGCCAGCGCGAATGCGCTCGGCAAGCGTGCCCTGTGGCACCAGTTCCAGCTCGATTTCGCCGGCGAGATAGCGATCCGTAAAGGCGCGGGGATCGGATGAGCGGGGGAAGGAGCAGATCATCTTGCTGACCATGCCCGCATCGATCATCGCCGCGATACCGATACGACCATTCCCGGCATTGTTGTTGATGACCGTGAGCCCCGACGGTTTGCCTGTCGCCTTGAAGCGATCGATCAGGGCATGAATGAGTTCGATCGGCGCGCCGGAGCCGCCAAAACCCCCGATCATGATTGTTGCGCCGTCGTCGATGTCAGCCACGGCATTCGCCAGGCTGTCGATCCTCTTATCCATATCATTTCCTCCAGCAGCCTTGTCTTTTCCGCCTGAGGCTCAGGTAAATCCCAACGCGGCTCGACATCAAGTCCATTTGTGCGATATATGATATTTGTTCGATTATCGCACATCATTGAAAGGGTGACATATGACTGTGAAGGAACGCGATATGATGGGCGGGCTCGCCAAGGGGCTGAGCATCATCGAAGCTTTCAGCGCCGAGCGACCGAGATTGTCGATTTCCGAAGCAGCAGACATCGCCGAGCTTGATCGCGCGACAGCAAGACGCTGCCTTTTGACGCTGGCCGAACTTGGCTACGCCGCCTATGACGGAAAATTCTTCACGGTCACACCAAAAGTGCTGCGCCTCGGTACAGCTTGTCTTGCCACAATGCCCCTGCCTCGCATCGTGCAACCCTTTCTCGATCAAATGTCGGAAGACATCGGACAAAGCACATCCGTGTCGATCCTTGACGACACCGAGATCGTCTATGTCGCACGTGCCGCCCAGCGTCGTGTCATGTCGATTGCGCTGATGCCCGGATCCCGGCTACCCGCCTATTGCACCTCCATGGGCCGCGTCCTTCTGTCTTCTCTCACAGTAGAAGATCGTCGCGTCCTACTGGAACGCTCGGCGATCACCGCCCGCACACCGATGACACTGACTGATATCGATGCCCTTCTGGCGGAGATCGAAGAGACCGCGGCCCGTGGTTATGCAATAATCGATCAGGAGGTCGAGGTCGGCCTGCGTTCGCTGGCCGTGCCGCTGAGGAACGTGCGAGGTAAGACGGTCGCGGCCCTCAATGTCGGTGTCGCCGCCTCCGCGGGGTCCATGCAGGAGTTGGTCGAGCGCTATCTGCCTACGCTCACTGCGGTGCAGATGGAGTTAAAAGGGCTTCTCGTCTAAGCGCGCCTTCGTTCCTTCCAAAGGCAAACCGACGTAGTTTTCGGCAAAACTCGCCTGTGCCCGCGGTGAGCTTCGCAGATAGCTGAGTTCGGCCACCTGCATCCGCCGCTCGAAAGCCCCCGTTTCGGGGAAACGATGCGTAAGGGTGGTGAACCACCAGGAAAAACGCTCAGCCTTCCAGACGCGCCCCAGTGCCCGCGCCGAGTAGGCATCGATGCCCGCAGCCGAGCGCTCGCTGTAGAACTCCGCCAGCGCCTCGCCCAGCATGGTCACGTCAGAGACTGCGAGATTGAGGCCCTTTGCCCCGGTCGGTGGCACGATATGGGCAGCGTCTCCCGCCAGGAACAATCGGCCATAACGCATTGGTTCGGCGACAAAGCTGCGTAGCGGCGCGATGCTCTTTTCGAAGGAAGGTCCGCGCTGAAGCCTTGCGCCGAGATTGGGTCCGAGACGCACAGCCAACTCATCCCAGATGCGCTCGTCCGGCCAGTCTTCCAGCCGCTCACTCATGTCGCATTGAATGTAATAGCGGCTGCGTGTCATGGAGCGCATAGAGGCAAGCGCAAAGCCACGCTCGTGACTGGCATAGACAAGTTCCTCGCTAACAGGCGGGCGCTCGGTGAGAATGCCGAGCCAGCCAAAAGAATAGACCCGCTCGAATGTGCGCAGCACGTGGCTGGGGATCGCTTGACGACTGACGCCATGGAACCCGTCGCAGCCAACCACGAAATCGCAATCAACCCGGACCTCGCCGGACGGCGTGCTGCAGGTCACGAAAGGCTTCTCGGTGTCTATGTCGTGGAGAGCGACATCGCTTGCTTGGAAGAGGATGTTCAGGCCCCGCGCCTCCGCAGCCTCGAAAAGGTCGCGCGTTACCTCCTGCTGGCCATAAACCGTGACGCAGGCACCGCCCGAGGCTTGTTCGAGATCGATACGGAAATCATCGCCATCGGCGGATAGATGCGTGCCGGAATGGCGCAGTCCTTCCTCGCGCAAGCGCTGATCAAGCCCGAGGCGGGACAGGCAGTCTACCGTCCCTTGTTCCAGAACCCCCGCTCGCACCCGCCCCTCGACATAGGCGCGGGTCTGCCGCTCAATCACCACTGTCTCGACACCGGAGGCGTGGAGGAGGTGGGCAAGGATAAGTCCGGCGGGGCCGGCTCCGACGATAGCGACTTGTGTGCGCATGGTTGTCTCCTAACTGGCTGCGCCATTTGGCGGCGCTGCTCGATGCGGATTTATGGGACGCTCAGGCGAAAAGGCTCTCCCGGAGCTTATTCTTGCGGATTTTACCCGTGCTGGTCCGGGGAAGTTCCGTGACGATCCGGAAGTGCTTTGGCACCTTGAAGCGGGCAAGCCGCGCCTCGCAATGGGCACGAAGCTCGCCCTCGGCGTCTTCGTGTCCCGGCGACAGGATGACGAAGGCATGGCCCGTCTCGCCCCAGCGTGGGTCGGGCACACCGACGACAGCCACCTGAAGAACGGCGGGGTGTTCGGCAAGAACGCTCTCGATCTCGACCGGATAGACGTTCTCACCGCCCGAAATGAACATGTCCTTGCGGCGATCGACGATGGTTACGAAACCATCGGAGTCACGAAGTCCAATGTCGCCGGTGCGTAGCCAGCCGTCCGGGGTGAAGGCGGTCTCGTGCTCCTCCGGTTTGTTCCAGTAGCCGGGCGTGACGTGCGGACCTTTGACGATAATCTCGCCAGCGGTTCCATCCGGCACGTCCCGGTCATCGCCATCGATTATCCGAATGGCAGTGGCAGGCCCCGCTTGACCGACGGCGCCGGCATGAGCAGAGATCAGCGCCGGATCGAGCGGCATGCCAAGGATCGTTCCGGCCTCGGTCATGCCATAGCCGTCCACCATGGCAACGCCGCGCTCGAGCCACCAGCGGATATTGGCGGGCGGGTTCGGAGCGCCGCCGGTGAAAAGTGCGGCAAGCGACCAATTCTCCGGCTGGAAGCCATCAGCGTCCTTCAATGCGGTGGCCATCTGCGGAACGCAGAAATAATGGGTGATGCCGAGAGCGCGGTCTGCAAGCCGGGCATTGGTCACAACCGGATCGAAGCCGGATGAAACGAGCACCGTGCCGCCCTGAACCAGTGGTGGCCAGACCGAGGTCACAAGGCCAATGACATGGAAGAAGGGCGATTCTGCAAGAAAGACAGACTGAGATGTCACCTGCCCTAGCACGCCGAAATTAACCCCGGTGAAGAACAGTGTCTGGGGGGTTAGAATGACGCCCTTCGGCACCCCGGACGTTCCGGAAGTGTAGAGAAGGACGCAAGGCCGGTTGGCATCATGCGGAGAGCCTCGTTCGCCTGCCGCCGCACTTACGCAACGCGCGGTAAACGCTGCGATATCAAGCAGTCTTGCGCCATCCGGCACCGTGAAACCTGCCGACGATCCGTCGACCAGGATCAGCGCGGGGGTACAGTCGATGAGAATAGCATCGATCTCGGCAGCCGCGAGCCGCCAGTTCAGTGGCGTGAAGATAAGGCCAGATCGCAGACAGGCCTGCTGCGCAATCACAAGATCGGCGCAGTTGCGTGCAATCGACGCGAGCCTGTCACCTGGCCCGAGGCCGAGCGCGTCGATTGCGGCTCTTGCCTGCTCGATCGCCCGGTCGAGGCCCCGATAGGTCCAGCGCCTCCCGGACGCCAGATCGACAAGGGCGAGTTTTTCTGGGCGCGCCTGCGCATGCAGGCCCACCGGATCGGGGGCTAGCCAGTTGTGCATGATGTTGGTCCTCCTCCCAGTAAAACCGCTATCAGCTGTGGGTTTTGCTCTTGTCGTAAGAGCCGAGGCCCGGCTTGTATGTCTTCTCGTCGATGAACTGGCGGATGCCTTCCTTGCGACCTTCATTGTCGTAGGAGTTGGCGGCCTCCTGGGCGCGCACGAGATAATCTTCAGCGTCGTCATAGGTCATGACGCCGACGCGGCGCACCGCATCCTTGGTGGCCTTAAGCGCGACCGGGTTCTTGGCCAGCAACACCTTGGCAACCTCGGTCACCCGGCCCTTCAGAGAGGCAAGCGGCAGGCTTTCGTTGACGAGGCCCCAGGAAGCGGCCTTCTGACCGTCGATAGGCTCACCCAGCATGGCGTGATACATGGCCTGGCGGAAGGGCATCAGCTCTACCGCTACCTTGGTTGCGCCACCGCCCGGCAAAATGCCCCAGTTGATCTCGGAAAGCCCAAACTTGGCCTCATCCGCCGCAAAGGCCAGATCGCAGGCGAAGAGCGGACCGTAACCGCCACCGAAGCACCAGCCATTGACCATGGCAATGGTCGGCTTCTGGTACCAGCGTAGACGACGCCACCAGCCATAGCTCTCGCGCTGGCTCTGGCGCACGCCAGCAAGACCCTTGGCCTCGGTTTCGCGGAAATATTCCTTGAGATCCATGCCAGCCGTCCAGGCTGTGCCTTCGCCGCTGAGAACAAGAACACCGACATCCTCGCGGAATTCCAGCTCGTCCAGCACCTCCATCATCCGGCGGTTCAGCTCGGGGCTCATCGCATTGCGCTTTTCCGGGCGGTTGAAACGGACCCAGGCAATGCCGTCCCCTATCTCGACGGCGACGACGTCCGTCTTGCTGCTATTGTCGGTCATAAAATTGGTTCCTTTTGAATGATTTAGTGGCGAGAAAGGCTCGACATGAAATCAGATCGGGAAGCGTCCGGCTTCGGTCTCGACCGTGATCCAGCGAAGCTCGGTAAATTCCGCAATGCCCGCCTTGCCGCCAAAGCGTCCGTAGCCCGAAGCCCCGACGCCGCCGAAGGGCATCTGCGCTTCATCATGCACTGTCGGGCCGTTGACATGGCAAATCCCAGAGCGAATCTGTCGGGCGACCTTCAGGCCGCGGGCCGCATCTCCGGTAAAGACGGCAGCCGACAGGCCGTATTCGCTGTCATTGGCAATGCGGATGGCGTCCGCCTCGTCCTTCGCCCGGATGACCGCGACGACAGGCCCGAAGCTCTCCTCGGAATAGAGGCGCATTTGCGCTGTCACATCCGCAACGATATGGGCGGGAACGAGTACGCCGTCCGACTCGCCCGCCGCAATCACCTTTGCGCCCTTGGCAACGGCGTCGTCGATCAGCCCCTTCAGCTTCTCGGCGGTTTTGATATCCACAACCGCGCCCAGCGGTGCCGCACCCCGGCGCGGATCGCCAGCGGTGAGCGTCCGCACCTTGGCGGCAAATTTTTCAAGGAAGGCGTCAGCCACCGCATCGACGACGATAATCCGTTCCGTCGACATGCAGATCTGGCCCTGATTGAAGAAAGATCCAAAGGCTGCTGCTTTCACGGTCTCGTCGAGATCCGCATCGTCCAGCACCACAAGAGGCGCCTTGCCGCCGAGTTCCAGAACACAGGGCTTGAGATTTTGTGCCGCTCGCATCGCGACGATGCGTCCGACGGCGGTAGAGCCGGTGAAATTCACACGTCGGATAGCCGGATGATCGATAAGCGCTCCAACCACCTCCGCGGCATCCTTCGGCGCATTGGTAACAAGCTGAACAAGCCCGTCCGGCAATCCGGCCTCCGCCAGGGCCTCGACGATCAGGCCATGGGTTTTCGGGCACAGTTCACTTGCCTTAAACACCACGGCATTGCCGCAAGCAAGCGGAGTTGCCAGCGCACGCACACCAAGGATGACCGGCGCATTCCAGGGTGCGATGCCGAGCACGACACCTGCCGGTTCACGGATAGCCATGGCAAGGCAGCCCGGCTTGTCGGAGGGTATAACTTCGCCGGCAACTTGAGTGGTGAGGGAGGCGGCCTCGCGCAGCATCGATGCGGCAAGCATGACGTTGAAGCGCGCCCAGGCCTCGGTCGCACCGATCTCAGCCATCATCGCCGCCACAAAGGCGTCGCCCTTTGCACTCACGGCATCGGCAGCTTTCAAAAGCGCAGCGCGGCGCGCATTCGGCCCCTGGGCTGCCCAGGCCGGCATAGCGCGCGCGGCCGCATCGACTGCAGCGCGGGCCTCATCAGGCGTTTGCGCCGGCGCTTCGCTAGCTACCTCGCCGCTGATCGGATTCATGCGTCGAAACAGGTTAGATGTCGATGTCATGGTGTCTCCTCCCTGGAGCGTTCAAGGCTCCCGACCTTAAACATTGCTATGTGAAATAGCGATTTACTGCTATATCCCATAGCGATATGAAACTGACAAGAGGCAATTTTTACGAATTTTAAAAAGGGCGAAGCGTGAAAGCGAAGGTGCGGGACATTGAAGCGGTGAGAGCGCCTGTTATGGACGACCTTCTCGGTTACCATCTGCGTCGAGCCTCGATCCTCGATCTGGCGGGTTTTGCCGAGGCGCTGGGCGACGAGATCAAGCCCATTCCTTTCACGGTGCTGTGCCTGATCGATGAGGCCCCAGGTATCACCGCCGCTGAGATCGGCCGGCAGGCGCGGCTGCAGCGGGCCAATCTCGCACCAATCCTTGCGCATTTCGACACCCAGGGATGGATCGAACGTCTCGCCGATGATGAGGACCAGCGCATTCAGCATCTGCACTTGAGTGAAACAGGTGCTGAGGCCGTCGCCGAATGGCGCGCGCGTGTCATGGCGCAGGAGGAACGTACATTCAGTGCGCTGACGCCAAGAGAACGCGAAGTGCTGCGCCAATTATTGTCGCGCATCTGGAAGGGCGCGTGACGCCATCCGAACGGGCGGAAAGCACGGTTACAGTTTTAGCCATCGCCTTAGAGCGGCGGCTTTAAAGGGAACGAGCCCTTACTCGCAGAGGACGGGCTTGGGAGGACTGCGGGAGATATCGCTGAGGCAGCGTCAGACGCAGGCCGAATGAAAGCATGATTGCCGCTGAGGCGGCCTTTGGGAGGAGAATATCATGACGAATGCCACGCATGTTCATGCGGGGACGGGAACGCGCGCGCTCGTGCTTGTGTTTCTCGCCGCGATTATCGAAGGCTTCGACCTTCAGGCCGCGGGTGTTGCCGTGCCGAAACTTGTTTCCGCCTTTGGGCTTTCACCGTCACAGCTGGGCGTTTTCCTCTCATCGGCAACCTTCGGATTGGTGCTCGGCGCGCTGTGCGGGGGAGTGATCGCCGATCGCTTTGGACGGCGCAACGGCCTTGCCCTGTCGCTGGTCGTCTTCGGCCTGTTTTCGATCGGCACGGCTTTCTCCGATACGTTCGAGCATTTGGTTGCGATGCGGTTTCTGACCGGCGTCGGCCTTGGCGGCGCGCTGCCTAATCTCATCGCCATTGCCGCTGAATCCGTTGCGCCCGAGCGGCGCGGCAGGGCAGTCGCGATCATGTATGCAGGCGTGCCGCTTGGTGGCGCACTCGCCAGCCTCATCGCCCTACTTGGCCTGCATGACGACTGGGGCTCGATATTCCTGGTGGGCGGCATCTTGCCGTTGCTGTTGGTCCTGCCGCTCCAACTCATGATGGGACCGTTCCGCGTGACACGCGATGCCAAGGTACCTGCGCGTCGTCGCGACGTGCTGATGGCGCCAGGCGCACTGCCACAGACGCTGCTGCTCTGGGCCGCCTTCTTCTTCGGCCTCATCGTCGTCTATCTGCTTCTTAACTGGCTGCCGCAGATACTCGTTTCACTTGGCTTTGCCCGTGAAACGGCGTCGACAGTGCAGATCGTTTTCAATATCGGCGGCGCAGCCGGTGCGATCCTCGGCGGGCGGCTGCTGGACGGCAACAGACCTGCCTTTTCCGCAGCACTCTGCTTTATCGGGCTGATGCTGGCGATCACGTCTCTTGCCATGTTGCCCGCGGGCAATGTCGCGGCGGCGCTGGCGGCTGGCACTTTTGTCGGCGCGACGGTCATCGGCGTGCAGGCGCTGCTCTATGGTATCGCCCCACAATGCTATCCGAGTGAAGTGCGCGGTACTGGTGTCGGCCTTGCCGTTTCGGTCGGTCGGCTTGGCTCGATCGTCGGGCCTCTCGTCGCTGGTTGGCTCCTGGCAAGCGGCATGGGTCCGCAGCAACTTCTCTACACGCTGCTGCCCATCGCGGCCATCTGCGGCACTACCACCGTGATCCTCATCCTGCACCGTAGCGGGAAGACACGGGAGGAGATGTCAAGACGCCTGGGCCAGGCTTGATCGGATCGCAAACCTTGCCGCGTAGAGGTTGGCGTCCTTAGCAATCAATAAATATCTTGCCTCGATGAGGAGTGTGATCTCGCAAGAGATGTGCTCCTCATTGGCATTTGCCGCACAGCATCCTCGATAGCACTGCGATGTCAAAGCATCGTTCCAAGCTGCAATGCCGTTCTCTACCAACTCCGGTGCGATACACCACGATCCGCGTCACCGCTGGCACCGCGGTGTCTGTGTGTTTGCAACAAGAAACGACTATAGCTTCGGTAGGCCCTCCGGTCGCAGTAGCCGACGCTGGGCGGCAATGCGGAACGGCGCGTTCATGGCGCCATATCCGTTATAGGCGCCGCGTCGCTCGATGATTTCGAAGAAGAACCCTTCGCCGAAAGTGCGGCTATAGATCTGGAAATACTCCCCGCTTTCGTCGCGGTCGTAAAGGATGCTGGCGGCACGGAGCGCATCGGAAAAATCCGGCTCAAGACCGAAGCGCGCCTCGAGATCGTCATAGTAGTTTCGCGAGATCGGCAGCGCCTGGAAGCCTGTGGACTTCAGGGCCTCGGCAGTCGCAAAGATGTCGTCACTGGCAAATGCAATATGTTGGATACTGGTGCCGAAGCCTTCGGCAAGGAACTTGCCCGCAAAGGTCTTACGGTTCTCCGCGCCGTTCATGGTCAGGCGGAAAAGCGGTCGCGGCTCGCTTTCGACCGCCTGGCTTCGCACCAGTCCGCCCGGATCGACGACGTCGACCATCGGTGTGCGGCGGGTCGAAAAGATCGACGTGTAGAATAAAAGCCACGTCAGCATCTCGTCGTAATGGGTTGTCTGGGCAAGATGATCGATACGGGTCAGATGCGCAGTGGGCAATTCTGCTCCATCGACCAATGGCTCGAACTCGCTCTCCCAGATTCCGGCGAGCGGGGCATGATCATCGAGGAAGTAGATGACGCCGTTGCCGACGCCCTGAATGCCGGGCACCGCGACCTCGCCGGGCTTCCGCGGCTCGGAAAAGACAGGCGCGCCGAGTGCGCTAGCACGGGTAAGCGCTTGCTCGGCATTATCGACCTTGAGGCCAAATGCATAGGCATTAGTGCCATGTACGGCATAGGAAGCGCCAGCAAAGCTATCGCCACTCTCATCCGTATTGATCAGGATGCGGATATCGCCCTGCATGTAGAGATCGACAGCGCGGTTGCGGTGCCGGGCGGCGCGTCGGAAGCCCAGAGTTTGCAGAAGATCGATGAGGGTCTGCTGTTCCTCGGGCGCCGAGGTGAACTCGACGAACTCCACCCCTTTTGCCTCGACCCGGTCCGGCATGGCCGGCATGGAGAGGCGGATATCGGGCTCACGGCGGCGGACGCGGTCCATAAGATTGACGAGTGAACGATGCCCATCCTCGGCCAAGGCGCGCGCCGATCCGCCACGGAACTGGTCGTTGAAGATTTCGAGGGAGAGCGGGCCGTTATAGCCGGTGGCTGCCACAGCACGCATGAAATCGACGACAGGCAGATCGCCCTCGCCCGGCATGTTGCGGAAATGGCGGCTCCAGTAGAGGAGGTCCATGTCGAAGAGTGGCGCATCGGCAAGCTGCACGATGAAGATCTTGTCGCCGGGAATGGAGCGGATCGAATTGGGATCGATCTTGCGGGACAAGGTGTGGAAACTGTCCAGGATGATGCCGACATTCGGGTGATCGGTCCGCCGCACGATTTCCCATGCGTCGCGATGGTCGTTGATGTGGCGTCCCCAGGCAAGCGCTTCATAACCGACACGCACACCATGCCGAGCGGCCATCTCCCCGAGTTCGTGGAAATCAGCTGCTGCCCGGTCTATCCCGCCAAGCGAGATCGGCGATACATTCGAGCAAATCAGCATAAGATCAGTGCCAAGCTCTTGCATGATCTCGAACTTACGCTCCGCCCGCTCGAAGGCGCGGCTGCGGTGAGGCTCCGGCATGCCTTCGAAATCTCGAAACGGCTGGAAAAGCGTGATGTTCAGACCGTAGTCGCGCACGATCTTTGCCACCTCGCGTGGCGAGGCATCATAGGTCAGAAAGTCATTCTCGAAGATCTCGACGCCGTCAAAGCCAGCACGGGCAATCGCTGCCAGCTTTTCAGGAAACTCGCCGCTGATCGACACCGTCGCCATCGACGTGCGCATCATTACGCTTTGCTTGTCTGTCTGGTACTGGGCCATATTGCCTTACCTTTCGTGTTTATGTACGAGTTGGTTAATATGGAACGTGGAAAAACGCGGATGCAAAGCATCCGGGGGAAACATGACGAGCACCGCGACGACCACTGAGGGCAAGAAGGCGCGTCCGGCAAAGCGCGATCCGGAGGGCGTGCGGCGCGACATACTGGCGGTCGCGATGGAAGAGTTTTCCCAGAACGGTCTTTCCGGGGCGCGGATAGACGAGATCGCAGCACGGACGAAAACGTCCAAACGCATGATCTATTATTATTTTGGCGACAAGGAAGGCCTGTACCAGCACGTTCTGGAAGAGGCCTACAGCAAGGTGCGCGGCGGCGAGAGCAATCTGGCACTGGATCATCTCGACCCGATGGCCGCGCTCGACGCACTCTGTCGCTACACCTTCGAGCATCACCGCCGCAATCCGGCCTTCATCCGCATGGTCATGATCGAAAACATCCATCACGGCCGGCATGTGCAGATGTCGAAGACCATCCGAAGCCTCAACCGTCCCGCCATTGCCGCGCTGGAGGCGGTGCTGAAGCGCGGTCAGGAGAGCGGTGTTTTCCGTGAAGGGATAGAGGCACTGGAGCTCCACTGGCAGATCAGTGCGCTGTCCTTCTTCAACGTCTCCAACGCTCCGACCTTCTCCTCCATCTTCGGCGAAGACCTTTTCACACCGCAAGCGCAGCAAACGCTGGCGCGCCACGTGGCTGAAATGGTCCTGCGCTACGTGGTGAGGCCACAACATATCGACGCTATAGGGTCTGACGAGCGATGAGATGGCGAAGCGCCACGCAGTAGCCGTCGATACCGAGACCCGCGATGACACCATCGGCGCGCATCGATACATAGGAGTGGTGGCGAAACACCTCCCGCTTGTGGATGTTGGAAATATGGACCTCGATCACCGGCGCCTCATAGGCGTTCAGCGCATCGAGGATGGCAATCGACGTGTGACTGAAAGCGCCAGGATTGATGACGATGCCGGCAGCTTTGCCGCGTGCCTCGTGGATCCAGTCGATCAACTCGTATTCCCGATTGCTTTGGGCGAAGAAGAGCTCATGACCTGAGGCCGTCGCTACGGCGCGACACGCCGCATCGACATCGGCAAGCGTCTCGCGGCCGTAAATTTCCGGCTGACGCTGCCCGAGCAGATTAAGGTTCGGTCCGTTGAGAACGAAAAACAGGCTCATGCAGCCGCCTCCGCTTTAAACATTTCGGCAAAATGGGCGCTCATCCGCTCCGCATCCGGCTCACGCCCGCAGAACAGCCGGAATGCACCGACAGCCTGGAAAATCGCCATGCCACCGCCCGGCAGGGTCTGACAGCCCTTCCCTGCAGCGGTCTCGATCAGCCTGGTGATGAGCGGCATATAGACGATATCCGCAACCCAGTGGCGCGGCATAATCAGACCAGGATCGACCGGAATGCCGGGATGGGCCGGCATACCAACAGGCGTCGCGTGAATAAGGCCATCGGCATTGCCGAGCACGGCTGCTGGCGTTTTAGCTGGCATCGCCCGGCCCTCGCCAAAGCGGATGTTGAGGTCGTGCGCAAGCCGCGCCGAACGGTCGACGTCTTGGTCGAAGATATCTAGCCTGCCGATGCCGAGTTTCAATGCGGCATGGGCGACCGCAACGCCGGCGCCACCTGCACCGATCAGCAGCGCCCGGTCGCGCCGGGCATTCGGCAGACCGCGCTGGAAGCTTTCATAAAAACCGTACCAGTCGGTATTGTGACCGATGCGCTTGCCATCTTTGAAGACGACGGTGTTGACGGCGCCCAGCATGCGGGCATCCTCGGAAAGCTCGTCCAGATGGGCAATCACCGCCTGTTTGAAGGGATGAGTGATGTTGGTCCCGGCAAAGCCGCGGGCTTCCAGTTCCGCCAGAAGGTCGGGCAGCGCGGTCTCTGTCACATCGCGAACATTGATGTCCACGAGTTCGTAAGTATAGTCGAGGCCGTGCGCACGGCCCTCGCGCATATGGAGCGCCGGCGATTTCGAAAGCTGGATATCGGCGCCGATAAGGCCGACCTGATAGGCGGTTCGTTCTGTCATGGATCTGGACCGTTTATGCGGCGTGAAAGGCGCGGCGGGCCATCCCGCCGCTTGCTTCAGTGATGCGCTAAGATTTCACCGAGGAAGATGCGCGTGCGCTGATGTTTTGGATCGCGGAAGAAGTCCTCCGGCGGCCCCTCCTCGATGATCTCGCCCGACGCCATAAAGACCACGCGATCGGCCACCTGGCGGGCAAAGCCCATTTCATGGGTCACGCAGATCATCGTCATCCCGTCGCGGGCAAGGCCGATCATCGTATCCAGCACTTCCTTGACCATTTCCGGGTCGAGCGCCGAGGTTGGCTCGTCGAAGAGCATCGCCTTCGGCTTCATGCAGAGTGCGCGCGCGATTGCCGCACGCTGCTGCTGGCCGCCGGAGAGCTGGGCGGGATACTTGTCGGCCTGATCGAGAATGCGCACGCGAGCAAGATATTTGCGTGCGGTTTCTTCAGCATGCCCTTTGGAGAGCCCCTTCACCCGCATGGGCGCAAGCGTGCAGTTTTCCATGATGGTCTTGTGCGGGAAGAGGTTGAAGCTTTGAAACACCATACCGACCTCCCGACGCACGGCATCGATGGCACGGGCAGAATAGGTCAGCGTGGTGCCTTCGACGGTGATCTTTCCCTCCTGGATTTCCTCCAGATGGTTGATGCAGCGGATCAGTGTCGATTTCCCGGAGCCGGACGGGCCGCAAAGGACGATCTTCTCGCCTTTGCGAACCGTCAGATTGATATCCCTTAGGGCATGGTAGGCTCCATACCACTTTCCGACGCCCTCAAGGGCAATCAGCGGAGCCTGGACGGCGGATTGCGGCATGGAAACCTCCCTTACTTCACGGTGAAGGGGACGTCAGGCATGGATTCCGGGAACTTCGGAACCTCGCGCTTCATCCACTTGGTATAGATCGCCTGCAACTCGCCATCGGTCTTGATCTTTTCGAGGAAAGTGTTGATGGCCTGGTTCCAGTCCTTCTCGCCGGGACGGGTGCCCGCGCCGTTGTAAAGGGTCGTCAGGTCGAACTTGGATTCGTATTTGCCCGGTGCTGCAGCGTTCAGACGATCACCATAAAACTGGTTGCCGCCTACGGCCTCGACCTGACCGGAGACGATCGCCTGAATATTGGCGGCATCGTCGTCGAAGCGCAGAATGCTTGCCTTGTCGCCTGCGCCCGCCGTGATGGCGGTGTCCATGGCACTCGACTTCGGTACCCCGACATTCAGTCCCTTCAGATCGTCAAAACCGGCAATCTTCTTGTCCTTGGGCCCATAGACCGACAGAACGTTGCCGGCATAGGGCTGCGAATACTGGATCGTCTTGGCGCGCTCCGGCGTCATGCCCATCGTTGCGAACAACACGTCGACCTTACCGGTCATGAGCGCCGGAATACGGTTGGCAACGGCGAGCGGTACGAACTCGGCTTCAAGACCGAGGCTTTTGGCGAAGGCTTTGCCAATATCCGCGTCTAGGCCATCCTGGACCCCGCTAGAATTGACGAAGCCCCAAGGCGAGTTGTCGCCCTGAATGCCAATAACAACCTTGCCCTTGGCTTTGGCCTCCTCAAGCGTGCCAGCCGCGGCATCGACCGGAGCCATGAAGGGCAGAGCGGCAGCGGCGGCCATGAGCGCAAGTACGCTGCGGCGACCGAAAGTCATGCTGGATTTCATCATATTCTCCTCCTTGTAAACTGATGAATGCATGGTCACGAAAGTAGATCTCCTCCACCATCGACCGGAAAATCGACGGGTCTTTCACGACGCTCTATCGAGCGGCGGTCTGAAGGCGTTTCTCGACGCCAGCACCCCAAAGAGAGAGCGGCCAGCAGATCAGGAAATAGATGAGGCCAACGATGGCGAAGACGGTGAGCGGGCGGAATGTCTGGTTGGAGACGATCTGGCCGGCGCGCGACAATTCGACAAAGCCGACGATGGCAGCAAGCGACGTGCCCTTGATGAGCTGCACCAGGAAACCGATGGTGGCCGGCAGCGAAATGCGCAACGCCTGCGGCAGGACCACGTCCTTCATGATAGACCTGTAATGCAGGCCAAGCGCGCGGGCTGCTTCCGTTTGGCCCTTGGGAACGGCCTGTATGCCACCGCGCCAGATTTCACCGAGAAACGCGCTTGCATGCAGTGTGAAAGCAATGGCGACTGCAATCCAGGCATCGATATTGAAGCCAAGCAGAGCCACGCCGTAATAGACCACGAAGAGCTGCATCAGGAGCGGCGTCCCCTGAAAGACAGCGATATAACCAGCGGTTGCCCGACGCATCGACGGGGCTTCGGCGGTGCGGGCCAAGGCCACGAGAAGCCCAAAGACACCACCACCAGCAAAGCCGATCAAGGTCAATGCGATGGTCCACTTCAGGCCTTGCATGAGGAAGAACAGTTCGTTGGGGCCTATGCTTGCCATGATCGTCTCCTCACTTGACCGGGTAGCTGAAAGAGATGCGCGAGATGAGACCAAAGACGCCCATCATCAGCGAGGAAATCACGAGGTAGAGCAGCGTGATGGAGAAATAGACCTCGAAGGAGCGGAAGGTATCGGCCTCGATCTTCTGCGCCACGGAGGTCAGCTCGTAAGCTGCAATGGACGTACAAACGGAGGTCGTCAGCGTCAGCATAATGAACTGGCTGGTAAGCGAGGGATAGACCGCCCGCAACGCAGGCTTCAGAATGATGTGGCGGAAGATCTGCGCGCGACCGAGGCCAAGCGCGAGCCCTGCTTCCACCTGCCCCTTTGGGACGGCATCCACACCCCCGCGAATGATTTCGATCGCATAGGCGCCACCATTAAGCGCCAGCGCGACGATGGCCGTCACTGTCGGATTAAGGCGCAGACCAAGCTGCGGCAGGGCAAAGAAGATAAAAAATATTTGGACCAGGAAGGGCGTGTTGCGGATCAGCTCTACGAAGCCGATGACGAAGCCGCGCAACAGCTTAAAACGCGACCGACGCGCCACAACGCCCAAGACCCCGATAATCGTTGCCAGCGACATGCCGGCAATCGCAAGCCCAATGGTGGCGAGACACGCGACGAGCAGCTCGGGAAGGCGATCGATGACCGCCGAGAAATCGAGACTGTATGACATGGTTCCTCCGCAACCTTCCGGTTAAGGCATTAGCCCGCCGTTCGGTCGTCTCCCGTTCTCCGCACTTGGGCTTTGAACGCTCCCTTGTTCCTGCCGGATAGTGTTTCAAGAAGAGCTCTCCCAAGCCTCTCCAGATCCGACACATGAATGTTTGTACCAGTTAGTTCATTTTAAAGTCAACGCTCAAGGAGAAT
Organism: uncultured Agrobacterium sp.; assembly: GCA_913777615.1. Taxonomy (GTDB): domain Bacteria; phylum Pseudomonadota; class Alphaproteobacteria; order Rhizobiales; family Rhizobiaceae; genus Agrobacterium. The sequence continues at coordinate 154,880 of CAJYTK010000021.1, read as the reverse complement.
GAAAATGCAGCTTTCACGACTGATTTTCGGAGCGATTTTGTTTCTATTTATTCAATGATTCCAATGCATCATGAACCATGAAGCAGCACGCAGCGATTATGCTCCAACACCCTCAATCGCAGGCTATTCCTCGGCTGTGATGCCTTTGTTCTCTCCAGGCTCTCGCCCGATGCGTCTGATGTCGCCTAGCAGTCGGCGCGCAGTCCGTAGCGCGGAGGCGGTCGCCAATACCATGGGCGGCAGCGTCATCCACTCTAGCATCCAGGCGGCACCCGAACGCTCCTGCTCATGCACCAGCGACTGATGAAGCGCCGAAACTTGCGTTGCGTTGAAGCGCGCCAGCGTGACCAGCAGTTCCGCTGCAACCGGATTCTGCTTGTGCGGCATGGCCGAAGACCCGCCCCCACCAGCAAGACTTATCTCGGTGCCCGCTTGGGCGAGCAGGGCGATGTCCTGCCCGATCTTGCCGAGGCTGCCGGTGACAAGCGACAGGAGCCCCGCGAACTCGGCGATCATATCACGCTGGCTGTGCCATTGCCCACGGTCGTGAAGGCCAAGACGGGCGGAAAGTGCAGCCCGCAAGGCCGGCCCATCGTTCCCAAAGCGTTCGAGCGTTCCCGCCGCGCCGCCGAACTGCACGGTAAATCCATCGGTGGCAAAAAGAGCGAGCCGGGACTGGGTGCGTTCGAGCGGCGATCGCCAGGCGCCGATTCGGTCGGCGGCCTTTATCTCGATTGCGGCCTGCATCCGCGTATGCGCCATCAGCGGCTTATCACCGTCGCTCTTCAAAAGTGCGTCGAGATCGCCAATCACCTCGCCCAACCGAGCCTTGATGATGTCGTTCGCCGCCTTTAGTCTCACCATAAGGCTGGTATCGATGACATCTTGGCTGGTCGCGCCGAAATGCACTTTCTCCGCAGCCGCTCCACCGACCGCCCCGCGCATCTGGCGAATGAGCGCAGGAACGACCACGCCATCACGCGCAGTGCCCTCAGCCAGCCCGGCCATGTCTGGCACGAAGCTGCCAAGCGCGGCGTCGATCGTTTGGGCAATATCGACGGCGAGAATTCCGCAATCTGCCTCGGCCAGTGCCAGCGCCCTCTCGAAGCGGATCATTGCAGCAATATCGACCTCTGCGGAAAACAGCGCAGCGATCTCGGCATCGCCGAAGAGGCCGGAGAGGAAAGGATGATCGAAGGGCGAGAGGCTCATGGCGGTCAGATATCGAAGAAAACGGTTTCGCCATCGCCTTGCAGGCGAATGTCGAAGCGATAGGCATTCTCACCATCCGCCTTTGCGATCAGCGTTGGAACGCGGTCCTTGTGCTCGATGCGGGCGAGCACCGGATCGGCTGCGTTTGCTGCACCCTCCTCGGGGAAATACATTCTCGTATGCAGACCGATATTGATGCCGCGCGCGACAATCCAGAAGGTGATGTGAGGCGCCATGAAGCGTCCATCCTTGTATGGAACGCGGCCGGGCTTGATCGTTTCGAACAGGAACTCACCGGTATCCATATCGCCTGGTGAGCGGCCCCAACCGGCAAAATGCGGGTCGGCGGCGCCAACTGTCTCGCTCGGGCTGTTATAGAGCCCTTGAGCATCGGCCTGCCAGATCTCGACCAACGCATCCTTCAGTGCATAGCCGCCGCCGTCGGAGACAGTGCCGCGAATGGTGATGCGGGTGCCGGTGGCCTGATCGTCATAGAGTTTGCCCGAGCCGAGATCGCGCTCGAAGACGCCGTTGATGCCAACGAAATTCGGTGTGCAACCGATATGGACGTATGGACCCGCCGTCTGGGAGGCGCTTTCTTTCAGATAGTCGAGCGGCTGCACCATGTCAGTTCCCCTCCGGGCGGTTCTCGAAGAAGGTGGAGCGGCGCCCACGCAACACGATGTCGAACTTGTAGGCGCGCATATCCATGGGAATGGTCGCATTCATATCGAGTGGCGCGATCAACCGGCGAATGGCATCCCCATCCGGGATCGTCTTGACGATCGGACAACGCCAGATGAGCGGATCGCCCTCGAAATACATCTGGGTAATCAACCGCTGCTGAAAACCATGACCGAAGACGGAGAAATGAATATGGGCCGGACGCCAGTCATTCACACCGTTCGGCCACGGGTAGGGACCGGGCTGAATGGTCTTGAACCAGTAATAGCCATTCTCGTCGGTGATGGTGCGACCGACACCGCCGAAATTCGGATCGACGGCGGCGAGATAGCTCTCCTTCTTGTGGCGATAACGCCCACCGGCATTGGCCTGCCAGAATTCCAGAAGCGCGCCGGCAACGCCGGCTCCCCGCTGGTCCAGCACCCTGCCATGCACGAGGATGCGCGGTCCGATGGGCATTTCGCCGGGCTTGGCGTAGTTCAGGATCAAATCGTTATCGAGCGGGTTCAGCAACCCATGGCCAAAGACCGGGCCGGTGATTTCACTCTTGGTGCCCTCGAGCGATATCAGCGCACGCTGCGGCGAGCGCAAAATCGAGGTCTTGTACCAGGGCGTATAGGCCTGCGGCTGCATCTCCCGATCACGGGCAAAGAAGGGGCCGGTTTCCGGAGGGTGTTTGCTCACGTCGTCTGCTCCTTTTGCGCGGAGGATGCGTTTCGATCGGCCAGCACCTGCTTGGCGATCTTGAAACCATGATTGGCAGCGGGCACACCAGCATAGATCGCCACATGCATCAGCGCCTCGCGAATGTCGTCTTCGCTCGCACCGGTATTGGCGGTCGCCCGCACATGCATCGCCATCTCCTCATATTGCCCAAGTGCGGCAAGAAGCGCGATGGTCACGTTGGAGCGATCCCTCTTTGTCCACCGATCGCTCGACCAGACCGTGCCCCAGGCACTTTCTGTGATCAATCTCTGGAAAGGTTGGTCGAAGGTTGTAGCCAAGGCGCTCGCGCGATCCACATGCGCATCGCCTAACACGGCACGACGGGTCACCATGCCTTGGCTGTAACGATCGCCGACCGAGGCTGCGGAATTGGTGAAGGAAAGGTGCCTCAGGAAGTTCGCAACCGCAGCCGCATAGGCCTTCGGTTGCTCCAAGCAGGGGATGTGCCCGCAATCGGCGATCTCGACGAACCGGCTGCCGGGAATACGATCGGCCATCGTCCGAACCAGATCAGGCGACGTCGAGCCATCCTGATCGCCGGCAACGCAGAGGGTCGGCGCGGCAATGTGCGTCACGGCCTCGGTGTAATCGGCATCGCGGATCGCCGCACAGGTGCCGCTATAGCCCTCCGCCGACTGGCGGGCCAGCATCGTTCGGGCGCCAGCGTAAAGCGGATTGTCGCTCCGCCGGAAGGCCGGGGTAAACCAGCGCTCCATCACCGGATCGACGAGTCTCGCTAACCCATCAGCTTTGATGGCATCGATACGCGCATTCCACATCTCGGCAGTGCCGATCTTGTGGGCAGTGTTAGACAGGATCAAAGCGGTGATGCGCTCAGGCCGCGTTATTGCCAGCGACTGCGCGATAAGCCCGCCCACCGAAAGTCCCCAGACGATAACTTTTTCAATCTTCAAATGATCGAGAAGAGCGAGGAGATCGTGCGCATGAGTCTCGATCGTGTAGGGCGTAACGCCAGCCCCAGAAAGCCCGTGGCCACGTTTGTCATGCAGCACATAAGCATACGTGTCGCCCAGTTCGTGCATGACGGAATCCCAGATCCGGAAATCGGTACCGAGCGAATTGACGAAGGCAATGACCGGCTTTCCCGGCACCATACCCACGGTCCGGTAGTGGATTGCTGTGTCGTCAACATTAAGGAAATTCATCTCACACTCCTCTTAGGTAGGAGATTGCAAGATAGCTCAGGTTAAGTAAAATGAGATTTTTAGCACCTTACATAACTTGGTGGTTATGGTTTCTCTTATCGATCCACGTATCAAACTCCGTCATCTGCAGGCCTTTATCGAGGTGGCGCGGCAAAAGAGCGTCGTGAGGGCAGCCGATGTGCTTCATATCAGCCAGCCAGCAGTCACCAAAACGGTGAGAGAACTCGAGGACGTGCTGGGTGTCGCTCTCTTCGAACGCGAAGGTCGCGGTATTCGCCCAACGCGTCTCGGCGAGATCTTCCTGCGCCATGCGGCTACCACGATGACCGCCCTTCGCCAGGCGGTCGATGCCGTGTCGCGGGAAGCGGCGCAGGCAGACCCGCCTGTCCGCATCGGCGCCTTGCCGACGGTATCGGCACGCATCATGCCCGAGGCGATGACGCACTTTCTTGCAGACGCAACCCCGGCCCCCGTCAAAATTGTAACCGGAGAAAACGCGATCCTACTGGAGCAACTGCGCCAGAGCGATCTGGACCTCGTCGTAGGACGACTTGCCGCTCCGGAAAAAATGACCGGTCTCAGCTTCGAGCATCTTTATTCGGAACGGGTGGTTTTCGTCGTTCGTCCCGGGCATCGACTGCTATCGCGCAATGCCAATATCTTCACCGAACTTTCAACCTATCCCATGTTGATGCCCACCCGCAATTCGGTGATCAGACCGATAGTCGAGCAGTTCCTGATCGCACAGGGCATAGCAATGCCGCAAACGCAGATCGAAACCGTCTCCGACTCGTTTGGCCGTGCCTATGTCCGCATGAGCGATGCTGTCTGGATCATCTCGGAAGGGGTGGTGTTCAGCGATGTCGCAGCAGGCACTCTTGCCGTTTTGCCATTCGACACCTCCGACACGAGCGGGCCCGTAGGGCTAACAATGCGGACGGATACGGCAATTTCCACCTCACTCGCCATGATGATCAAGGCGATACGTGAAGCCGCCACGATTGGGCGTGTGGCGTGATCTCAACCGCCATCACCTCCGCGGGAGCGAACGGCTCAATTCGGGTGGTTATTGGATGGGCAGTTGTTCGGGTCAGGAGCGACCGTCAAAGTCCAGAGGCTTCGACCATTTGTGAGCTGAGCCGATATTGGCACGCGGCAAAGCTCTAAGACTGGCTTTCCTACCTCGTGCTCATGCCCACGTTACAGTTTCAACAGCTGTCCACGACATAGAGACGTGAACAGCAACTGTGCAAGTCCGACTTCTTGCTGCACGGTTGGGCTCGCCGCTAGATCATTTAACTTTCGAATACGCCGATCGCAAACTGCCAAGGGGCGTGACGAGCGGTTCCCAGATGGTGACCATCTCGAGCAAAGGAAGAGAACTCACGGCCATCAAACCAGAACCAGCGACGCTAGCGACAAGACTAGCGCTGGAAACATGACAACCGCGCCGAGCTTGAGAAATCTCCAGCTGCTAATATCAAGGCCTTCGCGCCGCAGTGCCGACAACCACAAGATTGTCGCAAGAGAGCCTGTGACGGACAGATTGGGACCCAGATCAACGCCGATCAGGACAGCGCCAGCGACCTTGTCCGATACATGTGCCGCCTGAACCACGCTACCTGCGAGCAATCCGGCAGGCAGATTGTTGACGAGATTACAGATGACGGCAACGAATGTCCCGGCCACCCCGATTGCGTAGCCTTCTGAAACAGAGGACAGAGACACCAACTGATTGGCGAGAGTGGTCGTAACACCCGTCCGGTCAAGCGCTTCGACGATCACGAACAAACCTGCCACCAATGGCAGGACACTCCAGCTGATACCTTTTATCGTCTCGATCGGGCTTTGGCGGGTCAGCAACAGAACGAGAGCAGTCGTGATCGTTCCGGCAATGAAGGTGGGGACGCCGAGGTCAGCATGGAGCGCAGACGCAACGATAAGGACAATGGCGGTGATCACGATCCCCCATCCTGCGAGACTTGCGCTTCGACTGAGGACCGGTCGCTCTGCAGCAGCAGCAAGACTTTCCTCCGACAAAGCACGCCGCTGCGTCCAGTAGAGGCACATAAATGTAACGACAATGGAAACCACTGACGGTAGCAGGAACGTCGCCAGCCAACGCGACAGAGGTGGCATTTCACCGCCAGCAAAGATCACGAGATTAGCCGGATTGGAGATCGGCAACACAAAGCTCGCGGCATTCGCGATAAAGGCGCAGATCAAGAGGTAGGGCATCGGATCGCGAACCCGGCTTGCTCGGCATGCCGCATAGACGGCAGGCGTCAGGACGACAGCCGTCGCATCGTTCGAAAGAAAAACCGTGACGACGAGGCCCACCAGATAAACGAGTACAAAGAGGCGCTTCGGCGAACCCTTGGCGTAGGATGTCGCAATGGCGGCAACCCAATCAAAAAGACCTTCGCGACGCGCAAGCTCTGATAAAAGCATCATGCCGATCAGGAACAGATAAACATCAGTCCCCTTGGCGACACCTGCTAACGCATCCGCAGGTGCGATCAGTTGGAAGGCGACGAGGAGAGCCGCGCCAACAACGGCCCAGATAGCCTCCGGCCAGCGGAATGGCCTGGTAATCACGCCAGCTGCTGTCAGCCCCGCAATACCCCATACGATCGCATTCTGGGTCATATGGCTCGTCCTTGTTGTCGTAAGAGGCGCAATGGCCTGGCAGCGCGGAAATCCGGCTCGTTCGACCGAACCGGATACATCACATCTTCGTCATCAGCAACAGGTCCCACCAGTCGTCAATGCATCTTCCCTTCGATTCACCTCCTTTGCACACGGCGTTATTGTCTCGGTCGCAATTTCGCGTCGCTCACGCATTGGAACAGCATGCCATGGGGATCACATTCCCCATCGCCCCTGCCGCGTAAATAACGCCAAAACAATCCATTAGCGGATATCTGGCACCCATAAGCGTTCATTAGGCTTGCCTAAAAAAATCGATCGGTCCAGAAAGCGATCCGTCTTTGCACCTTCACATCACGATACCCGGCAGGCGCTTTGACCTGGGTGGATACTGAAGTCACACGGCAGATGCTCTGCGCACTGAAGTGAAACTGAAGATCTTCTCGGAATGGAAATGAGGACTGAAATGACATTAAATCGAGCTTGCAAATCCCTGATCCGCTCTCTGTCCCTTGCGGCGGCCCTAATTCTTCTCTCAGCTTGCGATGACAGCACATCAAGCCAATCGGACCATACGCAAGGGGTGCGAACGGCTAGCGACCAGGAAGAAATTCAAAAATATAACGCATATGTGGAGGTCGCAAACTCGGTTCGCCGCCCTTACGCAGAAGATCTGGCGACCTATCAGAGCGTTGTTAAGCCAGTCTTCGACGGCAAGAAGAAGGAGGACGATCTTCTCTTCCCTTCCTCCTCGACAATGAGCCAGATCAAAGACAATCTAGATAAGGCACGAACGATGAAGCCCGACATGGCTGACATCGACGGGCCAGCGAAGGCCTATAGCGACGCGCTAAAAAACGCGATTCCTCTTGACCGCGATATGGCAAACTACATCGGGTCAAAAGCCTATCTTGGCGACAAGTCTGCGCACGGGCGCGAGATCCAGCCAGCCTACACTTCCGCCATGGAAGCCCTGGCGATGGCCCAGGAAAATTACGATAACGCGATCGAAGCCAAAGATCGCGCACGTATCAAGTCTGCGTTCGATAACGCGGAAAAAAACACGTTGGCCTATTTCCGGATCGGCATGGTCTACAGGATCAAGGAGAGCATGAAATTCGCGTCCGGCTTCCTGAGCGGATCCGGCCTGGGCGACGAGCGCGACGCGTTCAAGACGTCTCTCGATCAGTTCAACGCAATGGCGACAGGCTATGACGATAAAATCCGAGAGCAAAACAACGAGGGCTGCTCGGCGATCATGTCCAAAGCCAATGCTTATCTCTCCACTGGCAGACAGATCGTCAACAGGACCGAAGAGGGTAGCTACGAAAAGGACAAGCAGCAGCGCTCCCAGTTCCAAATGATGCAATCGCGCGAGCAAGAGGATGCCAACTCGCTGCTGCAGGACTATAACAATATGATCAGCCGCCTTAATATGAACCAGTGCTGAGGTGGCGACGATCCGACTAGTCGCTGCTCGTAAACAGCGATCCCCAGATCGGTTTGCCTGGAAGCGCCGGTGATAATGCACTTCGGTTGGTAATTGTGCTTGTAAACCAATGAGTGCGTTACAGCCTCTTCATTCGGCGCTAATCATAACGTACGGGACGGAGGCTGCACCGTCCCGGCATGGGTGAAGGTGAGTTCTTCAGCCGTTCTATCCGTTCGCTAAGCGATAGCGCTCTGCGCATGAGCATCATCGCCACCAGCGGGAATACCAAATCTGATATCCCTTCTTTTCACATCTTGCCGGACAGCAGGATGCGGCAAGCCGTTTTTCGAAGTATCGCATTATGGTCATCGGCGCCGCCCATGGAAGCATAGGGCCGGGTTGTCAGCAAGATCATGAGTCTGGAGAAAACAGCCCATCGCATGCTTCTACGGAGTACCGCCAAGGCTCATGGAAACTAGAACGTCTATGGCAACCTTGGCGGAGGTCCGAAAAGAGCGGCCGGACGAAAGATCCGTGAGGCGCACGGATCCGGCATCCCATATTGCGGATGGTCTGAATCAAAGCTGTCTCGAAGGCTTATCGATCTTTTGGCGCAGCCCGCTAATACGCGTTTCCACGATGGACGCGCCTGGATCGAAAAAGAAATTCGAAATTAACTTCGATTATGCTGACATCACCGGCAAGCGGCGGCTAGCGAGGGCGGCTTGGCCACATGCATTTGCCCAAGCCTCAAAGCGCCAATCCACTTGCCCTGTCAAAAACATGAACCCGCTCGTGATTGATGTTAGCGGCGAACAGCGAATTCGTTCGCACCAGTTGTTCGCCGTCAACCACCGCGGTCACGTGATGTCCGGCAAGATCAAACACTACATGGGTCTGCGCACCCGTCGGTTCCACCAGCAAGGTGTTTCCGGACACCGTCACGTCGCCTTCGCCGCCCATGGCGAAGTGCTCGGGACGTAGTCCAATCGTCACCGATTGCCCGCGCTTAACTTTGCGATCGGTCGCAATGCGAATGGCTGTTCCGTCATCCAATCTCGCAGCGGGCGCGCCATCTTCGCCATCCACGATGCATTCGATGAGATTCATCGCAGGTGAACCGATGAAGGCGGCGACAAACAGGTTGGCGGGTTTCTTGTAAAGCTCGAGCGGCGTTCCCTGCTGCTCGATGCGCCCCTGGTTGAGGACAACGACGCGGTCCGCCAAGGTCATGGCTTCGATCTGATCGTGTGTGACATAGATCGATGTCGTGCCGACCTTCTGATGCAGGGTTTTGATTTCGCTGCGCATCTGCACGCGCAGTTTCGCGTCAAGATTGGAAAGCGGCTCGTCGAAGAGAAAGACCGCAGGATTGCGCACGACAGCCCGCCCCATCGCCACACGCTGGCGCTGGCCGCCGGAAAGCTGCGACGGTTTGCGATCCAGCAGATTGGCGAGGTCCAGCATCCGGGCGGCTTCGGTGACGCGCTCTTCGATGACTGCCTTGGGTTGGCCCGCGATCTTCAGGTTGAAGCCCATATTTTCGGCCACGGTCATATGCGGATAAAGCGCATAGGACTGAAACACCATAGCGATGTTGCGTTCGCGCGGCGTCATCTCATTGACGATGTTGCCGCCGATCAGGATGTCACCTTCGGTGATTTCCTCGAGTCCCGCAATCATGCGCAGCAGCGTGGACTTTCCGCAGCCGGAAGGTCCGACGAGCGCGATGAACTCGCCATCGGCTATCTCCAGTGAAATGCCATGGATGACGCCAAGCGAGCCGTAGGATTTGCGAATATCTTTCAGTTCCACAGATGCCATTGTCTTCTCCTCCTCAGGACTTGACGGCGCCGGCCGTCAGACCCGCGATGATGTGTTTTTGCGCTAAGAAGAACACGATGATGGTTGGCAGGATCGTCATGGTGATGAAGGCAAGGACCAGCTGCCATTCCGTGCCGAACTCACCGCGATAGACCATAATGCCGAGCGGCCAAGGGTATTTGGATTCCGAGTTGAGCATGATGAGTGGCAAAATGTAGCTGTTCCAGCTGCCGACGAAGGAAACGATGCCGACCGTCGCGATAATGGGCCGCGAAAGCGGCATGGAGATATGCCAGAAGAATTTCAGGTAGCCGCAGCCATCGACAAACGCTGCCTGAAAGAGTTCGTCGGGCAGATTTCTGAAATAGTTGCGGAACAGCAGGATGCTCATCCCCAGACCAAATGCCACCTGCGGCAGCACAACGCCCCAATAGGTGTCAAGCAGCCCGAGATCGCGAATGCGGATGAAGAGCGGCAGAATGGCTGTGGCGGCAGGGAACATCAGTCCCAACAGGAAGTAATTGAGCAGAAAGTTGGAGCCGAAGAATTTCACATGCGCGAAGGTGAAGGCTGCCATCGCCGAAACGACGAGCGTCAAAAACACCGTCAGAACGGCAATGACGAGCGAGTTGAAAATCTGCAGCCAGTAGCGCTTTCCGAGCAGGATATCGCCGTAGTTGGCCCACTGCCACTCCGCTGGCAGACCGAAAGGATTGACGCGCAGATCACCGAGCGTCTTGAAGCCCCCAAGCGCGGTCGTGAGCAGCGGTATCAGGACGATGGCGGCAATAAGGGTTAGCGACATATAGAGGTAGATCCTCGTCTGCACGCTGACGCGGACGGATGTGGACGTATCAGTCATGGCGCATGAAGATCCTTTTGTAACCGAAGGCAAGCGTGACGCAGATAATAAACAGCACCACCCCGACAGCACTTCCAAGCCCAACCTGCATGCGCATGACGCCATATGTGTAAAGGAACGTCACCATCGTCTGGGTAGAATTGGATGGGCCGCCGCCGGTCAGCGGCATGATCATATCGAAGAGCTGCAACGAGCCAATCACGGCAAAGAAGATCGATAGCCGGACAGTCGAACCGAGCATCGGGAGCGTCACGTACCTAAACTTCTGCCAGCCGCTTGCCCCATCGATCTCAGCGGCCTCCAGCACGTTCTTGTCCACCGATTGCAGCCCGGCGATAAACAGCATCATGTGGAAGCCGAAGTACTTCCAGACGATAACGGCGAGGACGGCATAGATCGCGACATCCTTATCCGCCAGCACATAGGGGTTGGCAAAGCCGAAGAAGTTTGAGATGGCAGCGAATAGCCCGTAGTCGCCGTCATAGACAAAGCGCCAGATAAGACCTGCCGCGACATCTGCCAGAACGTACGGCAGGAAGAAAACGAGACGAAAAGCCACGACGCCCGGAATGCGATGGGCCAACATCGTCGCAAGCCAGATTGCCAGCGGGATCTGTATGCAGATCGAAATCACGATGATCAGCGCATTGTTGATCAGCGCTTGCGAAAAGGCAGCATTGCCAAACAGAACCTGAAAATTCTTCAGCCCAATGAACTCGCTCGGCGTACCGTAGCCATTCCAACGGTACAGGCTGTACCAGGCCGCCTCTCCCATCGGCAGGATAACGAAGAGGGTGAACAACAAGAGCGCCGGGGGCAGGAATATCAACAAGGTCAGCGCGCGGTCATGCGCAACGGAGCTCCGTTTCCGTTTCGACTTTACGACAGGGCTTGCCAGCGCCGGCGCAGCGTTCATGGAAATATTGGTCATTTTATCCGCTTTCGTATTCACGCGGTGGCGATAGGCGCCGTACATTGACGACGCCTATCGTTCAGGCGGGATCAGCGAAGCTCGAAAGCATCCTGGATCTGCTGTGCACCCTCTTCGGCCGTCATCTGACCGGAGACGATCTCGACGGATATATCGTTGACGACGCGGCCGACGGCGGCACCGAGCGTCTGGTCGAAGAAGTTTTGATGCCAGGTGGAGGCCGCAAGTTGCTTGGCGGAATCGGCCATAAGCGGATCCTTCACCGCTTCACTCGCACCGACTGCAACGGGCAAGATCATGCCGGCTGCGGCGAGTTTCTTCTCGTTATCCGCGTTGGTGAGAAAGGTGGCGAAATCGATAGCTTCCTTGGAAGCATTCTTCGTCACCGCCCATCCGTTCAGGCCGCCCAGAGTATCGGTGGCTTTACCCGCACCGCCCGTGACCATCGGGAAAGCGAAGCGTCCGAGATTGTCGGAGGAAAGACCCTTACCATCACCTGCATTCTTGCGTTGATTGGCTTCGGTATTGTCGAACCCAAGGATCATCGCAGCTTTTCCGTCGCCGAAGACGCCAAGCGCCTGAGGCCAGGTAGCGCCGAGATAGCCAGGCTGGAACGGCTCCAGTTTGCCAAATTCGGCAAGCTGCTCACCGGCCTTGATGATGGAAGGATCCATGAAGCCTTCGCCCTCGCCCTTGCTTGCCGCCTCGAAGACCGACTGGCCTCCATTGCGCATGACTAGGTAACTCCAGTAGAAATGGATCGGCCATTTCTCGCCACCGCCACCGGCAATCGGAACGATGCCAGCCTCTTTGATCTTCTTCACAGCGGCACCGAGATCATCCCACGTCTTGATATCTTCCGCCTTCACGCCAGCCTTGGAAAACAGCTCCTTGTTGTAAAAGAAGCTGACGAGGCTAACACGGTAAGGCACGGCCCAGACTTTGCCATCGAAAGACAGGCCGTCGATGGCCGCCGGGTTATAGGCGTTTCTGATCTTGCCGCCATCGGCATCGAAAACTTCGGTGAGATCTTTCAGAGCACCGGTTTTCGACTGCTCCTCAAGCACGCCACCACCCCAGCTGTAGAAGAAGTCGGGCACGTCATTTGATTGTAGCAGGGTCGGAAGCTTTGCCTTGAAGGCTTCGTTTTCTAGGAACTGTAGCTGGATGTCGACATCAGGATGTTTGGTCTCGTAATCCTTGGCAATCTCCTCCCAGACGGCCACGGATTTCGGATCGAGTTCAACATGCATCCACTTGACGACCGTTGCGGCAGAAACACTCGCTGCGCCGAGCAAGAAGGTAATGGCTGTGGTTGAGGCAAGCGTTATCAGCTTGCCGCCCAGGCTTGCGCCTGCGTGCATATACGTCATGATGGTGATCCTCCCGGGGACTTCCTCACATTTATTCCCCAATCCGAATTAATTCATATAAGAATTGGATGACTGTCAAGGCATCGCCAATATTTTTCCGAGCAATGCTTGACATGGGTGCCGATCTTGACGCTATTTAATCCGTGATCCGATATTAATAGGACATCGGATTTGCTCTGCTCAAGCTCGCTGCGACTGGACCCATGAAGACTGCCGACCCCGAACTGATGCGTGCAATCAATCGCTTGAACGTCCTCGACACGATCCGTCGTCACGGCCCCATCTCACGCGTAGAGATCAGCGAAAGAACCCAGCTCTCCACCACCACTGTTTCGGCGATAACGGCATCGTTACTGGATGACGGGCTCATCCTGTCGCGCCACCTAGGGGATATAAGAACAGAAGGCGCGCGCGGTCGTCCACGCGTCATGCTTGAACTCAATCCAGATGCCGCGCGCGTGGTCGGTGCGAAGATCGCTGCCAACCGCATGGTCTTCGTCGTCACCGATTTCTGCGGTAACGTGCTGTCGTCGCTGTCGCTACCAATCCGCATCGATCGCCAGCCCATCGGCGTCATTGCTGACCTGATCGAAGACGGCGTTCGTCGATGCGTTGTCGATGCAGGGCTTTCGCTTGAGGACGTCGATCGGGTCTGCCTCGGTTTGCCCGGTGTAATCGAGCATCGCACCGGTAAAATCCGTTTCAGCCCGGTGCTACGCGAAGTCAACATCGATTTTGCCGGCGAGATGACCTCGCGTTTCGGAACTCCCACGATCATCGAGAGCGATGCCCATGCCGTAACACTTGGCCACCACTGGTTCGGCAAGGCGCGCGACCTCGAGGACATGGTGCTGATTTCCCTGGAGCAGACACTCGGACTCGGCGTGCTGCACAGGAACGATCTCTTCCGCGGCGCAGGTGGCCTTAGCCACAATCTCGGCGACCTCGTGCTCGTCGCAAACCCGGAAGGCACGGTTCGGCTGGCAAGCCAGGCAGGCGAAAACGCGATCCTCGCATCAAGACCGGCTGACGGGCGTTTTGCCGAGGCTATCCGGCTTGGGCGGGGCATCCAACATGCGCAGGCGCTGGTGCTTGCGCAGGATAACGATCTTATCGCCGCCGCCCAACGTGCGGGTGCGGCGATAGGCCTGACGCTCGCCAATATCGTGACCTTGTTTGCGCCGCCGCGCGTCATCTTCGTCGGCTCCAGCCTCGACCTCGGTGCCCCGTTCATCGATAGCATCAGAAGCGCCTACGAGATTTCCGTACCGCCATCCCTTCAGGGCGTGGCGGAACTGGTTTTCGACGATTGTAGCGACGAACTCTGGGCACAGGGTGCTGCGGCTGTCGCGCTTTACGAACTTTACGAATCGCCTTGGAACACCACAGGCCCAGCTCTCTGAGGAGTGAGCGGGCGAAAGCATGATGGGAGAGAAGAATATGCAAAAGGTCGGCATCGGCATCATCGGATGCGGGAATATCTCGGGCGCTTATTTGAAGGCGATGGCATCGTTCCCCATCCTCGACATCAAGGGTGTCGCGGATATGAATTCGGACATGGCCAGAGCAAAGGCCGAGAAATTCAATGTCGCCGCGCGAAGCGTCGAGGAACTGCTGGCGGATCCGGAAATAGAGATCATCGTCAACCTGACGATCCCCAAGGCACATGTCGAAGTGGGTCTCAGAGCACTGGATGCCGGAAAGCACACCTATTCCGAAAAGCCGTTGGGCATCAACTTCGCTGAGGGCAAAAAGCTCGCTGAAGCGGCGAAAAGCAAGACGCTTCGCATTGGTGCGGCGCCGGATACTTTCCTCGGTGGCGGTCATCAGACGGCACGGACGCTCATCGATCAGGGCGTTCTCGGCACTCCGGTCGGCGGCACGGCGACCTTCATGTGCCCAGGACACGAACGGTGGCATCCCAACCCCGCCTTCTACTACGAAGTTGGCGGCGGACCGATGCTGGACATGGGCCCCTATTACATCACCGACCTCGTCAACCTCTTCGGACCCGTCGCTAAAGTTGCAGGCTTTGCCTTCTCGCCCCGCTCAGAGCGCCTGATCACCAGCGAGCCCCGTAACGGCGAAAAAATCCCGGTCCATGTGGCGACCCATGTCGCGGGCGCGCTGGCATTCCAAAACGGTGCCGTCGTTCAGGTCGGCATGAGTTTCGACGTGGCTGGACACAAGCATGTCCCGCTTGAACTATACGGCACGGAAGGAACGCTTTTGGTGCCAGATCCCAACCACTTCGGAGGTGAGGTTCAGCTTCTCAAAAAGGGTGGCGAATTCGAGACCCAGGACCTGTCGTCGCCCTATGCAGACGGGAACTACCGATCGATTGGCGTTGCCGACATGGCCCACGCCATCCGCTCCAATCGCCCACACAGAGCTAACCGCGATCTGGCGCTCCATGTCCTCGAGGTCATGGAAGCGTTCCAGACCGCATCGGACACCGGCACAACCGTTTCCATCACCACCGTCGTCGACCGCCCGGCCCCGCTGGCCGAGTCGCTTGTCGACGGTCGGATCGGCAAATAATTCTGAGGAGGAATAAAATGCGTGAAGCACTGATTGTCTGGGGCGGGTGGAGCGGCCACGAGCCAGAGGAATGCTCGGTCATCATCAAGGACCTGCTCGAAGAGGAAGGTTTCAAGGTCTATGTCGAACATAGTACCGAAGCCTTCGCCGACCCTTCGGTTCACGATCTGAGCCTCGTCGTTCCGATCGTCACCATGTCCAAGATCGAAAAGGAAGAGATCAAGAATCTTGCCACCGCCGTCGAGAATGGTGTCGGTATTGCTGGATATCATGGCGGCGCCGGCGACAGTTTTCGCGAATGCGTCGAGTATCAATTCATGATCGGCGGACAATGGGTTGCCCACCCCGGTAACATCATCGACTACACCGTGAACATTACCAAGCCGGAAGACCCGATCATGGCCGGCATCACCGATTTCCCCTACACGTCCGAGCAGTACTACATGCACGTCGACCCTTCGAACGAGGTGCTGGCGACGACGACCTTTACCGGAGACCACGCCTGGTGGATCGACGGTGTCGTCATGCCGGTTGCCTGGAAGCGCAACTACGGGAAAGGTCGTGTCTTCTATTCATCGCTCGGCCATCAGGCAAAGGAATTTGCCGTCCCGCAGATGCGGGAGATTTTCCGGCGTGGCGCAAACTGGGCCGCCCGCTAGTTTACCGAAAAGGTATTTGGGCCGTGCGCGAATGCACGGCCTCCTCGGCGGCGCAGCATTCCGGAACTATCGAGCAAAACTTGACGAGTGCGCGCCTGTTGTTGTTTTCCGAAAGTGCGCATGTGCGGTTGTCACCGCTTCAACGGGCCTTAATGAACCCGTGCTTTTGCAGGATTTCGGCTATTTTCGCGTCCTGCTCCAGATCGGGCAAAAGCGCAGGCTGACGGCTCGCACCGACAGATGCATCCTGGATGTAGAGCGCACGCTTGACCATAGCCGGAGCAAATCCCAAAGCGTAGAGATCGGTCCGAAAAGCGGTGAACAAGGCCTGCTGACGTTCTGCTTCGGCAATATCACCAGCATTGAACCCGTTGAGAATACCGGCAAGCACCTGAGGGATGGCGTTGCCTAGCCCGGAAATACAACCCGCCGCTCCATTTTGCAGCGCCCACAACACCAGGTGATCGGGACCGGAGTACACTTCGAAGCCGGACACATCACGGGCAACGGATAGATAGGCTTCCAGCGTCTCTTTCGCCCCGCCGCTATCCTTGATCCCAGCAATATTACCATGTGCCGAGAGAGCACGGGCGGTTTCCGGCTCGATGTGGTTCTGCGTGCGCGCCGGGATGTCGTAGAGGTAGATCGGCGTCTTCACCGCATCGGCTACTGTGGAGAAATGGCGGATCAGGCCGTCCTGCGTGCAGGCGATAAAGAACGGTGTGATGACTGCGATAGCATTGACACCAATCCGGTCGAATTCGCGTGCCAGCTTCACCGTCTCGAATGTCGCGGGCATGCCGGCATTGACGATGACATCGACCTGACCATTGACTTCATCGACCACAGCTTCGGCAAGCTTTACCTTCTCATCGAAGGTCAACGCGGAAAAGTCGCCATTGGTGCCAGCGCACATGATGTTGTTGCCAGCAGCCACTTGGCGACGCACCTGCGCCCGCGTGGCCTCGTAATTGATGGTTTCGTCCTCGTTGAAGCACGTGACGAGCGCGACGAAGGCCTTTTTAGACATGATAGGTACTCCTTAAATTCCAAGTCAGGATGCGTGCGAAAGGCGAGCAGCGCGGTGCGCGGCCTGCACATCCGGGTCCGGGTCGAGCCCAGCGGCTAGGAGGGCCTGCGTATAGGGCTGACGCGGCGTTTCGAAAATTTCACGCACCGTGCCAATCTCGACCACCTCACCCTTTTGCATGACCATGACGTGGTCGGCAAAGTCGCGAACGACTGGAAGATCGTGGGCGATGAAGATGAAGGCAATCCCCATTTGCTTGCGCAGCTTGTCGAGCAGCGCGATGACCTGCGCCTGCACCGATACGTCGAGTGCTGAGACCGCCTCGTCACAGATGATCAGTTGCGGTTCGAGCGCGAGCGCCCGTGCGATCGCGATGCGTTGGCGCTGGCCGCCGGAAAACTGATGCGGGTAGCGGCCCATATGTTCCGGTCCGAGGCCGACTTGGGTTAGAAGTTCCGCCACTCGTTCACGCCACTTCGTCTTCGGCAGAATGTCCGGGTGAATGACCCAGGCTTCGGAAATCAGCTGATAAACCGTCATTCGTGGGTTCAGCGATTGCGTGGGATCCTGGAACACCATCTGCAGATCGCGACGAAGCTTGTAAAGTTCTGCAGGCGAGAGAGTGAAGAGGTCCCTGCCCTTCCAGAAAGCTTCCCCGGAATCGGGCTCGTCCAGCCTGAGCAGAATGCGTGCGAGCGTGGATTTTCCCGACCCGCTTTCGCCAACGACGGCCATGGTCTCCCCAGCCATCAAGTCGAAGGAAACGCCTTTAAGCGCTTCGAAAGCACCGTAAGTCTTGCGGACGTTGCGTACCTTCAGCACAGGCTCGGCACCCGGCAGCGGCGCATGCATCTCACCCTTGCCGGGTGCAGCGGCGATCAGCTTCTTCGTATAGGCATGTTGCGGGTTCTTGTAGACGTCGCGCACCGCGCCGGATTCGACCAGCACGCCTTTTTCCATCACCACCACACGATCGGCGATTTCGGCAACAACGCCGAGATCGTGGGTGATGATCAGCACGGCCATGCCGGTTTCCTGCTGTAGCTCCTTGAGAAGCGCCAAGACCTCGGCCTGTACTGTGACATCGAGCGCCGTCGTCGGCTCGTCGGCAATCAGGATATCCGGACGCAAGGCGAGCGCCATGGCAATCATCACGCGCTGGCGCTGGCCACCGGAAAATTCATGCGGGTACTTGTCGAGTGAGGTTTCCGGGCTCGGAATGCCGACACGACCAAGCAGTCGGAGCGCCTCGGCCTTTGCCTTGGCATCATCGGTACCGTGGGTCGTCAGCGCTTCGCGGATTTGCCAGCCGACAGTATAGACCGGGTTCAAGTGGCTCAGCGGATCCTGGAAGATCATCGCAATGCGACGACCATTGATCTCGCGCCGTTGGGCTGGCGGCATGGTCAGAAGATCCACGCCATCCAGCAGGATCTGGCCGGAGGTGATACGACCCGGCGGCATGTCAATCAGGTTCATGACGGCAGATGAGGAGACGGACTTGCCGGAGCCGCTCTCGCCAAGGATCGCCAGAGTTTCACCGCGATCGACATGGTAGGAGATGTCGCGCACCGCCTTGACCACACCGTTGACGGTGTGGAACTCGACCGAGAGATTGCGAACTTCGAGTAAATGTTCAGCCATTCTTGTGGCCCTTCATTTCCAGACGCCAGCGCTGCACGGGATCAAGAGCAATGCGCAGCCAGTTGGACAGGAGGTTCAGCGACATGGTGGTCAGAATGATCGCCAGTCCCGGCCAGAAAGAGAGCCACCATGCGTTGGTGAGATACTGCCGCCCCTGGCTTATCATTAGACCCCAGGTGATTTCTGGTGGCTGGATGCCGATGCCGAGGAAGGAGAGTGCGCTCTCGGCCAACATCACATAGGCGAAATCAAGCGTGGCGAGCGTCGTCAGCGTTGGCAGCACGACGGGAAGGATGTGGCGAAACAGAATGCGCTTGTTGGAAGCGCCCATCACTCGTGCCGCCTGCACGAACATGCGTTCGCGAATTTCCAGAACCTCGGCGCGGGTGGTGCGCAGATAGACAGGGATGCGGGTTATCGCCAGAACCAGCATCAGATTGAGGATCGACGATCCCAGGATGTAGAGCACGATAACGGCAATCAAAAGCGACGGAAATGACATGATCACGTCCGCGAGCCGCATGATCACCTGATTGACCCTTGCCGAAGAAAAACCCGCGATCAAGCCAAGAGCGGTACCGATGATCGATGAGATCAATACCGCACCCGCCGCCACCATCAAGGTGTTCTGGGTGGCAACGATGATGCGGGCGAGAAGCGGGCGGCCGAGCGCGTCGGCGCCCATCCACCAGACCCACGCCTTTTCGAAGTCGAAGGGTGCGGCGTTTCGGCCACGCAAGTTCTGCTTCGTCGCAACATCGCCAAGCCAGCTCGGGCCGATCACTGCCAGAATGATGATGAAGACGAGAAAGATCGCAGCGGCGAGAGCGAACTTGTCGGCGAGAAGCATACGGAACATGCGCTGATAGAAGGGTGGCTCGTGCGCGATATCCGTGGCAGTCGTGACGTCAGTCATTGTCGTCCCTCCCTAATGCCGGATCCGTGGATCGAGAAACGCGTAAGCGAGATCGATCAGGAGGTTCATGACGAAGATCGCGACCGCCGTGACCAGAATGGCGGCGAGAACGACGTTGAAGTCGCGCTGCAGGATGGAATCGATCATCAGCTTGCCGACACCCGGGAAACCAAAGATTGTTTCGATGATCACAGCGCCGTTAAGCAAGCTTGCCGCCTGATCGCCGAGCACCGTGATCACGGGCAGCATGGCGTTGCGAAGCGCGTGAATGAAGATGATCGGACCGGATTTGACGCCCTTGGCGCGCGCCGTCTTTACGTAAGCAGACGACAGCGCGGTGATCATGGACCCGCGCACAACCTGAACGATGATGCCGAAGGGGCGCACAAAAAGCACGCCGATCGGCAGGATCCAATGCCAGATTGAGCCCGTACCCGATGTCGGTAGCCAGGTGAGATTGACGGCGAAGACCACGATCGCAACGATTGCCAGCCAGAAATCCGGCACAGACGCGCCGATCAGCGAGACGATGGACGAAAAGCGGTCGAAAAACCCACCGACACGGAAGGCGGCGAAGGAGCCAACGACAATCGCCGCGACCGTGACAAGCGTCATGGTGCTGACGGCGAGCCACAAGGTCCAGACGAAAGCTTCAAGCACGACATCCAGCGCGGGACGCGCCTTGCGCAGCGACTCCCCAAGGTCGCCGGTCAGCACGTCACCGACATAGCGACCGAATTGGACAAGCAAAGGATCGTTGAGGCCATGCAATTCGCGAAACTGGTTCTTCAACTCGGCAGAAGCTTCGACTGGCAGGAAAAGCGCTGCGGGATCGCCGGTCAGGCGAGAGAGGAAGAAGACCATGACGATCAGCCCGATCAACGAGATCAGACTGGCCACGGCCCTTTTTCGGATGAAACTCAGCATGGCGTCCTCGAAGAAACCTGTGCAGCGGCATCACTCTGCCGCGCGTCGTTCAAGCGAGATGGCGGCACTGGCCGCCATCTCCGGCTGGATGTGATCTTACTTGATCTTGATCTCGGAGAGCTGGAGCATCGAGTTCGTCGCAATCGTCGGCTTGAAGTCGAGACGTTCAGAGACACGGGCAAAGCCGACCATGTGGAAGAGCAGCACATCTGCCACCACGTCGTCATGCAGGTAGGCGATCAATTCCGACCAGAGCTTGGCACGATCATCTCCGACGGCAGCTGAAGCGCGCTTGATCAGATCATCAACCTTCGGATCGGAGAAGCCCGACTGCGTGCCGTCAGAAGCATATTTGAAGAACATCGAGAATGAAGGGTCACCCTTGGAGTTGTCGTGCATGGCAGCGACGATCTGGGGACCACGATCCTTGGCGAAGGGCTTCGAATAATAGCGCTCATGTTCTGCGACTTCGACGAATTTCAGGTCAACCTTGAAGCCGACATCCTGCAACTGCTGCTGAATGGCCTCCATGATTTCGGTGACGTTCGGGAAGTTGGCCGAGCGCGCGATGATGGTGATCGGCGTATCGACCTTCACACCATCTGCCTTGGCTTCGTCGAGTAGCTTCTTGGCGCCGTCGGGATCATAAGGGAACACCTTGACGTCCTTGTTCCAGCCAAGCGTGGTTGGCGGGACGATTGCCGTTGCAAGCACCGCGCTTTCTGGAACCAGCGTGCCGAGGAACGCTTGACGGTCGATGGCCAGGTTCAGCGCGCGGCGAACGCGCACATCGTTGAGCGGCGCAATGTTGTGATCAAGGCGAAGATAGACCGTCTCGCTATCGAGATATGAGAAGTCAGTCTTCGGGTTCGTCGCATCGAGCTGAGAGATAGACGGAGATAGATCGGCTTCGCCGGCTTGAACCATGGCTGCGCGGACAGCCGGATCGGCGCGGAACAGATACGTGGCCTCCGTCACTTCGGGCTTGGTGCCCCAATAGTCGTCGCGGCCGGTGAGGACGATCTGCTGGCCAGGCGTCCAGTTGGTGAGCTTGTAGGGACCGGTGCCGACTGGCTCGCGGATAAATTCGAGTGGCGTCTCTTCTGGAACAATCGTGACGAGCGTCATCAGAAGAGGAAGGATCGGCTGGACGGGATCGGCTTTGAAGTCGATGGTGTAATCATCGACGACAGAAGGCGTCACCTTCATGCCCCCGAAGTAACGGCGGGATTCGCAGGCATTTTTGTCGCTCATGATGCGGTCGAAGCTGTGCTTGACATCCTTGGCATCGAAGCTTGAGCCATCAGAGAACTTCACGCCATGACGGAGATGAAAGCGCCAGCTGCCATCGGAGTTCTGCTCCCACTTTTCCGCCAGGCGCGGCATGACACCCTTGTCAGTGCGCACGTCGAGCTCCGTCAGCGTTTCGCTGACATTCTCCATGATGACACGGCCAATATTCGATCGCGTCGCCATGCAGGGCTCAAGCAGGTCCGCTTCTTCGGCCAGCACGACCTTGATCGGGCCAGATCCCGCATAGGCCGGCGTCACCGCGGGCATCACCAGCGTACTTAGCGCCAAGGCACATGAAACAGCAGTCTTTTTCATCTTTGTTCTCCTCCCAGATGAAGTCCATACATGACAGGCGACGACATGGATGAGCGAGCAAGATCCGCCTTCCAGAAGCTTGAATGTGTCGAAACGCACCGACAGACATCCTGAGCCCTCATCGACCAGGTTGGCGCTGAGCATCTACGCACAGCCCCATCTTGTCAAATAGAATTACGATGTAAAATATAAAACAAAAACATAATCTTATTTTTTTATTTATTTTCAATATTTTAAAAAATGCAAATCGGAATATCTCGCTGTTTTAGGACATAAATAAACTTGACAACTTTCGAATTTTGGCTGATTTCCGGAAGCGAGAGGAGCTCATCATGACCCCAGACGAGATAGCGCAACAGATGACGGGTGGACTGACTCAAGCCGAAGACGGGCGGACTGTTGCCTTTTTGCCTTCGCCCATGATTCAGAACCATGCCGCTTTCCTGCATCGCACTGCAGAAGGTTCGCTGATTTGTGCCTGGTTCGGTGGCTCTCTCGAAGGCAAATCCGACATTTCCATCTACGCATCCGTTCTACGGAAAAATGCCTCTAGCTGGGGTCCGGCGCAGCGCTTGAGTTCCGACCCCGATCATTCAGAACAAAACCCGGTACTGTTTCAGGCTCCCGACGGGCGGCTCATTCTGTTCCATACCTCCCAGCCTTCCGGCAATCAGGATGAGTGCCGCATTCGCATGGCGGAGGTGGTGAACGACCCCATCGACCCAACCCGGCTTGTTGCCTCGGATGGTCGCTACCTGGACTTGCCACGCGGTAGCTTCGTTCGCGCACCGCTGATGGTCCGCAAGGACGGCGCATGGCTTCTGCCGATATTCCGATGCGTCCAGCGTCCCGGCCAGAAATGGAATGGCAGCCATGACACGGCAGCTGTCGGCATCAGTGAAGATTCTGGCCGGAACTGGCGCCTGGAGGAATTGCCGCAATCGACTGGCTGCGTACATATGTCACCTGTATCCGATGGCACAGGCAGGTTCACTGCCTTCTTCCGTCGACGCCAGGCCGATTTCGTTTTTAGGACGGACAGTACCGACGAAGGGCGTAGCTGGAGCGTTCCCGTCGCAACAGACCTGCCGAACAACAATTCCTCGCTGGCAGCGATCACGCTTCATGACGGTCGTATTGCCCTGATCTGCAATCCGGTAAACCACGAAGCATCCAGCGACCGTCGCACTTCGCTCTATGACGAACTTGGCGAAGATGACGCCCGGCCGGATGCTGACCCCGCAGGCGGTATCGTCCCGGTATGGGGCGTTCCGCGTGCGCCGGTCAGCGTTTGTCTTTCGGAAGATGGTGGCAAGACCTTCCCGCAACGCATTATGATCGAAGATGGGCCGGGCACCTGCCTGTCGAACGATTCCATCGACGGACGTAACTTCGAGATGTCCTATCCGTGGCTGCTGGCGGATCCGGATGGAAGCCTCCACTTGGCCTACACCTATCATCGACGCGCGATCAAATATGTCCACCTCCCCGCAGGCTGGGACCGGACAGGCACTGGAGACTGACATGAGCGACATTATCGGCATCACGATGGGCGACCCTTGCGGCGTCGGCCCCGAAATTTCGGTTCGCGCCCTGGCCGAGATGTCGGCGCAAGATCGTATGGCAACCAGAATTTACGGAAACCTGGCCACGCTTGAAGCTGCCCGACAGGCGCTGGGCCTTAGCATCGATCTCGAGCCCCATGTCGTGGACATAGACGTGGAAGGCGCACCGCTTCCCTGGGGCAAGCTCAGTCCAATTGCGGGTGACGCTGCCTTCCGCTTTATCGAGAGGGCTGTGCGCGATGCAGAAGCCGGCTTGATTGGCTGCATCGTCACAGCCCCCATCAACAAGGAAGCATTGAACGCGGCTGGTCATCACTATGACGGCCATACTGGTATGCTGCGCAGTCTGACCGGATCAAGCGCTGCATACATGCTGCTCGCCTCCGAACGATTGAAAGTCATACACGTTTCTACCCACGTGTCGCTTCAGGAAGCGATCCGCCGCTCGACGACAGAACGCGTGCTCGCCACCATCCGCGCCGGCAACAAGCACTTGAAGCGTATCGGATATGAGAACCCACGCATTGCGGTCGCCGGTATCAACCCACACTGCGGTGAAAACGGACTGTTCGGTACGGAAGATGACGATCAGATCGCCCCGGCGGTCGCCGCTGCCAAGGCCGAGGGCATCAACGTCGATGGCCCGATTTCAGCCGATACCGTTTTCCACCGCGCCTATTCGGGCGCCTTCGATCTGGTGGTCGCCCAATATCACGATCAGGGCCACATCCCGATCAAGCTGGTCGCCTTCGATACCGCCGTCAACGTCTCCGTCGAACTGCCGATCGATCGAACATCCGTCGACCACGGAACAGCCTTCGACATTGCCGGCAGGGGTATCGCAAATCATGGCAACATGAACTCGGCCATCGCCTATGCCCGCAAGCTGGTCGATGGCCGGACAGAAAAAGGATAATGCCGATGACTGCTTTCATTACGCTTCACCAGCCCAGAAGGCTGATCGTTGGCGCAGGCTCGATCGGCGAGGTCGGAGGTCTGGTTGGCAATGCTCAGGCGACGCTCGTCATCGCGACGCCCATCACCGCGGGCTTTGTCGACCGTCTTCAACTTGCCGGGAAAGTAGAAGTCTTCGATGCCATCCCCGGAGAACCGGATGTTGCGACGCTCGAGGCTGCACTTACTGTCGCACGCAGGGTCAAGCCGCAGGTAGTCATCGGTCTGGGTGGCGGATCGGTCCTTGACGTAGCAAAGCTGGTTGCGGTTTTGTGGGATAGCGAACAATCGCTTGCCGATGTCGCGGGCCCCAACCGCGTCGCTGGACGAAACACGCAGCTTGTCCAAGTGGCAACAACTGCGGGCACAGGCTCGGAAGCGGGCATCCGCTCTCTGATCACAGATCCGGTCAAGGGCGCAAAGATCGCAGTCGAAAGCCCTTACATGATCGCCGACATCGCGGTTCTCGATCCGGAATTGACCTTCAGCGTGCCGCCTGCAGTCACAGCGGCCACCGGCGTCGACGCCATGGCGCATTGCGTTGAGGCCTTCACCAACAAGAGGGCGCATCCCATGATTGATGGCTTTGCGCGAATGGGATTTCGCCTCGTCGGGAAATATCTTGCCCGCGCCGTCAAGGACGGCTCCGATACGCAAGCGCGCGAAGCCATGATGCTCGCATCCTATTACGGTGGCATTTGTCTGGGTCCGGTCAATACGGCTGCCGGTCACGCCATCGCTTATCCGCTCGGCACTCGGCTGGGTCTACCGCATGGTCTGGCAAACGCTATCGTATTCCCGCATGTGCTTGCTTTCAACCAGCCGGTCGTCCGGGAAAAAACTGCGGAAGTCGCGGAAGCCCTTGGTTTTTCTGCAAATTCTCCCGAGGGTATTCTGGAGAATGGCCAGCGTTTCTGCACGGACCTCAACATCGAGATGCGGCTTTCGCACCACGGAGCGGAGGAACCCGATCTGGCGGCATATGCAGCGGAAGCCCATGCGAACCGCCGACTTATGGATAACAATCCCGCAGATATGACCGCAGACGATATTCTGTCGATCTACAAGTCGGCATATTAATTATATATATTTCAACGAAACAGGGGCCATCACGGCCCCTTTTTCATTCCGCGTCGGACGAACTTGCAATTACTGCCGATCCCTCGGTCAGATTGGCAAGCGACGCACTCGTCTGGAAGAGACGCGCCCGGGACCCCGTCAAATGCGCATGCATAAGTTCCTTGGCCTTCGGACCTTTGCCTGTAGCGATAGCGTCAGCGATCGCTTCATGCTCGGCAAACACGCGGGATAGACCGGCATTGTCGCGTTTGACCGATACACCATGGAAGCGCATGCCCACAGCGATGTGGTCTTTCAATGCTTCCATCGCCGTCGAAAAGTAGGTGTTGTTTGCCGCACGTGCGATAGCAAGGTGAAACTGGAAGTCGGCATCTTCGCGGTGAGCCTGGCGGTTCGTCGCGTCCCGCATCAATTCGAGGGCGTCTCGGATCGCGAGAAGCGTGCCCGGTGTGTGTCGTGCTGCGGCAGCTTCCGCAGCAGCAGGTTCGAGCGTCAAACGGAATTCGTAGCAACTCAAAAGATCTGCAACATTCTCCAACTGCCCGAAACCCAGCGGCTGTTTCATGCCGAGCGAGCGCACGAAACTTCCTGCTCCGCGGCGAGAATATATCAGGCCCTGATCCCGCAGACGTCGAAGCGCTTCACGGATGATGGGACGCGATACCTCGAATTCAATCGCGAGATCGTGCTCGGTTGGCAGTCGTTCATCGGATTGATAGGAGCCCGACTTGATGGCTCTGTGCATGCGCTCGAAGACGAGGTCCGCCAAACTTTTGCGCGCTGTTCCGCTTTGCAATCCCATCCTCAGTTCCTGCCGTCGAAAAGTTGCTCGGCGAGTTTCTTGAGAGTGTCAGGCTCTCCGAATCCGCCGGATTTCAAGATGATACATTGCCCGTTGGCGTAGGCCAGGCCAAGACCCGGCATGCATTCGCCCTTCAGCTGAAAGCTTGTTACGCCCATTGTCGCAAGAACGGCTTCGGCGGTGGCGCCGCCACACAAAAGCATGGTCCGAGCGCCAGAGGTTAAGACTGGATGGACACTTTGCGCAAGGTTGTGAGCCACCTCTTCAGGTCTAAGCGTTGAAGGCCCCGTGGTTGCCTGAACGAGGATAGCTGGTGATGACAGCAAGCCTTTAGGCTCGACAATGCCGTTTGGTGCGGGAAGATAGGCAACGTCCTGCAGTTGCCGCAATTGTTCCACCTGCGCATCGGTGATGCGATCATGTGATCCGATAACGAAAAGCCCCTGACCAGCCGGCGGTGTGACAAGCTCTGCCTTGGCGAAGTGGGTCATGCGATCAGCAAGAGCCTCCGCGAGGCCCCGTGCTCCAACCAAAAGGTCGATTCCATTACCTTCGCAGTCGTCAAGAGCAGACAGCAAATCTTCCGGGGTACCCGCCTCGGCAATTGTCGAGCGTTCGGCGTGGCGACCGAGGGCGTCAGCGACGCAGATCGGCGTCTCGACGCCAAAACCATCCACGTGACCATTTCTGACGAAACGGCCGAATGCAGGAATAGCCGGTGCCACCAAGGCGCGACGATACTCGATTGCATCCAGCTCAGCCGAGATGTTTCCCTTCAACCGAGAATCGACCTTCTTGAACAGACGCACAGCTGGCGGCAAGTACGTCATGAGCTCGCGCATTGTCTTATAGGCTTCGCATGCTGGCTTCTCGCGCGATGCCAGGTTTATGGAAAGCACGTCTGGCTTCAGCGCAAGCGCTCCGGTGACCGCCTCGTTGGTCAGGGCGATTTCCGTATAAAGCCCCCTTGCCGCGAAAGGGGCAGCGGTATCCAATGCTCCAGTGAGATCGTCGGCGATGATGACGAGCACTGCGATACTCCGTGTTGTTATCTTCTTTTTCAAAATATGGTCTATTTTCCAGTATGATGCAACAATCCGATAACAAATTAATCCTGACTGGAAACAGGTAGCGCCGTATGCGTTGGGGGTCGGTATGGAACATCTGCCGATGGCCTGCGTTAAGGCTACCCTTCAGACTGTTTCCAGAGGCAAATCGTGGATCAAGCTCAACGCGCCGCTCCCCAAGACGAAGCGAAGCAAAACGGCGATCCGGAGAATCGACAGCGTCAGAACGACGCCTCCGGAGAGGATCAAAACAATGACGAGAAAAAGCCTTCATTGATCAGGCGCCATCCGTTCTGGGCAGCAGGTATCGTTCTCGCCCTCATCGCATTTGGGATTGGCGGATATTTCATCTGGCTCATCTATTTTCATCCCTACGAGACAACCGACGATGCATTTGTCGATGCGCGTAGCTTCTCCCTGGCGGCGAAGGTGTCCGGCTATCTCGACGATGTCGCTGCAGCAGACAATGCGCATGTGGAGGCAGGAGCGGTGATCGCGAGAATAGCGCCGCGCGATTATCAGATCGCCGTCGACCAGGCGCAGGCGCAGGTGGAATCCGCCAGAGCCGCGATCACGAATGCGGCAGCGCAAATTGACGTTGCTTCCGCTGCAATCGAAGAGGCCAAGGCGCGCGAAACATCGTCGGCCGCCGCGCTTCAGTTTGCAAAAGACGAAGCCGACCGCCAGCGGCAGTTGCAGCAGGGCGGTGCCGGTAGCCTGCAAACATCTCAACAGGCGGAATCGAACCTGCGACAGGCTCAGGCTGCATATGCTGAGGCACAAGCGAACATCAGTTCGGCAATGAAAAACAAGGTGGCGGCGGAGGCACAGCGAACAAGTGCCCAGGCAAGTCTGAAACAAGCCGAGGCCCAAAAGGAAAGTGCCGACCAGAACCTTCTCTATACGACGCTGACGGCAGCTCAACCCGGACGCGTCGTCAAGATTAGCGGAGCCAAAGGCCAGTTTGTCCAGGCAGGTCAGGCGATCGCGATGTTCGTTCCCGATGAGATCTGGGTGACTGCAAATTTCAAGGAGACGCAACTGGCTGACATGCGCGCCGGTCAGCCCGCTGAACTGACGATCGATGCCTACCCCGATCACGTTTTGCATGGAAAGGTCGATTCTGTACAGCCCGGCTCCGGCACCGCCTTTTCATTGCTGCCAGCGGAGAACGCCACCGGCAATTATGTGAAAGTGACTCAACGCGTGCCGGTGAAAATCGTAGTCGATCAATGGCCAAAGGACGTTTCGATCGGCCCCGGAATGTCGGTCGTGCCCACCGTCACCGTTCGTCCCAGACACTAGTCGAGAGATAAGATAGAGGCGGGACATGGCAAGCGCAGCAGCGACAGGCGCAACCGGCACGAAAGAAAGTGGCCGCGCAACCAATCCATGGCTTGTGGCGGTGGTCGTCGCGTTGGCGGTCTTCATGGAAGTACTCGACACGACAATTGCCAACGTCGCTCTGCGCTACATCTCTGGTGGCTTGGCAGTCAGCTCCGACGAAGCGTCGTGGGTGGTCACGACCTACCTCGTTTCCAATGCTATCGCACTAATCGCATCAAGCTTCATCGCACAGCGCTATGGCCGCAAACGATTTTATCTGGTCTGCCTTGCCATGTTTACCATCGCGTCTGTCATGTGCGGGCTGGCATGGGACCTCCCGTCTCTTCTAGTGTTCCGTATGATCCAGGGCTTTGCCGGGGGCGGAATGGTGCCAGTGTCTCAATCAATCCTCACCGATGCCTTTCCGCCAGCAAAGCGCGGTCAGGCATTTGCGATATTCGGTATCGCGGTGGTGGTGGCGCCAGTTGTCGGCCCTACGCTCGGCGGTTGGCTTTCCGACAACTTCTCTTGGCACTGGTGTTTTCTAATTAACGGGCCGGTCGGCATCTTCGCCTTCATGCTCGTCTATTTTCTTGTCAACGAATCTGAGGAACAGGAGAAAAAACGTCAGGACATGCGCCGGCGTGGCCTTCGTTTCGACCTGGTCGGCTTCGTGTTGGTTGCGACATTCCTCGGCTCGCTTGAACTCGTGCTGGATAGAGGGCAGATTGAGGATTGGTTCGACTCCACTTTCATCATCATCACGTCAACGATCTGCTTTCTAGCGCTGGCAGCCTCTATTCCCTGGCTCCTGACAAAAAATAATCCGGTGTTGGACGTTCGACTCATCGCGACACGGCAGTTCGGTTCTTGTATGATCGTGATGCTGGCGATCGGCGCGATCCTGATTGCCACCACACAATTCGTGCCGCAGGTTCTACAGGAGAATTATGGCTACACTGCCACGTGGGCAGGCTTGGCTCTGTCTCCCGGCGGGATGGTGACGATGGTCATGATGTTCATGGCGGGCCAGCTGACTTCTCGCTTCCAGCCGAAATACCTGATCGCTATCGGTGCAACGATCATTGCCCTGTCCATGTATGACCTGACGCGTCTAACGCCAAATGCCGATTTCGGCTTCTTCGTGTGGTCCCGATGCATTCTCGGCCTGGGCCTGCCTCTTATCTTTATCCCTATCACTGCCGCCTCATATAACGGCTTGAGGCCGGACCAGACCGATCAGGCCTCCGCATTGATCAATGCGGCGCGCAACACCGGCGGTTCTATCGGCGTTTCAATTGCCTCCAACGTGCTTGCGTATCGGGAGCAGTGGCACCAGAGCAGACTGGTCGAGCATATCAACCCCGCAGAGCCCGCCTACCACCAGACCATGCAGAATTTACAGAGTTTCCTGACGGGCCGCGGCTCCTCCACAGTTGATGCACAAGGCCAAGCCATGGCCCTCATTGGCCAGCAGGTCGGCCTTCAAGCAAGCTATCTCGCCTATATAGATGTGTTCTTTGTCTTGGCCATCATTTCGGCGCTCGCAGTGCCCTTGGCGCTCATCTTGCGCAACGTCAGTTTGAATGGCAAACTGGGAGGCATGCACTGACATCGTGGCGAGTTGCCGCAATCAGTGTGTTATAATGCACACCGTGCCTAAAGGCATGCGCCCGCCTTAGGGTAGCCGGTCGGACGCCAAACCATTTTTTGTTCGATTTTGCCACTGAACACAATCGAACGGGATAAATTCCGCGGCTCCGGGCTACCGCGCCAAAGCAACCAGCCGGCCATTTGACGGCTGTCGAAGAATATCCATATGCACATCATAAATGCGCAACAAATGATCGGACGTCATGATCTCCTCCGCTGATCCTTGCGCGATCAGCCTCCCCGAATGGAGCGCAACCACGCGATCGCAAAAGCGCGCCGCCATGTTTACGTCGTGAAGAACGGTGATGATCGTGATACCCTTTTTGCGGCAAAGTTCCTGCGTAAGCGACAGCACATCCAGTTGATGGCCGATATCAAGGGCAGACGTCGGTTCGTCCAGCAACAGGCATGCGGCATCCTGGGCAATGAGCATGGCAAGCCACACACGCTGACGCTCGCCGCCCGACAGGCTGTCGACCATGCGCTCCGTGAACGGGCCAATCCCGGTAAGCGTGATCGCCTCCTCGACCTTGGCCTGATCGACAGCGCCAAAGCGACCCAGCGCGCCGTGCCAGGGATAGCGGCCAAGAGCCACCAACTCTTTCACCAGCATGCCAGGCGCCGCAGGCGTCCGTTGCGGCAGGTAGGCTAGCCGGCGGGCGAAGTCACGATCGGCCCATCCATTCAGCGGCTTTCCTTCGAAATGGATTGTCCCGCCACTTGCGCGTTGCTGACGTCCGATAAGCTTCAGGAGGGTCGATTTTCCGGAACCGTTATGGCCGATCAGAGCGATAGACTGACCTGCGGGAAGATCAAGCGTCAGCGGATGCAACAGAACACGTCCATCTATGGCAAAACTGACGTCCTTGAGTGAAAGAACCGGAGACGTTGCGGCGACTATTTGGGGTCCGGTTGCATGTATCGGCATGGCGCTTTATCCGTCGGGATTCAGTGAGATCGTGACCGGCAAATTTCGCGGTGGCTCAGCCGCCTCTCCAATTGATCGGAACACCCCCTAACGCCCTCGTACGCGTTCGGGATTGCTCGCAAATATTGAACTTGATAAAGAGATGCAAGTTTTATTGCGGAGCATCTCCTATGACTTTCCAGCCGCGGATGGAAAACAAAATCGAAGGCTTCTCAGTCATGGGCGGACTGCGTCGTCGTTATTGGAACGGCATCACGGTCGATCTCTGGGATGTCGAATGTGCGGCCTATGCTGGCGGTCACTACGTGGCCCGCGATCCACGCCTATTTATTCTGCTAGACCAACATGGGCGTGGACGCCCGACCATGAGGTGGTCTCCGACATCATCCGGCTCACCCCAAGACAGACACAGCCCGATCTCATACATTCCCGCAGAAATGGAGCTATGGCTCGATATTGCCGACGTGCAATATGTGCGCCATCTCGATATTCATTTCGATGCGGATACCATTGTGCGCAGGCTGTCGGTCGAGATCGATCCGAAGAAGCTGACCGATCCAAAACTCTTGTTCTTCGATCAGCGCGTTATGGCGCTGGCTGAACTGATCGCCTTAGAAATCACGAACGATGCGCCACTGCACGACCTCTACGGAGACGGGCTCGCCCTGGCGCTTGTAATCAACGTTCTGAAATTGGAGAAGACATCGCCACGGCAGCGGAGTTCGCTTGCGGGATGGCAGCTACGCCGGGCCACCGATTTCATTGCGGAAAACTGCACGCGCAATATACGCCTGCACGAACTCGCCGAACTGACACGAATGTCGCAATCGCATTTCAGCCATTCATTCAAGGCTTCGACCGGTATGGCCCCGCATGACTGGCAAACCAAAGCCAGACTTGAAAAGGCAAAACAACTTCTCTCATCGAACACTCATCCTTTGACAGAGATCGCAGCGGAAACCGGTTTTTCAGACCAAGCACATTTCACCAAGGTTTTTCGCAAACACGTAGGCACGACCCCGGCTCGCTGGCGTAAGGCTCGGCAGGAGTGACAAACTGGAGAGCTTGCCCCTGATCATCATCCGGACTGTCCGGCTCGGGTGGCTGGTTTTGTGAATATCTGTTTTTCCTTTCCGAAAACGCCCAAGAATATTCAATTGTCGCAGAACGAGCCAAGCCGTTTTCCTAAATATGAGTTAATTGCTCAGCTATTGCAGGGCCGCATCACGCTGTGTGGCGGAAGAATTAGGGTAGCGGGGCAAGAATGACTAGGACTGAAAGACACTTTGGCGTGAGGCTTGAACTGTGCGGCGTGGCTGTGGTTGCCATCTGCGGCACATGGCCGGCATACGCTCAAGAGGCTGCAACGACGCTTGCTCCAATCATCATCCGTGGAGAAAGCGAAAGAGAAGCTGCGGTCAAGGGTTACGTCGCCAAAAGGGCGTCCACCGGCTCAAAAAGCGACACGCCCGTCCAGGACATCCCCCAGGCGGTTTCCGTCATTGGTCGTGAGGAGCTCGATGACCGCGGCGTCGTCAACAAGGTTGATGAGGCCCTGCGCTACACTCCGGGCGTGACAACCCAGCCTTTCGGCAGCGATCCGGATACTGACTGGTACTATATTCGCGGCTTCGACGCGAGCCAGAGCGGCGTTTACCTCGACGGTCTCAGCCTCTTCTCCTACGGCTTCGGCAACTTCCAGATCGATCCTTTCGCACTGGATCGCGTCGAAGTCTTGAAGGGTCCGGCATCCGTTCTTTATGGCGGGGCGAATGCAGGCGGCATCGTCAATATGACGAGCAAGCGGCCGACTGACACTCCCTATTATTACACGGAGGCCGGCATCAACAGTAACGGCAATGGATATGGTGCCTTCGACGTCTCCGACAAGCTCAATGACGACGGTACGATTCAGTATCGCCTGACCGGCAAGATCGGGGGCGGTGACGGCTATACCGATTACACCCACGACTTCCGCGGCTTCATCATGCCGCAGCTGACGATCTCACCTGACGCGGATACAAAATTCACGGTCTGGGCATCCTATGCTGGTCTGGATCAGTTGCACACCGGCAACGGCTTCCTGCCTTACGAGGGCACCGTCGTTGATTGGCCGAGCGTCGGAAAAATTTCGCGCCGCTTCTTCCCGGGCGAGCCCGATATCGACACCGGGCGTTACAGCCAGACAATGGCTGGCTATGAATTGGAGCATACATTCGATAATGGCTGGAAATTGACCTCCAATCTCCGTTACGGCCACCTGAACAAATACGAGCATTTCGTATATCCTTACCTGTGGGTACCTTCTCCCCCACCGCCTGCTCCACAATCGACATCGCTTAATCGCATCAACTTTGAAGGCGACACCGCCGTTGACACGCTAGGGTGGGACAATCGAATCGAAAAGTCTTTCGATCTAAGTGGCATGGAACACAAGATCATGTTGGGGGTCGATTACCGCCTCTATCGCATCGACAATATCCAGAACTCTGTCTTCGGTTCCGGTGAGATCGACGTCAACAATCCGGTCTATGGTAAGCCACAGGCAGCGCCTTTGCCGCTCTACAACGAGACGGTCACAATGAATCAGCTCGGCTTCTATGCCCAAGACCAAGTCCGGTTCGGCGGTGGCTGGCTGGTGACGCTGAACGGTCGTTACGACGTCGTTCATACGGATTTCAACGATAAGATGCCAACCGGCGTCAGCTTTGATGACACGGATGGCGCGTGGAGCGGTCGCGCAGGCTTGGCATATGAGTTCGACAACGGCTTTACGCCATATGCAAGTGTCGCAACCTTCTTCAACCCGCTCGTCGGTCGCGGTCTGCAAGGCCCACTGAAGCCGGAAGAAGGCGAACAATATGAAGCAGGCATCAAATATGTGCCGGAGTTTATGGACGCTTCTGTCACGGCATCCGTCTTTCAAATCAACAAACGGAACAACACTGTAGCGATCGGCGCTCCGCCATGGACCGACCAGTTGGGCGCCGTTCAATCGCGTGGCTTTGAAGTCGAAGGCAAGATCAATGTCGACGAAAACTGGAAGCTGCTCGCGTCCTACGCCTACACGGATACTGAAGTGACCAAGAACGACCCCAACCCAGTTCTTGTCGGAAAATCGCTTTACGTTGTTCCCGCGCATTCGGCATCGCTTTGGGCAGATTATACCATAACATCGGGACTGCTGGAGGGCGTGAGCATCGGTGCTGGTCTGCGTTACAAGGGCCAATCGTGGGCCGACGAAGCCAATACACTGAAAGTCCCGGAATCGACCGTGGCCGACGCAGCAATCCGCTACAAAAAGGATAACTGGACCGCATCGCTCAATGTTACCAACCTCTTCGACAAGACCTATGTCGAGTCCTGCCGTGGTGTCGGTGCCTGCGGCTACGGCGAGGCACGAACGGTCATGTTCAAAATCGGCAAAGCATGGTAAGTTGACAATTCAGCACAAGTTTTGCAGAAGATCCTCGCATTGAACCCTAGGACATTCCTGTCTGGAACCAACCTGAAATTGGCACGCCTGACCCGCAGAACGTTTGTTTCAGCCGTAGTCTCGCTCGCGGCAGCAGGACAGGTGCGGGCAATGGGTCGGGAGCCTCGCGTTGCGACGCTCGACTGGGCGCTTCTGGAAACGCTCCTGGCGATTGGCGCAAATGTCGTCGCAGCGACGGAACTGCGGCAGTTCAGGGAGGTCGTCGTCAAACCTGACCTTCCTTCAGGCGTCGTCGACATAGGTCTGCGAGGCACGCCAAATTTCGAGGCGCTTCAGTTTGCCCAACCGGACTTGATCTTCAACTCGAACTTCTACGCATGGGCCGATCCGTTCATCGGCCGGATCGCACCGGTCGAGAGTCACTCGATTTATGTCACGGGCAAAAGTCCTTATGCACTCGCTGAACAGGCAACGCTTGCCATTGGTGAGCGCCTGGCAATACCTGCGGCGCAAGACCTGGTGACTGATCTTGCGGTGCGGCTCGATCATTTGAAGCAGGCTTTTACAGCGGGTGAAAGCAGGCCTGTTCTTCCAATCAATCTTGGGGATGTTCGGCACTACAGGGTCTTCGGATCTGACAGCATGTTCGGTGAGGTATTGACGCGGCTCGGGCTGAGCAATGCGTGGCAAGGCGCTACCAATTACTCCGCGACTGCGCCTCTCGGTATAGAGACACTTGCCTCGATGCCAGACGCCTGGCTCGTCCTCATCCCGCCTCATCCACAGGACGTGTTCGAAGCACTGACGAAAAGTGCGTTCTGGAAAGCGCTACCAGCCGTGCGAGAAAGCCGCGTGCTCACCGTGGGCTCGATTAATCCCTACGGTGCGCTTCCGGCCGCACGCCGCTTTGCCGAATTTTTAGCAAAAGGGCTTTCCGGTGTCCGAGGCTGATAGCGTTAAAGTGTCGAAACGCGGTGCACAGCGTCCGCTACTCAATGGAGCCGGATTATTCGCCAGTTGCATCGTCTCCCTCATCGTCCTGGTGGCGTCGCGTCCTCTTTTGCCGAATGACCAGCCAAATGCAGCTAGCCTTAATGACATCCTTCTATGGAACAGCCTCGTTCCTCGTGCGGCGGTGGCATTGATTGCAGGTGCAGCGCTTGGTCTGGCGGGCGCCTTGCTGCAGAAAGTCCTTCGCAATCCGATTGCCGACGCCTCGACGCTCGGCATCGCATCCGGAGCTCAGCTTGCTCTCACCTTGGCTTTGAGTTTTTCGTCATTTTCACTCGGAGTCTCGCGCGAATTCATTGCCTTTGCTGGCGGCCTCTCAGCCCTGGCAGTTGTCTTGGCGCTCAGTTGGCGACGTGGGTTTGATCCGGTCACAGTAGCGATTTCCGGTATGATCGTCGGGCTGATCTCGGCATCTCTGAGCGTCACGCTCATCCTGGCACGCGGCGAATATGCTATGTCGATCCACATCTGGGGCGCTGGCGCGCTGAACCAACAGGACTGGAGTGTCGTCCTGTCACTCGCCCCGCGGCTTCTGGTCGGCATTGCTGCGGCAGTACTCCTCATGCGGCCGTTGACAGTGCTTGCACTTGATGATTCCAGCGCCAGGAGTCTCGGTGTCACCTTGTTTGGAACGCGCTTGGCAGTCTTGCTGCTATCTGTCTGGCTGGCCGCTTCGGTAACAGCCGCGGTTGGCGTCATCGGTTTCCTCGGCCTAGCTGCACCGGCGGTCGCCCGTTCCTGCGGAGCGCGCACAACGGGACATATCATGATGGCGGCACCATTGACGGGAGCCGCAATGCTGTTGATTTGCGACTGCCTTACGCAACTACTCGGGCAAGGCTTCTCCGATCTGGCTCCCACGGGCGCTGCAACCGCGCTTCTTGGTGGTCCTCTATTGCTCGTGCTGTTACCACGCGTCCACAGCTTCTCCGGGACCACTGCCAAGTCCGGCGCGACGACCCGACAACTTCGAAAACCAGCGCTCATGCTGGCCGTTCTCATTGGTGGAATTGCTTTAGTTTTTTGCTTGGCGCTGATGGTCGGTCCCACACACAACGGATGGACCATTGTGACCGGTCAGCAGTTATACGAGCTTCTTCCCTTTCGCTTGCCGCGTATTATCACCGGCGCCGGCGCAGGCGCCATGCTGGGCGCAGCTGGCTTCGTCATTCAACGCATGACCGGTAATCCTATAGCCAGTCCTGAAGTCCTCGGGGTTTCCAGCGGCGGTGGCGCTGGTTTGACGCTGGCACTGTTCCTGACCGGAATTCCCTCCACCTTCGTGATGCTTGCCAGCATAGCGCTCGGATCGCTTGTCGCCTTCCTGTTGATGATTGCGATAGCAGGTAAATCAGGGTTTTCAGCCGAACGTCTGTTGCTGGCTGGGATCGCAATCAGCGCTTTTTGCATGGCAATCGTGAGCATGGTGTTGGCCCAAGGAGACATGCGCAGCTATGTTCTACTCAATTGGATGTCGGGATCGACCAGCCGCGCCGGTGTCTTCGAGGCAAGCATCGCCATGCTATCGCTGCTGGTGCTGACAACTCCGCTATTCCTGATGTTGCGATGGCTGACCATCCTGCCGCTCGGGACCGGATTGTCGCGCAGCGTAGGCCTTAGCCTCACACATTCGCGCATGATACTTGCCATTCTCGCGGCCCTGATGACGGCCGTTTCCACTTTCCTCGTTGGTCCTTTAAGCCTGACAGGGCTGGTCGCACCACATCTTGCGCGGCTGCTCGGTTTTCGAAAAACGCATCACCAACTTGCGGCAACGGTCTTTTTGGGCGCTATCGTCATGATGGCAGCGGACTGGTTGGCGCGCATTGTCATCTATCCCTACCAGATACCCACTGGTCTCTTCGCGGCGTTGATTGGAGGGCCTTATCTTCTATGGCTGCTTGCACGCCGGGAGGCTTCGGTCTGATGGCAAGAGATGACAATCCATCGCGAGCGAGCGCAACGGCACCAGGTTCGGACCCGAAACGGGCCTTGCTTACGCAGGCGCTTGAAGCACAGTCAGCCTATGTTCCTGAAATGCGCGCAGAGATTGGACCGGCAAGCGCTGATTGGACGAGTTCCAAGACATTTTGGGCCAGCGACGCAGCTCTGGATGATTTCATCGCCTTCGAGCAATCACGATACGAAGGCGTCGATGCTAAGACAGCCGGTGCGTTCATAATGAACGATTACGGTTACATCCTGTCTGCCACGACCGTACCGCTGTTCGTTGGCTTCGGCCTCATTCCGGACCTGTCACTCTCATCCGTCGCCCTTAAGTTCTACACGACCGAGCGACGGCACGAAGGCAAGGTATACCGAGCGCGGCGAGCCAATGTCCGCTTCGTCGAGCGCGGGTTCCAGTATGGTCATTTAAGCGATCCTGAAGACGGAGAGAGGTTCAGAAGCGAAATCGAGACGCATCTTCGCCCCGTGGTCGACCGGATTCACGCAACGACGCGCCTCTCGCGTGCAGCCCTCTGGCGTCTCGCAGGCGACGCGATAGCCGATCGCTTTCTTGACGCCGGGCGCCATTTCGGGATCGTCGAAACGGCCAAGGCAGCTGCGATGCGCATTCTAAAAGTGCCTGGCTCGCCCCTTACCAATCGCGAACTCCAGTATTTCGACGTCACCATATTCGACCGGCATCAAAAGGAGTTTTCCGCAACCTTTCAGCAACGCGGCGGCTGCTGCCGGTTTTACTGCGTGGAAGGTGGTGCGTATTGCACTACCTGCGTTTTGAAAGCCCCCGCAGATCGAGACGAGGAGCTGCGCCAAGCAGTACGCGACCAGCTTGGCATTGTTTGATTTATCCGTTCATCAAATTTTATCCTGGAGCTGCGACATTCGTTCAAGAATACTCCGGCCATCGCAATGGTCTGCTCTTCCTATTGTCGATGATCGCACGTCGTTTTTAGTTTTAGTGCTCGATGTCGAAGCGTTTCAATCTTGCGTCAGCGACTAAGCTTGAAGTAAGGCGCAACTATGCTTCGATGCCTCCAAATACCTTCAATTCAGTCTAGCGAACTGATGATGTACTCAACTAGTAAGCGCGTCGCACAACACGTAATGGGAAGCAGTTTGAATCGCTAAAATTAATTCTACTAAGGCACGACGTTAAATCATTATTTCTCATAACATAAATGCATATTCGAATTGAGTTGATCGCCGAAATCTAAACGGTATTGCTAAGGGAAACTCGAGGCCTCTACATGCAAACACGTCGATTGTTCATTCAGTCCCTGGCAGGACTTTTGGTTGTTGGTAATTTTTCGAACTCTAGCGCCCTATCGGCAGAGCCGATCCTGAAGGTGGAGAGTTTGAGTTCCGGCGAGAAAACCTCGACTGTTCTTGACCTGACGATGATGGACAAGATGCCGCAGACTGAGTTTTCAACCACGACGCCGTGGCATAATGGCGTGACGCGATTCAGCGGCGTATTGTTGAAAGACCTTCTGGCGACCTTGCAGGTCACCGGGACCAAGCTGCAAATCATCGCTCTGAATGACTATGCGGTTGGTGCTGATATCTCCGAATTGGTGGCAGCTGACGCACTGCTGGCTACGCGCCAGAATGGCGAGATCATGCCCGTGAGCGATAAGGGCCCTGTTTTTCTTGTGTTCCCTTTCGACAGTCGCCCCGAATTGCAGCATCAGACCTATTACAGTCGGGCTGTGTGGCAAATCGCGGAAATTGACGTCCTGTGAAAACGATAGGCAATACGATTGACCTTCCTACCCGCTATCGACGGCTCAAATTAACTTTGACGCTGGTCACAGCGATATTGGCGTTAATCGCTGTTGCAAGTTCTTTTCTGGCGTACAACTATCAGCGCCACATTATCGAGGCTTCCCGCTATAATAGTACCTTCGACCTCGGTCAGACGGCAGTCGAACTGTTGCGTCTCCAGTTTGCGCTTCAACAAAGTCAAACGTCTGGTGATCTCCGAGACGTTTCGTTTCGGCTCAGCATTGTTAACAA
Source organism: uncultured Agrobacterium sp. (assembly GCA_913777615.1). GTDB lineage: Bacteria > Pseudomonadota > Alphaproteobacteria > Rhizobiales > Rhizobiaceae > Agrobacterium. The sequence continues at coordinate 114,893 of CAJYTK010000021.1, read as the reverse complement.
TCGTCTGAAAATCTTTTCGTCCAATCCACTAAACAATGATCCGAAGCAGAAGGCCATGCTAGAGGATCTTAAAAAGGTTGTGTCCACGCTTGCGCCTTTAGCCACCGAGCCTCACTCGCCAGAGGCGATCCGCGATGGTGTCTCCAGGCTTCAGCCCTTTATCGCGCCAGTCTTGCGACTTGGATCAATGTCGCATGCCAGCGTTGGTGATGAAATCCAGCGCAACCAGGGGCAGCTCGGCATCATCTTCGCCACGATCTGCGCTGTGACGATGACCTTCGTCGTTTTTGGCGCAGTCCTTCTGGTTTTTGTCTTCAGTCAAAATGCAAAGCTGGACAGGGTCTTGAAAATCGATTCGCTGACTGGGATCGCGAACCGTCTGGGCCTGAGCGCATCCATCTCGAAAAAATCAGATGTCGAACAGGCGCTGATCATCCTCGATGTCGACCATTTCAAGATGATCAACGACACCTTGGGGCACGCTTCAGGAGATCGGCTCTTATTCGAGCTTTCTATCAGATTGAGTAGCGCCTGCGCCGGGGCGGATGTGATTGCACGCATCGGTGGTGATGAATTTGCTATTCTCTACAGCGGCCCGGAGGCGTTTGAAGCGGCTGTGGCTTGCTGCAAGCGAATTTTGCTGGAGGTTAGCGCGCCTTTTGAGATCGATGGACGTTTGGTGTCGTCGACCGTCAGTCTGGGCGTCAGTTCAGCCGCAGCCAATCTTGATAAGGGCGCCACGCTGTTCAGACATGCTGATATTGCGCTCTATGAATCGAAGAAAGCAGGACGCAATCAGTTCAAAACCTTCCATCCCGACATGAACGAGGAACTTTCGCGCTGGCAATGCTTGAAGACCGGTTTGGCGTCTGCGACCGAGAAGGGCGAACTCTTTTTGCTTTTCCAGCCGATTGTCGATCTTGCGACGAATGCAACGCGCGGCTTCGAGGCGCTTTTGCGTTGGCAACACGGCGAACTGGGCCTCATTTCACCAGCAGAATTCATCCCGATCGCAGAGGAAAGCGGTCAGATTGGCCCGATTGGTTCCTGGGTCATTGATGCCGCATGTCAGCAGGCCGCCCTTCTACCTGCAGATACGTTCATTGCAGTCAACGTATCTGCCTCTCAACTAACCAATCCATCGCTTGCGCTTCAAACCCGCGCCTGTCTCACTAAATTCGGCGTCTCACCGAAGCGACTCGAGATCGAGATTACGGAAAGCACTCTTATCGAAAATGACGAGCGCGCACTGGCCGTTCTTCATGAACTGAAACAGATGGGCTGCCGTATCTCACTGGATGACTTCGGAACGGGTTATGCTTCGCTAAGTTACCTACGACGCTTTCCGTTCGATAAAATAAAAATCGACCAGTCGTTCCTGCGCGGCGCTTCGCACCGAGAGGAAGCGATCGCGATCATTACCGGCACGTGCGATCTTGCACACCGGCTGGACCTGACAATCGTCGCGGAAGGGATCGAAACTGAAGAGGATCGCGAACTTGTCCGAGCAGCAGGAAGCCATCAAGGCCAAGGGTACCTGTTTGACAGGCCTTTAAGCTCGCAATCGGCAATGGATCGTGTCTCGCTGGAATCGAAAGCTCGTTCTCTAAGCCAGGCGATTTAAGTCCTACATCGATCTGGACTGCGTTCGTCCTTGTCGCCGATACAGCATCTGAGACATGCCACAAACGAGAATTAACTTTCGACGCGGCGCAGCAACGCCCGCGAGAGGCTCTATTACCTTTCAGATACCAGCCACTCGATCAACTTCCCGACGGCGCTGTCGTTGCTTTTTGACTGCATCAGCCAGTAGCCGCGATCAGGTGCCTCCAGACTTGGACCCGCCGCAACCAACACGCCGGCCTCGACCAAAGGATCAACGAGCCCCGCCCAACCAAGCGCAAATCCCTGTTCTCCAATGGTTGCCTGAACCACCATCGTGTAATTGTTGAAGCTTATGTCGCTCCCTTCTTTCTCCACATCTCTTGGAACGTTGAACTGCCTGAAATAGGCGGGCCAATCCAACCATTGCGCCTGAGAGCTGTTTTCGAGGTGAATGAGTTTCCGTCGGGAGAACTCTGCAATGGACTGCGATGACGGCGCATCCACCAGCAAGGCAGGTGAGCAAACCGGCATCACTTTTTCAGATAGCAGCATGACCGCCCCTTCCCCCGCTTCTTCCCGGGTCCCGAAAATGATCATCACATCGCTATCGTGCTTACTCTCACCGAGTGGGCTCTGCGTCGCCACGATCTGGATATTGATGTCAGGATTGAGAGAACGAAAGCCATGCATACGCGGAATGAGCCAGAGCGACGAGAAGGCGTAGTCGGTATGCAAGCGGATGGTTTGACGATCGTCGCTGCGGCGAAGCTGACGCGCCAACAGGTCGATGGCATCGACATTGCGTGCAACGGTATCAAATAGCCGCTGCCCCTCGCCGGTCAATTCGATGCCGCGATGTTTACGGCGAATGAGCACCACGCCGAGGTCATCTTCCAGCCTGCGAATCTGATAGCTGACGGCGGGCTGAGTCAGCCTTAGCGATGCCGCAGCAGCCGTCAGGCTGCCACGACGGGCAACCTCTGTAAAAATGCGCATCCATCCAAGATCGAGCGGCCGATCAGACATAAAAAATCCTTATGGGACTCATCGAAAAATACCCGCTTCACAGCCGAAAACAATGTGGTGTTCAATAAACAGGACTAATAAAAGGGGAGCCGCAATGAAATATATTTCTCATCTGCATCGCATCGCCGCCGGTCTTTTTCTGTCCGTCGCAGCCTTCTCCACCCCACTTCAGGCGGCCGACGACGCCGCCTGCAAGACAGTCCATCTCAGCGATCCGGGCTGGACCGATATAACGGCGACGAACGGCGTAGCCTCGGTGCTGCTTGAGGCGCTTGGTTACGAGGCCGATGTCAAAACGCTGTCGGTTCCGATCGGCTATCAGGCATTGAAGAACGGCGAGATCGACGTTTTCCTTGGCAACTGGATGCCAGCACAGAAGTCTTTCGTTGATGACCTGAAAGCTGCCAAGGCAGCCGAGGTTTTGGGAAAAAATCTCGAAGGCGCCAAGTTTACGCTCGCGGTTCCGGCCTATATGGCGGAAAAAGGCTTCAAGGACTTTGCCGACCTTGCCAAGCATGCCGATGAGTTCGAAAGCAAGATTTACGGCATCGAGCCGGGCGCACCCGCCAATCAAAATATCCAGAAGATCATCGACGCCAACGATTTCGGCCTGAAAGGCTGGCAGCTTGTCGAGTCGGGTGAACAGGCAATGCTGGCGCAGGTGGAGCGCGCCGGCAGAGACAAGAATGCTGTGGTTTTCCTCGCCTGGGCACCACATCCAATGAATGAGAAGATCGATATCGCTTATCTTTCTGGCGGTGATGCCTATTTTGGTCCGAACTTTGGAGGAGCTGAGGTCTATACGCTTGCCCGCACCGGATGGCCCCAGCAATGCCCGAATGCAGCTAAGCTGTTCAAAAACCTGAAATTCGAAATCGGCATGGAAAACAACCTGATGGGCGCTATTCTCGACGGTCGGGATTCAAAAGCGGCGGCCGCAACCTGGCTGAAAACCAACCCGAAAGCGCTTGACGGCTGGCTGCAGGGCGTGACCACGCTGGATGGCAAACCAGCTTCGGACGCCGTCAAGGCCAAGCTTGCTCTCTAAAAGATGGTGCGTCCTGCTGGACGCACTATCTTCTTCAATCAACTTCAATCTACGAATCTTGCCTTCCGACGATCGATCTCGATTTTCGAGCCGGTGACGTAGGGTCAAAACGTAATCGGACAGCAGAGATGCCGCGCCCCAATATCTTGATCCTCATGGCCGACCAATTCAACGGCACCTTCTTTCCTGATGGCCCGGCCGATTTCCTGCACGCTCCGCATCTAAAGCGATTGGCCGAGCGATCAGTCCGTTTCGCCAACACCTATACCGCAAGTCCACTTTGTGCCCCGGCGCGTGCATCCTTCATGTCCGGGCAATTGCCGAGCCGGACGCGGGTCTATGACAACGCAGCCGAGTTCGCCTCCGATATTCCGACCTATGCACATCATCTGCGGGCCGCGGGTTACTACACCGGCCTTTCAGGGAAAATGCATTTCGTTGGCCCAGACCAGTTACATGGTTTTGAAGAACGGTTGACGACGGATATCTATCCGGCAGATTTCGGCTGGACTCCTGATTACACCAAACCAGGCGAGCGGATCGACTGGTGGTATCACAATCTAGGCTCTGTCACGGGCGCTGGCGTGGCAGAAATCACCAATCAGATGGAATATGACGACGAGGTCGCCTATCACGCAACCCGCAAGCTTTACGACCTATCCCGCCGCCTTGATGACCGCCCGTGGTGCTTGACCGTCAGCTTCACGCACCCGCACGACCCGTACGTGGCGCGGCGCAAGTTCTGGGACCTTTATGAGGATTGCCCGGCACTCGATCCGCACTTGGAAGCAATTCCCTTTGATGACCAGGACGCGCATTCGAAGCGCCTGCTGGAAGCTTGCGACCACAAGGCCTTCGAGATTACCCACGAGCAGATCCGGCGCGCCCGGCGCGGCTACTTTGCCAACATCTCCTATATCGACGAAAAGATCGGCGAAATCCTCGACGTTCTGAAAGCAACCAGAATGGAAGACGATACGATCATCCTCTTCCTGTCCGACCATGGCGATATGCTTGGCGAGCGCGGGCTGTGGTTCAAGATGTGTTTTTTCGAGGGCTCGGCGCGCGTACCGCTCATGATCGCTGCACCGGGATGGACGCCGCGCCGGATTGAAACGCCGGTCTCGACACTAGATGTCACGCCCACACTGTGCGGTCTGGCCGGGCTCGATATCAGCACGCTCAAACGCTGGACGGATGGCGAGGATTTGGCTGCAGTGGCGGCGCAAACCGGAGAACGCGGGCCCGTCCCGATGGAATACGCCGCGGAAGGTTCTATCGCGCCGCTGGTTGGTCTTCGCGACGGGCACTACAAGCTCTGCGTTTGCGAAGCCGATCCACCTCTCCTATACGACTTGGCGGCAGATCCCGAAGAGCGAACAAATCTTGCTACAGATCCGGCATTCGGCACCGTCCTCTCGTCTTTGTCTGAAGAAATCGGTCGGCGCTGGCAACTGCCCGTTTTCGATGCGGCCGTCAGGGAAAGTCAGGCGCGGCGTTGGGTGGTCTACAATGCCCTGCGCAACGGGGCCTACTACCCTTGGGATTATCAGCCACTGCAAAAAGCCTCGGAACGCTATATGCGCAACCACATGGACCTCAACGTCCTAGAGGAAAACCAGCGTTATCCGCGCGGCGAGTGAAATATGATAGTGAGACGAGCGCGACGGTCGTCATGCTCGTCTACCCGGCATCCGAACTTAGCTGACTTCAAGCGCGCTCAGAGCGTTGTCGATCGCCGCGCCTGAGGCAGTATTGTCAAATACGCACCATCCTTGCGGTGCCGAGAGATCCAGAAAAGACCTGATCTCTGCATCAGTGTAGCTCGAATAATACATCCTAGGCTTGCCGTGGAGACGGATGTATTTTGGTGGTTCGCCAAAATTTTCCGCGGCCCATACCGGTGCGGGGTCGGCAAGCACACGGTCGATCCCGTAGCTCCTCAACAGATCGAGCGTATCGCTCGATGCCCAGCTTTTGTGCCGCACCTCGATGATCATCTGCCCTTCGTCGGCGTTGCGCATCGCCTTGAACGCGGCAGCAAAGACATTGACATCGAATTTCAATGAAGGCGGCAACTGGCAGAGCAGCGGCCCGCGCTTCCTGTCCAGCGGCGCGATATCCTCAAGGAAGGTGTCGAACGCCCCTGCAATGTCCTTCATCGCTCTTGCGTGGGTAATCTCTTTTGGGATTTTTATCGCGAACCGAAAGCTGTCGGGAACGGCTTCCGCCCACCGCGCAAATGTCGATGGCTTATGCCGCCGGTAGAAGGTGGAATTGATCTCGACGCCGTCGAACACCGACGCGTATCGCGAAAGGCCACTCCCCTCTTGAGAGAACCGTTGAGCCACTGTCTTGGGAATAGACCAGGCAGCGGTAGCGATGATCCGCAAATCTATGTCCTCTCCCCATTTCCCACATTGGAAGCCAAACAAAGCAGCCTATCGCACGGTTCCACAGCACGCAGCCCATGGAGCCGACAGGCTCAAGCCGCGATCGCCTCCGAACGAAGAAGAATGGAGCTTTCGATATAAACCGAGCGTGTGAGCCCCTTAGAACGGGTCATCTCACGCTCAAAGACCGAAGCGTTCCACCTCATCGCGAACCTCTTCGACCCCAAGACCGCATCCGAGCAACAGGGAAACGAGAACACGTGCCTTCTGAGAACTGAGGTCGCCCGCGAAGATTACGCCGCCTTCGGCAAGCGTTTTGCCACCGCCGTTTCCGTAGATCGGTTTGACGCGCCCGCGCTGGCACCTGCTGGTCATGATGACGGGAGTGCCGCTTTTTACCAGATCGATAGCCGCTGCCGTAACGGCGGGCGGCGCATTGCCCCGCCCGAAGCCCTCGATGACCACAGCCTTGACACCATTCGAAGCAGCGAAGCGTAGGAAGCGATCGCTTGATCCGATACCAAGCTTGACGATCTCGATGTCGGCTTCGACCCGTGATGCAGGTATTTTGCCTTGGACCAATGGGCGGCGGTGAACGATGACCCTGTCGCCATCGACTTCGCCAAGCTTGCCATGTTCGGCAGAGATAAATGTGTCGGTCCGAGATGTGTGCGACTTCGTGACGTCACGGGCGGCATGAAACTCCTGCTCAAAGCAAAGCAGAACGCCAAGGCCACGGGCGACGGAGGACGCAGCGATGCGAACGGCATCGCCGATGTTGCGTGGCCCGTCCGCGTCCGGTTCATCCGCGGCGCGTTGCGCACCGGTAAAAACAACTGGCTTTTCGCTGTCGATCAGAAGATCGGCCATATAGGCACTCTCCTCCATCGTGTCGGTTCCATGGGTCACTACGACACCATCGATCCTCGGGTCCGCCAAATGCTCTCTGATCCTGCATGCGAGTGCAAAGGCATCCTCAAGCGAGAGCGCGAAACTGCCCACCGTCATGAACTCATCGACGAGCAATTCGACGTCATCCAGACGGCTACCGAGCAATGCTCTCAGTTCGGCACCACCGAGTTTGGCCGTTACGTGGCCGGTGCTGGCGTTCTTCTGCGACGCAATCGTCCCGCCTGTCGTGATGAGGCAAACTGTCTTCTTCATCTTATCCCCCACTCTTCATCTAAGCTTATCTTGGCCTGACCAAATTTGTCAAATGCCCAAGGATAAGCCACGTAGTGCCTATAATTTGACGTTGACGGCCTGACCAAAATGCGATTTCCTTCTCCTGTAATCTTATTTGGTCAGACCAAGAGAGAGAAGCGGCTGGTGATAGACAGCGTCTTCAGGAAGCAAAGTGAGGCGGATGCTGTCGGCGAAAGCGCCGTGGCCGCGACGGTCAGAACGTTGGCTTCGATGATCGCCGATGGACGCTGGCCGGCGGGGGCAGCACTTCCGCCGCAACGAGAACTCGCGAAGCTTCTGGAAATAAGCCGCGCTACACTTCGTGAAGCGATTTCGGTTCTCTTGACCATTGGCAAGATCAAGGCTCGAGACAATGGCAGAGGTTTCACGATAGCGGATCTGGCGCAAAGCCAGGCCTGGTCGAGCGTGGCACCCTATTCGCTGCGGGAAGTCTACCAACTGCGGCACGTTGTCGAAAGCTACGCAGCACAGCTTGCAGCCATGTCCCGAACGGACGCCGATCTTGCGCGACTTCATCAGGCGCTCGATGCGTTCCGGCGTGCCGCAATTTCCAGCGACCTGAGCGCCTATGCAGAGGCCGACTTCGAGTTCCACCGCCAGATTCTGGCGCTTTGCGGCAACCGGCTTCTCGTCGACATGCACCGCACTTTTGCAGATGTGATGCAGGAGAGCCAGCGTATGCCGGTGTTGCGCCCGGGGGATCTCTGGCCTGCCGTCAAGGAGCACGAATTGATCCTCGAAGCCATTGAGCGCGGCGATCCGGACGGCGCCAATTATTACATGCGCAAGCATATCAGTATGGGGGGCAGCCGCTCAGGCCTTGCCCCGTCCGAACTGCCTTGAGTTCAACCCGGCCTGACCGGCCAAGCGAGAAGGAATGGATTATGGCGAAAGAAATACTGGTGTCCTATGGCATTGACGTCGATGCCGTCGCGGGCTGGCTCGGCTCCTATGGCGGGGAAGACAGCCCTTGCGACATCTCACGCGGTGTATTCGCAGGTAAGGTCGGCTCTGTTCGTCTGCTCCGTCTTTTCGAAAAATGGGGTATCAAGACTACCTGGTTTATCCCCGGACACTCGATCGAGACATTCTGGGATGAAATGAAGCAGGTCGCCGACGCCGGACACGAGATCGGCATGCATGGCTACAGCCACGAAAACCCCATCGCCATGACGCCGGAGCAGGAAGAAGCCATCTTCGACAAATGCGTCGATCTCATCACCAAGCTTTCGGGAAAGCCGCCCCGTGGCTATGTGGCTCCATGGTGGGAATTTGGCTCCAAGACCAACGAACTGTTGAAGCAAAAGGGCATTCTTTACGATCACTCCTTGATGCACAACGACCACCATCCCTACTACGTGACCGTTGGAGACGAGTGGACGAAAATCGATTACTCCAAGCATCCGTCGCACTGGATGAAGCCGTTTACCCAAGGGCCGGAAACCGATCTGATAGAAATTCCGGCCTCTTGGAACCTCGACGATCTGCCCCCGATGATGTTCATCAAGGCCGCCCCCAACAGCCACGGCTTCGTCAACCCACGCGACCTCGAGCAGATGTGGATCGACCAGTTTGACTGGGTCTACGAGAACTACGATTACGCCGTCTTTCCGCTCACCATCCATCCGGATGTTTCCGGCAAGCCGCATGTTCTCAAAATGCATGAGCGCATCTTCGAACACATCCGCCAGTTCGACGGGGTGAAATTCGTTACCATGGAGGAAATCGCCGCCGATTTCGCCAAGCGATATCCACGCAGCGGCACGGCGCGTCCAAAGTCGTAAAGGGAGGTTTTCCATGTGCGGCCTGTGCGGTGCGTTTGGCCCAGCCGATCATTGGAGCAGTGGCGGTCGCGGCGTTGCAAGCGCGACGCCCGCTGCCGAACGTTATCGACAGGCCAGCGCCGTCAATATGATCCTTGATCATTACGGTCTGCGATTGAAGGTCTGGAACGATCGCTATGTTCTCCAAGGCCGCACCGGCAAAAGCGCGGTCGTGGACCATATCGGCCAGCTTTGGCCACTTGCCGAGGCCTTCGCGGGCGTCGAGATCGATCCTCTCGATCCCGCTCTCATGTGTAAGGTGGGGGTCGCCTGATGAACACTGGCGCGCAGCAGCCGATCGTCGTCAATATTCTGACCGGATTTCTCGGCGCCGGCAAGACGACTCTGCTCAACGCATTGCTGTCCCGCCCCGACTTTTCCGATGCCGCAGTCATCATCAACGAGTTCGGTAGCATCGGTCTCGATCATCTTTTGGTCGAAACGATAGAGGATGACACGTTGCTCCTGCAGAGCGGTTGCATCTGTTGCACCATCCGCGGCGATCTCAAGCAGGCAATCCTCTCACTGTTCGAGAAACGTCAATCAGGTCGCATAGGCCCCTTCTCCCGACTGATCATCGAAACTACAGGACTTGCCGATCCAGCCCCGATCGTCGCAACGCTGACCGCAGACCTGATGCTGAAATATCATTTCTCCATGGGCAATATCGTCACAGTGGTAGAGGTGCCGAATGGGCAGCACAACATCGGGACCTATACAGAAAGCGCTCGACAGGTCGCCGTAGCGGACCGGCTCGTCATCACGAAATCGGACATCGCCGGACCCGAGGCTACACAGGAGTTGATCTCCACCCTATCTATAATGAACCCAACGGCCAGCATCGAAATCTCCGATCCGTCGAACGCGGCTGCAAGTCTGATCTTGACTGAGGATATCCATGACCTCACAGCCCGGCCAGCCGATGTTCGGCGTTGGATAGCTGCGGAGCGATATCACGATCACGCACATACAACGGTTGAAAACGTCAACATGCATGGAGCAATTCGCTCCGTTTCAGTGACCACGCAAAACCCGATTTCATGGCCACGCTTCTCGACATGGCTCTCCTTGCTCGTCAACAGGCATGGCGAGAAGTTACTCCGCGTGAAGGGTATCATTGCCGTCGAAGGGCACAGTACGCCAGTTGTGATCCACGGTGTCCAGCATCTCATTCACAAGCCCGTCCATCTTTCCGAATGGCCAGATGGCGCTAAAGGGTGCGTGCTCGTCTTTATCACAGACGGTGACATCGGTGATATCGCCCGGTCATTCTCGGCTTTTGTCGAGGCAGCACCGGATGCCGGTTCAGAGATTTCACCAAACCGTACGCATTCATAACAGGCCCGCGCCTGCTGAAATATCGCGATGCTCGGCCAAACTGCAGGGCGCTTCGTCGATATGATCGACAGGTGGTGAAACAGCGATCATAGTGCCGTACTATTGGACATCTTCGGCACCAATCGAAAAGGTCGGCAATCATATTGGCTTCGCTCGCGACGAGTTTGGCGCCGCTCAAGGCCCAACGGACGGAATTTTCGCATCACGCGCATTGGGAAGGGTAGACCGATGAAGACGAGATTTTTGGCGCAAGCCTTTGTTGCATTCGCTTTGTTCACCCCCGCTGCGATTGCCCAGCAGGCATCCGACATCGTGGCTCCGGAGAAAGCCACCAGGGTCGCGACGGCCCAACGCGTCGAGGCGAAGAATTTCATGGTGGCAGCGGCAAACCCGCTTGCAGCCGAAGCAGGCCGCGATGTGATTGCAAAGGGCGGCAATGCGGTCGATGCGATGGTGGCAGTGCAGACTGTTCTTGGTCTTGTGGAGCCGCAGAGTTCGGGTCTGGGCGGCGGCGCATTCCTGGTCTATTACGACGCCAAAAGCGGAAAGCTCACCACATTCGACGGCCGGGAGACGGCTCCGATGGAGGCCACACCAAAGCTTTTCCTGGACGAAAGCGGCCAACCACTCAAATTCATGGCTGCGGTTGTGGGCGGCCGATCCGTAGGTACACCGGGAACGGTGCGTCTTCTGGAAGAGGTGCATAAACGCTACGGGAGAACAGATTGGGCTGGCCTGCTCGAACCGGCAAAAACGTTGGCGGCAAACGGTTTTCAGGTATCGCCTCGACTTGCTTCCCTCGTTGCATCCGAAGGCGACCGCCTGAAGACTTACAAAGATACGACGGCGTATTTCTTCGACAAATCCGGGGCTGCCCTAAAAGCAGGAACGCAGTTGAAAAACCCGGCCTATGCCGAAACTCTCGCACTGCTTGCTGAGGGTGGCGCCGACGCTTTCTATAAAGGGAAGATCGCCGAGGCCATCGTGAAGACTGTACGAGAAGCGGCAGGCAATCCCGGCGTTCTTTCGCTGGCCGATCTCTCCAACTATCGCATCATCGAACGCCAACCGGTTTGCTTCACCTATCGTGCTCTTGATGTGTGCGGAATGGGGCCACCATCCTCCGGCGCAATCGCCGTCAGCCAAATTCTCGGCGTGTCGGAGCACTTCGATTTGAAAGCCTTGGGTCCTGAGAATGTCGAAAGCTGGCGCATCATTGGCGACGCGCAACGCCTGGCCTTCGCCGACCGCGAGAGGTACGTCGCCGACACGAGTTTCGTGCCGCTGCCCATCAAGGGCTTGATCGACAAGTCCTATCTCGACGAACGAGCCAAGCTACTGGATGGTGACAAGGCGTTGACCAAAGAAGAGGTCAAAGCTGGCGAACCGGGATGGGACCACGCATTCCTGTTCGGCAAGGACGCGGCTCTCGAATTGCCCTCTACGAGTCATTTCGTCATCGTCGACAAGGAAGGCAACGTCGTTTCCATGACGACGACAATCGAAAACGGCTTCGGGTCGCGATTGATGACGAACGGCTTCCTGCTGAATAACGAAATGACGGATTTCTCTTTCAAGACACATGATGGTGGCCTGCCGGTCGCCAATCGCGTAGAGCCGGGCAAACGACCGCGCTCATCGATGGCGCCGACGATCGTGATGAAAGACGGCAAGCCGCTGCTGGCCATTGGTTCGCCGGGCGGCAGCCAAATTATCGGTTATGTCGCACAAGCCCTGATTGGCTATATTGACTGGGGTATGCCGGTCGAAGCGATTGTAGCCCAGCCTCACCTGATCAATCGGTTCGGGACCTATGATCTTGAGGCTGGGACAAGCGCAGAGGCGATGGCCGAACCCTTGAAAGCCTTGGGCTACGAAGTGAAGGCAGGTGAGATGAATTCTGGTCTACACGCAATCGAGATCACCCCGAACGGCCTTGTCGGCAGCGCAGATCCGCGCCGCGAAGGTATCGCTGTAGGCGAATAGCGACGACCTCAGAAGTATCGTGCCGGCAGGCCAAGCGGCGAAAGTATCGTGCCAGATAGCGAATGGTACTCGAACACCATCCGCTATCTGCTCTCACTCAACGACCCTGCTGGTCAAATCAAGTCGCGGTCGAAACGTTCGTCCCACTCACGTGTCTTGACCAGCGCGCCATTCTCGAATGCCGACAACTCGCCTGACAGATAGAACGTATTCTCGTCAGAACGCATTTCCGTGCGGCTCTCGATTCTGATCCGCCACCCGTCCCGGCCCATCTCATAGGCCTGGGTTAGCACATATTTCGCCGACAACGGATCGTCGTCCTTGATCGTAAGCTCCCTGCGGAGACTGTGACTGAGTTGGGTATCGATCTCGTCAAAGCGGATCACGCCCTCTCCGAACAATCCGCCGACGCCCTCGGTTATATAGGTGTTGATCCCGGTTTCGTGATCCTGCTCGGTCCAACGCCGAACGGTGCCCGAATCTACTTGCGTCGTCGGGGTGAAAGGCCCATGAGCAGGACTTTCGAAACTGACCGGCGACACCTCAGACCGCGCGCGAACTGGCAGTTCGAGTGTACTTTCGGCGACAGAGACGCTTAAGGTCGCATCATAGGGCGATGGCCAAACCATTGGCCAGTAGGCCGTGGCGATGGCAAGTTGCAAACGGTGGCCTTTGGCAAAACGATATCCGCAATCGTTTAGCTTGATTGTCACATCATAGAAGCGGCCTGGCTCGAGCGCTCTTGGCTCTTCGTGGCTATCGCGATGTGTCAGATTAAATACCTGATAGCTGACGCGCGTCACACGGCCATCCGGCAGGACATCGTTCAGGCGCAGCGACACTTGCGCGACAAGGCAGTCTGCGGCAACGCGCAGACGCACGACCGGAGTGCCCAGCACGTCAAAATCATCCTGCAACAGCTCGGTTTCGAACACCAGTGCGCCGCCATTATCGAGCCGCTGATCCGTCGGATGCTCGCCGGGGCAACCTGTCGCCATCCATTCGCCACCAGCCTTTCCGTGACTTTGCGGCGAGCGGATCTTGAGTATCGCTGCTTCTCCTCTTTCGGTCCCCAGCGTATGGTGAGCCCCGAAATGGAGTGGCTTGATTGAGATATCGGGCGATGGCCATGTCGCTTCGCCAACCCAGCGGCCTTCGGTTGATATCCGTGTGCCGGTCGGCTCGATGCTATCGCTGACGAAGGCTCGCATCATGGGTTCTTCCATGATGCCCGTATCTTTGCCCTTCAGCCACTGATCCCACCAACGCGTTGCCTCTTGCAGAAAGCCGATGGCAGGGCCTGGAACGCCATCCTGGGGATAGATGTGTCCCCATGGGCCAATAATAGCACGACGAGGCACCTGCAGCTTTTCCAAAAGCCTCGAAACGGGATTGGTATAACTGTCTGCCCACGCTCCAATTGCCAGCACAGGGCACTGGATCGCGCTCCAATCCTCGCAGACAGAACCGTGTTTCCAGTACTCGTCATAGCGCTGATGTTCGAGCCAGAGAGCCGGAAAGAACGGAAGGCTATCGAGCCGTTCGAGCCAACGTTCACGCCAGACATCGCCAACGATCTTGGGGTCAAGCGGGCGGCTCTGGTACGCCAGCATGATTGTGCCCCACCACAAATTGTCGTTGAGCAACAGACCGCCCATGTAATGAATATCATCGGTATAACGATTATCCGTAGAGTAGGCTGTAATGATCGCCTTCAATGCAGGAGGGCGACGGGCGGCGACCTGCAAACTGTTGAAGCCACCCCAGCTCTTGCCCATCATGCCGACATTGCCGCTGCACCAGGGCTGGTGTGAAATCCACTCAATGACTTCAAGAGCGTCATCCTGCTCCTGCTTGAGATATTCGTCAGCCATATGCCCATCGGATTCACCCGTGCCGCGCATATCGACGCGAATGGCCGCGTAGCCTTGGCTGGCGAAATAGCCGTGCATGGGCTCATCTCGTCCGCGAGTCCCATCGCGTTTGCGGTAGGGAATATATTCGAGAATGGCTGGCACCGGCGATCGATCCGCATCGTCCGGCAGCCACAGGCGTGCGCCAAGGCGCGTGCCATCGCTCAAGGGAATCCAGATATGTTCTTGAACATGCACAGTCATTTTCAGATATTCCAGTCAGATCAGAAGCGCTGGCAGGTAACCAGCGCGAAAATTACAAATCCCCGACGGCGATGCTGGATCGCCGCCGTTTCGATCATGCGGCGGAGATGCTTCGCTTTGAAAGGACGTCATCAAGCCAGTCGCGCCGCAGTTCCGGCACGGAGGTGATAAGTTGCTCGGTGTAGGGCTGGTGGGGCGGCGCAAAGACGTCTGCGGTGGGACCTGTTTCAACGATCCGGCCATGCTGCATCACCATCGTCCGATCAGCAAGCCTGCGAACCACGCCCAAATCATGGGTGATGAACAGGTAGGAAACCGAGAGTTCATCTTGCAATGAACGCAGCAATCGTAAGATTTCCTCTGCCACCAGCGGGTCCAGCGCCGACGTCACCTCATCGCAAATGATAAGATCAGGACGGGCTGCCAGGGCTCTGGCGATACAGACACGCTGCTTCTGCCCGCCGGAGAGTGCCTTTGGCAGGCGCTCGGCAAAGTCTCTCGGCAGTCCGACAAGGTCCAGTAAACGCTCGACCTCCGAAGTTCGCTCGTCATCCGTCATCTTGAAATAGAAGGTCATCGGACGGCCGATGATATCGCCAACCGTTTGGCGAGGATTAAGGGCAACATCGGGAAGCTGATAAACCAACTGAACCCGGCGAAGCTCTTCCCGGCTCCGTTTCTTGTAACTGTCGGCAAGCCGGTGACCGGCAAGAGAAACCACGCCCGAAGAATGGGGCGGCAAACCTGCGATAACGCGGGCGAGCGTGGATTTCCCCGAGCCGGATTCTCCGACAACGGCCAGCGTTTCGCCGCGGCGCAGTGTCAGATGAATATTGTCCAGAACCTTCTTTCGTCCGTAATAGGAGGTGACATCACGCACCTCAAGCAGGACCTCACCACTCTTGTGGTGCGCGTCTTGCCCCGACATGGTCGTTTCGCGTTCAGAAACTAGCCGCCTGGTGTAATCTTCCTGGGGGTGCTCCAGAATTTGCTCGGCAGTCCCTTCCTCGACCCGTTTTCCATGGCGCAGCACCATGATGCTGTCAGCCACCTGTGCCACGACCGCCAGATCGTGCGTGATGTAGAGCGCAGCGGTGTTATAGCGCTGGATAAGATTGCGTAGCAGGGCGAGAACCTCGATCTGCGTAGTCACGTCAAGCGCTGTGGTCGGCTCGTCAAGCACGAGGATATCGGGACGACATGACATGGCCATGGCCACCATGGCGCGCTGCAACTGACCGCCGGAGACCTGATGCGGATATCGGCTACCAAAATTGAGGAAGTCAGGAAGTTGAAGCGCTTCGAGCAATTCCAGCATCCAGGCTTCTGCCTCTTGCCGGTTCATGATGCCGTGGTAGAGCGGACCCTCGATAATCTGTTCACCGATCTTCATTGCCGGGTTGAATGCCGCAGCAGCACTTTGTGCAACATAGGCGATGCGTGCTCCACGAACCGCTTCACGTCCGGCACGACCTGCAGTCATCAAAGATACGCCATCAACGACAATCTCTCCGTCGATGATCCGGCAACCATTTCGACCATAGCCCATCGCTGCGAGGCCTATGGTGGATTTGCCCGCCCCCGATTCACCGATCAGCCCTTTGACTTCGCCCTTCGCCAGATCAAGATCGATACCATCGACCAGAACGGCGCCGTTCGGTGCAGCGACTTTCAAGCCGAGGATTTTCAGAACCTTGCTATCGCTCATCGATCCGCTCCTTGAATTGCGCTTCGTCCGGCCAGCAGCCAGTCAGCGACAAGATTGACGCCGATGGTGAGAATGGCGATTGCGGCTGCAGGATAAAGCGGCGCATAGAGCCCATAAAGAATAGCCTGCTGGTTGTCTTTCACCATGCCACCCCAGTCCGCAAAGGGTGGTTGAATGCCAAGTCCCAAAAATGAAAGACCGGCAACAAAAAGAAAGGTGAAGCAGAAACGCAGACCGAATTCAGCAATCAGCGGCGGAAGCGCGTTGGGCAATATTTCCTTGAATACCAGCCATAACAGGCCTTCTCCACGCAAGCGTGCCGTTTCGGCATATTCGAGAACATTGATACCCTGAGCGACGATACGCGCCAGGCGAAATACACGGGTGGAGTCCAGCAAGGCAATGGTGACGATAAGGACTGGTATGGACGAACCCAGCGCCTGCAACACGACAAGAGCCGAAATCAACACGGGAATGCACATGACGGTATCGACGATGCGCGAAAGAACGGTATCGAGCCAGCCGCCGAAGATGGCTGCAATGAAACCAAGCGTGATCCCGATCGTAAACGACAGCAAGGACGCAGCCAGCGAAACACCGATCGACATTTGCGCGCCAGCAAGGATACGCGAGAGCATGTCACGCCCGTTTTGATCAAGACCGAACCAATGTGCAGCCGAGGGTGGATCGAAGGGTGATCCGACGATTTCTTCTTGGCCAAAAGGCGCGATATGCGGCCCGGCCAAGAACAGGATGAGATTGAAAGAAATGATGAAGAGGCCGACCCAGGCGGTCGGGGTAACTGAACGCAAAAATTTCATCGGGCGTGCCTCAGGCGCGGATTGAGCGCGATGGCCGAGACATCGGCAATGATGTTCAAAATGACGTAAGCGGTGCCGAAGACGAGCGCCGCAGCCTGAACCAGCGGCAGGTCGCGCTTGGAAACGGCATCGACCATGAAGCGACCTAGTCCATTATAATTGAAGACAGCCTCGACAAGCACGACGCCGGTAATGAGATAAGCGATGTTGAACGAGACGACGTTGACGATCGGGGCTGCTGCGTTGGGAAGCGCGTGGCGCAGGACAGCACGCTTGGTCCGCAGTCCCTTGAGATAAGCGGTTTCCACATAGGCCTGATCCATCACGGCTAGAACGGCGGTCCGGGTCATCCGCAACATCTGAGCCACGGTCACCAGAACCAGTGTCAGAGCCGGAAGCGTCGTCGCCTTCAGCCAGTCGGCAAATCCCATGCCCGGATAGGTATCCGCCAGGCTTGGCAGCAGATTGTATTGTACGGAGACGAAGAGGATAAGCAGAAGACCCAGAAAATACTCCGGGAGCGACACGAAGGCGAGCGCAACAATGTTGACGGCCCGGTCGAACAGGCTTCCTCGCCAGATGGCGCTGAACAGACCCAGGACCACCGCGACCGGCACCGATATGACGGCCGCGTAGAAAGCGAGCGCCATGGTATTCCAAAATCTGGGCCACAGAAGATCTGCTACCGGCTGGCGGTTGGCGAGAGAATTACCGAGGTCGCCGGTCATAAACCCGCCGAGCCATGCCAGATAGCGATGCAAGATGGGTTGATCGAGGCCGAGTTCGGTTCGCAAGACCGCGAGAGACTCAGGCGTTGCGTTTTGTCCGAGTATCGCTGACGCCACATCACCGGGTAGAAGCTGTGTGCCGGCGAAAATCAGCGCCGACACGAGCAAAAGCGTCAGAATACCCAAAGCGACGCGCTTCAGGATGAGGATAGTCATTACGCGTCCAACCAGACCTTTTCAGCAAGACGAGCACCCATGAAATTGAACATCGGGTGTGTGGTTACGCCTTTGAGTTTCTTGGAGGTGGCGTCAAGATAATCGCCGAACATGGGTATCATCGCGCCGCCCTCGTTTGATATCAGAGCCTGCAGCTCGGCGTAGATTTCCTTGCGCTTGGCATCGTCCAGAAGCGCACGAGCCTCCACCAGCTTCTTGTCGAAGGTCTCGTTCTTCCAGTGTGTGTCGTTCTGCGCCGAGGTCGACTGGTATGCAATGGTCAGCATCTGGTCGGCGGTTGGGCGACCGCCCCAATAGGACATGCAGAAGGGGGCCTTCATCCAGACATTGTCCCAGTAACCGTCCGCAGGCTCGCGCTTGATGGACACGTCAATGCCACTCTTCGCCGCACTGGTACGGAAAATTGCCGCAGCGTCGACCGCGCCGGAAAATGCTGCGTCGGAGGCGGAAATCTCGACTTTCAGCGTGTTGAGGCCCGCCTGCTTCAGATAGAACTTCGACTTCTCCGGATCATAGGGCCGCTGTGGCAAATCGGCGGCATAAAAGCGGTCGGAACTTGGGATCGGATGGTCATTGCCGATGCGACCGTAACCCCGCAGAGCCGTCTTCAAAAGCTGCTCGCGATCGATGGCGTGCTTGATCGCGAGACGGATGTTGTTGTCCGTATAGGGAGCCTGCGTGCAATCCATCAGGAAGGTGAAGTGCTGTCCGCCTGCCGACTGAACGATGTTGAGATTTGGATTGCGGCGCAACAGATCGACAGTCTTGAAGTCAAGTTGGTTGATCGCGTGGACCTGACCGGACATCATCGCGTTGGTGCGTGCAGCAATATCGTTGATAACGATCACTTCGACAGCGTCGACATGAGCGGCATTCGGCTTCCAGTAGCTTGGATTGCGCGTAAAGCGCGAGCGGACACCTGGATCATAGCTTTCGAACACGAAAGGACCTGTGCCGACGGGCTTGTTGAAATCCGTCCAGCCTTCGGGAACGACAAGGAAGTGATAATCCGAGAGGATGTAGGGAAGGTCAGCGTTCCCGCTTTCCAGGACGATCTTGATTTCGCTATCCGAAACTTTCTCGACCGTTTTCAAGGCCGAAGCAACCGATCGGGCCGCAGACGTCGTTTCACCGCGATGGAGATTGATAGAGTAGATTACGTCCTCGACCGTCAAAGCCTTGCCGTTGTGGAACGTCACGCCTTGACGCAGCTTGAACACCCACTCTTTCGCGCCCGGCTGCGCTTCCCAGCTTTCCAGAAGCTCTGGAACGGCGTGGTTGTTCGCGTCGATCTCGACCAGACCATTCATGATCATGAAGGCTTGATTGACCGGAACCCAGTCTTTCAGAATCCGTGGATCGAGATTATCGGTGGTGCTACCTCCTCCGATACCAAGCTTCAGGACGCCGCCTTTCTTGGGGGTCTGAGCATCTTGAGCGTTTGCTTGTGTAATGAAGCCAGCTGAAAGTGCGGTGAGACCGGCTGCCCCGATGAGAAAGCTGCGTCGATCAATCGAAAAAGGGGAGTCAGTCATATCGCGGTTCCCTGTTTTTATCGTAACCGGTCGTGGGCCGGCTGTCGGGGGTCTGGCCTATCGTACTCAGCGGTTCGGCACTAGAGAGAGAGCCCTTTACGGGGGTATGATTTTTGCGCATGGGGTCATGAAATCAAAGCGTATTTGCTTGTTTGCGAAGCGGAGTAAACGAGCGTGGCCGGAGTGAGCCGGCGTCGCGAAGCCCTTGGAAAAAGGGCGACCTACGGAGTGAACACAAATGGGGCTTGCGGACATTGTTGGCCTTGCAGGAGCAATTTTCTATCTCATCGCATATGCTTTGCTGCAGTTGCGCATTCTCAACATCGAAGATGGCCGCTACACTCTCTTGAATGTTCTTGGTGGCGTCCTTCTGATCTATTCATTGATATGGAATTTCAATCTCGGTTCCCTGATATCGCAGGTCGCCTGGCTGATCTTCACCCTCATAGGCTACGCACGCTTCATGTTGGACCGGCGACGCAAGGCTCGGCTTCTTCCAGCGTGACACCGCTTAGCGCGCGGTCTGCTTGTTGTTTTCGATCAACCAGTCGGCAACCTCACGCACAATTCTGCGCTGATGCCGGTCTGCTGGACGCATGAGATAAAAGCGTCCCTCAGATCGCATCGTGTGGGCATGTACAGGAATGAGAACACCACTATCCAACTGATCACGGATCAGCCATGTCCATCCAAGTGTCGTGCCCAGTCCTTCAGATGCGGCGGCGACGCAAAGGCCATAATCGCCAAGCTTCCAATGCACTGCGTCCTGGGGTGGCGACATCGTCGACGAGCGCCACCAATTATCCCAATCTTGCCACTCCCGCATGGAGTCTTCAATAGAGATAAGCACTGGCGCCTTTTGCTCTTCCAACATAAGAGCGCCTTGTCCGGACACGGGAACGACCTCTTCCTGACCGAGTTCAGCCAGCCAGACGCCAATCGGTCTCTCTTTTCGGTAGAATATTGCGAGGTCGAATTCGTCGAGGCGCAGATGAGCGACATCATCCGTCACACGCAATCTAAGCTCCAGCCCCGGAAGATCCTGCTTTAGCTTCTTAAGACGCGGCATAAACCATTGGTCCGCGATGCCGCGAGAGCAGGCGATGGTAATCTGGCTGGCGCCCGTCCACAATCTGACGCCATCCGTGACGCTTGCGATATCCAGGATCAACCTGGAGACATCGATGGAGTAGTTCTCTCCGATCGTTGTTAGCCGCACGCCTGTTGGCACACGCTCGAACAGCTTGGATCCGATAAAGGCTTCCAACTTGCCGATCTGGCGGCTAACCGCACTTTGGGTCAAACCGAGTTCAACGCCCGCTCGGGAGAAGCTGCCGAGACGAGACGCGGCTTCGAAAACAACCAGCGCTTCAAGCGGCGGCAACCTGGAGAACGTCTGCATCTTGATCCTAAACAGTGATGCGACATCAAATACATCCACATCGCAGGATCAGCAATTACGTTGTTAGCCAATTAGAGCAGAGCCCGTTTCAGAACAAGCTCAGCGGCATTCATCTGTTCGAGACGCGAAGTGCTCCGACATCGCCAAAGCTACGTTGGACGGCTTGCATCTGGTCTGGCGCAATATCGACCGACACTTCAATCTCACCTTCGTGGGGAGCATCGGAGCGCGAAACATCGCCACGTGAGGATTCCGTCCCCGTCGTATTTTCATTCGACGCCGACTGAATGAAAATATCGGGCCGGGCAATGCCATGCTGTTGAACCAAATGCTCAACTGCCAGATCCGCGGCCTCGCGGGTTTCGAAGGTGGCGCGAATAGTACTCGTAGCATTCTCTGCCATTGTGCTCTCCCGTAAAATGTCTCAGCTGGCAAACTCCTCGTGTGCTCTATGGTTTCATGAAGAGATAAACTTATGGTCCGAATATCGTTGCGGGCGGCGTAACATCTGACTATGTTCCTCTTTTGTTCGAAACCATATCGACGGCTTCAATGAGTTCCATCGACCCCTCGCAGCCACGCAAGATCATCCATGTGGACATGGATGCATTTTATGCCTCCGTCGAGCAACGCGATAATCCCGATCTTCGCGGCAAGCCTCTTGCCGTTGGTGGCGCTGCGGCGCGCGGCGTCGTCGCGGCGGCAAGTTATGAAGCACGGGCGTTCGGCGTTCATTCGGCCATGCCCTCCGTGACCGCGGCGCGCAAATGTCCCGATCTGATCTTCGTCAAACCGCGCTTCGAGGTCTATCGTGCCGTATCACAGCAAATTCGGGAGATTTTTGCCGAGTATACGCCATTGATCGAGCCCCTCTCGCTCGACGAGGCATATCTTGATGTCACGGAGAACTTGAAACACATGCCGATCGCGACCGAGATTGCGTTGGAAATCCGCTCGAAGATCAAAGACATCACCGGCCTTAACGCATCCGCCGGCATTTCTTACAATAAGTTCCTCGCCAAAATGGCCTCCGATCTCAACAAGCCCAATGGCCAAGCGGTCATTACGCCAAAGAACGGGCCAGTATTTGTCGAGAGGCTCGCGGTGAAGAAGTTCCACGGAGTCGGACCAGCGACCGCCGAAAAGATGCGCAGATTGGGGATCGAAACAGGCGCCGATCTCAAGCAGCAGTCGCTGGAGTTTCTCACCAAGCACTTCGGCAAATCTGGGCCCTACTTCTATGGCATCGCCCGCGGCATCGACGAGCGCAGGGTTCGGCCCGACCGAGTTCGGAAATCCGTGGGTGCCGAAGATACGTTCATGCAAGACATTGACGATCTCGATATTGCCGCCGCCGAGTTGAAACCTTTGACCGAAAAAGTCTGGGGTCACTGCCACACGAAGGGTTTCAGCGGAAAGACGGTGACCGTCAAAATCAAGTATTCCGATTTCACTCAGGCGACGAGAAGCAAGAGCAACGCCGTGCCATATGCGAGTTGCAAAGCCATCCTCGAGACGGCCACAGGATTGCTTGCTACAGTCTATCCTTTCAAACGGCCCGTTCGCCTGCTTGGCGTGACACTTTCCTCTCTCACCAGCGAGACCGGCGAGGATGATGGGGAACAACCTCAGCTCGGCTTCGATTTATGAGCAATAAACAAGCTTGGAACCGACCTGGACATGTCAGAACCCCTAATCCGCGTCATCGATCTGGAAACCGCTGGCAATGGCGCGAACGATGTTTGCGAAATCGGCTGGCAAGATGTGGCCCATGACGTTGGAGGCTGCTGGGCACTGACAGAGAACCGTGGCGCACTTTTCGTCAATCCGGGACGTCCGATCACGACCGAAACGATGGCAATTCATCATATCCTCGATGAGCAGGTGGCCGACGCACCGTTCTGGAAAGACTTGGCTCCACGTGTCCTTCGCCCTGAGGGCGGCGTTGTCGCCTTGGCCGCTCATCGCGCAGCGTTCGAACAACGATATTGCACCGATCGGCTGACCGGCGGTTTGCCTTGGATCTGTACATGGAAATGCGCTTTGCGGCTGTGGCCGGACCTACCACGCTTCTCCAACCAGATGTTACGCTACCAGAGGATGCCGGAAGGCCTGGTCCATGAAATCGGTCTCCCTGCGCATCGCGCCATGCCGGATGCTTACGTGACCGCTCACCACCTGCGCGACATGCTGAATATCGCCCCGTTCGATCAATTGGTGGCGTGGAGCGCCGAACCCGGACTTTTGCCGCGCGTGCCTGCCGGTCCGGACAGAGGAAAGGGCTGGGATCGCCTCACTGACGAGGCGCTTATGGGATATCTTCGCGATCGCGATGGCGATGTGCGCTTCAGTGCCCAGACCGAGTTGACGAAACGCGGCGCACTTGCCCCTGCAGTGGCCGAAACGCCAGCTCAGGGCTCGCTACTATGAGCAACCGCTCGACATCCACTCAATATCCTTCGACCCCAGATGGGCGATACTTCGTGGTTCGCGGGCGACTGTGGCGCAAAAGCAATCCGGCTCTGGACGAAGAGACGCGAGCGCAGCTGGTGAAGGAACTGATGGCTGCAAGAGCAGCCGTGCGGCACTCAAAGGAAGAGCCCGGCAAAATGACCCTCGCACGACGGCGTGTTGATCGGGCGAAGGTTGCGCTTGGTGAACGTGGGCCAGTGTGGTGGCGTGATGGAGAGCCGGATCTCAATCGGCATCTCGTGAAAAACACTGTTTATGCGCGTTGGTTCTCTCAGCTTCAGGACCATAGGGACACGACATAGACGAGGAATGATGGCGACCGTGGCGCGGCAGATCCGCCGGTTTCAGTATGGACAATGGAACTATGCCGTATGCGCCGTGTTAGGAGGCGCTTGGATACTTGGCAGACCTCCATCCAAGTTTATTAATGTTCGGCCCATTTTCAATTTCATCGAAACGATCCGGTACAATGCTCGCCTTCATTCAAGATAACGCACCTGTCGTGTCTGCGGTGGCGAGCATCGGCACTTTGTTCATCTGGGCCGTCTATCTCCACATCTTTCTTGCAGGGCATCAGCGGTAGATCAAGCCGATGCTTGTCGTCAACCGGAGCGAAGGCCGTACGCTGGAGGCGCGCTGTTTCGTCACGAATATGAGCAGGGAGCCCGTTCACGTACAAAGTGTGGTCGCAACCGTCAGGACCGACAGCGATACCCACTCTGCCCACATCACCGGCGCTGAAGATATTCGAACGTCAGGGACAAAAACCGGGTGGCAGCGAATGACCAGACAGGGACCTCTCCTACCTGGGACAATGGTCGATATGGGAACATTTGCCTGCATCTTGGATTACGCCACACAGTCTTGCTCCGACGACCGACGCTTTCTCGGTTCCAAACTGGAAGCACAGGCGATCTCAATGGAGATCACCATCCTTGGGATCTATAGCACTGAAGACCTGTTGATAGGCGCTTCGCGAACGTTCGAATTCGATCACGCGAGAACGCCCGTGGAACTTAGGGCGACGACCGCTCTTACCCGGCAGATCAGAAGAAAAAGCGAGCGCAAGAGATTGCTGCGAGAGCTTGATCGGCAACTGTAGAAGATCAGACCGGATAGCCACCACAACTGCCGCATCGGCGGCGAAAAAATTCTAAGGACCAGACCCTACACGTCTCCGATAAAAGCCCGCCATCGTTTGAGCTCAAACCACAAGCAACTGACTATTTGTAGAGCAATATACAAAAATTGTTCAACAGGATGGACAGGATTGTTCTCCTTTGTTAGCGTCTGGCTGTATTGCGGAGGGGGCGAGTGCAATGCTGATCATCGGCTTCAAAAACAACGGTTTGAACAATTCGCGCGACTGGGCGACAGGCGAAGAGAACGCTGAATGCGCTACTTCTGACGCCTTGGCATGATCCTTGCAGCCTCGCTTCTCATATGACTATGTCGAAGGAAACTACCTCTATGGACGACAGCAAGCCGCTCCTCTCGGTCGAAGGCCTTAGTGTCGAATTCGGTAACAGCCGTGTCGTGGACGATCTTTCGTTCAAGGTGCGATCGGGGCGGACCGTCGCCGTCGTCGGTGAATCAGGCTCTGGTAAATCAGTGACCTCGCTGTCGACCATGCGTCTGGCTGACATGATGGGTGCGACCTACCCGAGCGGGAAAATCCTTTTCCAGGGCAGGAACTTGCTGACCGCTTCGCAAAAAGAGATGAGGTCGATACGCGGCAAGGAGATCGCCATGATCTTTCAGGAGCCGATGACCTCTCTCAACCCCGTTTTTACCATTGGTGATCAGATCTGCGAAGTTCTGATGCTGCACGAGAAGCTCGGCAAGCAGGCTGCGATGGCACAAGCTCAGTCGCTTCTGGAAATGGTGCGACTGCCAGACGCGGCAGAACTCCTGAAACGATACCCGCACCAGCTTTCCGGTGGCATGCGCCAGCGCGTGATGATCGCCATGGCGCTTGCCTGCCGCCCCAAGCTGTTGATTGCCGACGAGCCGACGACAGCACTCGACGTGACCATCCAGGCGCAGATCCTCAACATCATGCGCGACCTGCAACAAAAGCTGGGAATGGGGATGGTCTTCATCACCCACGACATGGGCGTGGTGGCTGAGATGGCCGATGATGTTGTCGTCATGTGGAAGGGTAAAAAGGTCGAGGAAGGTCCGGTCAAGGATGTCTTTGCCGATCCGAAACACCCTTATACGCGCGCACTGCTTTCCGCAGTCCCTCGCCTTGGCAGCATGGAAGGCCAGGATTACCCCAAGCGCTTGCCGCTGACCGTTTTACAGGACGGGGAGCCTGTCACCCTCGGCGAAGAGCGTGTCCAGGACACGGCAAAGTACGATCAAAAGCCGCTTCTCTCTGTTAAAGATCTCTTTGTACGGTTCGACATCCGCAAGAACCTGTTCGGCAAGCCCACCCATCGCCTGAGTGCCGTCCAGAAAGTGAGTTTCGATATTCACGCGGGAGAAACGCTTGCACTCGTGGGAGAATCCGGCTCGGGTAAATCCACCATCGGCCGTACGATCCAGCAGCTGCAAAACGCCGTGTCGGGTGAAATTTCCTTCAACGGTCGCCACTACTCACAAATGTCTGCTGACGAGCGCTTCCGTATGCGCCGTGACGTACAATATATATTCCAGGACCCCTTTGCCTCACTCGATCCGCGAAAGACGGTAGGTTTTTCGATTGCCGAGCCGATCCGCACCCATGGTTTGATAAACGACACTAAAGCGGTGAACGCGCGCGTGGACGAATTGCTGGAGCGTGTGGGATTGAGCTCCGAATACGCTTCGCGATATCCACATGAGTTCTCGGGCGGTCAGCGCCAGCGTGTTTGTATTGCCCGTGCGCTCGCCTGCGATCCGAAGCTCATCATTGCTGATGAAGCTCTCTCTGCGCTCGATGTCTCCATTCAGGCGCAGATCATCAATCTCTTCATGGATCTGCAGGCCGAAAGAGGTCTCGCCTATCTCTTCATCAGCCATGACATGGCTGTGGTGGAAAAGATGAGCCACCGCGTGGCCGTGCTTTATCTCGGCCAGATCATGGAAATGGGCAGCCGCCGTCAGGTTTTCGAAACGCCGACGCATGACTATACCCGCCGCCTTCTGTCCGCAGTTCCGGTTGCCGACCCGACCGTGGAGCGTCGCATCGCCATGATCGAAGGCGAAATACCCAATCCAGTGCGCCGCGTCGGAGATGAGCCTCCGATCCTTACGCACCGGGAAATCAAGCCAGGTCACTTCATCGCTCAAAGTGCCTGACCAAATCAACTGAAGCCATCTGAAGAGGAAAACAGAAGATGAGAAAAATCAAAAGGGGACTATCTGCCGCTCTAACCTCGCTGGCCCTTGCCGGCGTGTCGTTTGCGGCATCGCCAGCATTTGCTGCGGGCAAGATGACCATCTCCAGCCCGCAAGACCCGGGCAGCTGGGACCCGATCGATACATTTCTCGTGCAGTGGGCAGCCGTTGCCACCAACATCTTTGACGGTCTGACATATCGTGGGCCAGACCTGAAGATCGTTCCCGGCCTTGCTGAATCCTGGGAGGAACTGGATGAGGGCAAGCGTATTCGCTTCAAGCTCCGCCAGAACGTCAAGTTCCACAATGGCGAGCCCTTCAATGCAGCCGCCGTCAAATTCACCTTCGAGCGCCTTCTGGGCGAGCAGGGTGCGAAAGGGCCGCAGCGCTCCAACTACGTATCGATCGAAAGCGTAGAGGTTATCGACGACAACACTGTCGATATGAAGCTCAAGGCGGCCGACCCCGTGCTCCTTACGAAGTTGGCCGGCTATGGCGCCATGATCGTTCCGCCGAAGTACATCCAGGAAAAAGGCGAGGACAATTTTAACCTCAATCCTGTCGGCACCGGCGCGTTCAAGTTCGTCTCTTACGCACCGAAAAACAACATCAAGCTTGAAGCCAATCCGGATTACTGGGGCGGCGCACCAAAGCTGTCCGAACTCGAATACCGGTTCATTTCCGAACCGGCCACAGCCGTTGCGGAATTGCAGGCCGGCCGTGTCGACCTCGTCATTCCCCCGACGATTCCAATCGGTATGATTCCCGTTATCGAGGGTGATTCCAAGCTTGAGATCGTCAGCGTCCCCGGCCCCACGGTCGACGCGCTGCGTTTCAACACGGGAGATGGCATCACGGCGGATCCGAAGGTGCGCAAGGCGATCATCATGGCGGTCGATCGTGCAACGATCGTGAAGTCGATCCTTGCCGGTCAGGGATCGGAAATCGCTAGCTTCCAGAGCGCGCTGTCATTCGGTTACGACCCGGATCTGAAGCCCCTGCCCTACGACCCGGAAGCGGCCAAGAAGTTGCTGGCAGAAGCGGGTGTAAAGACGGGCGCAACGCTGCAGATCGACATTCGCGGCAATGACGCGACGATGAACGAGGTCGCACAGGTTGTTTCGAGCTACCTTTCAATGGTCGGCATCACCGCCACCATCAAGCCCTACGAGACCAACGTCCTGCTGAACGATATCATCCCACAGGGCAAGACCGGCGCGATGTTCCAGCAGAAATGGGGCGGTTGGACGTTCGATTACGACAACACGGCATATGCCATGTATCACTCCGGCGAAAAGTGGAATCCCTACGACAAGGACGAAAAGCTGGACAAGATGCTGGAATCCCAGCGTCCGCTCACCGATCGTGCCGAACGCGAGAAAATCCTCAAGGAAATCGGACGCTATACAGCCGACCGTGCGCTTGAGCTTCCGCTTTATAATACCAATGCCATTTACGGCATGAACAAGCGGGTGAAGGGCTTTATCGCTCCGCCAGACAACCGTCTCAAGCTGACCGACGTCACAGTCGAATAAGCCTATCGACCCTTTAAAATAAGTCCTTGCCCGCGAAATCGCGGGCAAGGCAGAGCTAATTCTCAAGGAAAAGCACGTGGCCGGTTTTCTCATCAAGCGATTGCTGCAGGCGATTTTTGTCGTCATCGCCATCACCCTCCTCGTCTCCTTCGCCATCCGCCTGACGGGCGATCCCGCTGTGACAATGTTCCAGGGCGGTGGCAGCATGACGGAGGAGGATTTGGCACGAATCCGTGCGGCGCTCGGCACCGATCAGCCCTTCTTCGTTCAGTACTTCACCTTCTTGAAGGGGCTCGTAACGCTTGATTTCGGTCGCAGCTTCACAGGCAGCACGCCTGTATCGAGGTTGATTGCCGATGCTTTGCCAGCCACGTTGCTACTGGCTTTCATCTCCATGGCGGTCTCAATTGCGCTTTCGATTCCGCTCGGCATCAAGGCGGCCACCGCACGCGGCAAGACTGCGGATCAGGTGATCCGCATCTTCTCGCTCATCGGATTGTCGTTTCCGAATTTCTGGCTCGCGACCATGCTGGTGCTGCTGTTCTCGATCACGCTCGGCTGGCTGCCACCAAGCGGGATGGGCGGTTTTGCAAGCTACGTCATGCCCGCTGTCACGATGGGCGTCATCCTGACCGCAACGAATGTCCGCCTCGTGCGCACTGCCATGCTCGACACGCTGCGCTCGCAATATGTGATGGTGGCGCGTGCAAAAGGCTTGAGCGAGAGCAAGGTCCTTTACAAGCATGCGCTGCGCAACTGCGCCATTCCGCTCATCACCTATTTCGGCTTGCAGTTCGGCGGCCTTCTCGGCGGCATCGTCGTGATCGAACGCGTCTTCAACTGGCCGGGCCTCGGCACGCTGGCTTTCGATGCGGTCGGCGCACGCGATTATCCGGTTTTGCAGGCCGTCATCACCGTACTGTCGCTCATGATCGTCGGTATCAATCTTCTGGTCGATATCGCCTATGGGCTTGTCGATCCGCGTATCCGCACGGAGTAAGACACGATGGCTGCCAAAACCTCGCGCCTCTCGCGCTTCAACAGTCTTGAATTCATCCTTGGCGCAACACTCACGGTCGTAATCTGCCTTGCCGTCGTTTTCTCTGACGTCCTCTTCCCAGGGGGCGCGGATAAAATCGATCTGATGGCGCGACTTGCAAAACCATTCACCAGTACAGCCCATCCGTTCGGCACCGATCCACTTGGCCGCGACGTGCTCGCACGCGTGGTTGCCGGTGGCAAGATTTCACTTCTCGTGGGCTTCACCTCTGTGATCGGTGCGGTGATCTTCGGCGTCGCTGTAGGTCTGGTGGCAGGTTACTATCGCGGTTTCTGGGACATGCTGGTCATGCGCTTTGCCGACATTCAGCTGGCCATGCCTTTCATCCTGCTGGCCATCACCTTTATCGCCATTGTCGGCGGCAGCCTGACGAACACCATCATCCTGCTGATCGTCTCGCAGTGGGTGCAATATGCCCGTCTAGTCCGCGGTTCGGTGCTGACACTCAGGGAACGGGAGTTCATCCTGTCCGCCCGCGCCATCGGCGTCAAAGACTGGCGCATCATTTTTCAGCATCTGCTGCCGAACCTGATCGGTCCCGTCATCGTGCTGATGACACTGAATGTCGCCAACAACATCCTGCTCGAAAGCAGCCTGACCTTCCTCGGCCTTGGCGTCGATCCGACCATTCCGAGCTGGGGCGGCATGCTGGCGGATGGACGAACCTATCTCCAAACGGCCTGGTGGGTCAGCGTCTTCCCCGGCCTTGCCATCCTTCTGACCGTACTCGGTCTCAATCTTCTCGGTGACTGGCTTCGCGACAGTCTTGATCCCACCGGCAGAACCTCGAGGTAATCGTATTGGGCCAGATTTTCAGTCAGACATTCAATCGAACGCTCGATAGCCTCGTCACGCTCGGCGTTCCCGGTCAGGCCCTTGAGGCCTGGACTTTCGACGATGCGCAAAGCCGCAGGGACGCGGAAAATAGATTGAAGGATAAGGGTGTGGAGGCGCGTATCCGCAGCGCCTACAAGCCGCTCCTCTTTGCTTTTCTGGAAGAGATCGATCTCGACGGCGTGGACACAATCGAGGTCCGCTATCCCTCCCATCCAAACGCGCCTGCCAACCGCTTCCGACTGGAAGCCTATCCGCTGGCCGCTCTCGTGGGGCAAGCGAAACTCGATTTCATCGCTCGAAACGACAGTGCCTTTCACTACGACGTCTTGCTCAAGCGCGGGGGGCAAACGCAAACCCTGACGGTTCTCGCTCCGAACCGAGTGCACGAGGATGTCGTGGGGGAGACCAACGTCTCGCCCACTGGCTGGCTGCGTATCGGAGACGAAGACGGCAAACGGCTGGAGACGGACTACGAGCTGCTTTTCGAAGCCGCCATAGGAACGATTGCCGGGCGTGATTGGGGACATCAGGAGCCATACTTCGAGGAGTTGAACATCCGCATCGCGCATCCGGCAGCGGATCTATCGCTGCCAGTGGGCGACGAAGTGGTCAGCCTGCGCGAGGCCCTGCATGAGGACATCTACTTTTCGCTGCTCGAACTTTTTCAAAAAAAGTCCGGCCGCCCACTCGGCGACAGGGGATTGAAGCCGGGTCAGATCGTGCCCGAAATCGTCATGAGCGCGGGTGAGCTATCCGTTGCTATCGAAACACGCCCCCTCACGACTGCTTTTCTCGACATCGGCGACCAATCGATCGATAGCGCCAGAAAACCGATTGCCGCAGGTCAGGTGGCAACGTTGCTGGCGGAGATCGGGGGGGAAGCGTTTGACGCCCGCTCGCGTTCCGGCCGCATCCTATCGGCGCGATATGTGCCTGGCGGTGATGCCGCTGTGATGATCAGCGGCGGCCAGCATCCCAACGAGACGACGGGTATCGTTGGAGCCATTCGTGCCGCCCGCAGGTTGGTTCAGCGTGAAAACGCACACTTTACCATCTCGCCACTCGAAAATCCGGACGGCTATGCTGTTCATCAACGGCTGAGGCGCGATAATCCTCGTCACATGCACCATGCCGCGCGATATACGGCGCTCGGGGACGACCTTGAATATCGCACTGTGGAAAACGCGGGCAGCGCGCTCTTCGAGAAAAAAATCCGCTTCGAAGCCGAGGAAAAGAGCCGCGCAAGTCTGCACGTCAATCTGCATGGCTATCCGTCTCATGAATGGACACGTCCCTTATCGGGCTATGTGCCGCGCAATTTCGCCATGTGGACGCTGCCGAAAGGTTTCTTCCTCATCATCAGACATCACCTGGACTGGGAAAACGAGGCGGAGGCGCTGCTCGACAGCACGACGCGCCATCTCGGCACCATCCCTGGACTGCTGGACTTCAACAATCGCCAGATCGGGCTTTATGAAATCCATGCGGGTGACACCGGCTTCCGTATCATCAACGGCTTCCCGTGCCTTTCATCGGTCGACGACCGCCACAGTGTGCCAATGACACTGATCACGGAATATCCCGACGAAACGATCTATGGCGACGCATTCATCGCAGGCCACACGGCTCAAATGGAAACGGTTCTGTCAGCTTATGACGCATGGCAGCATATAATGAGCAAACGGGTCTCAGGCTGAGGCGAGCCAAGCAAACCTCATAGTGGCGCGCCAGTGACATGCTGTCACGGCGTGCCGTTGAACGCAGTAATAAGGGTCTGGCGCAATCCACTCATCGGACGCTCATTCGCTGCGCCCGTCGGCACCATGCCGCTGACAAAGCCTTCCTTCTCAAATCTCGCAACAAGCGTCGCATCACTGCTGACGATATGCACCGGCACTGCTCGTGATGCGCCTTGCCCGGTGATGATCGATGCGGGCTGGTGATCTCCCAGGATGACATAGACCGCGTCTCGACCCTGTCTTGCCATGAATTCTCCGAGAGCGGCCAGTGAGTAATCGATGGTTTCGATGTACTGACGCCGCACTCGGTCAGGATCGGCCCAGACCACCGATGGTGGATCGCCGCTGACGGCCTGATCATCAAATGCAGAGCCATCGCCGACCTGGTCCCAGCCGATTAGTCTCGGCACCGGCGTCCAGGGCGCGTGACTCGAGATAAGAGCGATCTCCGCCATGACCTTCTGACCCCTCAGATGCGCAGGCCTCATCGCCAGGCGATCGAAGGCGGACATGGTGTATTGATCCGGCATGGTCACCCAATTGAACGGCTTGCCGCGATACTGGAGCCCTGCGGCAGGTAAGATCTGGTCGTAACCGAAATAATCGGCTTCCGGCCATGCCATCGTAATTGCTGGCATCACGGCCACGCTGTGCCATCCCGCCTCGGAAAACAGCCTGTTCAAGCTTGGCTGGCGACTGATCATCAAGCGGTCGTAACGCGCTTGACTGTCCACCCAAAGCCCGGACAGGAGCGTGCCGTGTGCCAGCCAACTCAAGCCCCCGACCGTTGGCGATGTCACCCAGCCACTTGCTGCGTGAAGCCCCGCTGCTTCGATCTGCGTGTTGATCGCAGCAAGACGTGGCTGCGTTATTCTGGCGTATTGAGGGTCATCGACTGCAGATCGTCCATAGGACTCCACGAAAACCAGGATGATGTCCTTCCCCTTGACGCTTTGAAAAAGATTGACGCCGTTCTTCGGGCCAAGGCCTGTCGCAAGTTCCTGCTCAAAAAGCCTCATGTCGCTCACCGATCGAACGACAAGACCAAGTCTATTCGTCAGATATCCTGGGGTCCTGAAGTCTACACGAGATACTCCAAGCCACATCAGCATCGTGCCGACGATGAGAACGATGGCAAACACCCTGATCAACGGCTGGCGTGCCGATGCATGCGCAACGGCCATCCACGTCAGAGACTTGAGAAAGACGGTGGCGACTAACAGGAAAACGGCAACGCCACCAATCAATGCTGCCAGTGCCGCCAGCGTACCGATCGTGCCGGAAATGAGGTTCCAGCCGTCGGTCAGCATCTTTACGTCGAGATAGGGATTGAACTGCCGCTGAAAAGCGGCCTCGACACCGATATCGGCAATCTTCAGAAAGAGCAGCAGAAAGACAAGAAAGCCACAAATAAATATGACGGTACGCTTTATCCGCCCCGGCACTATGAGCGTCAGCAGTCCGATCACCGCCCATTCCAGCGGGAGGCGTGTGAACGTTCCAATGCCAAAGGCATCGGGATGGTCGGGCATGTTGAAAGCAAGCAAGGCCATCAACGAGAAAAGCAATGCGCCGATCAGCGCTTTCAAGGTATTGTGTTTGCGCTCGGGTCCGATTTTTCCGTTCACTTCAATCCACTCGTCTTGCAGCACGTATCAACCAGATAAACAGTCAGGATGCAAAGGTCTTCCCGCTTGAACAAACTGCGAATTGCCGTTTCCGTCCTTACGCTAGCATTTCTGACGACGATCCTACTGCGCACCGATCTCAATGGGCTGGGCCAGTCCCTTTCTCGCATATCGTGGGCCGCCGTGACAGTCTGCCTGGCGCTCGTTCAAGTGCAGGTGATCGTGTCCGCGCTGCGCTGGCGGTTCACCTCCCGCCGTCTTGGACAAGACATCCCAGTGTGGAGGGCGATCCGGGAATATTATGTCGCGAGCTTCCTGAACCAGACACTGCCCGGCGGTGTCGGAGGCGACGCGGTGAGGGCATGGAGGATGCGTGGCGACCGACCGGGCAGTTGGCGCCAACCCGCTAAGGCTGTCATCTTCGAACGGTTGTCGGGACAGATCGCATTTTTCATCCTCGCAGCCATCGGCCTTTCGATTTGGCCGTTCGTCGCAAGCGCGCAGTTTGCTCAACAATTGACGCATTACATCCTTTTTGGCGGCGCTTTGCTGCTCGGATTTATCGTTGCCGTGCGCTTTGCCAAGCCGAATTGGCTTGCTGGCGTATCGCTGGGCCAGAACTTGAGCGACGTGTTCGTGCGGCGTGGCGCGTGGCTCGTGCAAGCTGCCACAAGCATTGCCGTGGTTTCCACCTATGTCATCGTCTTTTTTATTGCCGCCGAAGCGACCGGCTCGCAACTTCCCTGGGTCGCATGCCTGACCATCATTCCCTTCTGTCTGGTTGCGATGCTCATTCCAACCGGTTTTGGTGGCTGGGGTACGCGAGAGGCTGCGGCCATGGCTCTCTGGCCGATGCTGGGCGCTGCCCCTGTCGATGGATTGGCTGCGAGCATCACCTATGGCTGGCTGTCGCTTATCGGTACGGCGCCGGGCGCGGTCTTCCTCTTGGTCGGCGCGTTCAAAAGAACTCCCAGCCACGCCTGAGAGGGACCTCACCGACGCTCGATCCGCGCGTAGATGTCTCCCGATTTGGCATCGGCTGGCGTTGCCGCTAGTTCGCTCAGCATCTGGCTTCCCGTTTTCCATGCTTGCGAAACGAAGCGATGCGTTTCGCCTTCGACGCGATTGAAACGATAGTCACCTATCGAGGCAAGCTTTGCGATCGCGTCATTGGCAACTGACGGCATGGCGGGGATATACTCAAACGCAATCAGGTCGATTGGCTGGCTCAGGCCTGACAAAACCGCGGCTTCAGCGCCTTCCACATCGATCTTGATGAAAGCGGGCACCCCGTATTTTTCGATGA
This sequence comes from uncultured Agrobacterium sp., assembly GCA_913777615.1. Classification (GTDB taxonomy): domain Bacteria; phylum Pseudomonadota; class Alphaproteobacteria; order Rhizobiales; family Rhizobiaceae; genus Agrobacterium. The sequence continues at coordinate 80,019 of CAJYTK010000021.1, read as the reverse complement.
GATCATCTAATCGCACCATGGGCACGGTAACCCTCCCATCCCACTCGACGTGAGAGAAGGCTGCATTCTGCTTGACCGCCTCGACAAAGCTCGACGAAACGCTGGTGACCGTTGGGTGACGGCTGGAGATGAAAAGATCGACGCTTCCTTGCGTCGCACCGACGGCTACTCTTTCGAAGCCCGCAAGCTCCTTGCCAAGATGCTTTTCGACGAAGTCTGCGAAGAGAGGCTGCGGCTCGATTGCCACGACCCTCGCTCCGATCTCGATCAGCGTCCGGCTGCGGCTTCCCACATGAGCGCCGATGTCGAAGACAAGCTGTCCGGGAGAGATGAGCGAGCGGTAGAAGCGCTTCAATCCAAAGCGCCGCCAAGGTTGACCGTAATAAACGACGAGAGACCGGGCTAGACCGAGCGTTGACGATAGCATCGTTGCCACCGTCATGCGCTCACCCTATTGCGCACGAGGCAAATAATGTCTGCGGTAAAGGAGTAGACGAGCGCCAGAAGTGCCGCCGCAGCCAGATAGTTGGAGACTGGAGCAACCACGGCTGGAACGAGGATGAGGCACAGGATCGACACCTGGACCACACAAACGAACTTGCGCCTGATCGATGAAGGAAGATCCGCCGCGAGCGCCGGAAAGAGCCAGCCGGCCGCCACGAAGAAATACCGCATCAATCCGATCAGCAGCACCCAAGCGCCGGCCTTGTCGAGAAGAGCGGCCGCGACCGACAGAATGAGGATCAGGAAGGCATCGACTTCCATATCGAAGCGAGCGCCAAGCTCGGATTCTTGACGATACCGCCGTGCGAGATAGCCATCTATCCCGTCAAGCGCCAGCGCCACCACAACGACGCCAACGAGGATCCATAAGACCGTGTCCGCCTGCTGCAAACTTTCGAAACAGAGCACAGTTGCTGCCGTCAAACTCACGAGCGAGGCTCGAATGGCCGTCACCGTATTGGCATAGCCGAACCGCCGATGCGGATATTGCGGAAGCAGGTAGAGCACGAAGGCAAATATCGCCGAAAGGGACAGTGTTGCGGCAACGACAAAATCCCAGCCTAGCGACATTTCCACACGCACCAAAACCGCGACGGCGATGGTGCCGAGCAGCAGGCAGGCGAGATTTGCAAGCGTGTTTCGCACGAGAGGCCTTCGGTCTCTCAAGGTCGCGAGCGACTCGCCCTGTATTAGTGCCATTTTTATCCTCCCGGGATCCTGGACTTATTCGGCTGCGACCAGCGTTTCAAGGTCCATCAGATGCCCGGCACGGACGGTCTTGGTGCGGAGGTAGTTCTGGTTCTCGGCGGTGACGGTGCCCGTTACCGGAGCACGCGCCTCCACCTCGATACCTCCGGCACGAAGGCCGTTGATCTTGGTTGGATTGTTCGTATAGACGGCGACTTTCTTGATGTTCATATGACCCAACATCGCAACCGCCGCTTCATAACGGCGGTGGTCCTCGGAAAGACCAAGCTCGGCGTCGGCGTCGATCGTGTCGAGGCCGAGATGCTGATAGCCATAGGCGCGCATTTTCGCGCCGATACCGGTGCCACGACCTTCCTGGTCGAGGTAGAGTAGCACGCCGCCCCCCGCCTGCTTCAACAACGCGAGACCATTGCGCAACTGATCCCCACAGTCGCATTTCAGCGAGTTGCAGAGGTCACCCGTAATGCAGGACGAATGGATGCGAATGGGCACAGTTTTTGACACGTCCGGATTGCCGACGACAATCGCGACCTGGTCTTTTTGCGCAAGACCGCCCCGGAATACAACGAATTCGGAGTCGCCGAGGTCCTTGAGTGGTACGCGCGTTCTCACAACCTTTTCGAAGCGCTGAAGCGCCATTTCCGTATTCTTGAGGCGCGACGCAGACAGCTCGCAGCATCCGGCAAAACGCTCGTGTGTAGAAGAAACGTCGGCGATGACCATAGCGGGAAGGAGAAGCGCGACGCGCGCCAGTTCTGCCGTTTGCGATGCAAGTTCGTCGGCATTCGTCCAATTTTGAGGACGTTCAGCGCCGAGAACGTAAGACAGCCGCGATGCTTCTTCGAAGCTGACATTTGAGAGTGGAGTCAACACATTCCCGCTTCCAAGAATGCCAAGGCGCGCGGCGCGCGGCGCTGTGAGAAGGAGAGAATGGCTGTTTTCCGTCGCCATCGCAAATTGGTCGTAAATCGAAGGCGCAACAGCATCGAGCGCAAGGACGGCGAGGCGTCGTTCGTTCGAGGAGAAGAGGATGGGACGCCCGTAGCGAAGCTCGGAAACGGCGCGCTCGACTTCGACCTCAGGAGTGGAAAACTGAAAAGCAGCGTGGGTGGCAGACGACATGTGACATACTCTCCCTAGATATTTTTTGTTCTCTACGGAGAAGACCATTGTTGGATTTCTCGCAGACACGGAATTTATTTTAGTAACCTGTACGGAACAAAACGCGCGTCTCGGCAATACGCTCCATTGGAATTCGCATTTATTAGGATCACCCTTTTGGCATCAGCACCGGTCGAGTCGTCGAGCAGCAGAAACACAACTTTCCGGGCGCTGTGGATCGAAGCAGCCAACCGTTGCGCCGTCAGGGAAGAAAGCCTCCAACCCAATCAGGCAGATCAGGTTCTTGTCCGCACGCTCTACAGTGGCATCAGCCGAGGAACGGAATCTCTTGTTCTTGCGGGTAAGGTGCCATGCAGCGAGTTCGACAGAATGCGCGGTCCTCACATGGAAGGCAGCTTCTCATTTCCGGTAAAGTACGGATATTCCACAGTCGGGAAGGTCGAAGCTGGAGCAGATGATCTTATCGGCAAGACGGTATTCTGCCTCCATCCGCATCAGGATCGTTTCGTTACCACGAAAGACATGGTCACTCTCTTGCCGGAGGAAGTTCCCACGGAGCGTGGTGTTCTTGCCGCCAATATGGAAACGGCACTCAACATCGTCTGGGACGCCATGATCCAGCCCGGTGACCGTGTCGCCGTCTTTGGCGCTGGCGTCGTAGGGACGTTGGTCGCCAACCTTTCTCGCAGAGTCGCCGGCACCGATACTGTATTGGTGGACACAAATACTGATCGCCGCGCGCACACCGAGGCCATGGGCATCTCATTTACAGAGGCTGGCACGCTCAAGGGCGAATTTGACGTCCTGATCAACGCATCGGCGGCCGGTGCTGCGCTTTCCGAAGCCATCGAGAATGCTGGGACCGAGGCGCGTATCGTCGAGGCAAGCTGGTATGGAGACAAGAGCATTTCCATTCCGCTCGGTGGCGCCTTCCATTCAAAGCGGCTCCAACTGGTAAGTTCACAAGTCGGCGCCGTGCCTCCCGCGAGGCGAGTACGCTGGAGTTTTGGCCGACGCATGGCGAAAGCCTTAGAACTACTGGCGGACGATAGCCTCGATCACCTCATTTCCGGCGAAACAGACTTCGCTGATCTGGCCGAGGACTATCCCCGTATTCTTTCATCGCAGACGACGCTCTGCCACCGCATCCGCTACTAACGAAAGAGAGACCATGTTCGCAGTCGAAGTTCGAGACCACATCATGATCGCCCACAGCCTTCCGCGTCCGGTATTCGGACCGGCACAGGGCATGCATGGCGCCACCTTCGTCGTGGATGCAGCATTTTTCACAAAGGACGTGGACGATGACGGTCTTGCAGTGGACATCGGCGCAGCGACGAGTGTTCTCTCAGAAACGCTGAAGCCCTTGAATTACCAAAACCTTGATGAGCTTGACATCTTCAAAGGTAAGGTCAGCACAACTGAAGTCATCGCAAAACACATTTTCGATCAATTGGCGGAAGCCGTTGCCACCAAGCGCCTTGGCCCGGGCAGCCACCGGATCTGCCGCATCCGGGTGCTGCTTCATGAATCGCATGCCGCGCGCGGCTGGTACGAGGCCGACCTTTGACATCAATGCTGGCCTTTGCCTACCCCGGTGATCTCGCGCTGAAAACCGGGGGCTACGGCTACGATCGCGAAATCATTTCCGGTCTCAAGCAGTTGGGGTGGGCTGTCGACCTAATTCCTCTCGGAGAGGGTTTCCCCTCTCCGTCTTCAAACGTTCTGAGAGAGGCTGAAAGGCGACTTTCTGCGCTGCCCGACGGCATGCTCGTGATGATTGATGGGCTTGCTTTTGGCGTCATGGACGAGTGGGCAAAGCGGGAGGAAACGCGTCTCAAGATCGTGGCGCTCGTTCATCATCCCTTGGCGCTCGAGACTGGCGTCAGCGAGAGCGATCAAATGCACTTGCGCCGTACGGAAACAAACGCGCTTGCAAGAACGCGGCACGTTGTCGTCACCTCACCAATGACGGCGCGCGAATTGACCGAGAACTTTGGTGTGCCGGAATCCAAGCTTAGCGTCGCCGTACCCGGCACAGCAAAGCCACCACCGCGAAATAAGATACCCAACGAGACCCCCCAGATCCTCTCCGTCGGTTCCCTGACGAGACGAAAAGGGCATGATGTCCTGATTGCATCGCTCGCGACGATCGTCGATCTTTCATGGCAAGCCACGATCATCGGCAGCCCCTATCTAGACCCGTCCGTCGCCTTGGCTCTTGAGAAGCAGGTGAGAGCTCTTGGCCTTAGCGACCGCATTAAGCTTGCGGGCGAATGCGAGGATCTTTCGGCTGCCTATGCCAGTGCCGACATCTTCGCTCTTGCCAGCCGGTATGAAGGCTACGGCATGGTGTTTGCAGAAGCACTCTCTTACGGATTGCCAATCGTAGCATGTCATTCAGGCGCCGTGCCGGAGGTTGTTCCCACGGATGCCGGATTGCTGGTGCCCGTGGATGACGTCGGGGCTCTGGCGTCTGCGCTCACATCTCTATTGACCGATCCCGAGGAAAGAGCGCGCCGGGCCGAGGCTGCAGCATCCGCGGGTAAAAAACTTCCGAGCTGGACCGATACGTCCACAATCATTTCCAACAGATTGAAAGATTTGACATGAGCGGCTTTGACAAGGAATGGCTTCGCCTTCGGGAACCGGCAGATCGTGCGGCACGATCATCCTCTCTTGTTGACACAGTGAAAGCGTACATAGGATCCCACTCCCAGCGTGTCGTCATGGATATAGGCTGCGGCACCGGATCGACTTTCCGGACCCTCTCGCCGCTTATGACCGATGTGGAGTGGAAGCTCCTCGATTATGAGACTGTGTTGCTTGACGAAGCGAAACGCCAGATCGGATCGCGGGACGACGTCTCGTTTCATTGCGCCGATCTTAACACGCTGGACGAGACTTTGCTCGACTATGTCGCGGTGGTTACCGCTTCTGCCCTCTTTGATCTTTGTTCCGAGGATTTCTGTCGCCGGTTTGTCGAGCGATTGGCACGCAAAAAGATTGGGCTTTATGCGGCTCTCAACTACGACGGCGTCATGGAATGGTCGATCAAGCACCCTCTGGATAGTGCCGTCGCGGCCGATTTCAACGCGCATCAGCGCACGGACAAGGGCTTCGGGCCTGCTCTGGGACCGGACGCCTCGGATCATCTGTCGGGCTTGTGCAAACATGCAGGGTTCTCCGTCGAGACGGCATCCAGCCCGTGGGAACTTGGACCGGAATCCGATGCGCTTCAGATTGAGTTTCTTGCGGGTCTTGCCTCACCCATCCGCGAGATCGGAAACATCGACCCCGCAGAATTCAAGCAATGGCTCGACTTTCGACTGTCACGCGTTGGCGTAGATGGAAGCCGGTGCATCGTCGGCCATACGGATTTCCTGGCCCTTCCAAACGCTTGAATCTGCCTGCGGCTTCAGGCAGCAGTCGAAAAGCACATCGCTCCCGAGGCCGTAAATATCGGCCTGAGGGCGGTGAGCGTTGCAAAGCTGAGCGATTGGCGGAAGCGAAATACCGCACGGACCCGAACCAATGATCAGTGGCGCAATCGCGACATGCAGGCGGTCGACCAGTCCCGCATCAATGAAGCGGGCGATTGTGCGCGCGCCGCCTTCGACAAGAATGCGCTTGAGACCGCGCTCTGCAAGACAATCAAGAATGTCCCGCGGATCAAGACCGCGGCCACTGCGCTGCAGCTTCACCACCTCAGAACGATAGGATGAGGCAGGGGCGTCATGTCCTTGAATGACGATCACCGGGGCACCGTCATCGTTGAACAGTCCCTCCCTCCCCGTCAGCTCGCCTTTGCAATCGATGATAACACGCGTTGGACTTGGTCCCTTGACTTCGCGTACCGAGAGCCGAGGATTGTCGTTCTGCACCGTGCCGACCCCGACGATGACCGCATCAACAAGCGCGCGGCACCGATGCAGATGCGCCAAGCCATCGGGTCCGGAAATGTCGCGGGCATCACCTGTCGGCGTTGCGACGCGCCCATCGAGCGACTGACCGACCTGCGCGATGACGAAACCGTCCCTTCCTGCTGCAATTGGACCATAGAGCATCAGCGCCGGGTCGGCTTCCTTACGGCGGAGCGTGTCCTTTCCGTCGCGGATAGAAAGCAGTTTCGTCCAGAGCCTGTCGGTCATGTGAAGGTTGCGCATCGACGTCCCTTTAAAGAATGCGGTAAAGCGTGGCGTCCCGGCGGATCAAGTGGTGAAAGATCACAGCCAGCATATGTAACGCGACCAAGGCCAAAATGATCCACGCGCTCCACTCATGGATCGTCGAAAATGTCGGAGCAATGTCGGGCGACTTGCCGATTGGGCTCCATATAGGCAGCAGACCGAACCACTGCAGCGGAAAGCCGTGAGCATTCGTTGCCAGAAAACCCGATACCGGCATTATGATGAGGAAGAGGTAGAGCAATCCGTGGACCATATGCGCAGCAATGCGCTCGACAGCCGGTGCGGTGCTACGAGGCGCAGGTGTAAAAAGACGCACGCCCACTCTCAACAGCATGATCCAAAGGATCAGAAAGCCAAGACTTTCATGGACCAGATAAAGGTCGAGCTTCACGTCATCCTTGACGAAATCGAGCATCAAGCCCAGTGGCCATGTCAGGAAAACCAGGATTGCCACGATCCAATGCAGCATCCTTGACGCCAGGCTGTATTTCGGGACGTCTCGTGCGGGGTGATCCATCATTTCGTACTCCGATAAATTTCGAAATTATGAAGACTAGAAAGGCACGAGAGAATGACGTCCGCAATTATAAAGCGTTCCCGTCGACACTTAAAGCGCCGTGCGTCTGGATGGACGCAGGAAGCGCAATCCGCCTTGAAGAGGTTACACAGCGTACTTGTTTGAAAATCTATTGCGGTTTCAAGGAGGATGCTATCGGCTCGATGATATGAGCGGAGGGACGGACAAATGTTTTTCGTCCCCTCTTCCAGCCTGCCAGCGAGGGTGCTGAAGAGCGGATGGCATGACGCGGCTCCGTTGCGTCGAGAACAACGATATCGGCTGGCGCTCCGACATCAAGTCGATGATCGGAGCCCATAATGGCAGCGGCTCGCTCGCCGACCATCGCAAACACATGATCAATGTCGCTATCACGCGAAAGCTGCGCAACATTTGCGTAAAGATTTGCCATCCGCATCAATGACGCATCTCCGAAAGGAGTAAACGGATTGAGCACATTGTTGGTGGCAATGGCCGTCAGAACGCCATCCGTGGATAGAAGATGGGCGGGGGCGATGCCGCGGGGAATATTAGCGGTATGACTGCGCCCCATAAGAAAGAGATCGGTGGCCGGCAGAACGACCAGAGCAATACCAGCCTCGGCTATCTTACGCCCGATCCGAGAACGATCCTCCAGACTCAGAGCGGATAGGTTCGTTACATGGCCAATCGTGACCCTGCCCCCATAGGCATTCGCCTTGGTCGCTTCGATAACTGCCGGCAGATCGGTTCTGGCAGGGTTGAGACTGAAGTCCAAATGGAAATCGACGTCGACATCATGCTTCCTCGCCAGAGCGAAAATACGACGCACATGCTCCTCAGGACGAGGATCGGTATAGGGGCATCCGCCGATCAAGTCCGCACCGGCGCTCAAGGCCTCGTCGAGCATCTCTTCCGTTTCTGGCTCCTGCGTCAGTCCCTCCTGAACGAAAGCGCAGATCTGGATATCGATCGCGAAGGAAAATAGCGCGCGCACCCGCTTGATCGCTTCGAATGAGCGCATGCCTGCGCGCGGATCGATCTCGACGAAAGTTCGCATGCGCGTCGTGCCATGCATGATGGCTTGGCGCACGACGGCGCTTGCCCGCTGATAGACGTCCGCTTCGGAAAAATTTGACTTGGCCTTTGCCGCTTCGCGAACAGCTTCTTCAAGCGTGCCTTCGCAGATTGAGCACCGCTCCAGAATACAGGCCTTGTCCAAATGAACATGACTGTCGGCAAAGCCAGGAAAGGCGAACCTGCCGTTAAAGTCTTCTTCTTCCACAGCCTCACATCGAATACCGGAGCCGATATCGACAATCAGCCCATCGCGGATTGCGATATCCACCACATCGGGCCGGGCTGCGATGCGAAGGTTTCGAAGAAGAAAATCGGCTCGCATGTTTACCTCATACTCCCACAGCACAACCGTCACTGCGAGGGTCGTGCGCACCTTCGATCACGCCATCACGGCCAATGCTGATGATACCGGCCTGCCCGGCCAGAGCACTGAGTTCTGGAATGGCAACGACCCCGTGGCCGTAAGAACCGAGAGTATCGAGGACCTCGACACCAGCAGATTGTTCGATCTTGAGATTGTCGCGACTATCCGAGAAGGTACGACCCAAAAGAAAGCGTGGAGCGGAAAGCGCTTCAAAAGGACTGAAGCCGTGGTCGATCAATCGGCTCAGAAGAAGGGTCAGTGTTTGCGGCTGACCGTCGGCACCTTGCGTGCCATAAAGAATGGCCGGCTTTCCCTCACGCAACGCAATGCCGGGATTGAGCGTGTAAAAGGGACGCTTGCCAGGCGCGATCGCATTGATACTGGCCGGATCGGCACTGAAGGCAGCGCCGCGATTTTGCCACAGGATGCCTGTGTCTTCCAGCAGAACGCCGCTGCCCCAGTCATAATAGGTGCTTTGCAACACGCTGGCGGACCGGCCTTTCGCATCGGTCGCGGCCAGAAATACGGTATCGCCATGACGGAATGGTTGAGGCCAAGGCAAGGCGACATTTCGATCGATCTTTTCCGCCTTTGCGGCCAGAAAATCTTTCGCCAGCCAGGCTGCACAATCCTGAACGACATGATCGGGATCGGCGATGCCGCTACGCTCCAGAAAGGCCTGTTTTATCGCCTCAGCACAAAGATGGTAAAAATCAGGGGAATTCGGACTGACATCCTGCATCGCGAAATTGGAAAGGATGCCCATGATCGAAAGCGTCGAGACGCCTTGGCTGGGCGGCGGCGGCGCCAGAAGTTCGACATCGCGGTAGATGAGCGACAAGGGCTCAGCCATTCCGGCATGCGTCCTCTCCAGGTCGCGTTTGCGGATCGGGCTGCCAGCCGCCTCAAGACCTGCCGCCATCCGTTGAGCAAGATCACCCTCGTAAAATGCACGATGCCCGTGAAGGGCAATCTCTTTCAGCACACCGGCTAATTGCGGTTGACGCTGAATACCTCTCTTGACGAAGACGCTTGATACCCCGGGCCATGCCTCGATCTCGCCTTCGCGAAACGCGTGCCAGTGCGCCTGGGATTGGCTGACAGGAAAGCCGCCGCTTGCAAATTCTATCGCATCGCCCAGTAGGCTGGAGAAGCTTTCGCGACCTTGCCAATGGATGCAGGAATAATTCAACGCCTCGCCCCAACTATCGACGAGTGCGGCCGTGGTGAGTGCCGAGAGAGGACCTCTCGTCGGGATCGCATCGAGCTTTGGCAGGCTTTCGGCAGCCTGTCCGATACCCATGATCGCCTGACGGCGGCCTTCGGTATCTGCGACGATCCAGATCGCATCTCCGCCGAGCCCGCAAAAATGGGGATAAAGAACCGTGAGCGCTGCGCCTGCTGCGATAACGGCCTCTATTGCCGTGCCGCCGCGTTTCAGTACCTTTGCACCGGCTTCGCTTGCTGCGCGATGGGGCGTCGTGACCATGCCTTGGCGGGATTTGGCCGTATGAGCGGCCTCACGCGAATGGAAATCATAAGCCGCCATCTGATCGCCTACTCGGAGGCCGAAATGTAACGGCTGAGGATTTCGCCGATGTCCGGACCGTCATCCTCGTCATCTGCCTTGGCGCGTTCTTCAACCGCATGCAGATGGTGATCCATGATGTGGGTCGCCGCCTCGACATCGAGCTTTTTCAATGCCTCGATCAATTGAATATGCTCATCGATACCGCATTCTGCCGAATGCGGCCTGCCAAAGCGCGCGAGGATCAGCGACGACCGTGAGACGACCTGGATGATGAATTCTATCAGCAGTTTGGAGCCTGTCAGCTCCGCCAGCAGGATGTGAAACTCGCCAGCAAGGCGGATGGAACGCGGCGACGATGCGCGCAAAGCGCGCTCCTCTTCCCGCACATGACTGACCAGAGCATCGATACCGTCCTTTGGCATGCGCTTGCACAGTCGGTCGATCACCTCCCGCTCCAGGCAGCGGCGAAGCGCGAAGACCTCTACGGCCTCTTCGAGTGTCGGCATAGCAACGGCAGCACCACGATTCGGCTTGATCTCCACAAGACCGTCGGATGAAAGCCGCACCAAGGCATTGCGAGCACTTGTCCGACTGACGCCAAACGTATCGCCGATCGAATCTTCTGGGAGCTTTGTACCGGGCTTCAGCGCCTGTTCAAGGATGGCGCGACGCAGCGAGGCGTATATCGCGTCGCTTCTGGTCAGATTGGTGGACATCGCATCAAATCTCGTTCGTATACACTTGACGCGTGTATCGCACAAATTTTGTATCTAATCTAGCTTATTTTATTGCATACAATTTTTGGCTTGAAATTGCATACGAGTTCTCCTAGCTTCTAGCCCAAGCCACATAGAATGGCGCTATAGACAAGCGAAACCGAGTGTATCACGGTTACCGCAACACAAATTGCATGCAGTTCATTGCGCATTTGAATGCAGAATGTATCCAATAAAAGGGGACCACAATGTTGAGCAAACGCATACTACTGAGCACGAGCCTGGCACTTTTAACTCTCGCCGTGCCAGCCATGGCAAACACCCTGAAGTGGGGTGCTTCGCGTGATATCAGCTCGCTCGATCCTTATTCTTATGGCGACAGCTTTGCGCTTGGCGTCCTCAACCACGCCTATGAAGGCCTGATGCGCTATGACCGCAATCTGAAGCTCGAGCCGGCGCTCGCCACATCCTACGAAATCATTTCGCCTACGACATGGCGTTTCAAGCTCCGCGAAGGCGTGAAATTCCACAATGGTGCCGACTTTACTGCGGACGACGTCCAGGCATCGCTCCTGCGCGCGACCGATGCAAAGTCACCGCTGCGTGGCAATATCCCGGCCTATAAGGGCTCGCGCGTCATCGACGCTCACACGATCGAAATCGATGTCACCGCGAACTATCCGCTACTTTTGAACGACCTGACGACCATCTATATCTTCAATGCCAAGTGGCTGAAGGACAACAAGGCGGAAGCGCCGACGGATGTTGGCTCCGGCACCGAAGGCTATGCGACCTATAATGAAAATGGCACCGGTCCATTCAAGGTCGAAAGCCGTCAGCCTGACGCCAAGACGGTATTCGTCAAATATGATGGCTGGTGGGACAAGCCTCAACACAATATCGATCGCATCGAACTGACACCGATTGCCTCCAGTGCTACCCGCGTTGCCGCGCTTCTCTCCGGCGATATCGACTTCACCGACCAGGCCCCGGTTCAGGATTTGCCGCGCCTGGAAGCAGCCGCCTCTCAGGTGAAGCTTCTGGAAGGCACCGATCTACGCACCGTCATGATCGGCTTCAGCCAGCGTGACACGCTGCTTTCCGGCGCACCGAACCCGATGAAAGATCTGCGTGTCCGCCAGGCCATGCAGCTCGCAATCGATCTGGACCTTCTTCAGAAGCGCGTCATGCGCGGCAAGTCCCGCAATGCCGGCACGCTGGTCGCTCCACAGATTCCCGGTTACGACGCCGCTCTCGATACGCCGGTCAAGGCCGATCCGGAGAAGGCCAAGTCCCTCCTTAAGGAAGCAGGCGCTGAAGGCTTCGAGTTCGACTTCAACTGCTCCGACACTCTGGTGAATGAAGAGCAGGTCTGCCAGGCGGTCGCCTCCATGTGGTCGCGCATTGGCCTCAAGCCAAAGATCGACCAGGGGCCTCGCGCCGTGCAGACACCGAAGCGGTCGGGAGGAAAGGTCGATGTCTATACACTCGGCTGGGCAACTCTGCCGATGCTCGATACCTACAGCCTGACCTCACAGGTTCTTCACACCAAGGAAGGGTCCTTTGGCATCTTCAACTGGGGTGGGTGGTCCGACAAGGAATTTGACAGGGTTACGGAAGCCTCGGCGGTAGAGCTCGACCGGACCAAGCGTCTGGCGCTTTCGGCAGATGCCCTGAAGATCGCCAAGGAACACGCGCTGATGATCCCGCTGCACCAGCAGCCGCTTGCCTGGGCCACCAGCGCGAAAGTCAAGGATTTCCCGCTCTTTTCCGACAACCTTCCACGCCTTTGGCTGGTGAAAATGTAACAGCGGATGACCCTCGCTGCACAAAAGTGCTGCGAGGGTCGACTTCTCTTTTTCGGACAAAGGACAGGGTGTCATGCTCGCCTTCCTCATCAAGCGGATCGGCAACGCCGTTCTCGTGATGCTCACGGTTGCCTTCTTCGCCTTCCTGATCTTCCGTTTCCTCGGCGATCCGGTGGAGATCATGGTCAATGAAAGCGCCACCCAGGTCGAACGCGACGAATTGCGCGCACGCCTTGGGCTGAACGACGGCTTCCTCGTTCAATATGCCCGGTTCGTCACCAATGCCGCACAGGGCGAATTCGGATTGTCCTGGCGCAATCAGCAATCCGTCCTGACGCTGATTGCGGAGCGGTTTCCGGCGACCTTCGAACTGGTGATCATCGCTACCATCCTGTCGCTTGCCATCGGCATACCGCTCGGCGTCTTCACCGCAATCGGGCGTGGACGCTGGTGGGCGGAGACCTTGCAGTTTTCCTCCATTGTCGGCGTCTCCCTCCCGAGCTTCCTCGTCGGCATCCTGCTGATCCTCACCTTTTCCGTCACACTCGGTTGGCTGCCGGGCTACGGGCGCGGCGAGGTCGTTCGCATCGGCTGGTGGTCCACCGGGCTTCTCACTCCATCCGGCCGTGCGGCCATCGTCTTGCCGGCGCTGTCGCTGTCGCTCTTCCAGATCACGCTGGTGATGCGGCTGGTGCGCGCCGAAATGCTGGAGACGCTCAGAACCGATTTCATCAAATTCGCCCGCGCACGCGGCGTCAAAAGACGCGCTCTGTGGTTTCGCCACGCGCTGAAGAACTGTCTCATGCCTGTCGTGACACTCACCGCCATGCAGGTCGGCAATCTCATCGCCTTCGCACTGGTGACCGAAACGGTTTTCCAGTGGCCGGGAATGGGCATGCTCTTCATGCAGGCCGTGACCTTTGTCGATATCCCTGTCATGGCCGCCTATCTCTGCATCGTATCCTTCATCTTCGTCACGCTGAACACCCTGGTCGACATCGCTTACGCCGTCATCGACCCGCGGCTGCGTGCAGCGTGAATAGGAGACTGTCATGACCGCTATCGAACAGACCTCACAAGCACCTCGGGCCTCCCGACTGTCGAAGATCCTGCAATCGGATCTCTGGTGGAGCTTCAGGCACCACCCTTCGGCCATTGCCGCAGCCATACTGCTTCTGATCTTGATCGGCTCGGCCTTCTTCTCGCCGCTCATCACCGCGCAGAACCCCTACGATCTCGCGTCCCTCGATCTTCTGAACGCTGAAATCCCACCGATCTGGATGCCGGAAGGCCAGTGGCCCTTCATTCTCGGGACCGACGTTCAGGGCCGCGATGTGCTCTCAGCCATCCTCTATGGCTCACGTGCCTCGATCATCATCGGCGTAAGCTCGGTTTTCGTATCGCTAATCATCGGCACGATGCTTGGCTTGGTCGCCGGTTACCATGGCAAATGGGCTGATGGCCTGTTGATGCGCACGGGCGATGTTCTTCTCTCCATGCCGACCATGCTGATCGCCATCCTCGTATCGGCACTGGCGAGACAGGCACTGCCGCCGTCGCTTCGGGAAGCGGGAGCTTCCGGCGTTATCGTCCTTGCCATCTCGCTATCGGCCTGGGTGCAATATGCCCGCACTGTCCGCGCTCAGACCATGGTGGAGCGCAACAAGGAATATGTTCAGGCCGCCCGGCTGATCCGCCTTTCGAAATGGAAGGTCATGCTGAAACATATTCTTCCCAACACCACCACGCCGCTCCTCGTCACCGCAACGCTGAATTTCGGTCTCGGCATTCTCATCGAGGCGACGCTTTCTTTTCTTGGCGTCGGCATGCCGCCCGAGCAACCATCGCTCGGCACGCTGATCCGCATCGGCAACCAGTACCTCTTCTCTGGCCTCTGGTGGATCGTGCTCTTTCCGGGCCTGCAACTCTGCCTGCTCGTCGTCTCGATTAATGTGCTCGGCGACTGGCTGCGCGACGCCCTCAATCCCAAACTGCGCTGAAACCCTCCGGAGACAATGTCCATGAGCGACCTTTTGATCAAGAACACAAGACCGACGGGTGGCGCGACCGCCGATATTCTGATCCGTGACGGCCGGATTGCCGACATCGGTCAGGATCTCGCAGCCACAGACTTAACCGTCGAGGATGCCGGCGGACGTATCGCCATTCCGGGGCTTGTCGATGCCCACACCCATCTCGACAAATCGCTGCTGGGCTACCCCTGGTATGTCAACGAAGTTGGACCGCGCCTGATCGACAAGATCGATAATGAGCGCAAAGTGAAACGCGACTATGGGTTGGACGCCCATACCCAATCGATGCGCCAGGCGCTGCAATCGGTCGGCTATGGCACGACCCTGATCCGCACCCATGTCGACATAGACACAGACCAGGGGCTGATCGCGCTGGAAGGCGTGATGGAGACCCGCCGCCAGCTGGATGGCATCGTCGAAATCGAGATCGTCGCCTTTCCGCAATCGGGCCTGATGCGCCGCCCCGGAACGGCGGAACTGCTCGATGCCGGCATGGCGATGGGCGCCGATCTTGTTGGCGGTCTGGACCCCTGCGGCATGGATCGTGATCCGAAAGCACATCTCGACACGATTTTCGCCATTGCCGAGAAACACGGCAAGGGCATCGATATCCATCTGCACGAGAGCGGCGAGCTCGGTGCCTTTTCCATGGAGTTGATCTTCGAGCGCACCCGTGCGCTCGGCATGCAAGGCAAGGTCGCCGTCAGCCACGCCTTTTGCCTCGGCCATCCCGACTGGAACATGACGCAGGCGCTGATCGACACCTGCGCCGAACTCGACGTGCCGATCCTCACCACCGCCCCACCGTCTCGTGAAGTGCCGTCTCTGCGCCGTCTGCGCACCGCCGGTGTGCGCTTCGGTGCGGGCGTCGATGGCTTTCGCGATACCTGGGGACCCTATGGTAATGGCGACATGCTGGAGCGGAGCATGCTGCTTGGCATGAAAAACAATCTTCGCCGCGATGACGAACTGCTTTGGGCGCTGGATGTCTGCACCACGGGCGGTGCGAAATCCATGGATCGCGAGGCGCATTCTCTCGAAATCGGCGGGCGTGGCGATGTCGTCATCGTCGAAGGGGAAACCGTCGGCGAGGCCATTGTCACGCATCAACCCCGCAAGCTCGTGGTCACCGCGGGCAATGTCGTTGCGCGTGATGGCAAGAGTCTGAAGGAACGCCCATGACCGCGCCTTCATCCCGGTCGATGCTTCCGCTCGGCAAGAGACCGCCGGGTCGCTGGGCGCTTAAAGCCCGCTTCGTCGTCGCCGATCTGCCGGAAGGGCGACGCCTCGTTCCCGATGGCGAAGTCGTCATCGAAAACGACAAAATCCTCTGGGTCGGTCGCGATTTCGAAGGCGAGGTTTCCGCCCGCTACGACATGGGCGACGCCCTGATCGGTCCAGGCTTTGTCGATCTGGACGCGCTCTCCGATCTCGATACGACCGTGCTTGCCATGGACAACCAGCCTGGCTGGAAGAAGGGCCGCGTCTGGGCCGCGGACTACGCACCCCGCGCCTACGAGATGTACAGCCAGGACGAACTCGCCTTCCAGAAACGCTACGCCTTTGCGCAGCTTCTCCTGAACGGCATCACCTCGGCACTGCCAATCGCCTCGCTCTTCTATCGCACCTGGGGCGAGACGGTGGCGGAATTCGAAGCGGCAGCGGTGGCTGCCGAAGAGCTCGGCATCCGCGTCTGGCTCGGTCCTGCCTATCGCAGTGGTGGCGTCATTCTCGATGAGCGCGGTGCGATGAAGCCGGTCTTCGATGAAGAGCGCGGCTTGTCGGAATTGGCCGAGGCCGCAGCCTTTGCCAAGCGCGTTCACGGCAGCGCCAACGGCCTGATATCCGGCATGTTCGCTCCGGACCGCGTCGAGACCTGCACGGAAACGCTGCTTCGCCGTACCTTCGCCCATGCCGATGATATGGACATGCCCGTTCGCCTGCACATGGCACAGGGCGAGATGGAACTGCAGACCATGCGCCGCCTGCATGGCGTGACGGCACCGGAATGGCTGGATCGGCTTGGCGTACTATCCCCCCGCCTGATCGCCCCGCATGCGACCGTCGCGACGGAGGACGACCTTGCGCGCTACGCCTCCCATGGCGTGACCGTCGCCCACTGCCCGCTCGTTTCCGCTCGCCACGGATCGGCACTCAAATGCTTCTCCCGCCTGAAGGCAATGGGCATCCGCATCGGCATGGGGACGGACACTGCCCCTGCGGACATGGTTCTCAACATGTCGGTCGGCCTGATGATGAACCGGCTGGCCGAAGGCCGTGGTGACGCCGGATCGTCTGCCGATTTCTACGATGCCGCGACGATTGCCGGTGCCGATGCGCTGAAACGCCAGGATTTAGGGCGTATCGCGTCCGGCGCAAAGGCCGATATCGCAGTCTTCGACATGGCCGACAGCATGATCGCGCCACGGATCGACCCCATCCAGACCCTCGTCTATGGCGCAACCGGTCGCGTCACCCGCGCCACGATTGTCGATGGCCGTATTTCGATGCGCGACGGAGAGGTCGCGGGCATCGACCTCACCGCCGCCAGAGGCCAGGCACAGCGCCAGTTCGACGGTCTCGTCGCCAAATACCCGGACCGAACGTTCCAGCATCCGCCGGTCGAGGAAATTTTTCCGCCAAGCTATCCGCTCACGCATCACTCCAGCGAGGTGTCGCGATGACCTCCGCCAACCAGACATCGGCAGCAATCCCGGCCCTCGAAGTCAAAGGCCTATCCGTCGAGTTCCCCACCCGCAAAGGCATCCTGACCGCCCTCTCCGATGTGTCTCTCACCGTCGAGCGCGGCGAAATTCTGGGTGTCGTCGGCGAGTCCGGCGCGGGCAAGTCGATGACGGGAATGGCGGTGCTTGGCCTGCTCGAACCGCCAGGCCGGATCTCCGCCGGCGAAATCCGCATCGGCGGCACGCGGACCGATAATCTCAGCGAGCTGGAGATGAGCACGGTTCGTGGCCGCATGGTCGGCGCGATCTTTCAAGATCCGCTCACCTCGCTCAATCCGCTCTTTTCGGTTGGGCAGCAATTGGCTGAAACGATCCGCCTGCACTCGGATCGCAGCCGTGCCGAAGCACGCACCCACGCCATCGGCCTGTTGAAACAGGTCGGCATACCCGGAGCGGATGAGCGCATCGACCATTATCCGCACCAGTTTTCCGGCGGCATGCGGCAGCGCGTCGTCATCGCTCTCGCGCTAGCGGGCGATCCGCAACTGATCATCGCCGACGAGCCGACCACCGCGCTTGATGTCTCTATTCAGGCGCAGATCACCACGCTGCTGCGCAAGCTCTGCCGCGAAAAGGGCGCAGGCGTCATGCTCGTCACCCATGATATGGGCGTGATTGCCGAAACCGCCGATCGCGTCGCCGTCATGTATGCCGGCCGGGTGATCGAGGTCGGCCCGGTCGACGAGGTGCTGCGCAACCCGAAGCACCCTTACACGCGCGGCTTGATGGGTTCCATTCCCGCACTCGGCGCTCGCGTCGAGCGACTGGTTCAGATCGATGGCGCCATGCCAAGGCTAAACGCCATTCCGCAGGGCTGCGCATTCAATCCCCGCTGTCCGGATGTCGGCCCCCGCTGCCGGCAGACGAAACCCGCGCTGGTGCGCAATGATCATGGCAGCGTCGCCTGCCTCGTTCACGATGGAGGTGTCGCATGAGAAGCTCTGACAATGCGCTGGAAGTGGATCAGCTGACGCGGGTCTTCGATGTCTCCGCTCCCTGGCTCAACCGCGTCATCGACCGCAAGCCGAAGCGTTATCTGCGTGCCGTCCAGGACGTGACATTCACGGTGCAGAAGGGCAAGTGCCTCGCGCTCGTCGGAGAATCGGGCTGCGGTAAATCCACGGTCGCCCGGCTGGTGACAGGTCTCTATGATCCGAGCGAGGGCGCCATCGTCTTCGCGCCTGCCGAAAAAGGTGCCAACCGGGGCAAGCCGCTTGAAGCCCAGATGATCTTTCAGGATCCGCATGCCAGCCTCAACCCGCGCTGGAGGGTTGGCGATATCATCGCCGAGCCAATCCAGGTCTTTGGCCTGCGGCAAGGCAAAGACGCAATCGATGCGCGCGTGGCGGAGTTGCTCCGCACCGTCGGCCTTTCCCCGGACGATGCCGGGCGGTTTCCGCATGAGTTTTCCGGAGGGCAGCGGCAGCGCATCTCGATTGCCAGAGCTCTTGCGAGCGAGCCGGAATTCCTCGTCTGCGACGAACCGACCTCGGCCCTCGATGTCTCTGTTCAGGCGCAAATCCTCAATCTGATGCGCAGGTTGCAGGATGAGCTTGGCCTGACCTACCTCTTCATCAGCCACAATCTCGCGGTCGTCCGACATATGGCCGATCGCATCGCGGTCATGTATCTCGGCCGGATTGTCGAGGAAGCGGAAACCGAGGCGCTCTTCGCCAATCCGCAACACCCTTACACACGGCTTCTGCTGCAAACGATCCCCGATGTCGCAGCCCCCAATCGTGACCGTGCGCTGATGGGCGGCGAACCACCAAGCCCGCTCGATCCGCCGAAGGGCTGCGCCTTCCATCCGCGCTGCCCCATCGCAACCGAACTTTGCAGCCAGGTTGCGCCAGAGGTTCGAACACGAGAGGGCGGCGGCAAGGTCGCCTGCCATCTGGCCCCACAATAAACGAACGTCGTGATGCGTCTGCGAAAGCGCTGATGCCGGATGATAAAATATATGGAAAGGAAACCCCGATGACCAAAACTGTTTTCACCAATGCCAAGCTGGCGGATGGATCGCTGCGCGACATTCATGTGGAAAATGGCCGGATCACGGCCATCGACACGGCCGGAGAAGCAGCGTCTTCGGCAACGACCATCGACCTTTCCGGCGATCTGATACTGCCGGGCTTCGTTGAAGGGCATATCCATCTCGACACCAGCTTTTATGGCGGCAAATGGGTGCCGCATCGCCCCTGCACCAACGGCTTCGATGTCCATGAGCGCGTCGCATTCCAGGCCGAGAACATGGCGAAGGCCGAGCCGATGGCCGAGCGCGCGCGCAATCAGCTGGACTTGTGCATTTCCAAAGGCACGACACAGATGCGCAGCCATGTGATGGTCGATGGCTCTGTCGGACTGACATCTTTGGAGACTATCCTGGCTGTCCGTGAGGAATATCGGGATATGATCGATATCCAACTGGTGGCCTTTCCACAAAGCGGCATCCTGAAAAGTCCGGGAACGCCCGAGCTTCTCGACGCCGCCATCGGGCTTGGCGCGGGCCTCGTCGGCGGTCTCGATCCGGCAAGCTTCGATCGCGACGTCAACGGTCACCTCGATGTGGTCTTCGGCGTTGCCGAAAAGCATGGCGTCGATATCGATATCCATTTGCATGATGCGGGCTCGATGGGCGCTTTCACCATTGAAGAGATTTGCGACCGGACTGTTGCGCTTGGCATGCAGGGACATGTCGCCGTCAGCCATGCCTACGGTCTTGGAGACCTTGCGCCGGATGCAGCCAAGAAGATCGCAGCCAGGATCGCCAAAAGCGGCGTTTCGATCATGACCAATGCGCCCGGCAACCATAATTTTCCGCCGGTCGCGTTGCTCCGCCGCGAAGGCGTGACCGTCTTCAGCGGCAGCGATAATATCCGCGATTCCTGGTGGCCCTATGGCGATGGCGACATGCTGCATCGCGCCGAGATCATCGGCTACAGATCGGGCTTCTATACCGACGACGAGCTCTGCGCAGCTTTCGACGTCGTCACGGCTGCGGGCGCAAAAGCCCTGAGGCTCGAAGGTTACGGCATCGAGATCGGCGCGAAGGCCGATTTCGTATCCCTGGCGGCTGAGCACGTTCCCGAGGCCGTAATTGCCTTTCCGACACGCCACAAAGTTTTCAAGGAAGGGCGTCTTGTTGCTGAAAACGGCCTAGTGAAACGCTGACCCACTGCTGGTGCTGTGCCGAGACGATGACGCGTCTTGCCACAGTCAGCCCAGCCATCGCAAAAAAGGCCGCCCAATATCTTGGGCGACCTTTGTCAAACCTGCTGTGATCTTGAAACCATCAGCGTTATTTAACGCTTTATGGCCTGCGCGGTCCGCCTTCCGGTCCGCGAGGGCCACCTTCTGGTCCGCGTGGCGGCTTACCGGCCGGGCCTAGTTGATCGGTCTTGCCGTCCTCATGGACGATGTAGCTTCCATGCAGAAAGCCGTCGTCGAAGCGGCCCTGAACCGTTACGACTTCATCCTTGTTGACGATCGCGCCGCTGCGTCCTTCCGGCCCGGTTTCCACCAGCGCACGCCCACTATCATCCTGAATGATGAATTTGTTGCCGAATATTTCCACCACTTTGCCCTTGACGCTGGTGAGGCTGTCGTCCGGCATGGCGGATATGGCAACGGGTGCAATGGGCGCAAGCTCTCCCGCCGGTCGCGTCAGCTTCATGGCAGCAGCACCTCCAGCAACGCCCACGGCCAAGATTGCTATGGCGCCAATGGTAAAAGCAGCTGCAGAACGCTTTTTCGGATGCGGGTGGGCATGGCTGAGTTCATCGTGATGCTTGTTTTCGGTTTCAGGTGTAACAGACATTTCTGGTCTCCTTTTTGAGTGGAATGCCCCTTTCTACCAAAGCGCCGCCACCACCACCCTGAACCAACCGGTTCAGCTTGAGTTAAGCGTCAGACCCGTAAATAGCCCGAGCCCACGGAGTAGACATCCCCCATGCGTGTCCTTCTCGTTGAAGACGATGCCGATCTTGCGAACCGGATTGCCAGCAGTCTGAGAGCAGAGCACTTTGTCGTCGATGTCGCTCGAAACGGGGAAGACGGACAGCATGCGGGCCTGACAGAAGCCTTCGATGTCGCGGTCCTTGATCTCGGTCTTCCGAAGATCGACGGTGTGGCAGTTCTTGCCTCCTGGCGTGACGCCGGACGAACGTTACCTGTTCTTGTCCTGACTGCGAGAGATGGGTGGCCGGACAAGGTCGCAAGCTTCAAGGCAGGAGCCGACGACTTTCTCACCAAACCTTTCAAGGTTGAGGAACTTGTGCTGCGGCTTCGCGCGCTGGTGCGACGCGCCAACAACCATGCCAGCGCCACAGTCACCTGTGGTTCGATCACCTTCAACGCGCAGCTTGGCACATTCGAAAAAGATGGCGTTCCCCTGAAGTTGACCGCGCTGGAATGGCGTGTGCTCTCCTGCCTTATCTTGCGTAAGGAAATCGTGGTGGACCGAAGCGAGCTGATGGAACGCGTCTATGATGGTGATGCCGAGGTGGATTCGAACTCGATCGAGGTCATAATCGCCAGGCTGCGTCGGAAGATCGGTGCGGATTTTATCGAGACGGTGCGCGGCAGGGGCTACATGATGACGGCCTCATCGTCATGAGATTTCCAATTCGCCCAACCTCGATTGCCGGCCGCCTTACAGCCTTTTCCGCAGCGTTCGTGGCGGGCGCCATTTTCGTCGCGGCAGTGATCCTCTGGTTTATCGTCGCAGGCGTCGTGCGCGAACAAATCGACCAGCGGCTGGACACTCAGATCGAAGGTCTGCGCAGCGCGCTGGTCCTCGACCGAACCGGACAGATTGGACTGGCATCTGAACTGGAGGGGCCGCCCTTCGATCGGCCCGGCTCCGGATGGTACTGGCAGATCAATTCCGGGGCGTCGACACTCTCATCACTCTCGTTGGACCACCACAATCTTAAACCCGGTAGGCGTACCGCAGACTGGCGGGATCTTGCATCGCCGAGACCCAGGCCGGGCGAGCTCGAAGATGAGAACGGACGCGACCTGTATACGCGCACATTGCTTGCCGCAATCGGCGACAAACAGGTTGAGATCACGGCATCGGCTCCACGATCGGCCTTGACGGATCCGGCATTTCGTTCGCTCATGTGGCTGGTCCCGGCCATGGCGCTTCTGGGCCTCACGCTTCTAATCGGAACCTATTTGCAAGTCAGGTTTGGCCTTAAGCCACTGAAGCGACTAACCGCAGACGTCGCAGAGATATCCGCCGGAAATCGTGCAGCGCTTCCGGCTGCCGATGTCGAGGAACTGAAACCGGTCAGCTCGGAAATCAACCGGCTCATCGCGTTGAACGAACGCAGACTTGAGGATACGCGTGTCCATTTTGCCAATATGGCGCACGGACTAAAGACGCCGGTCGCCAGCCTGACGCTTGGCCTGAACGACGATAACGATCCGAACGGAAGTTTGAGGGATCTGGTCCAGCGCATCGATCGCCGTATCCGCCATCACCTTGCCGACGCGCGCAAATCGGCGATTGGGCAAGTGGCGCAACGAAACGTGCCTCTTCGCCCACGTATCAACGACCTCGTTCTCGTTTTGTCGAACATCTACCGAGACAAAAGCGTTTCGGTGCGGTGCGACGTCGAAGATCGGCTGGCTGTTCGCTGCGATCCCGAGGACGTGGACGAGATTCTCGGCAATATCCTGGACAATGCATTCAAGTGGGCATCATCCATAGTTACCCTGTCATCGATACAGAAGGCGGGCTTCGTCGACATCGTCATTGGCGATGACGGTCCTGGCATATCTGACGACAGGATCAAGCAAGCTTTTCAGCCGGGGATGCGCTTGGACGAAAGCGTGAATGGTAGTGGCTTCGGACTCGGGATCGCAAAGGAACTGACCGAACTCTATGGCGGGAGCATCGCGCTCAAAAATAGCCAAGATGGATTCCAGGCGATCATACGGCTTCCTCTGTCGCACAGCGCCTCTTCATAGGCGAGATCTCCTCCATGCAACCGAACAGAGAAAATCTCGTTGTTGCAATGGATTTGAAGAAGACGTGAAACCGACGGTCCAAAGACGGATGGAGAATGCATCAAGCTTCTTCAACAATTACAAAAACGTAATTTGCTCGCAATACCTTAGAGGTGTTGGAATACAAATATTAACAGGACTGGACCAACCCCACCTTTCGAGCGCCAGATAAAACAGTCTTCATTTCGCCGCACATCAAGGCAGCATTGCAATGGCAGATTTTCACCAGAACGCCTCTTCTTCCGTAATATCCGCACATCGACAGATCATGTTGGACACCGCTCCCGGTGCTCCCGGAATAGATGCGCGCTGGACGTCGAGCGCGAAAAACGGAATCGGCACTGCGCTTTCCAAGCATTCGAGAGTATGGTTCACCCTGAGCCACGGCGTGCTTAACGAGATCTACTATCCGCGTGTCGATAGCGCCTGTACGCGTGACTTCGGCTTTGTCGTTACCGGTCAAGACGGTTATTTCTCCGAGGAAAAGCGCGATTGTGTGACGCAGACAAAAACGTCGGCTCCGGGAATTCCAGCCTTTTCGATAACCAACACGGCGCGTGACGGGTCTTACATCATCGAGAAACAGATCGTCTCGGATCCTGGCCGTGCCAGCGTCCTGCAACATATTCGCTTCACCGCTCTGAAAGGCGATATAGCCGACTACACGGTTACGGCACTGCTCGCCCCGCATCTGGTCAATGCTGGACAGTTGAATTCGGCTTGGATCGGTGAGTTCGAAGATAGGCCCGTGCTTTTTGCCACAGGCCGCTCTCGTTACCTCGCGCTGATTTGCGACATCCCATGGCGCGCAACGAGCGCCGGCTTTGTCGGTGTATCGGACGGTTGGCGGCAGTTGAAAGAGCACGGGCGACTTGTACAACAGTATCAGCGTGCCGATGACGGCAACGTCGCGCTTGCTGGAGAACTGGATTTCACCAGCGATCGCCAGGAGGCAACCCTTGCCATCGGCTTCGGGCAGACCGAATTCGAAGCCGCAGCAGCGGCAGCGGAAAGCCTGAAGAACGGCTTTGAAGGGGCAAGGCAACACTATGTCGCCAACTGGCAGGCATGGCAGGAAAAGCTTTTGCCGCTTGATCGAAAAGACCGAAACGGCGTGAATACCTACCGTGTGTCCACGGCGGTTCTGGCCTCCCATAGAGCGGCCGACCGCCCAGGTGCGGTCGTTGCCAGCCTCTCGATTCCGTGGGGCTTTTCGAAGGGCGATGACGATCTAGGCGGATATCACCTCGTCTGGCCTCGCGATCTGGTGGAGACGGCCGGTGGTTTTCTCGCCGCAGGTGACGCGCACGAAGCAATCGCCATCCTCGATTATCTTCGTCTCGTGCAGCAGCCTTCGGGTCGCTGGCCACAAAACCTGTGGCTTGACGGGAAACCCTATTGGCCAGGGATTCAGATGGATGAGTGTGCCTTTCCGATCCTGCTCACAGATATGCTGCACCGTTCCGGACACCTCGATGCCAAGGCGTTGAAACGCTTCATGCCGATGCTACGCAGCGCTGCAAATTACATCATCACCAACGGCCCCGCGACATGCGAGGACCGCTGGGAAGAGGATGCGGGCTACAGCCCGTTCACGCTGGCGGTTGAAATCTCCGCGTTGTTGGCGGCGGCAGATTTGCTTTCGCTCGAGGGAGATGATGTGGCATCCAACCATCTTCGTGAAACGGCAGACTGCTGGAACGAACAGATCGAGACATGGACATTCGCCGGTGATGAAAATTTCTGCGCATCCGTCGGCATCTCCGGTCACTATGTCCGCATCGCACCGATTGGCGTCACCGATGAGGTCAGCGCGTCGGGCAAAATTGAAATCCGCAACCAGACGCCAGATCGGGCCCTGCTGCCGGCAGCCGACGTATTGAGCCCAGATGCGCTGGCACTGGTCCGCTTCGGCCTTCGCGCCCCCGATGATCCGCATATACTCGACACCATCAAAGCGATCGATCACAGCCTGCGCGCCGAGCTACCACAAGGCCCTCTTTGGTATCGTTATACGGGCGACGGGTACGGCGAGCATGAAGATGGTGCGCCTTTCGATGGGACGGGCCAAGGGCGGCCATGGCCTCTACTGGCCGGTGAACGCGCCCATTACGAACTGGCGGCGGGCAGGCGCGAAGCGGCTGAAGCCTTGCTGGCAACGCTCGAAAAATCGGCAGGTTCAGGCGGCCTGTTGCCGGAACAGGTATGGGATGGCCACGATCTTCCAGAAAAGGAGTTGTTCCCGGGACGCCCTTCCGGCAGCGCTATGCCTCTGGTTTGGGCCCACTCCGAACACATCAAGCTTCTGCGGTCGTTGAAAGATGGCACAGTTTTCGATATGCCGCCTCAAGGCGTGGAACGCTACATCAAGAACAAAACCGGTTCCGGTCTGCGCATTTGGCGCTTCAACAACCGCCTGTCTTCGATCCCGCTTGGGAAGACGCTCAGGATCGAAACGGAAGCCAAGGCTCTGGTGCATTGGAGCACAGACAACTGGGCGACCGTTTCAGATGCACCGATGGCGCCGTCAGGGCTGTCAACCTACTACGTCGACCTGCCGCTGGGCCACGCGACCGAGGAAACAACGGTCGTCTTCACCTTCTACTGGCCAGATGCCGGTCATTGGGAAAACACCAATTTTGCCGTTCGCGTCATAAATGAATCGAACGCTTCAAACACGCGTTGAAAATGGAGAATGATATGCAGATTGCAATGGTAGGTCTTGGCCGCATGGGGGCCAATATGGTGCGCCGTCTTCTGAAACAGGGCCATGACTGCGTTGTCTTCGACGTCAACGCCGACAATGTGGCCGCTCTGGTGAAGGACGGCGCCAAGGGCGCGTCATCGCCCGACGATCTCATTGCCAAGCTGGAAAAACCACGCGCCGTCTGGCTAATGCTGCCTGCGGCCATTACGCCTAAAATTGCCCGCGAATTTGCCTCCAAGCTCGACAATGGCGACGCGATTATCGATGGCGGCAACTCGCTCTACCATGAGGCGATCAATCTTTCCGCGGAGTTTGCGCCGCTCGGCGTCGACTTCATCGATGTCGGAACCTCGGGCGGCGTCTGGGGTCTGGAGCGCGGCTATTCCCTAATGATCGGTGGCCCGCAGGCCGCCGTGAAAAGGCTAGATCCGATCTTCGCGTCGCTCGCACCCGGTGCCGGCCAGGACATCGCGGAAGATCCAGAGACCGGAACTGCACCTAGAGGCTATCTGCATTGCGGCCCTGCGGGTGCAGGCCATTTCGTCAAGATGGTTCACAACGGCATCGAATATGGGGTCATGGCAGCCTACGCAGAAGGGCTGAACATATTGAAGGCCGCAAATGCGGGCAATAGCGAGCGGGAAGCGGATGCCGAGACGGCACCATTGGCAAACCCGCAATATTACCGTTTTGATGTCGATCTTCCCGCAGTCACGGAGGTTTGGAGACACGGCTCGGTCATTGGCTCTTGGTTGCTGGATCTTACGGCGGAAGCTTTGAAACAGGACCCGCATCTGGAGAACTACGATGGCCGCGTGTCTGACTCCGGCGAAGGCCGATGGACATTGCAGGCAGCCGTCGAAACCGGCGTTCCCGCACCGGTTTTGGCCTCGGCCCTGTTCGAGCGGTTCTCGTCTCGCGGTGAGGCACAGTTTGCTGGAAAGGTTCTCTCCGCCATGCGCCACGCTTTCGGCGGTCACCTGGAAAAGACCAAGTAAATCGAAAGGAATGCAGCGATGGCACAGCAACGGTCCGACGTTCTGGTGGTGTTCGGCGCGACAGGCGACCTCGCCCACAAGATGATCTTCCCATCGCTTTACGCGATGGTGAAGCGAGGCAGCCTCGACACCCCAATCATCGGTGTTGCTTTCGACGACTGGACGCGCGATCAACTGATCGCGCGTGCCAGAGACGCCGTTTCAAAGCATGTGGACGCGATCGACGAGGACGTGTTCAGCAAGATGGCGAACAGGCTCTCCTACGTCTCCGGCGATTATCGCAGCCAGTCGACATTCGACAAGCTGAGAGAGGCATTGGCTGGTCACAAAAATCCACTTTATTATCTCGCAATACCACCCTCTCTGTTTGAAACGGTTGCGGATGGTCTGGATAAGGCGGGTATCGCCAAAGATGCGCGGCTTATGGTGGAAAAACCATTCGGGCGCGATCTTGCTTCCGCAAAAACGCTGAACGAAGTGCTGCATAAAGTCTTCGAGGAAGACGCCATTTTTCGCATCGATCATTTCCTCGGTAAGGAAGCGATCCAGAATCTGCTCTATTTTCGCTTTGCCAACAGCTTTCTGGAACCGATCTGGAATCGCGATCACGTCGAGAGCGTGCAGATCACCATGGCCGAAGATTTCGGCATCAAGGGGCGCGGTAAGTTTTATGATGAAGTCGGCTGCATCCGCGACGTGATCCAGAACCATTTGGTCAACGTCCTCTTGCTACTGACCATGGAGCCCCCAGCCTCCGGCGCATCCGACGATCTGGTCGATGAAAAAGTGCAAGTGCTGAAAGCCATGCCGCCTCTTTCGAAGGACGATGTGGTGCGCGGTCAGTTCGAAGGCTATACAGACGAACCTGGAGTGGCGCCCGCCTCAGCCACAGAAACCTTTGCTGCGGTTCGGTTTCGGGTTGCCACCTGGCGCTGGAACGGCGTGCCTTTCTTCATCCGCGCTGGCAAGAACCTGCCAGCCCACGCAACGGAAGTCGTGGTGCGCTTCAAGCGACCGCCCGTGACCCTCTTTGACGAGATCACCGACACTTCTGCCAATTATATTCGCTTCCGGCTTGGGCCGGATATCTCGATCGGCATTGGCGCGCGTCGCAAGGCTGCGGGTGAAAAGATGCGAGGAGAAGCCGTCGAGCTGACCGCAGTGGATGACGGCACCGGTGACATGGCGCCCTATGAACGGTTGATAGGCGACGCCATGGCCGGTGACAGGCAACTCTTCACCCGTCAGGATGCGGCGGAGCTGGCTTGGAAGATTGTAGAGCCTATCCTGGACGAAAAGACTGTTCCACCGACGTACAAACCCGGAACGTGGGGACCTGAGGGCACGGAGACTTTCGCACCTCCTGGAGGCTGGGTGGACCCTGCTTGAGTGATTGGAGAAGACGTATGACGCAAGATGTTTCAGAACGCAAAGATCGCATTGTCCTTTCCATCGATATCGGCGGCAGTCACGTCAAGATCCTTTCCAGTGCAGGCGGCGAAGAGAAGAAAGCAGTCAGCGGCAAGACCATGACAGCGGCGGACATGGTCGCTGCCGTGAAGGCGATGGCGGACGGCTTGAAATATGACGTTGTCTCTATGGGCTATCCCGGACCGGTCGTGCATGACAAGCCGCTTCGAGAGCCTGTAAACCTGGCTGACGGCTGGGTCGGGTTCGATTATCAGGCCGCCTTTGGCTGTCCCACCCGCATCGTCAACGACGCGCTGATGCAAGCGCTCGGATCCTACAAGGATGGACGCATGCTGTTCCTCGGACTTGGCACCGGGCTTGGCGCAGCAATGATCGTGGAGAACGTTGCGCAACCCATGGAGATCGCTCACCTTCCCTACCGAAAGGGCAAGAGCTACGAGCATTATATCAGCGAAGCCTATCGCGAGAAGAAAGGTCACAAGAAGTGGCAGACGCGGGTTTTCGATGTCGTCGAGACGCTTACGAACGCCCTTGAACCCGACTACGTCGTCATCGGTGGCGGCAACGTAGAAAAGCTCGATTCACTTCCGCCGAAGTGCCGTCGCGGCGACAATAAACTCGCTTTCGACGGTGGATTTCGTCTGTGGCAGGACGAAAAGCTGAGAGTTTAATTTGTCGACTGTGGATGTTCGAAAGGGATTTTGCAGACTCGATTGAAGATGGCTTCCAGCAACTCGCTTGCTGTTGGAAGCTCATCAATAACCTTGAGGTCGCTCGACTTCATCGGTGACTAAGAGAAGCTAAAGAACCGCCAACATGCCACCATCGACGTAGATGATCTGGCCGTTGACGTAATCTGATGCGGAGGAGGAGAGGAAAACGGCGGTGCCGATCAGTTCTTCCGGCTTGCCCCATCGTTTCGATGGTGTTCTACCCTTCACCCACGCATCGAAGTCGGGATTGCTGATCAAGGCCTCGTTCATATCCGTCAGCATGTAGCCGGGACCGATCGCGTTCGCCTGAATTCCGTGCTGTGCCCACTCCGCCGCCATGGCTCTGGTCAGCATCTTGATCCCGCCCTTTGCGACCGTATAGGGCGCGATCGTTGCGCGGGCCAGTTCGCTGGTCAGCGATCCTATGTTGACGATTTTGCCATGACCGCGGGCAATCATCCGTTTCGCCGCCTCGCGCCCGATGACGAAGGCGCTTGTCAGGTTCGTATCGATGACCCGCTGCCAATCCGCCGTTTCAAGCTCGACCATAGGCTTGCGATACTGAATACCGGCATTGTTGACCAAAATGTCCACCGCAACGCCTGCAGCGTCCAGCCCTTCAAACGCTGCCTTGACCTCCTCTTCCACAGTCACGTTGAAAGACGCAGCATCAGCCTCATAACCGGCGCCGCGAAACTCAGCCACCGTCTGTGCAACACGACACGTATCGGTCCCATTGATCAGGACGCGAGCGCCGGCAGCGGTAAGACCTTCGGCCATGGCGCGACCCAGACCGCGCGAGGAGCCGGTTATCAGCGCTGTGCGACCCTTCAAATCGAAAATGGATTGATTGCTCATCGTTTCCTCCTCAAAGCGTGCTGCGTCGAACCTTAAGGTCCGATCTTTCAAAAACCTGCGGCAGCAATTCGGTGCCGAGGCCTGGCCCTTCCATCGGCAAGACGAAGCCGTTTTCGATGACCGGGACGTGGGTGACAAGTTCTTTATACCAGCCCGTATAAAAAGCCCGAACGGATTCCTGGATCATTGTGTTGGTCTGCGAGAAGGAAGAGTGAACAGCAGCCGCATAAGCAACGGGACCCGTACAATCATGCGGGGCATAGGGCCTGTGGTATGTGTCGGCAAGAGAGGCGATCTTGCGGCCTTCCGTCAGCCCCCCAGTCCAAACCAGATCGGTCATCACAATGCCGATTGCACCCGCTTCAAGCATGTCCTTGTAGGGAAAGCGCGAGCCGAGCGTCTCGGAAGCGCAGATGGGCACGCTCGTTGAGGCGGCGAGTTCGGAAAGAGCCGATACCGAGTTCATCCGGATCGGGTCTTCGTACCAGGTCGGATCGAATGCCTCCAGTTCTCGAGCGATCCGCTTGATGGTGGGCAGATTCCACAGGCTATGAAATTCGACCATGATGCGCATTCTGTCACCAACGCGAGCGCGGATCTGCTCAAACGGCTTGATGGCTGAACGCAGTTGTTCGGCGGTTATGAAGCGTCCGTCATTCTCGATCGCGGCGGGATCGAACGGCCAAATCTTCATGGCGGAAATCCCCTGCTCCAATAGATTCTCCGCCAGTGCGCCCGCATCGGTCATGAACCCTTTCAGGTCTTCATAGGGGCCCTCGGCATCGTCCCTGAAATTCCAGGTGTCGACCGGCTTGATCTTGTTCGAGCGGACATAACCGTAGCCTGCACAGGTATTATAGACAGGGATGCGGTCATGGCAGAGCCCGCCCAGCATCTGGTGAACAGGCTGGCCGCAGACCTTGCCGAAGATATCCCACAGGGCAAGATCGATTGCCGAGGCCGCACGATACTCCGCTCCGGTAGAGGCCTGCGCCATTGGCAGGTTCACCAGTTCACGCGCAAGCGCTTCGATCCGCAGCGGATCCTGGCCAAGCAGGCGGCCAGCAAGCACATCATGAATATGAGCCTCAACCGAACCGGCACCGTAAAAGGTTTCTCCCAGACCGATCACGCCTGCGTCCGTGTGGACACGCACCCACAGCACGTTGGCGAACTCTTCCGTTCTCAATGTCTCGACAGACGTGATTTTCATTCATTCATCCCCCAAAAGCGGCGCAGGCGTTGCTGACATGACATGCCAATGCAACGCCCCCTCCGAGCCGATCAAGGAAAACGACATTAGTGAGACTTGTGAAATATCACAACATGTTTTAACGGTCTTCGAAGAGATGCTCTTCACTGGTGCGAGGCAAGGAAGCCGGCGATGGCCATACCCAAGCAAAGCAGCCCACCGAAACGCACGGATAGCCTTGCGCCAAAGCGAGCAAACAGGATCAATTTCTTCGATCTTGCGTATGAGCGCATCGAAGAACGGCTTATCAATTGCGAGCTCAAGCCGGGGATGCAACTCACATTGAGTGAGTTGCAGGATGCAACGGGACTTGGCCGCACACCTGTTCATAGCGCCGTCAGCCAGCTCGCTGCAGATACGCTTTTCATCGTTCTTCCACGGCATGGTCTAAAGGTTGCACCCATAGATTTGGGAAGGGAGCGCCGCCTTCTGCCATTACGGCGCGACATAGAACGGTTTGTCGTGCGAATGGCGATCGACCACGCCAGTCCTTCGCACCGCAATCAGTTCCTGCATATGGAACGCACATTGCTTGAGCGAAGCGATAGTATGAGCCTCGCCGAGTTCAATGTGCTGGATCGCCGCATCAACCAGCTTCTGCTGTCTGCCTCCGGCGAGCCGTTTCTCGAACATACGTTGCGACCATTGCACACCATCTATCGACGCATCGGTTTCATTCACCACAATCTGACGCCGGAGAAATCCAATCTGTCCACGACCATCGACTGTCACCTAACTGTTCTGAACGCCGTCGCGAACCGGAATTTGGCTAAGGCGCTTAGCGCCACCGATGCGCTGATCGACTTCGTCGATTCCATGTTCATCGAGATGGAGCTTGGTATCGATCCACAGCTTCTGGACTGCGGGATCGAGCCGGTCTTTAAGGCGTGATCCAAACCGGTCAGTACTACCCGAAGCTGCGCGTCACGCGCTAAGCCGCTTCAGGTGCTCAAAGACGCCCTGGTTGCCGGCCCAGATTGGACCCGGCTTCGTCAGGTCCCCGGCAAACTCCGCCAACCCTCCCGCCTCACGAATAAGCGCAACGCCAGCAAGACAGTCCCAACAGTAAAGGGTCGGGTCGTAATAGCCAGCAAGCCGGTTGGCGGCGACATAGGCCAGCATGAGTGCGCCGGAGCCTACGCGAAAGAGAACGCCTCCCTCCTGATAAAGCCGGGTTACGAATGCACCGACCTCAATCGGATCGGCGCGTTCGGTCCCACCATAACCAATCGTTGTCGAGCGGATCGTCCAGTCCTGATTGATGGAAAGAGATCGACCGTTTAGCGTTGCGCCTCGATCGGTCTGGCCGACGTATAGCTCGCGCAGCACAGGGGCATACACCACCCCGACCACCGGTTCCGCATTTTTAAGAACCGCGATTGAAACCGACCAGTTTGGCTGCCCGACAAGAAAGGCCATCGTCCCGTCAATGGGATCAATCACCCAAATATAGCCCGAGGTTCCGCGCGTGGAGCCCGCTTCCTCCCCGACGATACCATCATCGGGAAAATGCTTCTGAATCGCTTTGCGAAGATAGGCTTCCGTGGTCCGGTCCGCGATGCTCACCAGGTCTTGGGTCGAGGATTTTTGTGTGGTTTCCAGTCGATGTGGCTTCAAAAGAAACCCCCGAGCTTTGGCTCCAGCGGCTTTTGCGATGCGCTCGGCAAGCGCTCTGCGGTCATCGATTTCAGTTCGCTCTGATGCGTTCGTCGTCATATTCGCCTCTGCCTTGAACGACGTCGATAAAATCACAATTGCCCCATCATTACTATTGCAAAAATAAATTTACATGTGTATCGATTGCACATTCCCGCCGAGAGGACGGCGAGCCCAAACCATTGATAACTCTTCGCGAGTGCGCCGATGGCGCAAATGGTGAGGCGTGACCAAGGCGACGGCTTCGGGAGGAAAAAGCAGTTTTGGGAAGAGGCGGCGCCGAGGGCGAGCAATGCTCTTTTGCGCGCATGTCGCAAGCGATCGAAGACTGAAACAAGCCTGCGTCATAAGGCGGGCACGATAGGAGGAGTGGCATGAAACGTTTGTTGAGAGTGTGCGTCAGCGTTCTGGCGCTGGCTGCGGGAGCCGCTGGTGCGCCGATGTTGGCGCATGCCGATTGGCTGGAAGACGCAGCCAAGCCGCTGAAGGGTACGGAGATCAGCGGCATATTCCTGGATCGCCCCGGCTATCGTGCGATCATCAAGCTCCTTCCGGATTTCGAAAAGAAGACCGGCATCAAGGTCAACTACGAAATCGTTCCTTATGAGAATACGCGCGAGAAGGAAGTGCTAAACTTCACCTCGCAAGGCGATCTCACGATGGCCCTGGTCGATCTCGTCTGGATCGGCGAATTTGCCGAAAACGGCTGGATCGACCCGATCGACAATTTCACCAAGGACAAGTCGATCACAGATCCGAACCTCAAGCTGGATGGTTTCTTCCCACTTCTGCTCGATGCGTTCGGCTCCTGGGGTGGAAAAACATACGGCCTGCCCTTCGACAACTATTCGGGCCTGATGTTCTACAACTCCTGCAAGCTCAAGGATGCCGGCTTCGACAAGCCACCGGCAACCTGGGACGAATTGATGAAGGTTTACGCGCCAAAGCTGACCGATGCATCGAAGAACCAATATGCATACGCCCTGCAATCGCTGCGCGGAGAAACGCAGTCGGCCGACAGTTTCATGCGTATGCTCTGGCCCTTCGGTGGCTCGCTGCTCGACAAGCAGTTCAAGTCCAACCTGATGAGCAAGGAAAGCCAGGCTGGCCTCAACTTCCGTCAGGATCTGATGAAATATATGCCACCCGGCATCGTGTCCTTCGACCACGCAGAAGCTGTCAACGCCCTGGCCCAAGGTCAGGTCGCAATGATCACGGAATGGTCTGCCTTCTACGGTACGCTCGTCGATCCTGCCACCTCCAAGCTCGGAGACTGCCTCGCAGTAGCGCCGGAACCCGCAGGCCCTGCTGGCCGTCTCCCTGCCCTTGGCGGCTTCTCTCTGGCGGTTGCCGCGCAGGCCACCGAAGAGCAGAAGAAGGCGACCTGGCTGTTCATTCAGTGGGCAACCTCTGAGGACATCGCCAAGGCCTATGTGGAAGCTGGCGGCGTTTCCGGCCGTATGTCCGTCTACAACGACCCGGAGATCAAGGCGAAGTACAAGTTCGTCGAGCCGATGGTCGCCTCTTGGCAGAAGGGCGTTCCGGAATTCCGTCCACGTTTCCCGGCATGGCCAGCCATCTCCGAAGTCGTTGCCGAGTGGGGTTCCAAGATGATGCTCGGCGAGGTTTCGGTCGAAGCAGGATCGAAGGAAATCGGCACGCGCATGGAGGATATCCTGAAGAAGGAAGGCTACTACGACGGCAAGAAGCAGTTGTTGCAGTAACCCTATAGCGTAAATCTCCAAGAGGTCATTGCACGGCAGGGGGTGGCGGCAACTGCTGTCACCACCCCCTGCCGATCCTTTAACCGGAACCGATCCATGCTGCATCTCTCAGACCAAGCCCTTGCCGAGATTGGCGTCTGCCTGCGCGACATCGCCACGGAGCAATTCGAAGCGACAGTTGCGGAAATCACAAAAGCTCGGCGGATCGCCCTCTATGGGGTCGGGCGCGAAGGTCTCCAGATCAAGGGACTGGCAATGCGCCTTTTCCATCTGGGACTGCATTGCGCCATGGTGGGCGACATGACCACGCCGCCCGTGGCTGAAGGCGATCTGTTGATCGTTTCAGCAGGGCCTGGCGATTTCTCAACCGTCTCGGCCCTGATCGGCGTTGCGCGCAACGCTGGTGCCCGCATTCTCGTCGTGACGGCACAACCTCAAGGCACGGCGGCAAGCCAGGCTGATTGTGTGTTGCATATACCGGCGCAAACCATGGCCGACGATCAGGGCGACACGCAATCGGTCCTGCCGATGGGATCGCTCTATGAGGGCGCGCTCTACATTGCTTTCGAGCTTCTCGTTCTCGCCGTTCGTGACCGTCTGAACGTGACGCCCCAGGCGATGCGCGCCAATCACACGAACCTTGAATAAAGCCGAGCATTGCGGCGAAAGCAGTGCCCACGCCTGCTATGCATCGAGAGGAAAGACCGATGTCAGAACCCACCTCCAGACCAAACCGCGGCTATGGCCGGTGGACACCATTCTGGTTTCTGGCGCCCGCGGTATTGACGCTGTTCATCATCGGGATCTACCCGACGATATTTGCATTGGTGACATCGTTTCGTCGCTACAACATCGCGCGCCCGCGCGAAGGCTTCCCCTTCGTCGGGTTTGAAAATTACGCGTCCGTCCTGTCGGACAGCACATTTTGGGCGTCATTGTTCCTGACTGCCAAATTCTACGTCACCGTATTGCCGATCGAGATCGTGCTCGGCCTGATGATTGCGCTCCTACTGCACAAGCCGGGCATGGGTTTCCTCAAATCGCTGGCACGAGTGACGCTCGTCGTGCCGCTTGCGACCACCTATGCCGTTGTGGGCCTTATCGGGCGATTGATCTTCAACGGTGATTTCGGCGTCGCCAACTGGTTTCTGGATGTCCTTGGGATCGGCGGTATCGACTGGCTTGGATCGCAAAGCGGCGCCTTCGCAGCCATCGCGATCATGGATATCTGGCAATGGACACCCTTCTGCGCCCTGATCTTCCTGGCCGGGCTTTCCATGGTGCCGGGTGAAATCGAGGAGGCTGCGCGGCTAGAAACCTCATCGAAGCTGTCCTTGCTGCGCTTCGTCCAACTTCCCTATCTGATGCCGGGACTGACCGCCCTGTTGATCCTGCGCTCGGCCGACGTTCTGAAGCTCTTCGACATGGTCTTCGTCATGACCCGTGGCGGCCCCGGATCGGCGACCGATCTCGTATCGATCTACATTCAACGTATCGGCTTTCGCGTGTTCGATCTTGGCACGGCGTCCGCCCAGGCGATCCTGCTGCTGATCATCACGATCCTTCTCAGCCGTCTCTATATCCGCGTTCTCTATAAGGAGGTGAACTGATGCGCCTGTCATCCGGCAAGGTTCTACACGCTCTAGGGCTCACCGCAGTCGTCCTCTTTACGCTGTTTCCCTTCTTCTGGATGGTTTCGGCAAGCTTTAAGTCGCAGTCTGACATTCTGGCCTCTCCGCCAGTCTGGCTCTTTACACCGACGCTCGATCACTATCGTGAGATTTTCGCCGACTCCAAGGTGCTTGGAGGCGTCGGTAATTCTCTGATCATCGCCATTTGCACCACGGCACTCGCCGTTGCACTCGGGGCACCTGCGGCATATGCCCTAGCCCGCTACGACTTTCGCGGCAAATCTGACCTGTGGTTCTGGTTCATCTCTAACCGCATGACGAGCCCGATCGTCCTCGCATTGCCCGTCTATATTCTAGCGTTGCAGCTCAATATTCTCGACACGCATCTTGTCCTCATTCTGATCTACCTGACCTTCAACCTGCCGATCGTCGTGTGGATATGCACCGATCAGTTCAAGTCCATTCCGCCGGATCTGGAACAGGCGGCGCGACTGGATGGCGCGGATCAGTTCACGATCTTCCGCAAGATCTATCTACCGCTTGGTGCCCCGGGGATTGCGGTATCTGCGATCTTCTCGTTCATCTTCTCCTGGAACGAACTGCTTTACGCACTGGTATTGACGAGACGCAATGTCCAGACGGCGCCCGTCGCCGCCACCAGTTTCATGTCCGGCTATGAGCTGCCCTGGGGCAAGATCATGGCAACCGGTACAGTCATCGTTCTACCGGTGACAATCTTCGCACTGATCGTTTCGCGACACATGGTTCGCGGCCTGACGATGGGAGCGACCAAATGAGCGCATCGAACCCGCTTGGCATCAACCTTTCCTTCTGCGTGAAGCGGTGGATCACGCCGCAGCTTTGGGCACCTGTCGTGCGCGATACTCTTGGACTCGACAAGATCCAGTTTTCCTTCGATCTCGTCGACCCGATGTGGCCTTCGGCAGTCGTATCGCGGCATGCCAAAGATGTCCGCAATGCCGCCGCCGATTACGGTATCGTTATTCACAGTGCCTTCATCGGTTTGGCCCATTACACCTTCAACCAGTTGCTTCATCCGGACGAAGAGGTGCGGACCTACGCCGAACATTGGCTGGAGCGCGCCTATGATTTCGCCGCCGAAGCAGGCATTCCCGCAGTCGGCGGTCCTTTGGGCGCCATTGCCTCAAGGCCGGATGGCACCGAGGCTGACGCCATCGACGAACGCGACTATCATAGCCTGATCGAGAGAATGATGCGGCTCGGCCAAAAGGCAAAGGCCGCAGGCCTGTCTGCGCTTTATGTCGAGCCGACGCCCATGCGCCGGGAATGGCCGTGGACGATTGCCCAAGCGCGGCGGATGATGACAGATGCGGCCGGCAGCGCCACACCCTGGACCTTCTGCGTCGACTGGGGCCACGGCACCATCTTACCGCTTTATGGCCAGCAGGCAGACACGATGGAGCCATGGCTTGCCGAGCTGCAGGACGTGATTTCCGCTGTTCATATCCAGCAGACAGACTTCATTCTGGACCGGCATTGGGACTTCACTGAAGCGGGACGTGTGAAGCCGCACGAGGTCAAGGCTGAGCTCGCGCGGACAGGTCTTTCGGCCTGCCCTGTATTTCTTGAGGTCTTCTATCCGTTCGAACGCGACAGCGTCTCCATACTCGACGCATTGAAGAGCACCGTCAGCACCCTTAAGCAGGACTTTGCTTAAGCCAGGAGTGACAATGATGGTGAACAAAGGAACGGATAATGGTGTAGCTGCGGATGATTTCAATGCGCAGCAGACCCGCGCCCGCGTAGCATGGCTCTATTTCATTGGAGGCATGACCCAACAGGAAATCGCCGATCAGTTGGGATTGACCCGGCTGCGGGTCAACAAGATCCTTGGACAGATCCGCACAGATGGCTCCGTCGTGGTCGATATTCGTCTGCCGATGGCCGATTGCATCGATCTTGAGCATAAGCTGAAAGAACGCTTTGGCCTGGAAGGCGCATGTGTGACCCCCACGCTGCCGGATGACGCCGAAAATCAACGCGTGATCGGCGAGGCCGCCGGTGCTTTGCTTGATGGAATGCTGCAGGATGGAATGGGGCTTGGCGTGGGCTGGGGAAAAACCCTGTCCGCCGGTCTCAAACGACTGACGCCACGCGCCCTGCCCGAAAGCTGGGTCACGTCGATCATGGGCGGACTGACGCGCGGTTCAGGCTCGAGCACATTCGAGGTTGCGACAGGCTACGCACGCGCGATTTCCGCCGAATGCTGGTATCTGACGGCGCCGCTTTATTTTCCGACAGCGGAAAGCCGGGAAGCGCTTCTGTCCCATCATGGCATTCGCGAGACGATGCGGCGCGCAACCTCGGTCGACATCGCGCTCGTTTCGTGCGGAGACATGACGCCCCGCTCGCTGCTGGTCCAGACGCCGACCGTATCGGAGAACATTACTTCGCTCCTGGACGCCGGGGCGATCGGAGATCTGCTCGGTGTCTTTCTCGACGAGGACGGCAACCCGATCGATCATCCGCTGGCAGAGCGCGTCCTTTCTCTGTCACTGAAGGATCTTAAAGCGGTGCGGCATTCGATCCTGGCTTCGGGCGGCCTCTACAAGTTCAACATCATCCGCGCGATCCTGCGTGCCGGTTACGTCAAGCAACTGGTGACAGATCAGGCATCCGCGGAGGCGCTTCTGCGGGATGCACCGCCGAACCGCAGCAAACGTCAATAGTCAAGCGGGCGTCGCACCGCTTGCGCGGTAACCGCTCACAGATTGGGAGTAACGAAGAATGACCTTCCTTCAACTGGAAAACATCAAGAAACAGTTCGGCGAACTTGGCGTCATCAAGGGCGTCGATATATCGGCGTCCAAGGGGGAATTCGTCGTTTTCGTCGGCCCGTCTGGCTGCGGCAAGTCCACGCTGCTGCGCATGATTGCCGGATTGGAGGACGTGAGTTCGGGTAAGGTCCTGATCGATGGAAAGGATGTAACCTACGAAGAGCCGGCCAAGCGTGAAGTTTCGATGGTGTTCCAGTCCTATGCGCTCTATCCGCATATGAGCGTGTTCGACAACATGGCGTTCGGTCTGCGCATGGCGAAGCTGTCCGAAGAGGAGATCAAACGACGCGTCGGCGATGCCGCCCGCATCCTTCAGATCGAGCCGCTTCTCGAACGCAAACCACGCGCCTTGTCCGGTGGCCAGCGCCAACGCGTCGCCATTGGCCGCTCGATCGTACGCAATCCGAAAATCTTTCTATTCGACGAGCCGCTGTCCAACCTCGATGCGGAGTTGCGAAGCCAGATGCGCGTCGAAATTGCCAAGCTTCACCGCAATCTCGGCGCCACGATGGTCTATGTCACACATGACCAGGTAGAGGCGATGACTCTTGCAGACCGTATCGTGGTTCTGCGCGCCGGTCTGGTTGAGCAGATCGGTTCTCCGACAGAACTTTACGACCGTCCAGCCAATACCTTTGTCGCAGGCTTCATCGGCTCGCCGAAAATGAACTTCTTGGCCGCTAAAGTCGAGGGTGCGGATGCGACGAGCCTGCGTCTTTCGCATCCCGCATTTGAAGGGCAAAGCCTCGTGCTCAGCCATCCGCGAAGCAACACGCTCCGCCCCGGAGATATCGTCACCGTTGGCCTTAGGCCCGAGCATATCAGGATCGGCACCGGCCATTCCATGCTTAACCTCACCCTCGATTTCGCCGAAAATCTGGGGGGCTCTACCCAGGTCTACGCCCGTACGCCAGCAGAACAAGTCACCATTGTGGTGAACGGCCGGCCGGATGTGACGCAGGGCGAGACAATCAGCGCGGATATCGACCATGCGCACATTTATCTCTTCACTGCGGACGGCAAGGCGCTCTGAGATTGAGGCCGAAAAAGCGTCCATCACCGTTCAGGGACGCAAAACAAGAGATCGGACAAACGTTCGATTGACAAAGGCATAATGACTGTAGGGAGGAAGCCTCACATGACCGATAGCTTTGAAGGCAAGGTTGCAGCCATCACCGGTGCGGCATCCGGCATTGGCCTGGCTTGCGCACGCAAACTTCTCGATGAGGGTGCGACAGTTGTTCTGATCGATCGCGCCGAGGACCGGTTGCGGGCGCTCTGTTCAGAGCTTGGAGAGCGTTGCCGTATGCTCGTCGTCAATCTCCTTGACGGCCAAGAGGTTTCAGGGATGCTTCCGCGCATTCTCGCTGAAGCCGGACGGCTCGATATTTTCCATGCCAATGCGGGCGCCTATATCGGCGGTGCTGTCGCAGAAGGCGATCCCGACAGCTGGGACAGGATGCTCAATCTGAATATCAACGCTGCCTTCCGTAGCGTTCACGCCGTGCTTCCGCACATGATCGCTCAAAAGAGCGGCGACATTCTATTTACCAGCTCTGTCGCCGGTGTGGTTCCTGTCGTTTGGGAGCCGATTTACACCGCGTCCAAATTCGCCGTCCAGGCATTCGTCCATTCCACTCGCCGCCAAGTTGCGCCCCATGGCGTGCGCGTCGGCGCAGTGTTGCCCGGCCCGGTTGTCACGGCTCTTCTGGATGACTGGCCGAAAGCAAAGATGGAGGAGGCGCTTGCCAATGGAAGCCTGATGCAGCCGCAAGAAGTCGCCGAAGCTGTGTATTTCATGCTGTCCCGCCCCCGCAATGTCGTGATACGAGATCTCGTGATCCTGCCCAACAGCGTCGATCTGTAGCCGGGATTGAGGTGGAGTTGTAATGCGGGAGAGTTTTCCATGAGCCGTTCCAGATATTTCATCGGCGTCGATGTCGGCACCGGCAGTGCGCGCGCCGGCATTTTTGATGAGGAAGGCGATTGCCTTGGAACGGCCAAGCACGACATCGACATCTATCGGGATGCCCACCACATGGTGGAGCAGTCGAGCGAGAATATCTGGCAGGCAGTCTCATATGCCGTGCGCACAGCGGTTTCACGCGCAGGCGTCTCGCCGGACGATATCGTGGGCATAGGCTTCGACGCCACCTGCTCGCTCGTGGTGCTGGGCGAAGGCGGGCGCTCTTTGCCGGTCGGCCCATCTGAAATCCCGGCCCGAGACATCATCGTCTGGATGGATCACCGTGCAGTAGAACAGGCAGAGCGCATCAATGCGCAAGGCCATGATGTTCTACGCTATGTCGGCGGACGCATATCACCTGAAATGCAGACGCCAAAGCTGTTATGGCTAAAGGAAAATCGGCCGGAGATCTTTGCACAGACATGGCAGTTCTTCGATCTCGCTGATTTTCTCACATGGAGAGCAACGGGAAGTCTCGCGCGTTCCACCTGCACCGTGGCATGCAAATGGACGTATATTGCCCATGAGCAGCGGTGGGACCCAAGCTATTTCCGCCAGATCGGTCTTGCGGAACTGGCTGACGAGAACTTTGCCCGCATTGGGCAGGAGATCGTCGAGCCCGGTACGCCGGTCGGTCAAGGGCTGACGGCCAAGTCTGCAGAAGATTTCGGCCTTTTACCGGGTACGCCTGTCTCTGCCGGCATGATCGATGCGCATGCAGGCGGTATCGGCACGGTGGGGATCGGCGGAACGCCCGAATCGAACCTCGCCTATGTCTTCGGCACGTCCTCCTGTACGCTGACCTCGACCGAGGAGCCGAAATTCGTTCCCGGTGTCTGGGGTCCTTACTACTCTGCCATGGTGCCTGGCCTGTGGTTGAATGAGGGCGGACAAAGTGCTGCCGGTGCGGCCATCGACCATCTGATCAGCCTTCATCCCGCATTTCCCGAGGCGCATGAAAAGGCGCGCGCTACCGGCGTTGCGCTTCCCGTCATGCTCGCCAATATGGCATCTGCCACCAGCGCTTCTCCTTCTCAGGTCGTCACGCTGGCCCGAGGCCTTCATGTGGTCCCTGAATTCCTCGGAAACCGCGCACCGTTTGCCGATCCGGCTGCTCGCGCTGTCATTGCCGGGCTTGGGATGGAGCGCGATCTCGACAGTCTCGTCGCCCTCTATGTGGCCGGTTTGTGCGGGATCGGCTACGGGCTTCGACAGATCATCGAGGCACAGACGAAGGCGGGCGCAGGGATCGACCAGATCATTATCAGCGGCGGCGCCGGCCAGCATGATCTCATCCGCCAACTTCTTGCCGATGCCAGCGGCAAGCCCGTCATCGCGCCGCAGACCGCAGAGCCTGTCCTCTTGGGAGCGGCCCTTCTCGGCGCCACCGCTGCGCAGGTCTTCACCGACCTCAAACAGGGAATGCAAAAGCTCAGCAAGCCCGGCAAGACATGCGTGCCCGCCTCTGGAACGCTCCAGCAACTGCATGATCGGCGCTACCACGCCTTTTGCACCCTTCAGGCAAGTATAAGATCGCTGCGGGATTTCTGATTATGGATTGGCCGAGGCACGCCTTGCAAGTGACCTCGGCTTGATCATGCGCTCACGCTGTTCATTGAGCGCGCAGGGTTTCACTGACATCGTCAAGCGGGCCGGTCAGCGCAGTGCGCGGCGGTATCAGCTGTGGCTCGATAATGGTCACACACGGCTCGCCCGGCGACGAATCCAGGAGTTCGAAACCGACTTCCAGCATTTTCGAAATATCGGGTTTGATCATGTAGACCGGAAACGGTAGGAACGATGCGAAGGGATCGTAGTCGAAACAGCCGACCACGATGTTCGCGACCACCGCCGGATCATGCCGCCCCATAAAACGCAGAAGACCCTCGAAATTGATGGACGAATTGACGAAGAAGCAACGCGGCAAACGGCCGTGGCGCATGAAATAGTTTTCAAGGACAATATCCGTCATACGCGGTGAGTAGCCTGTCTTTTCCACCGCTACTCTGCTGCAGACCGTTCCGAAATAAGCATTCTTGGCTGCATCAAATCCTGCGATACGTTCCAGACTCGCATGGTCGTCATGTCCACCGAACAGCACCACGTCATCAGGCGAAAGCGCGCCGTCGCGTGACGCATGCTCCAGTATCGCACGTGTCAGTATCTCCGCACCATGTCTGTTGTCGGAAATGACGGACGACGCAAGCTTGCCAGGAAGATCGAGATTGACGTGCGGCAGGGCTGCACCGGCACAAACCTGATGAACGCCATCGGGATTGGCGACACCCGCGATAAACAGCGCGTCGATCGAGTAAGCGATCAATGTCTCAACTGTCTTGCGCTCTGCCTCAGGATCGCGCCGCCCGGAGACCACCATCGGCGAGAGGCCCCGCTTGCGCGCTTCGGCCTCGAACGCCTGCGCCATGGAGGAAAAGAACCGGTTCTCATAAACCGGGACCAGCAATCCGACGAGACCCGATTTAGAGCTGCGCAACCCCCTCGCCTGAAGGTTGGCGGTATAGCGTTGGGCCTTTGCCAGCGAGAGAATTTTCCCGGCAGTTTCCTCCGAGATACGGCGCTTACGCCAGCTTCCATTCAGCACTGCGCTGACCGTCGAAGCCGAAGCCCCCGACAATACCGACAGATCGTAGATCGTGGCCTTCTTCGAGGTCAGGTCTGCCATGTCTCGTCCTCCTTGCGAAATCGATGTGTAGAGCAATCCGCCTCTTGACGGAAGTAAAAATCGCGCCTAACCTCCATGCACCATCGATTGTGCAACTTTGAAATATCGATTGTGCAAACGATGCGCGCTATGGGAGTAGCAGGAGGAAAATCTCGAATAGCCGAGATCGAAGCGATCGCACACAGAGCTCAAAAGCTGTGGCGAGACACCTGCTGTACACGTCTTTTGGAGGAGGAACATTCATGAAGAAAATCATTTCAGCCGCATTGGGTCTGTCTCTTGCCTTGCTCGCGTCCACGGCTTTTGCTGAAGGACCAAAGGTGGGCGTCGTCGTCAAGATCGGCGGTATTCCGTGGTTCAATGCCATGGAGGCAGGCATCAAGGAGCAAAGCGCTAAGCTCGGCGTCAACGGCTTCATGGTCGGCCCGACCAGCGCCGACCCTGCCCTTCAGGTTCGCGCCATCGAGGACCTGATCGCACAGAAGGTCGATGTCATCGGCGTCGTTCCAAACGATGCGAAGGTGCTTGAGCCCGTGCTGAAAAAGGCACAGGAGGCCGGCATCAAGGTCATCACGCATGAATCCCCGAAGCAGCAGGGCGCGGACTGGGATTTCGAACTGGCATCCGCCAAAGGCTTCGGTGAAGCGCATGGCAAGCTTCTCGGTGAAAAGATGGGCGGCAAGGGCTCCTATGCCGTCTTCGTCGGTTCGCTCACCGTTCCGCTGCATAACGCCTGGGCTGACGCAGCAATTGCCTACATCAAGGC
This sequence comes from uncultured Agrobacterium sp., assembly GCA_913777615.1. GTDB lineage: Bacteria > Pseudomonadota > Alphaproteobacteria > Rhizobiales > Rhizobiaceae > Agrobacterium. The sequence goes on along the minus strand of CAJYTK010000021.1, from coordinate 35,465 downwards.
GAATTATCCGGACATGAAGCTGGTTGGCGACCGTTATGGCGTTGCAGAAGATTTGGACAAGAGCCGTTCCACAGCGCTCGACCTCATGTCTGCAAACCAGGATCTCAAGGGCTTCCTGGCCTTCGGTTCGCAAGGCCCCATCGGCGCAGGACGCGCTGTGGAAGAACGCCGCAAGGATGGCAAAGTCTTTGTCATCGGTCCCTTTTCTCCCGGACAGGGCGCCAAGCTCATCAAGAGCGGCGCTCTGACCGGCGGCTTTATGTGGAACCCCAAGCAGGCCGGCGAAGTCTTCGTCACCTTGGCAGATCGTCTCTCCAAGGGTGAAACACCCAAGGCTGGCGACGATATCCCAGGTCTTGGGAAGATCAACCCCGAGGGTAACACCATCGTTGTCGATCAACTGCTGAAGATCGACAAGGAAAGCATCGACAAGTTGGTCGGCATGGGTCTCTAAGCCGCTTCAGGCACAGCGATTGCACCCGTGACGCTTATGCTTCACGGGTGGTCAATCGGATTATCGTCGCGTAGTCCAACCGTTTACGCGACGGTATCATCAACAAAAACAAGAAAATGAATAACGCCCTGCTCCAGCCGGGCGAAGGGAGATAATTGCGCCATGAGCGACAAACCGCTCTTGTCCTTGAAGAATATCAGCGTAACCTTCGGCGGCGTTAGAGCGCTCAAGAGCGTTGCTTTCGAGGTCAATCCTGGCGAGGTGCATTGTCTGGCCGGCGAAAACGGCTGCGGCAAGAGCACGCTCATCAAAGTCATCACCGGCGTCTACAAACCGGAAGCGGGCGCGGAACTGCTGTTCGACGGCAGGGCAGTCCCAGCCATGACGCCGGCGCTTGCTCAGTCTCTTGGCATTCAGGTGATCTGGCAGGATCTGGCGCTTTTCGATGAAATGACGGTCGCTGAGAATATTGGCTTCCAGCACGCCATGAAGGGCAAATTCGGGCTGGTCGATAAGACCGCAATCCGAAATGCCGCCGAACAGGCCTTGGCCCGGCTCGGGGTCGAGATCGATCTGGATCGTCCACTCAAGGAACTTCCCATTGCGCAGCGCCAGATCGTCGCCATCGCACGCGCTCTGGTCGGTGAGGCGCGTCTGGTGTTCATGGACGAGCCGACAGCCTCACTGACGCAATCTGAAACCGATTATCTGATCGACATCGTGCGCAATCTGTCAGCGTCGGGCGTGGCCGTCGTTTTCGTTTCCCATCGACTGGCCGAAGTGCTCGAAATATCGAACCGGATCACTGTGCTGCGCGACGGCTCGCTTGTCGGCGTCTATCCGGTCGATGGCATGACGCAGTCGCGCGTCACAGAACTCATGACTGGCCGCCTCTTCGATAGCGCCGTCATCGCTACCGACCATGACGATCAGCCTGTTGTACTCTCCGTTCGCGGACTGACGCGGCATGGCGAATTCGAAGATGTTTCCTTCGAACTGCGCCGGGGGGAAACGCTCGGCATTACTGGTCTGCTTGGCGCCGGCCGCACAGAACTCGCTTTGACGCTGTTTGGAATGCATCGTCCGCATGCCGGTGAAATTCGGCTCGAAGGCAAACCGGTGAAGTTCGGCTCGAACCGCGACGCCATTCGGGCAGGTATTGCCTATCTCTCCGAAGACCGTCTGTCACTCGGGCTCAACCAGCCGCAATCGATTGCCGACAATCTCATCATGGCTTCGCTCAATAAATTGCTTGTCGGCGGGCTGATTTCGCCGTCGAAAAAAGCCGCGGTCGTCAAGAACTGGATCGGCTCGCTCGGCGTCAAGATCGGCCAGCCGGAAGACCCGATCCGCACGCTGTCCGGCGGCAACCAGCAGCGTGTCGCCATTGCCAAATGGCTGGCGATCGGCCCGAAAATCCTCATACTCGATGCACCGACCGTTGGCGTCGATGTCGGCGCGCGCGCCGGTATTTTCGAGATCGTTCGCAAGCTTGCGGCTCAAGGCCTCTCCATCATCCTGATCTCCGATGAAGCACCGGAGGTCTATTTCAATTCAGACCGGATCGTTCACATGGTCGAAGGACGCTTCCACGCAACCTACGATCCACGTGCCATGTCTATGACCGAACTGGAGACTGCCATCTATGCGTAGGCTGATCCTGGGAAATACTACCGAATTCGCGCTGGTCGTCGTGACGATCCTGCTCTGCGCAGGCCTGTCGATCGGGACCGATCGCTTTTTGACAGTTTCGAACGCTTTCGACGTGCTGAATGTTTCCGCCGTCAACATCATCTTCGCCGTCGGCCTGCTGGTCGTTTTGATTTCAGGTGGCATCGACATCTCCTTCGCCGTCGCGGCGTCCGTCGTCCAATATGTGACTGTGCTTGCTCTTTCCGCGCTCGGCGGTGGCAACTGGGCAGAGGGCTTCATCATCGCCGGTGGTGTCGGTATCGGCCTCGGCGTCATCAATGCGTTTCTCGTCTGGCGGCTGAAGATCATCTCCATCGTCGCGACGATCTCCACCTTCAACATCTTCTTCGGTCTCTTGATGTTCTTCACCAAGGGGGTCTCGATCTACGATCTGCCGGAGTGGCTTTCCACCCGTGTCGTCTTCTACGAACACGAGATGAGCGACGGGTCTTGGATTGAATTGACGCTGCCGGTCGTCGTGATGATCCTCTGCTGCATCGCCACCTGGTTCATGATCTCGCGCACCACCATCGGTCGTCAGCTCTACGCATTCGGAGACAATCCGGAAGGTGCTCGACGCTTCGGCATCAACATCGGCGCGATGCATTATCTTTCGTTTGGCTGGCTCGGCCTCATGGCTGGAATTGCGGGACTGATGCAGGCGCATTATGCGCAGGAGGTTGTGCCAAACGCGCTTTATGGCCGCGAGCTCGATGTTCTCGCCGCAACCGTTCTCGGCGGTGCCCGGCTTGGCGGCGGCAAGGGGTCGGTCATCGGCTGCGTGCTTGGCGTTCTGCTTGTTTCAATAACTCAGAACGGTCTCAACCTGATGGGCGTATCGCCCTTCGCCTTCAAGATGGTCGTCGGCGCCATCATTCTCATCGCCATCACGCTCTCTTCGACCCGCTTCGATAAACTTCTGCCGTCCGCCATGAAGAGTTCAAAACAGGGAAGCGCGCGCCGATGACATCCTTCACGCAAAAGTTCAACGCGACGTTCGGCGCGGACATGGCGGGACCCCTCGTTGCCTTTGTCGCAGTAATGGTCGTCTTCGGAACGCTGGCGGATAATTTTCTGTCGGCTGGGACCTTCGGTTCAGTGGCTTTCCAGCTTCCCGAACTCGGCCTTCTGACGCTCGCCATGCTGCTTCCGCTTTTGACCGGTGGGATTAACCTGTCGATCACATTCGCCGCCAACCTTTCGGGCCTTGCCGCAGCATGGGTGTTGCAGGCCCACGGCGGGGTAAACGCACCGCCGAGCGCCTTTCTTCTGGCGTGTCTTGCCGCGCTCCTCACCGGCGCAGCCGCTGGCGCGCTCACAGGTGCGGCCATTGCCTACACGCGGGCGCATCCCATCCTCGTCACCCTATCGATGATGATCTTCCTGCGCGGGCTTGGTGAATTCCTCACGCGCGGCGGCGATATTTCCGGCTTTCCTGATTACGTGTCCACAATCGGTCACGGTTCGGTTCTCGGCCTGCCCATCCCGCTCATCATTTTCATCGCTTGCGTCGGGCTATGGCATGTATTGCTGACCAGGGCAAAGCTCGGCTTCGGGCTCTTGATGATCGGTTCCAATATTGAATCCGCCCGCTACTCAGGCCTTAATACCCGGCGTATCCTGATCCTTGTCTACACACTGTCGGGTGTGATGTGCGCGATTGCAGGCCTTATCATGCTGGCCCGCTTCAACTCCGTGCGCGTCGGACATGGCGAGTCCTACCTTCTGATCACGGTACTCGCCGCATTTCTGGGTGGTATCAATCCATTCGGCGGCTTCGGTCGTGTCCTGCCGGTCTTCGTTGCGCTGATCGTTCTCCAGCTTCTTTCCTCTGGTCTAAACCTCATGGGCGCGAACCAGCATCTTGCCACGGCGCTATGGGGCGTGTTGATGATCGTCGTCATGGCGGCAAGGACGTTGGCGTCGAGATTCGCCACATCGCGCAGAAGGAAAGCATAATATGCAAGGATTTGGTGTTCACGCAATGATGTGGACGAGCGTATGGGACCACGCAAGCGCCGAACGCGCCATTGCGGGAGCCGCGAATTACAATCAGGACTATATCGAAATACCGTTTTTCGACATTTCCTCGGTCGATGCAGCCCACAGCCGCGCGCTTCTCGAAAAGCATGAGCTGCGGGCAACATGTTCGCTGGTTTTGCCGGAACATGCCTGGGCCTCGGCTCGCCCTGACGCGGCAATCGATCACCTGACGGCTGCTCTCGACAAGGCTGCAGAGATCGGTGCCGAAGCACTCACCGGCGTCACCTTCGGTGGAACGACCGAACGTACGGGCTTTGCACCGACGCACGGCGAATATGACAATCTGACCCGTGCCTTGGGTGCCGTCGCAAAACACGCAAAATCGCTCGGCCTGCAGTTTGGTATCGAAGCGGTCAATCGCTACGAAAACCATCTCCTCAATACCGCGCAACAAGTGGTTGATCTCGTCGAGCGCATCGGCATGGAGAACGTCTTCGTCCATCTCGACACGTTCCACATGAACCTAGAGGAAAAGGGTCTGGCGAGCGGAATTGTCGCTGCGCGGGATCACCTGAAATACATGCACATGTCGGAAAGCGACCGCGGCACTCCCGGTTTTGGCAACATCGCCTGGGACGAACTTTTCGGTGCGCTTGCGGCCATTGATTTCGATGGACTTCTGGTTCTGGAAAGCTTCGGCGGGTTGCCTGATTTCATGGCAGGCCCAACCTCTACCTGGCGAGCGGTCGCCCCCAGTGCAGAGGACGTACTTGACAAGGGAATTCCGTTCCTGCGCGACAAGGCCGCTCAATACGGCCTCTTTGCCAGCCGCTAACGGCCCGAGAAAACCCTCTTTAAAATCATCACGCGAGCCAAAGCCTTGACTATCATTGAAGACAACGCCCGTGAAATCGCCAGCCTAGCCATGAAACGTTTCTCCGACAATCAGCGGCAAAGGCTCATGATCGCGATTGCCGGTGCGCCGGGATCGGGCAAATCCACCATCGCCGAACGTGTCGTGGACCATATTATCAGCGAAAGCGGTATCGCTGCAGCGCTATTTCCCATGGACGGCTATCACTACGACGACGCAGTTCTGGAGGCTATGGGTAGACGCGCCTTCAAGGGTGCGATCGATACCTTCGACGTTCTCGGCCTGCGGCACATGCTGGAGCGCCTTAAGGCCAACGAAGACGACGTTATCGCCGTTCCTGTCTTTGATCGGTCCATCGAGATCGCGCGCGCCGGCGGCCGGCTCATTCCGCAATCGGTGGAAATCATCGTCTGCGAGGGCAACTATCTGCTGGCGAAGCAATCTCCGTGGGACAGGCTGAAACCGATCTTTGATTTCACGGTCTTCGTCGACGTCGAGGAGGATGACCTGCGTGAGAGGCTACGGGCGCGTTGGCGCGGTTTCGGTCTCGATGAGGCCGAAATCGATCGCAAGGTCGAGGAAAACGATCTGCCAAACGGCATCTTCATCATGAAAACCGCCGCCGAGCCCGATCTCAGGCTGAAGAATCCAGGGAGAGAGTGAAACGCTGCTGCATCCTGCTCGGCCCCTAACACCACTTTTGCAATCAAGACAGACATCAAACGACAACAGCGAGAGCCTGCTATGAAACACGGAATCTATTACTCCTACTGGGAACATGAGTGGAGCGCCAAGTTCGGCCCCTATGTAGAGAAGGTCGCCAAGCTCGGCTTCGACGTGATCGAAGTTGCCGCTCATCATATCAATGACTATAGCGATGCCGAACTCGCGACCATCAAGCAAAGCGCCCGCGACAACGGCATCATTCTGACGGCAGGTATCGGTCCATCCAAGTCGAAGAACCTGTCCTCGCCCGATAAGGCTGTGCGGGAGGCAGGCAAGGCGTTCTTCGAGAAGACGCTGAGCAATGTCGCCAAGCTCGATATTCACACGATCGGTGGCGCGCTGCATTCTTACTGGCCGATCGACTATTCGCAGCCGGTGGACAAAGAAGGCGACCGTGCACGTGGCGTGGAAGGTATTCACGGCATTGCGGATTTCGCCAACGATCTCGGCATCAATCTGTGTATCGAAGTTTTGAACCGCTTCGAGAACCACGTTCTCAACACGGCCGCCGAAGGCGTTGCATTCGTGAAGGATGTTGGCAAGTCCAACGTCAAAGTCATGCTAGATACCTTCCACATGAACATCGAGGAAGACAGCTTTGGCGATGCAATTCGCACTGCTGGCCCTCTTCTCGGTCATTTTCACACCGGTGAGAGCAACCGCCGTGTACCGGGCAAGGGTAGAATGCCATGGCATGAGATTGGCGCAGCGCTACGAGAAATCAACTATACCGGCGCAGTCGTCATGGAGCCCTTCGTCAAGACCGGCGGCACGATCGGCTCCGATATCAAGGTCTGGCGCGATCTGACGGGCGGCGCTGATGCTGCGAAGATGGATGAGGATGCGAAAAACTCGCTTGCATTCTCTCGCTTCGTTCTAGGCTGAGTTCGCAGGATACCGATGAGGTAGGGCCTTTATCGTGATCGATTAAGGCCCTATTTCGAAGACACGACACGCAGAGTGGTCAAGCGACTTCGCCACGCATTTTATCCAGAACGACTGCCTTAGCCTTGCGCGCTATCGTTAGATCGTTTCGCCGTTCGATGGCTAGGATCGAGACTGGGCGGTGACGCCGCTCGCTCCTTCTACCTGGTACCATTGACCGGGTAAGCACTATCCCGATAGCAATGCGATAGAGCCGCAATCGCGTCGGAAAAAGATCAATGTTTTATTGAGAGGTGCCTTCCGCCAACCTCTTGGATCTGGCGCTCGACGGCGTTTCACCAAAAGCCAGCTTGAAGGACTTGGTGAAGTGAGAGGGGTTCACGTAACCCACGTCGAAGGCAACTTCGGTAACTTCACGGTCTGTTTTCGTCAACAACTCGAACGCACGCTCGAGGCGAAGCTGCCTGTAAGCTGCCGCAGGCGGCATACCGATCGTCGTTTCGAACAAACGCTCCAGCTGTCTACGGCAGAGGCCCGCCGATTTTGCAAGCCGTTCTGTGGTGATGTCGCCCGACAGATGCTGCTCCATCGTGATCAGGGCAGCGAGAACACGTGGTTCCTTGACTTGCATCCTGAGCGGCTGGCGCGATTGCGGTGCGCTGGAACTCCTGACCCTCTCCATCTGGAGGACCTCAAGCGCATTGCGGGCCGCGTCCCGACCGATATGGCGCTCCACGATGACGTTGGCCAGATCCGCCGAACTGCTGCCGCCCGCACAAGACCCCCTTCGCCCCTCGAGATGAAACAGGCGATCGGGACGCACGACAAGATGCGGAAAACGCTCCTGAAACGCCTGGTAGTGAAGCCAACTGACACAAACCTCATGACCATCAAGCAGGCCGGCTTCAGCAAGAATGAATGATCCGGTGCAGACGCCGATCATCCTTACGCCCTTCGCAGCGGCATTTTTGAGGAACGTCATGGTCATGTAATCGACCGGTTCCGGCACGCTCAGGAGCCCACCCACGACAACGATATAATCGAAATTGACGGGATCGATGAAGTCACTCGTCGGCGCAATCTGAACACCGCAGCTTGACGTGATCAAATGTCGCGTGCTGCCGAGAACATGCCAGTCGGCAAAGACGCGTCCGGAATGGTCTGTCTCGTCACTTGCAAGCCGAAGCGTATCGATGAACAACGCGAATGGCGATAGCGTAAAGGACTTCGAAAGAACAAATCCAACCTTTAATCGCTTGCTGGGCGTGCTGTTCTGACGGTTCCGGAGATGTTTCATGCCCGATACTCCAACATCCTGTCACGCGATCTGAAAACCGCACGCAAGCGGGTCCTTGCGTTGATGAAGGAACGAGTTGAATCCAGCATACGAGCCCACCACCCACGCTCGGAAAATTTGCGGAAAGTATCTATATCGCTGTGTCCCGAGTGACGCTTTCCGATTTCGTTACTATAAGACTTTTGTTCCTGAAACCCTGTTTGACGTCAAGCCTCACCTCCGAGGGAAGTGTGCAGACAGGAGACCACGTGAGGCTGAGCTAAACGTTCTGGATTCCGACACGCCATGTGTGTTCAACGACACCGAGGTCACGCTTTCAAAAAGTTTGCAGCGATGTCCCGAGGCTACTGTTCCGTGGACTTCGCGGATTGAGAATTTGATGTTTGTCGTCGGGAGTGTGCGCAATCAGGTGTGAGGTTGGAAGTAAAGCCCGCGATGCGACATTGGATTTTTATATTTCCTCAACGACTTACTGCTGCCCGGAGATGCTATCGTATTTTTAGTGAATGACGTCGTTCAGGAATGAGCGTCATTGAGACGCCACGACAAGACTCCGCCGTTATCACGCCATCCCCCGTGGATTTGCATTTTCCGCTGATGATGTCTCCTCCCGACGACGCGCGCCCCCAAAAGCAATTGATCCTCCGTAAACTCAGAGACTCCGCGGCGGTTAGCGACGGGCTTCTTAAGCGGATCTAGTCCTTGCTTGCAGGATGATTGCACAGAGACTTGCGCAAATTAGCTCCAACGGTGCCCGAAACCGGATGTTTGCGAGATAGGCCAAATTATGGAACCGAGAGCGCTCCGCGCTGAAACTGCGCGATCAACCGGTCGGGCGTGAACTGGCGCTGTTTGTGTGCTCGGTGAAGCAATGAAATATCTGGTCATTTGTAGGCGGAACGATGTCTCGTTTGAAGTGTTTACATTTCGCTAAAACGCAGTCGGTCAGGCTGCGCCGCTCTTTGCGTGCAGGAGGCGATAGTAAGCTTCAGATCAGCTGCACACTTGGGACTGATTTCTTTAGAGGAGACCCTCATGAACTCGATCATTTACTTGGTGGGACTAGTCGTAGTTGTCCTGTTTGTTCTCTCTCTGTTGGGGTTACGTTGATGGTAGGATCTGAATTGGTTGAGAACCCAAATCGCAGCTACGTCGACTGGCCAGCGATCTTTGCTGGAACTGCTATCGCGTCAGGTACGATGGCCGTATTCACGGCTTTCGCCGGTGGATTGGGATTGAATGCAATCTCGGCCGACAACGGCGGAGACATCAGCATAACATGGCTCATCATCACCGGCTTGTTCGTGGTGGTCTCGATGGTCGCGTCTTACATGCTCGGCGGTTACATTGCGGGGCGCATGCGACGCCCAGTTTCGGATACCACATTACGCGATGAACGGACTACCCGAGACGGTGTGAATGGCCTTGTTGTATGGGGCATTGGCACCGTCGTTTCAGCGTTTCTGGCGCTCGGCGTCATTTCGGGCGGCGCTAAGGCTGTCGGCAGTGTCGCACAGACAGCGGTTGAGGCAACCGGCTCTGCCGTGGGCGGCGCAGCGCAAGGTGTAGGTCAGTTGGCGGGCGGCGTCGTATCTGGCGCTGGTAACGCCCTAGGTGGTGTTGCTCAGGGCGCGGGACAAGCTGCCGCTCCAAGCATCGAACAGTCTCTGCCACAGGGACTTAAGACGAACCCAATCGACTATTTCACCGATACAATGCTGCGCACAGACACGCCTGCTCCTGGGACCGATCCGAACGCTGCTGACTTTCAGCGTCAAGCTGGCGGGATCCTTAGCAATCTGCTTTCCACGGGCGAAATATCAGATGGCGATAAGGCGTGGTTGGCCAACCAGATTGTTGCCCGCACCGGTATCCCGCAAGCTGACGCACAGACGCGGGTGAATCAAACGGTCGAGCGTGTGCAGGCTGTGCGTGCGGCAGCACAGCAAAAGGTTGATGAGGCACAAAAGAAGCTCGAAGAACTTAAGGCACAAGCTGTGAAGGCTGCCGAGGACGCTAAGACAGCAGCGGCAGACGCCGCAGAAAAGGCTCGCATCACAGGCATCCTCACAGCATTCCTCCTGGCAGCTTCGTCACTTGTGGCGGCAGTTGCTGCTTATATCGGCGGCGTGCACGGCGGACGTCACCGCGACGAAGGTCGCGTGTGGGGCGGCCTTGCGTATCGTAAGTAACTAAACGCAGTGAGGCTCTTCGAAGAGGGCCTCTTTGCTGCAAACAGCCGGAAGGCCGGTGCGCTTCGCCCCGGCCTTCTTGTTTTTAGAGTGTAGCTATTACCTTTGATGACAGCGCCTGCCATGTATGTAAAACTGTTCCACCGCATGCATGTGAGGTCGTAAGGAGAATGCACCTGGACGCTTGAGAAACCAGCCGTACACCGTCGAGAAGCGAAAACGTCGACTGCGGGGCTGATGATCTCGACGCTTGCAAACTCGACTAGTGCCGATTGCTTACTCGTCCGACGATCTTTAAGCTTTACCTCCCCGTCGGCTTTGCGCTTATAAAGTCCTCGATCACTTTATCTATCCCACCTCTCGATCTAGCAGCTTCAACGGATTCAGATGACAGTCGTCGCATCCTATCTCTACCGCAACGGTAAGCGCGCCGACGCGGTCGCACTCACTTCGCAACCCTTCGAAACCACCGCGGGCGACTTTGTGTGGATCGGACTGACCGATCCGACGGTCGAAGAAATGGCGCACCTCAAGGCAATGTTCGGGCTTCATTCCCTTGCGGTCGAAGACGCGCTCAATGGACGGCAGGTGCCCAAAGTCGACATTTATGGAGATCAGCTATTCGTCGTCGCCAAGACCGCACACTTGGAGAACGACAAGATCATCTATGGTGAGACCTGTATCTTTGTCGGCCAACAGCACGTCATAACAGTCCGGCACGGATCGGCACGATCCCACCAGAAACTACGTGAGCAACTCGAGCAGGCACCGCAGCTTCTCTCCCACGGTCCCGACTATGTTCTCCACGGCATTCTCGATTTCATCGTCGATGGTTATCTGCCACTCGTCGAAACGATCGAAGACCGGGTGCTTGAGATCGAAAAGCACGTCCTCATTTCCTTCCTCGAACCGGAACAGATCCGCAGGATTTTCCGGATGCGCAGGCAGGTCATCAAGTTTCAGAGGGTGATCGGCCCAATGGCGGAAGTCGCCAGCAAACTCGCCCATCTTGAACTGCCCTGCGTCGACAACAATGCACGGCCGTTCTTCAGGGATGTTCATGATCATGTCCGCCGCGTGGAAAACATGGTGATCGGCCTGCGCGACATCGTCACATCCGTGTTCGAAGCCGCAAATCTTCTCGAGCAACAACGACAAGGCGCGATCACTCGACAGCTTGCTGCGTGGGCGGCGATCCTGGCGGTACCAACCGCTATCGCTGGCATATATGGGATGAACTTCGAAAACATGCCTGAGCTGAAGACCGAGTACGGATATTACGTCGTGATAGCGGTCATTGTGGTTCTATGCGCCATTCTTTATTACCGTTTCAAGAAAGCAGGCTGGGTGTAATCGGCAGACCCAATTCCGACGAGACGCGCACTTACTAAAGACCCTAATTTTGCGCTGAGATCGACGTCAAGTCTGTGCTCGAGCCTTTTGGTTGTGCCAACCTGTCCAGCCGAAATGCGGACAGTTCAAAAAAATTAAGCGGGCACCCTGCCGCGTTAAGGCCTAGTTCACGCCGTTATATTTCCACCAAATCCGGGCATTATGTCTTTCGCACATTCGAATGAAGATTAGAATTTATTTCATTTATTTGGCAGAAGATTAGCGAATCTGAACCTCAACAGCTAGATTGCATGTCTTCCCAAAGTATGAAGAAAAGGTCCCGCCTCCGTCTCGCCGTCGTTCTTGCCGTCGGGGCCGTGTTTGCCTGTCTTGGCATCTGGGCCGAGTACACCAACTGGCAGCGGCTGCTGCAAAGCGCAAACACCCGTCAGATGGAAACGGCGCGCGCCATGGCGCTTCATACCGACGACATACTGGCGCTCGCTCAGCAGCCTCTGAACAACCTTTCCGCTCATGCTAGAGATGCGCTGGGCGACGAAGCCAAAATGCAACATCTGCTTGAGGAGATGTTGCGCGTGGTCAAGACATCCCCATTGTTGCGAAGCCTTGCCTATGCCGATGCGCAAGGCCGTCTGATCGGGTCTACGTTTGCGGCGAATTCCGCGGGCATGGATCTGTCCGACCGCGAATATTTTCTGTTCCACAAATCGAATGCGTCGACGCAACCGCGTTTCGGCCTTCCGTCTCAAAGCCAGACAAATGGCCGCTGGTTCCTGCCGATAAGCCAGCGGATTGACAATCCCGACGGAAGCTTGGCTGGCATTATGATCGCAACCATCGACATGGATCATTTCTCCCGTTTCATTGAAACCTTCGAGGTGAACGAGGAGAATGCCTTTGCCCTGCTGCGCAAGGACGGCGCCATTCTGCTTCGCCTGCCGATAGATCTAAAGGCGATGGGTGCAAATGTTGCTGACAGCGCGCTTTATCGTGATCAGATCATGAAGAAGCTGCGCGGCAATTACGAATATGTCTCGCGTTTCGATGGCACAAAGCGCATCAGCGGGTTCTATCGTAGCACGGACACGGGCGTGACAGCGATCGCCACGCAAACCAAGGCATCGATCTTTGACGACTGGCTTAAGCAGTCGAAATATCCCTGGCTTAGCATCATTCTCGCCTATTTGATCGGCACCGCCATGGCCATAAGGTGGATCAGGCAGATCGAACTCAGGGAGATCGGGGATCAGAAAGTCGCCGCCCGAGAAGCGGAATTCCGCCTTATTGCCAATGCTTCACCCGACGTCATTGAAAAGATCTCCTTGGCGGGCGTCCGGCAATATGTATCGCCGGCTGCAGCGAGAATATTCGAAAGAGATACAGAAAGCGTGATCGGCACCAGCGTACTGGATGACCGGGATGACCAGACGAAGTCCGCCTGGCAAGACGCTCTGGCCAAGGTGCAATCGGGATCATCAACGGAATGTATTCTTTATCGACACCAGCGCATGGATGGAACCATGATCTGGCTGGAGAGCGTCATCTCCTGCTTTCGAAGCGATGATAACAACGAGCCGGACGGTATTGTCGTTATTACCCGCGATGTCACCCGTCAGCAGATGATGAAGCAGGAACTGAACGCACTGGCAACGACGGACGAACTGACGCGCCTGTTCAACAAGCGTTACTTCAATACCCAGCTGAGCAGCACGCTGGCAGCAGCACGCGCAAATCAGCAGTCGGTTTCGCTTATCCTGCTCGATCTCGACCGCTTCAAGGCCTACAACGATACCTATGGACATCTGGCAGGCGATTGTGCACTACGCGATGTGGCTGCCGTCATCCCTCCTCAGCTCATCGGGACCGGTGGCCTCGCGGCCCGTTATGGCGGCGAGGAGCTGGTTGTTCTTCTGCCAAATACAGATGCCGAAGAAACAATGAGGATTGCCGAGAACATTCGCAAGGCGATCGCGGCGCTAAAAATCGAGCATGCTGGAAATTTGCCCTGGGGCCATGTGACCGCCTCCTCCGGCTATGCGACGGCACTGCCCTCGCAAGCTTTTTCCGAAAACGACTTAATCACTCAGGCAGACCGCGCGCTTTATGCGGCCAAGGCCGCCGGCCGCAACCGGTCGCAAGACGACGAGGAGAACAACAAACCGGAACATCTGCGATCCAGCATGTGAATGGTGAGTTTTGAGCCGCGACTGCTCGATTATCTAGCGTTTCCTTGCTAGCAACTCATCTTTATTCTTATCTCAACATGGTCGTCGTCGGTATGAAACGCCTTGTCTAAGCTGGCTATGGACTCGCCTAAACTCTTTGGGATTCAGGGGTAGCGACAAGCGTTGCCGCGGCGGCATTTGCACTGTGAAGAGCGTCGTTCATAGTTTCACCTGATGCAATTTTTGCGGCCAGAACACCTATGAATTCATCGCCTGCACCATGTGTGCTTTCGACATCCACCTTCACAGCTTCGATGGCAATTTCGTTCCCATCTTGACTGACATAGGCGACGCCTGAACCACCAGCAGTGACGACTACTTCTGGGTAGATTTTCGCCAGCTTTCGTGCAGCCTCCAAAGCGCCTTCGAGTGTCTCAACTACAGGAACACCCGCCAGCATTTCTGCCTCGATAGCGTTTACGACCAGTATATCGATGAGCGGCTGAATGTCGATGGAGAGAGCTCTGGCGGGGGCAGCATTGATCAGAACACGCCCACCGGCCTGCTTAACGGCCCTTGCACCAACGACATTGGCCGCATCAGGAATTTCGTTCTGAAGGACGAGCAGCGTCGTCCTGGACAGCAGTTCATGTGCCGCAGTTACATCGGCTTCACCGAGGGTTAGATTGCTACCCGAGACAATAACGGCACCGTAATCGCCCTCCTCGTCAAAGATTGCAACACTCATTCCCGTTGATCGGGAGGCGTCGCGCCGAACGAAGTGATGATCGACACCTTTGCGTTTCAGATTGGCAAGCAGGAAATGCCCGAAATCATCATCAGCGACGGCTCCAATCATCGAAGTGGCCACGCCTGTGCGGGCTGCCGAAACTGCCTGATTGCCGCCCTTGCCGCCGCTTTTGGGATGCCATGACGTTCCGGTCACCGTCTCGCCTTTCCGTGGCCGTGATGGCCCCATGACGGCAATATCGTAGTGCAGACTGCCGAAAACGGTGACGAGAGGCAAGGATGTCATGAAGGTTTATCTTTCCGTTTGGATTTGACGGCAGACATGGTCCGGTCAAGATTTCGTTCAGCCGATTGGTAGTCGCGTTGCGCAACCGCCATGAACACGGCATCGAGGATATTCAACTGTGCAATTCGGGCAGCTGCATTTTCGCCCATCAGTGGAGAGCCCTGCGCTGTAGAACAGAGGACGACATCTGCGGCTTGCGCCAAGGCAGATGAGTTGTAGTTGGTGACTGCGATGGTTTTCGCGCCATTTCGCTTGGCGACTTGAAGTCCTTCGATAATCGCCGTCGTGTTGCCAGAATGAGAAAAGCCAACGGCGATATCGCCCTCAGACAACAGGGCTGCCGACATCAGCATCATGTGCACGTCGTCAACCACGCTGGCACGCACGCCAATACGCAGAAATTTATGCGCGACGTCCCGTGCGATCTGCGCCGAACCGCCCACACCGTAAAAGTCTCTATGCTTTGCACTGTGTATAAGGTCGGCGGCCTTATCGAAGGCAACCATATCCAAAATGGAAAGTGTTTCCTCCAGTGCATTGATGGAAGTGCGGAAAACCTTCTGCACAATCTCCATGGACGTATCATCTACAGAAAGTTCCTGATGCATTTCCGCGGTCGGCTGGCGGTTATACTGGCTGACTGCCGTGCGAAAATCACGATAACCGGCAAAGCCCAGCTTCTTGGTGATCTTGACCACCATCGCTTCAGAAACACCGGCATCGTCTGCAATCTGTTTCAGCGACGTATCGTCGCTGAAATCACGCATGGCGAACACGGTATCGACAACCTTCGCTTCGAGTGGCGTCAGCAATGGCATCATCATGCGGATGCGTGGGCCGACGGCCTTAGTGTCGAAGCTTTCGGAATTCATTCTCTTCCCCTTGTCGCACGATCAATCATCATGGCAACGAGGATTATAAGACCAGTGGCGAGCAGTTGATAGAAGGCCTGAACATTCATCAACGTCAAACCATTGCGCATTGCCCCCAAGATGATCGCCCCCAGAATAGTACCGAGAATGCTGCCCTTGCCGCCCATAAGCGATGCGCCACCGATAGCCGCTGCCGCGATGGCATCCAGCTCCCACAGATTGCCAAGAATGGGTTCAGCTGCGCCAAGGCGACCGATGAGGATGAGCGAGGCAAGTGAAGCCAAGACACCGGAAATCACATAGGCCGTGATTTTGGTGCGCGCGATGGGAACACCGGCCACATAAGCCGCCTCTTCATTGCCGCCAACTGCCATCAGATATTCGCCAATCGGAGTCTTCTTGAGCAGAATCCATGCAGCAATAGCCACGACAGCGACGATCAAAATAGGGGTTGGAATGCCGAAGAGAGTACCGTTAAACAGGGAGCGGAACCCTGCGGGAATACCGAGAACGGGATTGCCGCCCGTGTAGATCAGGGCGATGGCGCGGTAGGTGCTGAGCGTGCCGAGTGTGACGATAAAGGGTTGCAGGCCGACATAGGCAACGAGCGCGCCGTTGATAAAGCCGCAAAGCAAGCCCACGCCGAGGCCCGCGAGGATCGCCAACGGTATCGGTGTGCCCGCGACGAGCAGGCTGGCGGTGATAACCGCCGAGATCGCAGCCGTTGGGCCAACCGAGAGGTCGATGCCACCGGAGATGATGACGAGCGTCATGCCAAGCGCCAGGCAGGCATTGATGCTGGACTGCTGGAGAATGTTGACGAGGTTTCTCTCGGAAATGAAGCCCGGAACCAGTGCGGCAAACACCGCCATGATGACGATGAGCCCGATCAGCGTTCCCGCATCGCGCAGAGAAAACGAGAAGCGGCGGAAAGCCGAAGCGGAGGTTGCGGGAGCATTGGAAGTGCTGGTCATGACTTGTCCTGTAGGTTCACACGGGTCGCGCAACGCGCGCCTCATCCGCATCGGCATTCGCCCCTGGAATGGCATGCGCGACAATCGCGCTTTCGCTTAGTTGATCACGTTCAATGGTCGCGGCGATCCGCCCCTCGCGCATCACCAGTACACGATCAGACAGACGGATGACTTCCGGGAGTTCGGAAGAGACGACGATGATGGAACGCCCCTCGCGGGCGAGGTCTTCGATCAGATGATAGATTTCCGACTTGGCGCCGACATCGATCCCGCGGGTCGGTTCATCAAACAGCAGGATTTGCGACTTGGCCGCCAGCCAGCGCGCGATAATCGCCTTTTGCTGATTGCCACCGCTGAACAAGCGGATCGGGCGATCCAACTGGAAGGGTCGAAGATTGACACGCTTCAGCAAATCCTTCGCGGTCGTCCGAAGCTTGGCATTGTTGATCATACCGCCGGACGAAAAACGACTGAGGGAGGCCAGCGCCATATTGCTGGATACGGGACGCAAGGGAATGATGCCCTCACGTTTGCGCTCTTCCGGCACCAGCCCGATACCGGCAGCGATCGCGTCGCGCGGGTTGGCGAAGCTCTGCTCCTTGCCGTCGATGCTGATCGATCCTGCGCTCAGGCGGTCTACACCCGCCAGCAGACGCAAAAGCTCCGTACGGCCAGAGCCGACTAGCCCGGCAATGCCGAGAACTTCGCCCTTACGCAAGGTGAAGGACACATCGCGAATTCTTGTGGCCGAAGAGAGGTTTCTAGCCTCGAGCTTGACGGTATCCTTGACGAAGGAATTATGCTCTTCCTGCATCAATTCGCGACCGACCATCTTCGCGATCACGTCGGTTTCCGAAACCTCGGCAAGATTGACAATGTCCACCAACTTGCCATCGCGCATAATGCTGGAGCGCTGGCAGATGCGGAAGACCTCATCCATCTTGTGCGACACATAAATAATAGAAACGCCGCTTTGCGACAGGCTGGCGATGACCTCGGCCAGACGATCGAACTCGCTGGGGGTCAGGCTCGATGTCGGCTCGTCCATGGCGATGACCTTCGCCTTGTCGAGAAGCGCGCGACCAATTTCAACGATCTGGCGCTGAGCGACCTTCAGCGACGATATTGGTGCCGAGGGGTCGATTGTTTTGTCGATCTTCGCAAGAGCTTCGGCTGCGCGGGCTTCCTGTTCGCGGCGGGACACGAACATGCCGCCCATATGCGTCAACGAATGTCCGAGAAACATATTCTGGGCTACACTCAGGTGCGGCACCTGCTGAAGTTCCTGGTGTATCATGGCGATGCCGGCGGCACGCGCATCCATCGGCTTCTTGAAGGCGACAGCCTCCCCATCAACGAAGACGGTGCCTGATGTCGGGCGAAACACACCCGACAGAATGCGCAAAAGCGTGGATTTGCCGGCGCCGTTTTCACCGAGAAGTCCATGGATTTCGCCGGGAGCGACGTCAAATGAAACGTCCGTCAGCGCGTTGACGCCGGGAAAGCTCTTGGAAATCGTCTCGAATCTCAGTCGTGGCGTCATGTTCCACCTCTCAGGCTGGATGGAGATGCCGGGTTTGGTCGGCATCTCCTTGAGCATTGATCACTTGGCAGTCTTGGCGTCTTCCATCAGCACGGCGCGCACATCGATGCCCTGGCCCTGATAGCGGCTAAGATTGTCTTTGGTGATGAGAGCCTGCGGCGTGGAGACAACGCGGGGCAGTTTCTGTCCGGCCACCAGACGAAGCGCTGTCTCAAGCGCAACTTCGCCGGTCAGAACTGGGAAGCTGTCAACGGTACCCGTCAGTTCACCTGCCTTGATGGAGGCATAGGCATCGGAAATGCCATCCGTGCCGAAGACTGCGACCTTGCCAGCAAGACCCGCAGCCTTGACAGCTTCAACGATGCCAAGCGCCATGCCGTCGTTGTTGGCGTAGAAACCAATCAGATCAGGATGCTGGTTGAGGATGTTGGTGGCAGCATCATAAGATGTCTGGCGATCCCAGTTGCCGGGAACGCTGGCAACGACCTGGAACTTGTCGTTTTTCGTAATTGTGGATTTGAAACCGTCCGTGCGCTGCACGGCAGCGTATACACCGGCCTGACCTTCGACAATGGCAACCTTGCCGCCCTGCGGACGGTTCTCGATAAACCATTTGGCCACGCGCACACCGTTGTCACGCTGGACGTTGCCAACATAATGTTCAGCCTGCGGAATGACGGCATCGTTGACGTTGACGACAGGAATATTGGCGGCCTTGGCCTGCTCGATAACCGGCTGGAGATTGGCATCCGTCTGCGGCGAAACGAGCAAAACATTGTAGCCCTGCGTGATCATGCCTTCGGCAATGGTGAGCTGACCCAGTTGGTCGCCTTCGCTCTGTGCGGCCTGATAGGCGACGGGAACGCCGACCTTCTTGCCGAAAGCTTCATATCCCAGACCCAGCGAGCGCCAATATTCATTGGTCAGCGTCTTGGACACCGCACCTGCCTTGGTGCCCTCAGGTAGTTTCGGGAAAGGCCCGAGCTTGGCTTCCAACTGGGACCAGTCCATGCGATCCTTTTCCGTATCGGAATTCAGCGGCGCAAGTTCCTGCGCAAAGGCTGCGCTGAACAGGAAGCTGGCGGCAAGCCCGGCAGCGAGTGTTGTCTTCAAAAAGGTCTTCATCGGTTTCCTCCCAGATGGAATGTGTCCGCACGCCTTCGGCATGCGTTGTGACGAGGTTTTGGATTTTCGTGTGCAGATCAGCCGAGCATCAGTTCCTGAATGACGGCCTGCGCGGAAACGGCATCCTGACGTTCAACGGCACCGGACAGGCGATTGTCCTGCTCGATACGATCCACCACTTTCAGCATCCGCTTGACGGTCTGAATGTTGACTTCGCATTCGTGAACCGGGTCGAGGCCGGTCATGTCAGGGAAGGTATCGAAATAGATCGCACCATCATAACCGTCCTTGCGGATCTGGCGCAGAAGCTCGATCGTCTGCTGGGTATGCACGGCTCCCACCATCAGGCCGTCGTCACGCTTGGCGTAACCGTCATTGAGGTGAACGCCGAGAACGCGGCTGTAGCGGGCAATCAGGGCTGCAGCGAAAGCAGGCTGCTCGTCCGCATAAAGCACATGAGCAAAGTCGAGCGTCACACCCAGGTTGGGCATGTCAACATCCTTGATGGCCAGCAGCGTGGTCGCGCAATCTGGCATAAGGCTGTAGGAACGAGGCTCGTTGGGCTTGTATTCGATGCTGATGAGGCAATCCGGATCATGAGCGCAAACTTCACGAATTCCGTCAATCTCGTGTTGCCACAGAGTGTGGTAGTCAGCCTGGAAGGCGTAATCGAAGCCATCCTGCCCCAGCCACAACGTCATCAGGTTACTGCCAGCGGCACGCGCAGCGTCGATACCCTTCTTCGTGAGATCGATCGCTTCCCGGCGCACAGCTGCATCCGGGTTGGTGAAGGCACCGATCTTGAACGCCGGATTGGTATAATAGCGCATGGCAAAGCCATTAATAGCAAGCCCCAGATCGCCTATCTGGCGAGCAAGAAGCGCCGGATCATCAGCAACATGGTCGGGATAATTCAGATCTAGATCCGTCAAACCATCTACCTTCGCAGCACGCTTTGCCATCTGCAACATGGTCGGCTTGCCGGAAATATCAGGCCACTCGGCAGCAGGCTTCGAGGCGAAGGAATTCAGTCGGGTGGCGAATTTCAATTGGGTCACTGGTCTTGCTCACTTCAGTCGCTGTTGACGCAACTTCACAAATTAATTCTATTTTGTAAAGCTATATATGTTGTGCATAGCATCAATTCGTGTCGGAGGTCGCGTTTTTTGACGTTAATCCGTGCGTCAGGACGCGCGAAATCAGCCGCGAAGCTTTTTGCAACTATGGTGGCCTGACATGAGAAGAAAGGCCGCGGGGTGCGCGGCCAAATCTGATGGCGTCAGCGCGCCATCACTGCTTCGATTTCGGCAAGCATCGGCATTGCTGGGGCCGTCCCACGCCGGGTCACGGCAATACCGGCGGTCGCGCAACCGAGCCGCACCGCCCAAAGCGGCTCGGCGCCACGCGAAAGCGCAGCCGCAAATCCACCCACGAATGCATCCCCCGCGCCGGTCGTATCGATGGCCGGACCACAGAAGACGGCAGGCACATGAACGGATTGGCCCGGCGCATGAAACAACACGCCCCGCGCGCCAAGCGTGATGATGGCCGCGCCAACGCCGCGAGACAGGAAAATATCGCCCGCGCGCTTGGCATCATCAAGCGTATCGATTGGAAAGCCGACAAGCGCGGCAGCTTCCGTCTCGTTCGGAATAATGAAGTCACAAAGGCGGTAGACGTCCTCCGGGAAGGCCTCCGCTGGTGCGGGGTTGAAAATCGTTGTGACACTGGCGTTGCGCGCAATTTCCAAGGCATGCCGCGCGGCCTCCACAGGCTGTTCTAGCTGGGTGACGAAAACGTTGGATTGCGCAATTGTGTCGCGTGCCGCTTCCACATCGCCAACACCGATCGTTCCTGCTGCTCCCGCATAAACGATAATGGCATTGTCGCCGGTGCTGTCGTTGACGTAGATGAAAGCGGCACCGGTCGGCTGATCGTCCATAACCGTCAGCTTTGCCGTCACGCCGGCCTCTTCATATGTCTTCAGGGCCAGATCGCCAAATGTGTCGCGGCCAATCTTGGAAATGAAAGACACCTTCGCACCGGCACGCGCCGCGGCAACGGCCTGGTTGGAACCTTTGCCGCCCGGACCGACTGCAAAGCCGCTGCCAGTAATGGTTTCGCCCACAGCAGGCATGCGGGGCGCAAGATAGGCGGTATCAGCAACGAAAATACCGAGAATGGAAACGCCTGACTTCATTCCAGACCTCATTTTACGGCGCCTGCGGTGAGGCCCTTCACGATATAGCGCTCAAGGAAGATACCGACGAGAACGAGCGGCATTATGGCCGCCGTAGCAATCGCCGCCATCGACCACCAGTTGATGCCCTGTGACCCTGTTTGGCTGGCCACCATCACCGGTAGGGTCTTGGCGTTCGAGCTCGTTAGCAGCGCGGCGAAAAAATACTCGTTCCAGCACAGAATGACCGAAAGGATGAAGGCCGCAACCATGCCGGGCAAGGCGATGGGCAAAACGATGCGCAGAAATGCACCCCAGATCGAACAACCATCCACCAGTGCTGCCTGCTCAAGTTCGACAGGTATCGTGTCGAACTGATCGCGCATGATCCATATAACGATGGGCAGCACCATCAGCGTATAGACGAGGATAAGGCCGGCCAGCGTGTCGAGCAGCATCAGATGTTTGTAGAGAACCAGAAATGGCATCGCCAAAACGACAGGCGGCAGTATGAGTTGAGACAAGAAGAAGAAGGAAATATCCTTATTCTTCATCCAGAGAAATTTGTAGGAAAAGCGGCTGAGGCCGTAGGCCGCCAGCGAGCCGATCAATACCGCCAGAAACGATGCGCCGGCCGAGGCTACGATACTGTTAAGAAAGCGGCGAATAAATTCGTCACGAACCGTCGATTGCGCGAAGATCGTATCGGGAGAAAGACCCAGTGAGCGCCAGCCTTTCCAATCCGGCGTAAAGTCAACGAAAGGAATGAGATGCCCTTGCGTCACATTGACTGCCGTCTTGAAGGACGTTGTGATGGTCCAGTATATTGGAAATAGCGACACGAAAGCCCAGAACACCAAAGCCGCATAGATCAGCAGACTGCTGGTCATGAACTGCGGTCGGCGGGACCAAAAGCTTAATCGTGGGGTGGATGTTTCAACATGTGCTGCCATGGGCTTCAGCCTCGATTGTCCCGTTGCATCCAGCGGCTCGCCCCTTTCAGGATGAGCGCGACGAAAATGATGATGATGACGAGATAGAATTCCGCAAGCATGGTGCCGTAGCCGACATTGGAGCGGTCTCTGTATTCACGGAAGATGAAGCTGGAAACGGTATCGGTCGCTCCGCCCGGTCCACCTGCAGTTACGTTGATAACGATATCGGCCAGCTTCAGCTGAAAAATGATACGAAGAATGATGACCGTTATGCTCACAGGCAGCATCAGCGGAAAGGTGATTTCCTTGAAGCTCTGCCAACCGGACGCTCCATCCACCTTCGCCGCTTCCTTGATTTCGGAGGGCAAGGCCTGAAGCCCCGCAAGCAGCAGGATCATCATGAAGGGGATGGAGACCCAGGCATCCATGGCCATGATCGAAGTCCGCGCCAACCATGGCGTCGAGAAGAATGCCGGATTGTCCCAACCGAGGTGGCGCGCAAGCGTCGCAGCTGGGCCGAAACGATACTCCATCAACGATTTGCCGATCATCCAGCTCACGGCAACGGGGCTCAACATCAACGGCAGCAGGAACGCGACACGAAAGAATTTACGCGCTTTGATCTCCGCGTTCAGCAACAATGCGAGCCCGAAGGCGATGGCATATTGCACCAGAACAGACAGAACATAATAGACCATGTTCAGCAGCGCGTTCCAGAAGTAGCGATCTGCAAACAGTGTTCTCAGATTATCAAGCCCGTTGAAACGGCGGCCCGCTACAGCGCTCAGGTTCCAGTCGGTAAAAGCGATATAGAGGCCGAAGACCGTGGGGAAAACCACCATGGCCACAGTGAAGAGAACGGCTGGCAAAACGAAAGCTGCGCGCTGCCCCGCCTCCCCGCGGATCATGACTTGCGCCGCGCAAAGCGCTGCAGCCCATATGATGTAGGCAAACAGCAATGGTTGCCAGCTGACGAAACCAAAGGTCGTGATGCCGGCTGCGTCAGCTATCTGCGCAAGAAGGGCGCCAAAGAGCAGCACCGTCGCGGCCATGAGCAACAGCTTTCCACGCCGCGCGGAGCTTGGTGGAACGACGGTCCGCTGCACAGGGCTGATGGTTTGCGTGATCGTATGCGACATGAGCAGACCTCTTGGCTGGTAAGCCGAACGGAAGACTTGGCGACTCAGGCGGCAAAACCAACCGCCTGAGCAATTGCAAACTAAAGATTTGCACTAGGCCTCATGCCCCGAGCGAGGCCTTGTAAAGTGCAATCTGCTTGTCGCGCCCGAGCTGATCCGTCAGCTTTTCCCATGCCGCAGCGATGGCGTCCGCTCCGGCCTGAGCGCTGGCCTGTCCGGCAAACACCTTGGCAAGCTCATCTTCCGCGATGCTGTAATATTGGAAGATACCGGGAATACGCGGCTCGATGGCAGCGTTGGGGTGATTGTAGGAGTTGGACTGCGAGGCGAGGTAGTTCGAGATGAACGCCTCGTCATAACCCGCCGTCACCCATTCCTTGATGTCGAACTGGCTCTTGCGATAGCACTGGAAGCCGGATGGATAGGCTGCCGTCCAAAGCGCGATGTCCTTGCCACCCAGATGGGCTGCCGCGCTCCAGGCCGCCTTTTTCTTTTTCTCATCGCTGTCGACCCGCGACATGACGTAAACGCCCCACCCGAGATAGGCCATGTTCGGGGCGTGGTTCGGACCGCTCGCCAACTTCTCCCATTTGCCGGTTTTCGAATTATAGACATCGTCAGAACCCGGCAGGATATCGAAACCAATGGTGTCGCCCACAACAGAACTATCGCTGGTGCGTGCGGCAGCACCGACATCACCCCACCACGAGACCATCGAGCCGGTTCCAGCAAGAAACTGCTGGAAGGCCGTGGTGCCGGGATCGGCATTTAGCTGGTCGCCCGCTTCAGATGGCAGAGCATCGATAACGTCCTGAATGGCACGAACCCAGGCAGGATTGTTGATGCGTGGTTTCATCGTGTCAGCGTCGAACAGCCAAGCCTTGTCATCCGGATGCTTGGCATATGCCGTCGCACGGCTGCCGAGGAAGTAGAAGCCGAAACCACCCCAGGCCTTTGGCGCATCGAGATAGCCAAGAGCATCACCGCCAGCGACGGTCTTGCCCTTGAGGAATTTGGTGACTTCCTGCACCTTCTGCCATGTTTTCGGCACGCCCCACTCGCCCTCGTGGCCCTCGTCCTTCCAGGCTTTGGCAAGATCGGCATCGGTGAAGTAATCGGTGCGATAATTGAAGTTGTGGCAGTCGCCATCGACAGACACGCGGTAGGTCTTGCCATCCCATGTGCCTACGGGCGCTTTCAAGTAATCGACATAGTCGTCCATATCGATCTGGGCCTTGACCCAATCCGGCATCTCGGAGGCCAGCCCCTTGCCGCAAACATCACCCTCGAACGGCGCACCCATCTCGAGGATGTCGAAATCGACTGTGCCGGTGGCGATGGCCTGTTGCAGACGCGGATTATAATCCGCCTGCGCCAGATCGATCCAGGTAATCTTGGCACCTGTGTACTCTTCCCAAGGCTTCAGAAAGCCGCGAAACAGAACATTGTGAAGGTTCTGGTTGTTGAGGCCCATGAAGGAAAGCTCGACACCGGCAAATTCGCCCTGCTTGACGTTTTTCTTCGTCGCCCCCAGACACATTTCGCCGACCTTCTGCCAGTCAGCATCAGTTGGAGAGCCCTTGCCGACGCCCGGCACCTGCAATATCTGACTGCGCAAGGATGCGTCCTGCGCATAAGCTGCTCCGAACGGACCCATCATACTGCCTGCAGCTGCCGCGGCACCCAGGCTCGCACCGGTTTTCAAGATGGCACGGCGGCTCAGGCCGATAGCCATCATTCTCTCGAAATCACTGACTTTCATGCGGTTCTCCTCCCGTTGATTTGTTATCGTCGCTTTTCTCCTGACGGCGACGACCAGATTCACTCCAGCCTCAATCCGCTTTCCCCATCGAAAAGATGGACCAGCGCAACATTCGGCGTCATTGCAATCGTGCCGCCCGCGGGCTCTTCCACGCGCTCGCGAAAGACGCCGATGATCTTCTGCTCACCAAGCTTGGCAAAGACTTGCGTTTCCGAGCCAGTCGATTCCACTACCGTCACCTGCGCGCTGACAGTTCCGCCAAGCGTGAAATGCTCTGGCCGGATACCATAAAAGGCAGACCTTCCATCAGAGCCGGCAGGCGTGCTTGATAGGGGCAAGCGAATGCCATCATCCGTTTCGAAATAGGGTTCAGCGGCATTGCGAATATGGCCTTTGATGAGGTTCATGGATGGAGAACCGATGAAACCGGCAACGAAGGTATTTGCGGGCTTATCATAAAGCGTCAGCGGCGAACCGATCTGTTCCACGCGCCCGTCTCGCAGCACGACAATACGGTCGGCCATGGTCATGGCCTCCACTTGATCATGCGTCACATAGATCATGGTCGTTGCCAAACGTCGCTGCAATTCCTTGATTTCAGCCCGCATCTGCACGCGCAGCTTGGCATCGAGGTTGGATAATGGCTCATCGAAGAGAAAAACTTTGGGATCGCGAACAATCGCTCGCCCCATAGCCACACGCTGGCGCTGGCCACCGGAAAGCTGGCGGGGATAACGGGCCAGATAAGGTGTAAGATCTAGTATCTCTGCCGCCGTACGGACGCGGGAATCGATATTCGCCTTGGCCTCTCCACGCATTTTTAGCGCAAAGCCCATGTTCTCCGCGACTGTCTTGTGCGGATAGAGCGCATAGCTCTGAAACACCATGGCAATATCGCGATCCTTCGGAGGCAGGTCGTTGACCACTTTTCCGTCGATCTGGATATCCCCAAAAGTGATCGGCTCAAGCCCGGCGACCATCCGCAGCAGGGTCGATTTTCCGCAGCCGGACGGCCCCACCAAAACGACAAATTCGCCGTCAGGTATTTCAACGGTAACGCCATGGATCACTGTCAGGCTTCCATAGGCTTTCCCGACATTGACGATGTTCATCGATGCCAATAGCTGTTCTCCTCCACCGGCGTCGCACTCCCCGCGACTCTGCGCCTCCCAGCCAATGGGCGAGTACAGCCTGTCAGCCGTACCTGCCATCGATATGCTATCCTTGGGAGGACACATCCGTTCCGTGAACTTCACACATATAAATATTTTTGTAAATTAGGCCGCCGTCAAATTTTTCCGATTTTCATGTCTACGGCAAAAACTGACTTCAATAAGTCACTCTCTGGCGGAAGAGCGCGTTCTGTGGTTTGTTTCTGTACCGCTACTCGTATCACTTTGGTCACCGGCTAATTGCGTACATTACAAATATGTTGTATTTCGTGAAGAATAACTCTGCAGTTTCTGGGAGGAGAAAGCAGTGCTCAAAGGGATTGACCCTATAATTAACGCTGAGCTGATCCATGCCCTGATGCTCATGGGCCATGGCGATCAGTTGGTCTTATGCGACATCAACCATCCTGCACAAACCATCGCGCACCACACGACGTATGGGCGTCTGATCGATGTTTCCGGCTGTGGTCTTGAGCATGCGGCGCAAGCCATCCTGAAGCTTTTCCCGCTCGACACATTCGTCGACTCTCCGGTGAAACGGATGCAGGTCGTTGGCGACCCGGACGGGCAAGTTCCAATTTTCGCGGTGATGCAGTCGGTTGTCGACAATGCGGAAGGTCGACCTGTGAGAATTGAAGCGCTGGAGCGTTTCGCTTTCTACGATGAAGCGAAAGCCTCATTCGCCATCGTGCGCACCTCTGATCCGGGTCCATATGGCTGCTTCATTTTCAGTAAAGGTGTTGTTTAATTTCTGGCCAGCGGGCAAAACCGTTGGGACTTGATTTTGCTTATCGTGGATCAACCAGCAAGGCTTTGTATCCGATTGCAACGAACACGGAATTCGGTCCCGCGCTAAAGATCAGCTATCTCGCCCCTTAATATTTTGGTGCACAACAAAAATCATATGCCCGGTAACAAATGTCGTCAGAGATGAACTCGAGCCCCGAATTGAGAACCGTACTTAACGCCTTGAAGGGGATCCGAGCCTTCGGGGGCAGATTAAGCATCTGTTCTGACGGAAATATTTGGACGCCGGCAATAAGGACTGTCCACCGCTGAAGATCGAAGGGCGAGAGCGGACGTCGCCATTCTTCGCGTCTTCACCTTTCTGCGATGGGCTTTGTTTTTGGCAACTGGTTGACAACGACCGCCTCAAAGTGAGGAGATCAAGGCAGCCAGCTTTTGATGTTGGCTCGTATAAAAGCATCTGCAGATGTCGGCGCTTGTTGCGTCAGGGTCAACACCCCATCGGTAAGGCAGTCTTCGTGCCCCTCCTCGATCCACTTGTCCATAGAAGCAAGAAGTTCCGCATAGTCCCTATCCAAGCCACCAGCGCGATATCGCTCGGCCAGTTGTTCAACGCTGAGCTTCACATATCGAATGGGGCGATCAAGAATACTACTGAGCTTGGACGCAATTTGTGCGTAGGAAAGGGTTTCAGGGCCGGTAAGGATAAAATCACGGTTCCAGGATTTATCTTCAAGCAAGGCGCTGACAGCCGCTCTTGCAATGTCGTTTGCGTCAATGAAACCAACGCGGCCAGATCCAGTCGCCGAGTAGATCGCATTCTCTTGTCTGATCGTTTGTTGATGTTGCGGTTGCGAAAAGTTCTGCAAGAACCAAGTCGGACGCAAGACAGTCCATTCCGGCGCGCTGGCTGCAAGATATGCATGTATTTGCCCCATCATAGGCCCACCAGCCTCCAGCGATGATGCGCTGAGAAGAACGAAGCGCTGCACACCGGATGAGAGCGCAATATCGAGGATGGGAGGAACAACCGTCCCATGATCACTCGTACTTGTCGGAGCAACAATGTACATGGCATAAACCCCATCGAAAGCGCGGCGCGCACTTTCTGGCTGCTGCCAGTCAAACAGAATGTCGTTTTCGCCAGACGGTTTACGCGTCGCTATCCTCGGCAAAATGCAGGCTTTCCTCAGCCCTTCGGCAACCAAACGTCCTGTTGTTCCAGTACCGCCCGTGACTAGGATTGTTTTTGTTTTGTCTGTCTTCATCACTGAGTCTCCGCCATTGCGGGTGAAGATTTTGTTGTTGAGAGAAGAACAAGTGGGTTCCAGTAATCACGGTAACGCGTGATCAGACCGTTCTTCAAATCAACCACCGACACATAGGTTTGATCGTAACGCGCACCCGTGTCGTTCGAATATCCGCCGCAGTCAAATTCGATCGTGGCCGTTTCGAAACCAGTTCCAATGATGACTCGATTGAGGCTCATCGATTCAATCGTCAGTAAATCGGCAACAGTTGGAAGATAGGCGGCGAGTGCTGATTTACCCATGAGACGCTGAGTGAATCCTTCTGGTGCGTACGGAAACTCGAAAACGATATTTTCATCGCACATGTCGAGGAAAGATGTTGCCTCGCGGGAAATCAAATCGCCCAGAGCCTGCCGAAGTAGAGCTGATAGGCTCGGAAATACGTCGTCATTGCTTGGCATTGCACTTTACTCCTTTTGGATGGAACGCTATCGTTCCGTTCACTAGATATGGAGCAGTTTCAATGGAACGCAAGAGTACCGACGAAAAAAGTGGGCGCCACCCGAGCGGCGCTGCGGTCATGCGCACGGATCTGACGCATGCTTTGATACGAGCTTTTTTTGAAGATTGGGCTGCTTATGGCTACGGAGGAATTAGTCTTGAGCGGGTCGCAACGCGAGCGGGCGCGGGCAAAGCTGCGATCTATCGCCGTTGGCCATCTAAGCTTGCACTGGCATCAGAGGCAATCGATGATCTTGGCCTGAAGCTCACCGACGTGTCGGAAAGAGGAAGCTTGCTCGAAGAGCTTGAAGCTTACCTGCTGATGATGCGGCGGGCACTCCGCCATCGTCTCGTGCGCAGGATTTTACCAGATCTTTATGCGGAAGCAGCTCGCGAAAGCGAACTCGCGATCGCTTTGACGAGGCTGGCTGCGGCCAGAAGAACTGCCGGAACTGCATTGATTGAGCGGGCGATCGCGCGCCGCGAACTCAATGCGAGCGTAGACGTGGAAATGGCGCTCGATATGATTCCATCGGCTCTCTATTGGCGCATCATCGTGACGAAGCGCAAGATCAGCAGAGCTCAAATCGAACGACAAGCAAAAGCGCTGAACGCTGCCATCAAGCTCCTATGACGTTGAAACTGTGAAAAGCGACACCACTGCTGACGTCGGACTGCTGCACGGATAAGAAATAGAGCATCGGAAACAGCTCTGGTCGTGCGATGTTACCGGAAAAACAAGGATTTCCTCATGCCCCATGTCGATACTGACAACTTGCGGATTGGTTTCATCGAAAGCGGTGACAAACACGGCAGGCCGGTTTTACTATTGCACGGTTGGCCTGACGACGCTTCGACGTGGGAAAGTGTCTCAGAGAGGCTCGTTGGTCGTGGTCTGCGGTTGATAGCACCCTATATGCGCGGGTTCGGCAGCAGCATATTCCGCAATAAAGACGCCTTGAGAACAGCCAATAGCGGCATCCTCGCCATGGATGCGATCGCTTTGATGGATAGTCTGGGGATCGAAACCTTCTCTGTCGTTGGCCATGACTGGGGAGCGGGCGTTGCCGAAGGATTGGCTGTTGGCTGGCCTCAGCGCGTCGACAAAATTGCGCTGCTGTCATCGCTTCCACGCATTGGTGGTCTAAAAACGCCGTCCTTTAAGCAGGCGCAGAGATACTGGTATCACTGGTTCATGGCAACAAAGCGCGGAGCAGAAGGAGTTGCCTCCGACCCGCACGGGTTTGCGCGCATTCAGTGGGATAACTGGGGCCCGGAAGGCTGGTTCGACGAAAGCACATTCAATGCTGTCTCGAAATCCTTTGACAATCCAGATTGGGTAAACGTCACCCTGCACAGCTATCAAGCCAGATGGGGTGAGGCTGAGGTTGATCCGGCCAGCCATTGGCTGGAAGACCGGATCAAGGAAACAAAATCGCTTTCCTTGCCAACCCTCTATTTCCAAGGTCTGGAAGACGGTGTGAACCCGCCTGAGCTATCGGAACATCTTCACGAAAAGTTCTCCGGGCCATTTCAGCGTGTTACCCTCCAGAACGTTGGGCATTTTCCGCAACGTGAGGACCCGGAAACGGTTGCAAGGGAACTGGCAATCTTTCTCGGCTGCTGACCCGTGATGACGTTCGTTGGACCCGGTGATGCTGCACGTATCTGGTTTGGTGCTGAACGCGCGCGCCTCACATATCCAGCCGCAAATCCTCGTCCATTTGTGCAGGAACCGAACAGCAAATCAGTGCCTCGCCATCTGCTACGGCATAACTGGGCTCTGATTGGTAACTGACGTCGCCTTTGACTATCTTCGTTCGGCAATCGCCGCAACTGCCAGCCCGACAGCCGTAGAGTGGGCTGAGGCCGCACTGCTCCGCGAGCTCTAGCAAGGAGCCTTCGCCCGGCCTCCAGATGGCTTCTTTTCCCGTTTGCGTGAAGACGACGCGAGTGGGCGCTTGAGCTGTGGGCTTGCGTGGCAGTGCCGATGGGTGGACGCCGCCATCACGCTTCAAGCCCGATAGGCCGAACGCTTCGGCATGGATTCGATTGTCTGCGACATCCAGTTGGCGCAACCCGTCATACATTGACTGCATGAAAGATGTCGGTCCGCAGATGTAGAAATCATAGTCGCCGAATGGCAAATGTGCCTTTAACAGCGCCATGTCGATGCGACCGGCTGCATCGAAAAGGCCGTTGTCATCGATATTGGGCGTTCCCAGGACCTTAATATCCCGAACCGTGCCCTCGCTATGCGCGACCAGTTCACCGATCTCGCGATCAAACGCTCTTTCGGCAGAAATGCGTGACGAGCGGAACAACCATATTGGCCGGCGATAGCGCGTTCTGTCGCCGGTGTGGACAAGATGGTGCAGCATAGACAGCACGGGCGTGACGCCGATACCCGCCGCAAGGAAAACGGCCGGTCGGTTACGTTCCATCGCGTCGATTGTGAAGGTTCCGGTTGGCGACAGTGCCTCGATCTCGTCGCCTTCCCCGATCGCGTGCAGGAGCGTGGAGGCCCGACCCTCACGCTTGATGCTCAGCCTGTAGAAGCCATTCGATGGAGCGCTGGATATAGTATAGCTCCGACGAAGCGTGTCGTCCCCGTCTCCTATACGAATCGGCAGATGCTGGCCTGCAAGATGCGGAACAAGGGCCTCATCATTGATCGGCACAAGATGAAGCGAACGGATTGTTGAGCTTTCCTGTACGACCCGTTCCACTCGAAGAGGCCTCCATGTCTTTGGCTGGGCAGAAATCTTCAAGCGGCTTTCGGCCTGCCTCCATTCTCCGGTCATAAGGCTGCTTGGCGACATGCCATCTTCAAGAAAGCTCCATCGCAGCGGCAACGCATCTTTGCGCAGCACCACCCTCTGCGGCATGACGCGCCAAAGGCGTTCTGCGCCGTCAAAGGCGGCAATTTCAGGTGAAGCCAATATGATTTCGGCGCCGCCGGTGATCTGAAGCATGTCACCCGTCTCATGATCAACGAACAGAAGTCCGGCGCGAGGATTGATGCGGAAATTGCCGAGCGTATTGAAGAACAGGTTTCCATTGAAATCCGGCACGGTCAGGCCACCATCGGAATCGATGCGAACGAAACCGGGCCGGCCACCCCGATGGGAGACATCCACCTGCCGTCCTTCAGTGTCGCGATCCACATAAGATGCAACGAAGAATGTGTCGGCAGACTCGATGATGCCGCGCGCATAGACATCGAGCCGATCTGAAACCAGTGCTTCGGAACGCTTAGGCTTTGCCGGATCGCGCGCAAAGCTGAATTGCCAGTTTTGGATGTAGCGCGGGCAATTGCCGAAGCTCTGCTCGACGACCACGGAAAAGCGGTCACTGCCGCTGCGAACAACCGTACCGTTCAAACGATTGCGCCGGCGGGTGATAAGATCGACGCCGACCAAACCGATCGCGTCTCCATCCTTCATTCCGCTTTCTGCCGGATCATCGGGATCACCGACAGCATGGATATCCAGTGTCAGCGGATCGGGCGAATGCAGAAAGCCCGGTCTTCCACTCCGGATCGTCGCCCATGGCTTACCGTTGCCATCGACAGAGCCGATAACAATGAAGGGCAGCAGCCCGTAAAATTCACGATGTTGATCAAGTAGGAATGGGCGCAAGACCTTGCGTCCGATGGCGTCCATCTGGTCAACCACGCCAGCGTGCCGCTGTAACTGCAACTCTCCTGCATGCCATGGTGACGGGGATGAGAATTCTTCAGCAGGCACTGAAATCTCCTATGAGAAGCGGCAGCCGAGACCACTGCCCCGGCCGTATGTCACGTCAGGCTGCAAGGCCGACGGGCGTTTTTGGAAGAGCGATGAAACCGGGCAAAGCCTCGATCCGCGCCAGCCACTGGCGAACCTGCGGATGCGGTGTCAGATCGACGTTACCTTCCGGAGCGCCTGCAATGTAGCTGTAGAGGGCGACATCCGCGATGGTCGGTTTGTTACCGATGATGAAAGTGTGATTTTCAAGTTCCGCATCAATCAGGCCAAGAATCCGGTGGGCGCGTGCGATCACCTCCTCGGCCCGGAAGTCTGCCCCGAAAACCGTGATCAGGCGGGCAGCACACGGACCATAGGCAATTTCTCCGGCCGCGACGGAAAGCCACTTCTGGATCTTCGCAACAGAGACGAGGTCTTCCGGCAACCAATCCTCGCGGCCAAGCTTCGTGGCAACATAGACGAGGATTGCATTGGAATCACTGACGACGACATCCCCATCTTGCAGCACCGGCACCTGACCAAACGGGTTGAGCTTCAGGAATTCAGGCGTCTTGTGCTCGCCATTTGCCAGGTCGAGGTCGATAATCTCGGCATTTACGTTGAGCAGGGACAGGAAGAGGCGAGCGCGGTGCGCATGGCCCGATAGAGGAAAATGGTAGAGTTTCATGGCTGGCTCCCTTTTCGACCCGGACAGCATCATCCGGTGACGGGAGAAAATTAGTGGTATCCATATTTTTGTAGTAGGCTGCAAATTCTGTAGGCACCCTCTCGTTTTTTGGAATTCATGTATGGATCGTCTCGATGCCATGGCAGTTCTTTTGTCTGTGGTGGAACATGGCAGCATTTCAGCCGCGTCGCGCGCCCTGCATTCGCCACTACCGACGGTCAGCCGCAAGCTCACCGAACTGGAGGCCCATCTCGGTGTTCGCCTTTTCACTCGCACCAGCCGTCGGATCATACTCACTGAGGCCGGCGGGAATTATGTCGCTGCGGCACGTGAGATTCTCGAGCGGGTAGACGAAGCTGAACGTCGCGCCGCCGGAGAATACGCCACGCCAAAGGGAGACCTTGCCATGACGGCGCCGATTGTCTTCGGCCGCCTGCATGTATTGCCAATCATCACGGATTTCCTGAAAGCGTTTCCGGAGATCAACATTCATCTGAC
The DNA here is from genome assembly GCA_913777615.1 of uncultured Agrobacterium sp. GTDB lineage: Bacteria > Pseudomonadota > Alphaproteobacteria > Rhizobiales > Rhizobiaceae > Agrobacterium. The sequence goes on along the minus strand of CAJYTK010000021.1, from coordinate 1,695 downwards.
GATGAGTGACCGAATGATCAGCCTTGCTGACGATCATATCGATGTTGCTCTACGCATCAGCGAACTTTCAGACAGCAGCCTGATTGCGATCCGTCTGGGTTCGATCCGCACGACGACCTACGCCAATCCCGATTATCTCAAGCGGCACTCCCGCCCGTTGCATCCTGACGACCTCAAGAACCACGATTGCATTGCCTTCAGCGAAGTACTCTCAACGCGGTTATGGACGTTCCGCGACGGAGCAAAGGAAATCGAAGTGCCAATCCGAACGCGCCTTTCCGTCAACACGGCAGAAGCAGCGGTCGATGCCGCAGCCGCCGGTCTCGGAATAACACGCGTCATGGCCTATCAGGCAAAGTGGGCCGTTGATGCCGGCCTGCTGGTGCCGCTGTTGGAGACGTTCGAACCGAAGGCGTCGCCGGTACATCTCCTCCACATATCGAAGGGCCTAATGCCACTGAAACTCAGGACATTTCTCGACTTCGCAACGCCGCGACTAAGGGAACTATTGAGATAGGCTTTTGCCACACGCAATGGATTTGTGGTCACATTGAATCACCATGAACTTCCAGCCCACGCAGAACAGCCTCAACACCCCTGAAATATGTGTATTTTTTGATTTAGGGGCGCCTACGCCCCCTAAGCGACTGCACTTCTCCCGTAGAAATTATATTTCCGAATGATTTTTTCGAACTTCGAAGCCGTCATCAGCCGTGACATCAGGAAAATGACCTCCCGGGCAACGTGATACATTACATCAGCGGACGGGTCTCGATAGCTCACGCACTATCGGACCCGACAGCTATGCGAGGCGTTGGGAGGTGCATCGAATATTTTCGCATCTTCGATTGGGCGGCTGCTGTTTGGAAAGATGATTGGCTCCGAGTTTCGGCATGTTCCCGGATTCGTAGCGATCTAAGCATAGGCTTCGACGCCCTCGACACTTGTGTCATGGGCGATCGGCGAGAAGATTGCAGAACGCATTATGGCCGGGCATACCGTCATCCTCGCTTTCGATGAGATGCTGAACGATCTGGAACAACGAAGCCTGTGACTGATGAGCGAGTTGGCCGCAGCGCCCTCAACACCCACCCACGCCGCAACCCCGCCCTCAATGCCGGAGTGCTCAAAAGCGCGATCGCCGCCGTCAAGCCCATGCTGTCAGCGCGGGAGACTGGTGTCGGGGAAAACTGCATATCAATCATCCGCCAGTTGGTGCAGAAAGGAGTGGTCGTGCCATCCGCTGACGGCAAATAGGCGGAACTGACCATCGACGGCCACACAGCCGACCAAGAAGCGTGGCTTGAAGTCTCACAAGAACTGCGGGAATAGCATTCAATGGAGTTCGCCCGCAGACGTTCTACTTCAACCTCTCCGGCACCAACTCTGGTGCTTAGTCGGAGGGCGTGATCGAACGACCCATGCCTGCATGTCCTGTCAAAGATGCCGCTCGATAGTCCTTCCGACGAGCGCACCGCGGAGGCATGCGTGAAGGAATGCCCTGCCCTGTAAACACAAAAAGCCCCAAGGCATCTGCCAAGGGGCTTTGTGTTTCGTATATTGCATTATTTGGTTGCGGGGGCAGGATTTGAACCTGCGGCCTTCAGGTTATGAGCCTGACGAGCTACCGGGCTGCTCCACCCCGCGTTGACATTGAGCGATGTCCGAGCAAGCACCCGGAGTTTTTTGTTTAGA
>CAJYTK010000020.1 GCA_913777615.1 uncultured Agrobacterium sp. | reverse complement strand
CACGGCCGTGAAACGCCCCAGCGCCAATGGTACTCCGTCTTAAGACGCGGGAGAGTAGGTCGCTGCCAGGTCTGCTAAACGCAACAAAATCTTCTCAAATCACAAACATAACGGCCAAGGCCGATACCAAAGGCCGCACACAAAGCGGCCTTTCGCAGTTCTAAAGCTTACTCGGCTCAAATAGTCGACAAAAGTCAACGCGGGGTGGAGCAGCCCGGTAGCTCGTCAGGCTCATAACCTGAAGGCCGCAGGTTCAAATCCTGCCCCCGCAACCAAATAATGCAAAATACGAAATACAAAAGCCCCGCGGTCTCCGTGGGGCTTTTTGTGTTTGGGCCTGCGCCGAGCGCTGTGGAAGCTGAATTGTACAAATGGCGCCTTGATAGGCTCTTTCGATTCACGGAGATCGTTAAATCGGAGCAGGCAGGCTATTCGGAGTGCAATTTGGGTAGCGGCCATGGACGCGTCTTCGTAATTGCTCGAAAAGCAGTCCGCGCGCCGAGTGGCTGAAAAAGACGGGCGTTCGTGAGTCATAATTGGAACGGCTACGGGTTCCTATGTCAGCAATGCTCGGGATGTTTGTCGTCATAGCTTGGCTGAGGCGGGGCCACGATCGGCCCCGAACGGACGAGCCTCAGCCTGATATATCTCGGCTGAGGCTAAGATTTTGCGGCGCTACTCGTGCTTGGTCCAGCGGAGTAAGCCCACGTCGTAGCCCAGAGCCTTTGCTTTGTTGACGAGCATCTTGCGCGTTTGCTCGGAAGGCTTGGGTGTACGCGTGAGGATCCAGAGATACCTGCCGGAGGGTTCGCCTACGATCGACCATGAGTAGTCGTTCGCGTGGTCGAGGACCCAGTAGTCGCCATAGAATGGACCAAAGAACGACACTTTGAGTTTGGCATTGCCGCTATCAGGAACGATTTTTGCGCGGCCCTCAATGTCTTTCTTGCTGCCCTCAGGGCTGCCTTGCCGGCACGTGTTGATAACCTTGATCATCCCGTCATTTCGCAGCGAGTAACGCGCTGTGACGCCCTCGCAATCCGTTTCGAAGGAGTTCTCATAACGGGCGAGTTCGAACCAGTCGCCGAGATATCGGTTTAGCTCAACGGTCTTGGTGGGCTGGGGGACAGATGCATTGCCGACCGGGCCAACCGTGGTGCAGGCTGCCAACAATCCGCTAGCGATGATCGGGAGAAAGAGTCTGAGTTTCATGGTCGTCTAATGAGGCCTCACGCTGATAGTTCCCAGGCGTATGTCGATCGGTATCAACATTTTTCGCCAGCGTCGACTTATAAGCGAAAAAGCGACTTAGCTCTTGGGTCGCTTCGCTGTTTGCGCAAACATAATTTCGTTTGTGCGGTGAGGGTGACTTCGACCGTAGCCAGCGGCAACCATCAGTTCCTTCTTTCAGATTCGATGCGTCGCTCCAGCTTTTGCCGCAGGTGATAAGTTCGACGATGGCGCGGTCCAGACAGCGCTCCTCAAATTTGGGGCATCGCTCGCTGCGGTCCGATGATCGTCGGTCACGGCAGCTTCAAGCGAAGGATCGGAGGAGCCATCAGAGCAACGGGTTAAGCGAAACTAAAGAAGCTTTGGCGGATCCTCGGGTGTCAACGCGCTTCGACGCATCGAAGACATGACCGCAATACTTCTACGGCTCCCCTAACGTTGCGCATCGGCAGGGGGAACCGTCACTGTCGCGCCGATGACCGAGCAGGTAACGTTCCTCGCAGAGGCGGAATGTTTTTGCCAAAAAGGTTGAAGCGTGTCGGGTCCATGCCTTCCTGCCGGTAGCGAAGGCCGATACCAGCAATGGAGGACTCGAACTCCTGGCGGGCGGCAAGCCTTGTCCTCAACTCTTCCAACTGCGTCCTGTCGCCTATGAGCGACTCGATGATGGCAACGGCTCTGTCGCTCAGCGACTGGCGCGAGAGCGGCGAGCCGAAGTTGAGTTTAAGTCGAAACGTGCTCCAGCTCTCTCCTTTGGCACCGCGTATCTGGACGAAGATCGATGGGGCGTGGCCGGTCTCTGGGAACTCAAGAAAGCTTGTACACTCCCACTCCCCGTTCGCGCCCTCCTGAAAGACCGGGGGATTTTTCTGCGACAGGTCCGACATTCCCCGGCAGCGGCCTGCATCAAACGTCTTTGCCGGAAGTCGAGCGCCCTTCGACACAGCCTGAATATGGGGAGGGGAAGCGATCCGGAGCGTTGCCTTCGCCGTGTCTATCGGCATCAGCGCGAGGGACAGGATGGAGATCATGAGCATCCCGGAAAGCTCCGCTTCAAGATCAGTTCGACGACGATCGGCAGCCGTTCATGGTTCGGTATTGGCACAGAGACAGTTCTATCATCGATGCCTCAACGATCCGTATAGATGAGACTGGTCTAGAGCGAGAGCATATCGGATGAAGCGTACTTGCTTTAGTGTTCAGACAATGTGTCAAAAACAAAGGCATAAAGCATCGCAGGCGGTCACGTGATCGCCACGAATGCTCTGGGGATATGAAGACGGATGTCCTCAGTTTTCCCGCGACGTAATACACCTTTCCCTGACAGTCTTGAAGTCTGTTGCGCTGGCTCTTGGACTGTGATGAACCGCTTCGAACCAGTCCTTTCTCTAAGAAGACATTCCAGTCAAGCGCGGCTTGCCAGGCGCAACGATCCAGGCGCAGACAGGAAAAGCGCATCGATATCCGCAAGAGGCATTCACAGCGCCCAGGTCTGCGTTCTATTGTAGATCCGCGTCACGTCTTGGCACGATATAGCGCATGGACAGTGCATAGCCCCATGAAGCAGCACGCAGCGCTGATCGTCATTGCTTACGCTTACCCGGTCAAACCTCGTTGCAGCTCGCCTATGCGCTTGAATCGTTGCCTGCGAGCGGAGCCGGTATTTTCGGACAGCGACTGAAGCATGAACTCGGTCATGGCGACCAGGTGCAGCATACTCTCGCCGCCATTCTGGTTCAGCGGGATGGTGAGGCAGATATCTGCGCTTTCCGGGCCCCATTCATAGAAGCGGGTGGTGATCAACAGGGTCTTGTAGCGGCCCTGTTTCGCCATCTTGGCAAGACGCTGGAGAGCAGGGAGGTCGCCGCCGCAATCGATCAAAATCAGCAGCGTGTTGTCCGGCTCCTCATCCATCAGCTCGATATAGGTCGAACCGTCGCTCTGGAGATAATGCACGCGCTCGCGGCACTCCAGCAGCTTCATATAGAAGTAGCGACAGAGCCCGAAGGTTTCGGCGGAGGAGGCAACAAAGACGTTGCGGCTTTGGGCGATGGCATCCAGTGCGGTCTTCCAGACCGCCTGGCCTGCCAGATCATAGACCGCCTGGACTGCCTGTATCTGTTGCAGCATCAGCGCCGAGAGCGGGGATTGGCGCGGATCCCTGCTTTCAGGTACAGCCGCTGCAGGCGCGGGATTTCTTTCGCGCAGGTGTTCGCGAATATCGCTCAATTGCCGATAGCCGAGAGATCGCAGAAATCTGCCGACCGTCATCGGGCTCAGCCCCAGTTTTTCCGCAAGCGTCGCAGCTGTCTCGAATGGCAGCTCGGTCAAGTGCTCCATGAGATACTTGGCGATGCGCCGCTCCGCCGGCGTACCGGACTTTATCAATCGAGAAAGATCGATCAGTAGCTTTTCCAACAATGCCTCTTCACGTTTCTATCCGGTGACGCTTCGAAGCCTTCTATCTTCGAACGCCAAGAGAGTGATTTGCGACACACCTTATCGCTTTTGAGAGGAAAATACTATTTCTCCCCCGTTCTTTTTAATAGTTTAGGCATGCCTTTTATGTCAGGTAAAGATGGCCGCAATCACATTATTCAGAAAAATGTCATAAAATGGTGTCCTTGTGGAAGGTGCATCGTCGCCCTATGTCTCCATCTCCAACATATTGGAGTGGATGGAGAGTCTTTTGATCCTGAACGCAGCTAGACGCGCATTTGAAAACCTGTTCGCGTCTCAGACACGCTCCGTGTTCTGGAAGGTGCTGGGGCTCACCATTCTTGTTTTGATCGGTCTGTGGTTTGCCATTCGTGGGCTTTTCCTCTGGCTTGCCCTGCCGTGGCTCGATTCTCTTGTTCCGGGCATGCCGGATTGGGCAGGGTGGATGAGTGTCGTGCTGGCGGTGCTGGCAGGCATCGGCCTGGCGATCGCGCTTGCGCTGTTGATCTCGCCCGTCACGGCGGTCATCGCCGGATTGTTTCTCGACGATGTGGCAGAGGTTATCGAGCAACGGGACTATGCGACCGAGCCTGCCGGTCGCGCCATGCCGCTTGGGGAGGCGGTGGTGTCCTCCGTCAAGTTCTTCGGCATCGTCATTCTCGGCAATGCCATCGCGCTTCTCCTGCTTCTCGTGCCGGGCGTGAACCTGATCGCCTTCTTCATGGTCAATGGATATCTGCTGGGGCGAGAGTTCTTCGAATTCGCGGCGATGCGTTTTCGCTCGCCGGCCGAGGCGCGCGCTTTCCGCTCCAAGCACGCGTCCACCGTTTTCATGGCGGGACTCGTCATCGCGGCCTTTCTCGCAGTTCCGTTCCTCAACCTGCTGACACCGTTGTTTGCCGCATCCTTCATGGTGCATCTGCATAAATCGATCAGCCGGAAAGACCCGTCATTTACGATGGTCTCTACAGGGGCTCGTTCAGGCACCAATCAGCTGGGCCGGTAGCTCCACCAAAGGCGCCGGTACATCCCAGGTCTTTTCGGGTGATTTGCAGATATCGGCGATCACGCATCGCTCGCATTCGGGTTTTCGCGCCTTGCAGCAATAGCGCCCATGCAGGATCAGCCAGTGATGGGCGTGGAAGAGGTACGGGTCTGGAATGATACGCACCAGCCTGTCCTCGACCTCGTCCGGGGTTTTGCCAGGTGCGAGCAAAATGCGGTTGGCGATGCGGAAGACGTGCGTATCGACGGCGAGCGTAGGAATGCCGAACGCCATGGACATGACCACATTCGCAGTCTTTCTGCCAACACCGGGCAGCATCATCAGTTCTTCGCGGCTTTTGGGAACCTCACCTCCGAAATTATCGATCAGCATCTGTGACAAGGCGATGACGTTCTTGGCCTTGTTTCGGTAAAGTCCGATGGTCTTGATATGATCGATCAGCCGCTCTTCGCCGAGCGCCAGCATTTTTTGCGGTGTATCGGCAATGGCAAACAGCGCTCGTGTCGCCCGGTTGACGCCGACATCGGTGGCCTGGGCGGAAAGTGCTACGGCCACCACCAACGTGAAGGGATTTGTATGTTCCAGCTCACCCTTCGGCTCCGGCCGCTGGATGGAGAAGCGGCGAAAAATCTCGTTCAGTTCCTCTTGCGAATAGGCGGTCTTCACGCGTTTTTGCCTTGGCTTCGCCGTCGAAATTGACTTTTTCAACGTTTGGGTGCTGGATCGTTTCTTGTCGATTGTCATAACAAATCTACATGCGCGTTGATCAGCCGTATCGAGGAAGGCAGATGGAAATGCTCAACGATCAGCCGGTTTTTTCTGCCGAACTCATTCCCTATCGCTCGTTGGGGCGCAAGGGTTTTCGTGTGTTGCTGCTCATCAGCGCGCTGGTGGCGGTCTTGTATGGCGGCTTTTTCCTCGTGACCGGCGCCTGGCCGATCGGCTTTTTCCTAGGGCTCGATTTTCTGCTGCTCTACGTGGCGTTCCGGGCAAATTACCGTGCGGGGCAGGTCAAGGAACAGGTCGTTGTGTCGCGCACCAGCCTGTCCATCCGCAAATTTTCCCCCAAGGGCGATATGGTGGAACATCGGTTCAACCCGTTCTGGGCGCGCTTTCGTGTGCGCCGGCACGAGGAATTCGGCATATTGTCCATGCATGTGTCCGGGGAAGGACGTGTGACCGATATCGGATCCTTCCTCAATCCCGATGATCGCGAGAGTTTCGCCAAGGCCTTTCGCAACGCACTTGCCACTGTGCGGCTGAAGATCTGATAGGGACTGGCGCAAGAAACGGGTGGAGACGGGCGACATGTCATGGTCTTGTGATCACCAAGGAGACACGCCCATGACTGCCAATATCATGCTGAAAGAAGATATCACGCCGGTCGGCAGCGATTACGACACTGTGCGACAGGTGATCGAGATTCTGACGCTGGATTATCGTGACCAGCCATCGCTTGAAGAAATCGCTGCCCGCCTCGACCAGTCGCCCACGCAGTTGCAGAAGACCTTTACCCGTTGGGCCGGACTTTCACCGAAAGCCTTTTTGCAAGCGGTGACACTGGATCATGCCAAGCGGCTGCTGCGCGAAGAGAACCTTCCTCTCCTAGAGACTGCCATCGAAGTGGGCATGTCCGGACCAAGCCGACTGCACGATCTGTTCGTGACGCATGAAGCCATGTCGCCCGGCGAATGGAAGATGAAGGGCCGCGGGTTGCAGATCCGCTATGGGTATCATCCATCACCCTTTGGTCTTGCGCTGGTGATGATCACCGATCGCGGACTTGCAGGCTGTGCCTTTGCCGATCCAGGTGAAGAAACCGCCTGCTTCGAGGACATGGCGAGACGCTGGCCGAACGCCATCTATGTGGAAGACCAGGCGGCGACTGCGCCCTATGCGGAGCGCATCTTCGATCCCGCCCGCTGGACCAGCGATAAGCCCTTGCGCGTCGTGCTGCTTGGCACGGATTTTCAGGTGCGGGTCTGGCAGAGCCTGTTGAAAATCCCGATGGGCCGGGCAGTGACCTACTCGCATGTGGCGCAGGATATCGGCCAGCCGACGGCATCGCGTGCGGTGGGTGCCGCTATCGGCGCCAACCCCATTTCCTTTGTCGTGCCCTGCCACCGCGCGCTTGGCAAAAGTGGCGCGCTGACCGGCTACCATTGGGGGATTACCCGTAAGCGTGCGATGCTGGGTTGGGAGACAGGGCGGGTGTGATCAGTCCTGTCTGGCAGTAGTCTGTGCACTCTCCAAGTCCATCAACGCCCGTGCCGCTGCCTCGTCAGTAATCAGCGTGTTGCAGCCAATGCGTTTGATCGTGGCGCGGATGGCGGTGGCGCGGTGGGCACCGCCGGAGGCCAGCACGATGTGTTTGGCCTTTTTCAGCGTGTCGAGATCGATCGCCATGGCGTGATTGTTGATCGGATGATCGACGGAGCGGCCTTCGGCATCGATGAAGTTGAACATGGTGTCGCAGACGCAGCCTGCCGCCACCAGCTCTTCCAGCGTCTGTTTGGAAATGAAGCCCTCCGATAGTGAGGTGGAGTGCGGGCCGATATCGCCGCAGCTGACGATGGCGAGATCGAGGTTTTCGGCGAGCGCGTAGAGTGTGCTCAGTCCGCATTTCTCAATCAGCGCCCGCTTGGTTTCAATGGAGTCGACCAGAAGCGGTGCGAGAAACATGTAACATTCCGCACCGAGTGCGCTTGCCAGCCGCCATGTGTAATCAAGCGGGTTGGTCTGATGCACGGCGACAATCCCGCCGAGTAGCGAGACGACCTTGCAGTTTTCCCGCCGCGGCGGGCGAAAGCTGGAGAGAGAGGCGGTCATGGTGCGGCCCCAGCCGACGCCGATGGTGGCATTGTCCGGCACGACCTCAGAGAGAAACTGGCCGAGCGCCAGGCCCACCCCCTTGGCGATATCCTCGGCTTTGTTCGAGCCTGTCGGAATGATCACCGCCTCATCCAGGCCATAGGCTTTTTCGAGCGCGATCGAAAGTTCGACGTAATCCTCGATGCCTTCATTGATCCAGATCTGCACGTCGGAGCGCTTCATCGCCTCATCGAGCAGGCGGATGACGGTGGAGCGGCTGAGCCCAAGTTTCTCGGCCACATCCTTCTGAGTCATGCCCTGATTGTAATACAGCCATGCGGCGCGCAACCGCAGTGAGGCAGCTTCGGAATAGGCCGTATGGGTTTCTCTACGCAGTTTTACCACTGTCTTATGCCATGTCCTGGTCTGAGTGTGCTTGAAATACGGGTGTGACGCTCAAGGCTCTCTAGGTTGAAGCAGAGCCTGTAGAGAGGCGCGCGTTCTATCGCTGCATTTTTCCGCCTTACGCATGGCCAGGCGGAGGGTTTGTCTGTCTTTATCGGATATCACAGGAGATGCTACCTCTATAAGCGAGGTCAGCGGCGTTAAGCGAGCATCGCACCAGCGCGGCTCCATGCCATCCAAGCCGATCGCCTCCAAGCCGCCCTCGATGACCGTGGTGACGTTCGAATATGTTCGCACACGTATTGCCGTCGCCTCTGGATCGTTGGAGAGCGCAGGTGTCGCAGAGAAGATTTTATGCATGTTGGCCAAGACGGCCCGCGTAGACCACAGCGCTGCGTCCAGACAAGCACCGAGTTCTCGCATGTTGACGTTGATATCCTTCTGCGTGCCTCCGGCAGAAATGGCGTCATAGACGTCCATGACGACGCTGACCGAGCGTGTATAGCTGGAGAGTGCCCGATAGTCTTCAGCGGAGAGTTCTACCAGCTTTTCCGCCTCCTTCGGGCGGCAGAGAATATCGAGCATGGTCGAAATCTCTGGCTTGGTGGGCCTCATAGCTGCCTGCGAGCGACCATTGCGCGCGGCAAAATCCTTCAAGCTTTGTGCAGCGTTGCGCATATCCTCCAGTCGCTCGGAAGACGGTACCGATGCTGGGTCGTCCATCGCGTCTGACGGCGGCGGCGCAAATCTAAACCGGACCTCGCCTTTGATGCCCATGGCGGCAAGTTGCGGCTGGCATCGAAGGATTGCCCTTATCCCCGCAGTGGCGAATGCTTCATTCAGCGCCCCTTCGCCTTTTTCGATGACGGCTGGCCTTTGATCGAGCGATCCATCCGAAAGGAACGTTGCGGAAATGACGACCGGACCGGTTGCCCCCATGGGCGGGGCGAAACACGCCTCGACTGCTCGCTGAAGGTCTGAAGGATCGACAGGTTTTTGCGCATCCGCCAGCGCTTCCTGATGGAAAACCGCCAGGGCGAGCATCGTCCCGGCAATCCGCAGCAGGCTTTTGGGTCTTAGTCTTTGCATCCGCGCTGGGCTCATCAGTCAGAGGTCTACAGAACGATCGTCTTCACGGTCATTTGTCGCTTGCCGGACGCACGACAGCGTCATGACTTTGTCCGGCCTCATGGTGTTCGAGTATTGCAGGGTTGAAACTTATGTCAATTGCGATGGGCAAATGTCTTGACTTTCGTCCGTCGCCTGCGCGATACTCAGGGTGAACAAACGCCCTTGTCGCCGTCTGTATGCTCACCCGTGCGGAACGAAATTCGATAGCGATGGTTTCCGAAAAAAATCACAAGGATTATACGGCATGACTTCCAAGCTTGATCAACTTCGCGCCATCACCACTGTGGTTGCCGATACCGGCGATATTGAAGCGGTGGCCCGTCTGAAGCCGGTGGATTGCACCACCAACCCTTCCATCGTGCTCAAGGCGCTTGGTACGCCGGCCTTTGCCGACACGGTGAAGGAAGCGGTGTCCTGGGGCCGCAAGCAGGGCGGAAGCTCCGAAGGTGTAATTGCCGCCGTGGCCGATCGTCTGGCGATTTCGGTCGGTGCAGCCCTGGTCGACCTCGTTCCCGGTCGCGTTTCGACCGAAGTGGATGCCGATCTCTCCTTCGATACGCAGGCATCGATCGCCAAGGCGCACAGCATCATTGCTGCCTATAAGGAGCGCGGCATCGAGCGTGAGCGTATTCTCATCAAGCTGGCCTCCACTTGGGAAGGCATCAAGGCGGCGGAAGTGCTGCAGGCTGAAGGTATCGACTGCAATCTGACGCTTCTCTTCTCCCAGGCCCAGGCGATCGCCTGCGCCGAGGCGAAGGCCTTCCTCATCTCGCCCTTCGTCGGCCGCATTCTCGACTGGTACAAGAAGTCGACCGGTGAGACCTACACAGCTGAGACCGATCCGGGCGTCATCTCGGTGCGCCAGATTTACAATTACTACAAGGCGAACGGCATTTCGACCGTCGTCATGGGCGCATCCTTCCGCAATGTCGGCGAAATCGAAGCGCTTGCTGGCTGCGACCGCCTGACGATCAGCCCTGCACTTCTGGAAGAGCTGGACAAGGACACGGGCACGCTGGAGCGCAAGCTTTCTCCGGATCATGCCAAGGCAGAGCCGCTGCAGTCGCTCGACGAGAAGAGCTTCCGCTGGCAGCTCAACGAAGACGCCATGGCGACGGAAAAGCTCTCCGAGGGCATCCGCCTGTTTGCCAAAGATCTGGTGTCGCTACGCGAAATCGTCCGCAAGGAACTGGCAGCCGCGTAACGGCAAAAAGCCGGGAACTGAATGGGCGCCCGGTCGTTTTATTCTCATAAGATCTCCAGTCTTGAAGCGCGGCTGCTCCCCCTGGCAGTCGCGCTTTTCCCTTCCTAGATCGTCTGTCGTTACTGTCCGGCCACGACCTCGGAAATCGCTTTTGCAGTCTGACGGATCAGGTCCAGACAGTCGTCTTCCTTTGGCGCCGCTTCGTTGAGTGAACCGATGAAGGGGCAGGTGACGACAGCAAGCGCCGTGCCATCAAGCGTCAGGATGGGCGCGGAAATGTTGCGCACGCCTGCCGTCTGCAGGCTGCTCATGCTCTCATAGCCTTGGGCCTTTACCTGTTGGAGCCGTTCGCGCAGGCCTTTATGCAGTTCCCTCTCGTTGCCGCGCAACTGTTCGGCAATCATCAACTCCCGTTGCGTCTCGTTCTGGAAGGCCAGAAGAACGTGGCCGGAGCCGGTGTTGAACAGGCTCATCTGGGCGCCGACGCGAATGGAGAGCGCCCAATAGGTGGATGAATCCTGCTGCGCAATGACGACGACCGAGCCGCGGTCATAGACTGCCAGGTGGCAGGCCTGCTGCGCCTTTGCGGAGAAATCGCGCATCATCGGTGCGGCAAAGGAAACGAGACGCCTGATCGGCTGATGGAAGTGGGCAAGACCAAACATCTTCAGGGTCAGGGCAAAGCGATCGCCGTCCTGACGCTGCACATAGCCGCGGCGCACCAGGCGATCCAGCATCCGATAGAACTCGTTCGGGCTCTTGCCGAGCGCCTTGGCGATCTCCACCTGGGTTAGCCCGCCATCGGTGCGTGCCAGAAGCTCGAGTATATCGAGACCCTTGTCGAGCGCGGGAGCGCGGTATCTGTCGCTATCGTCGTCCGTCATAGGGCCTCTATCGATTGCATGCTGGCTTGACGGTCTGTGAATACACCGTTTACATATGAATTGTCGATGCATATTTGAGATATAGCGCATAGAGCGCCGGGAGGAGAGCCATCATGGCCCAGGATTTTTCAGGACAGACCGTTGTCATTACCGCAGCGGCGCAGGGTATCGGCCGGGCAACGGCGGAACGCTTCATCGCGCTTGGTGCGCGCGTTATCGCCACCGATATCAACGAAGCTGCGCTCGCAACCCTTGAAAATGCCGAGACCCGCGTTCTCAACGTTCTCGATGGCGCTGCCGTTCAGGCCTTTGCCGCCGAGATCGGCTCTGCGGATGTGCTCTTCAACTGCGCAGGCTTCGTGCATGCCGGCACCATTCTCGACTGCGAGGAAAAGGACTGGGATTTCTCCTTCGATCTCAATGCCAAGGCCATGTATCGCACTTGCCGCGCCTTCTTGCCCGCCATGCTGGAAAAGGGCAAGGGCGCGATTGTCAACATGTCGTCAGTGGCTTCGAGCGTGAAAGGCGTGCCAAACCGCTTCGCCTATACGGCTTCCAAGGCTGCAGTCGTCGGCCTGACGAAGTCGATTGCCTCGGATTTCGTCACCAAGGGTATCCGCTGCAACGCGATCTGCCCGGGTACCGTCGACAGCCCCTCGCTGCATGAGCGTCTGCGCGCCACGGGCGATTACGAGAAGGCGCTCTCCGACTTCATCGCGCGCCAGCCCATGGGCCGCATCGCCAAGCCGGAAGAGATCGCAGCGCTGGTGACTTATCTCGCCTCGGACGAGGCAGGGTTCACCACTGGTCAGATTCACGTGATCGATGGTGGCTGGACGGCTTAAGTCCGGATATTGCGTCTTTCTCGACTTAAAGGTCGAGGAGGGCGGTGAAAGCGGATAGGCCGATCTTTGCCAATCTCCACTGGTCACCGATATCACCAAACAAAAACGGTCGGGGGCGGCCCGACCGTTTCTGCATTAAAGGGATTGCATGGTCCTTAGAGGATAGCCTGGCCGGCCATCAGCGCCAGCACCAGGAAGATGACGAAGACAACGACCGCGATGAAGAACAGGATTCGGGCGATGCCTGAAGCTGCCGCGGAAATTCCGGTGAAGCCGAAAACACCGGCGATGATCGAGATCACGAAAAATATCAGGGCCCACTTCAGCATGGTCGTTCCTCTTACGTCAGATTTGAAACGGGCAAACGCTTGAGGGTCTGGACTCACTCGTTTGTCATCAGGTCGTTGTCGTAAGAGCGATTTTAACGCTCGCGCGACATGCAATAATGACGCGAAAGTGAGGGAAGAGGTTCCAGGGTACCGAAAATCTTTTTGAGGTTCACGGTCCGAAGCCTTCTGCCGCGGTGGAGGCGGAGATCTTTCTCGCTGCCATCGTCGTGCGCAGGAAGGCGAGGACGAAGAGGCCGCTCATGATCAGGACGATGGTGGGTGCCGGTGCGCTATCGATCATGAAACTTAGCCAGATGCCGAGCGTGGCGGAAAAAAGCGCTACCGAGATTGCAGCGACCAGCATGGCAGAGAAGCGTCGCGTGATGAGGAAAGCGATGGCGCCGGGCGCGACGAGCATGGCGACGGACAGGATGATGCCGATCGCCTGAAGCGCGCCGACGACCGTCAGCGACAAGACCGAAAGCAGGCCGTAATGCAGGATGCGGACCGGCAGGCCGATAGCCTTGGCGTGCTGCGGATCGAAGGCATGCACCAGCAAGTCCTTTCGCAAGATGGCGAGAAAGAGCGTTGCGGCAAGCGCGATTGCGCCCGTCTCGATGATATCCGCCACCGAAACGCCGAGCATATCGCCGAAGAGAATATGATCGAGATGCACGTCGCTTTGCACCTTGACGTAGAGCACCAATCCCAGCCCGAACATGCCGGAGAAGACGATGCCGAGCACCGTGTCCTCCTTGATGCGGCTGTTCTCCTTTAAGAATCCGGTGCCGAGTGCGCAGATCATGCCGGCGATAAAAGCGCCGATGGAGAAGGGGATGCCGACGATGTAGGCGACGACGACGCCGGGCAGCACGGCATGGGAGACGGCATCGCCCATCAGCGACCAGCCTTTGAGCACCAGCAGGCAGGAAAGCATCGCCATCGGCACGGCAATCATCAGCGTGATGATGAAGGCGTACTGCATGAACGGCACGTGGAAAGGCAGGAATGCCAGTTCGAGAAACGCGCTCATGCTGGCTCCTCGAGTGCGGCGCGGGCCTTGGCGCGCGACGCCAGATAGCCGTGCTTCGGGGCAAGCAAGAAGGCGGCGAGGAAGATCAGGGTTTGCAGCACCACGATGATGCCACCGGTTGCGCCGTCCAGGAAGTAGCTGAGATACGCGCCAACGAAGCTGGTGATGGCGCCGATGCCGAAGCTCATGCCGATCAGCCGCTCGAACCGGTCGGTCAGAAGATAGGCGGTGGCGCCCGGCGTCACCACCATGGCGACGACCAGAAAGGCGCCGACGGTTTGCAGCGCCGCGACGGTAGAGGCGGCAAGCAGGGTGAAGAAGATGACCTTCAGCACGTCCGGCTTCAGGCCGATGGTGCGGGCGTGGTTCTCATCGAAGAAGACGACCATGAAGTCCCGCCATTTCAGCGAAAGGACCAGAAGGCTGATGCCGCCGATCAGCGCCAGTTGGATCGTGTCCTCCGTGGTGATGGCAAGGATATTGCCGAGAACGATGGTCTGGATGTTGATGGAGGTGGGCGAAAGCGACACCATGAAGAGGCCGAGACCGAAAAAGGAAGTGAAGATCAGGCCGATAATGGCGTCTTCCTTCAGCTTTGTCTTCTGGTTGAGAAAAAGCATCGATGCCGCTGCCAGGCCGCCGGAAAAGAATGCGCCGAGTGCGAAGGGCAGACCCAGCATATAGGCGCCGGCCACACCCGGAACGATGGCGTGGGACAGCGCGTCGCCGATCAGCGACCAGCCCTTCAGCATTAGATAGGCGGAGAGAAACCCGCAGACGCCGCCGACAAGGGCACTGACCCAGATGGCGTTCAGCATATAGGAATAGGTGAATGGCTCCAGAAGGGTGGAGATCATCGCTCCTCGTCTCCAGCCTTGGCCTCATGAGTGGTGTCTGCACCATTCTGGCCGTAGATGACGAAGGGACGCTCGTCATCGGTGATAACTTTCAGATGCCGCGGATCGGCATCGTCATGCAGATCGGCCCCACCAAGAATGAAGTGGCGCAAGCTGCCGCCAAAGGCGGCCTGGAGATTGGCTTCGGTGAAGGTGTCTTTCGTCTTGCCCGAGGCAATGACCGTGCCCTTGACGAAGACGGCGCGATCGCAGAAATCCGGAACGCTGCCGAGATTATGGGTGGAGACCAGCATGATGCGGCCTTCGTCGCGCAAGGCCTTCAGGAGCGCGATGATCTGCTCCTCGGTCGTTACATCGACGCCGGTAAAGGGTTCGTCGAGCAGGATGACCTTGCCTTCCTGGGCGAGCGCGCGAGCGAGAAAGACGCGCTTCTTCTGCCCGCCGGAAAGCTCGCCGATCTGGCGCTTGCGATAATCCAGCATGTTGACGCGGGCAAGCGCCTCTTCCACCATGCGGTGGTCGTGTTTGGTCGGAATGCGAAAGAAGTTCATGTGGCCGTAACGGCCCATCATCACCACATCCTCGACGAGAACGGGAAAGCTCCAGTCCACTTCTTCTGCCTGCGGCACATAGGCCACGAGGTTCCTTTTCAGCGCGGCGGAAGCGGGTTCTCCGAAGATGGAGACGGTGCCGGCGGCAAGCGGCACGAAGCCCATGATGGCTTTGAAGATGGTGGATTTGCCCGCACCATTGATGCCGACAAGGGCCGTGATCGTGCCCTTCGGGATGGAGAAGCTGGCGTTGCGAAGTGCCGTGTGGCCATTGCGGTAGGTGACCGTCACACCGTTGACGGTCAGACCCTTCTCGTCGGTCGGGAGCATCCGGTCCATTTGGCCGAGGCTGACAGTTCGCGCTTTCGCCGCGCTTCCTTTGCTGCCCATCATCATTGGCTCAGACCTTTCACGATCGTACTGGTCGTGGTGCGCAGGAGATCGAGATAGGTCGGCACCGGACCGTCTGCCTCGCTCAGAGAATCCACATAGAGCACGCCGCCATAGGCAGCGCCCGTTTCCTTCGCCACCTGCTTTGCCGGATCGGGAGAGACGGTGCTTTCGCTGAAGATCACGCGGACATCGTTGGCACGCATCGCGTCGATCACGCTACGCACCTGCTGCGGTGTACCTTGGCTATCGGCATTGACCGGCCAGAGGAACAGCTCCTTCAAGCCAAAATCGCGCGCGAGATAGGAGAACGCGCCCTCGCTCGTGACCAGCCAGCGCTTGTTCTCGGGCAGTGCTGCGATGGCATCGCGCATTGGCTGGATTTCTTCTCTGATCTTGTCGGAGTAGGCCTTGGCATTGGCCGCGTAAACGTCGGCATGATCGGGATCGATCTGGGTGAGTGCTTTGCGAATATTCTCCACATAGATCAGCGCATTGTCTGGCGACATCCAGGCATGTGGATTTGGCTTGCCGCTATAGGCGCCGCCGCTGATCGAGATCGGGGTTACGCCATCACTGACGACGACATTGGGAACACCGGAGAGGTTGGCAAGAAACTTCTGAAACCAGAGTTCGAGATTGAGCCCGTTCCACAAGACCAGATTGGTATCGCGGGCTTTGAGAATATCGCGCGGGGTGGGCTGGTAATTGTGGATTTCAGCACCCGGCTTGGTGATGCTCTCGACGTCGGCGGCATCTCCGGCCACGTTGCGGGCCATATCGGCAATGATGGTGAAGGTTGTGATCACCTTCGGTTTTTGCGCCGCGACAGCGGAGAAGGGCAGCAAGGCTGCGACACAAAGGGCGAGAAACGTCGAGTGGGTCAACTTCATGACGATGATCAAACCTTTTTTGCGATTAATTCGCAATAGCAATGTGGGAGACCTCGCCCTGATTGTCAATGCTATTGCAAATCGTTCGCATTAAAAGGAAAGCAGGACGCAAGCTCGAACGCCCGCCCTCTCTTTTAGAGGTGTCGCAAAGCTGCGACGCTTGAAGCCTTTCGATGGAAGCGGAAGAGCGTTAGCCCAAAAATGGTCCAGGCGCGGACCGGCGTTTCCGTTGGTGATTAAACCTTCCTCAATAACAAACCTCCAGAATTGGACCCTGCATGGATGGGGCATATCGCCATCCGGCCTTTTGCTCCGGTTGCGCGACGAGGCGCAGCGGGAGGAAAAGGCGTTTGACGAGGTTGTCGATGTCGGGACGTTTGACGTGAAAGCAGTGTTCAAAAGAATACGGTTTTCCCGCAAATTGGTGTTGATTGGCGGTGGTATTCTCCTCTTGGGAGGTGCTTCCGGCGTCGCGGCTATTATTGTCGGCAAGGATCAGCTCTTCGGGCCCTCCGAGGTCGTGCTGAATGGTCTTGAGTGCAAGACGGCACAAACGGTCAAGATCAAGAAGAATGGCTCGGTCTGGATTCGCAAATTCGTCAGGACAGAGGGCGGCGACGGGCAGGAGCGGGTGAAGACGGCGCTTCGCGTCGCCAAAGCTATCTACGACAAGGAGCATCCCGATCTCGTTCAGGTGTCGGTGCTTGACCAAAAGGGTCCTCAGATGCGCGCCGACATGCGCGGTCGCTCGATTGCCGCTCAGGCGATCTACATTGCCGATCTCGCAAAGCTGCCGGAAGGTGCCGCGAGCGAGAATTATTCCGCCTATTATTACGATAGCAATGCTGCCGATGATGGCCAGTTCTACGGGCTGCGGATCGATCTGCCGGCTGAAGACGCCAAGGCAATGACTGCATCGCTGACTGAGTTTACCGATTGCGCCGATCCCGTTGCGGCAGTTCCTGCGGATGGCCATGGTGCGCCTGCCGGTGGCCATGGTGCGCCTGCGGGTCATGATGCGCCTGCGGGTCATGGAGCCGAGGCCTCGGGCGGGCACGGGTCGGACGCACATGGAGGCGATGCCAAGCCATCCGACGGGCACGGTTCCGAAGGTGGCGTGAGCGACGGGCATGGCGGTGGCGAGACGCCCGCCGAAGGTGGCCACGACGCGCCTGCGAGCGCGCAGGGAGAGGGTCACGGTACGAGCGAGCCTCTGCTGACGTCGACGCCCGAAGGCAAGAGCGAAAGCATGTTCAGCTTCGGCTACATCAAGTCGCTGCTGTTCGGCAAGGGTGAGACCAACGCCCAAGCTGCGGAACAGCCTGCGGCAGCAGGCCACAGCGCGCCAGCCGTGGCGGAAGAGCCTGCGGACGCACATGGCAAGCCTGCCAGCGAGGCGACTGGTGGACATGACACGCATGCCGCACCAAGCGCGGATGGACATGAGGCTGCTTCTGGTGGCGAGCACGCGGCAGAGGCGCCAAAGCCTGAGCACTGATTGGCTTGTCCAAGCGAGATAGGTCTTCAGACCGAGATCGAAGCTTGCCACGAAAGGCAGGCACCATCATCCCCTCATTCCTGTCCTCGGTCCACGTTCGAGGACAGGAATGAGGGGGAATAAGAAGGGGTCTCCAAACAAACCACCGTTCCTAGACCGCCGCTCGCCGCGACGGTCTTTCGCGCATCTCAGACCTTAGTCAGCCTTCTGGCGACGGGCCGGGAAGAGGATGACGTCGCGGATCGATGGGGCGTTGGTGAGCAGCATCACCAGACGGTCGACACCGATGCCGAGGCCACCGGCGGGCGGCATGCCCTGGTCGATGGCATCGAGGAACTCATCGTCCAGCTGCTTGTCCTTTTCGCCGCGGGCGTGCGCCTGTTCCAGCTGCTCCACCATGCGGCGGCGCTGTTCTTCCGGGTCGTTGAGTTCGGAGAAGGCGTTGCCCACTTCCCAAGCATTGCAGTAGCTCTCGAAACGCTCCACGAGGCGCGGTTCGCCCGGCACTTCCTTGGCAAAGGGCGAGATGTCCTTGGGGAAATGCGTCACATGGCTTGGCTGGATCAGTGTGCCTTCGACCTTTTCTTCGAAGATGAAGGCGAGGCATTCGCCCCAGGTCCAGTCCTTCTCGACTTCGAAACCGGCAGCCTTGGCGGCGGCGCGGGCTTCTTCGTCGGTCTTGATCGCCAGGAAGTCGATGCCGGTCGCTTCCTTGACGGCATCGGGCATCGGCACGCGCTTGAACGGACCCTTGAAGGAAATCGTCTGGCCCTGGAAATCAAGTTCGGTGGTGCCGTGGATAGCGATCGCCAGCGTTTCGAACATACGCTCGACGAGGCTCATAATGTCCTCGTAATCGGCGTATGCCCAGTAGCATTCCAGCATTGTGAATTCAGGATTGTGCCGTGTCGACACGCCCTCATTGCGGAAGTTGCGGTTGACTTCGAAGACCTTGTCGGACAGGCCGGACACCAGCGTGCGCTTCAGGAACAGTTCCGGCGCGATGCGCAGATACATGTCCATCTTCAGCGTGTTGTGGAAGGTCTTGAACGGATCGGCGGTTGCGCCGCCATAGACCGTCTGCAGCATCGGCGTTTCGACTTCGAGGAAGCCTTCGGCCTCCATGAAGCGGCGGATACCGGAAATGATCTTGGAGCGCTGCTGGAAGCGCAGCTTGGATTCCTCGTTGGAGAGGATGTCCAGATGGCGCTTGCGATAGCGGATTTCGACGTCGGAAATACCGTTCCACTTCTCCGGCATCGGCAGAAGCGACTTGGTGAGCATGGTGATCTCTTCGGCATTGATCGTCAGCTCGCCACGCTTGGTGCGGCGCACCTTGCCGGTAACGCCGATGATGTCGCCAATGTCGATCATCGGCAGCATCTCGCGCGCGGCTTCCGGCGTCGTATCCTTGTGGGAGAAGATCTGCACCTTGCCCGACGCATCATGGATATCCATGAACATGCCGGAATTGCGCGAGGAATAGACGCGACCGGCAACCGTGACCGTATCGCCCGTTTCGACATCCGGCTCGATATCGGCATATTTTTCCGCAAGCTCGGCATTGGTCAGCGTGCGGTGGAAATGGGCCGGGTAAACGTCGCCGATCTTGTCGCGCAGGATCGCCAGCTTCTGGCGACGCACTTCGGTGGCGTCGGAGGACAGGGCAGTGGTTTCGGTCGTCTTGGCGTCGGTCATGGTCTCAAAGCCTTTTTCGGGCGTGTTGTTCTTGTGTCTGTGGCGGCCACCTCTTGTGCCCGCACTGTCCTGTCAGCCCGCAGCGCCGACCATCGTCGTCACGACGGCGATCGCAGCCTTCAGGCGCTGGCGCACGACCGAGCGGCCGAGCAGCGCCATGGAATCGAAGAGCGGCAGCGAGCGCGACGAGCCAGACATGGCGACGAAGAGCGGCGGGGTGACGACGCGCAGCTTCTTGCCGGTGCGTTCGGCCACATCGCGCAGCTCCGCTTCGATGGCCTCGACGTTCCAGTCGGGCATCTTTTCGAGATCGGTGGCGACCGTCGTCAGGATCTCGAGGATCTCTTCCGGCTTGCTTTTCAGCCCGGCAAAGGAGGCCGGTGTCAGGCCGACATCGCCGGAGAGCAGGAAGCCTGCGAGATTGGGCAATTCGCCGAGCTTGGAGACGCGGCTCTGGGAGAGCTTCAGGCCTTCCGTCAGGCGCTGGTTTTCCATCGCCCATTCCAGCGTGCGGGCAATGAACTCTTCCGGCGAAAGCTTTTCGCGCAGCCAGCGACCGTTCAGCCAGTCGAGCTTCTGAATGTCGAAGATCGCGCCCGCCTTGGAGAGTGCTTCCGGGTCGAACTTGGCGGCGAGCTCGTCCATCGACAGCAGCTCTTCGCCTTCAGCGATCTGGATGAAGAACAGGCCGAGGAAGTTCATCAGCGCCTCCGGCAGATAGCCGAGCGCCGAGTAATAGGAGATCGAGGTCGGGTTCTTGCGCTTGGAAAGCTTGGACTTGTCGGCGTTGCGCATCAGGGACAGATGCATGAACACCGGCTCCTGCCAGCCGAAGTAGCGATAGAGCAGGATGTGCTTGGGCACCGATGCCAGCCACTCTTCGCCGCGCGCCACATGGGTAATCTTCATCAGATGGTCGTCGATGACGTTAGCCATGTGATAGGTCGGCATGCCATCGGCCTTGATCAGCACCTGCATGTCGACCGATTCCCATGGGATCGAAACATCGCCATATACGCCGTCATGGAAATCGCACGAACCTTCGGTCGGGATCTTCATGCGCACGACGGAAGGCTCGCCCGCTTCCATCTTGGCGGTGACTTCTTCCGCCTTCAGATGCAGGCAGAGACCGTCATAGCCCGGCGGCTTGCCGGCAGCGCGCTGGGCTTCGCGCATTTCTTCCAAGCGCTGCGGCGTGCAGAAACAGCGGAAGGCGTGGCCCTTGTCGAGCAGTTCCTCAGCGTAGGGCCAGTACATGTCCTTGCGCTCGGACTGGCGGTAGGGGCCGTAAGGACCACCGACATCCGGGCCTTCCGACCATTTGAGGCCGGTCCATTTCAGCGCTTCCAGAACCTTCTCTTCATATTCGCGCGTGGAGCGCGTGGCATCGGTATCTTCGATGCGCAAAATGAACTCGCCGCCATGCTTCTGGGCGAAGAGATAGTTGAAGAGGGCGATATAGGCTGTGCCGACATGCGGCTCGCCGGTGGGGGAAGGGGCAATACGGACGCGGACGCCGGAAGTGGTCATTGGAATTCACTCGTCGTGACGTTGCAGCGACGCAAGGCTCAAAATCAGCCTGTTGTCAGCGAAATTGACGTTGGATGCGAAAGAAAGGGTGAAAAGAGACGCAGGCTCAAGCGCCATTTCACACCATCCCATTGGGCATGGCTTAGGCCATATTCCACCGCAGGCGTCAAGAAAATTAGGACAGGATACGCTCTGGGTGGGCCTCTCCCGCCGAGCGAGCGGTCAGGAAACGGGCCAGACGTAAAGCAGCATGGGGATGCTGACGATGACGATCATGATGGAGAGCGGAAGTCCAAGGCGCGGGTAGTCGCTGAAGCGATAGCCGCCCGGTCCCATGACCAGCGTGTTGCACTGGTGGCCGATGGGGGTGAGGAAATCGCAACCCGCGCCGATCGCCACAGCCATGAGGAAGGCTTCCGGTCGAAAGCCAAGCGTGGTGGCAAAGCCCGCTGCGATCGGCCCCATGACCAGCACGGTCGCCGCGTTGTTGAGGAAGGGGGTTACGGCCATCGCCGTCAACAGGATCAGCCCGAGCGCTGCAAATGGCGGCAGGCCCTGCGCCACGCCTCCGAGCCAGTGGGAGATCAACTCGCTCGCGCCACTGGTTCTGAGACTATCGCTCACGGGAATGAGGGCAGCCAGCATGACGAGGATCGGCCCATCGACGGATTTGTAAACCTCCGTCAGAGGAATGGCGCCCGCGACGATCATCATGAAGGCAGCGGCGAAGAAGGCGACGGAAACCGGCACCAGTCCGCTGCCGGCCGCCGCCATGGCCGCAGCAAGCACGAGGAGCGGCACGAAGGCCCGGCGCTGGACGCCGAGCAGGATCTCGCGCTGCGCCAAGGGGAGCAGCGAGAATTCCTGCAGCATCAAGGGCACGTTCTTGCGGTTGCCCTGCAACAGAAGCACATCTCCGGTCTGGAGCGTCAGATCGCTCAAGCGCTCGCTGACGCGGTGGCCGCGACGCGACACGGCGATAAGGTTGACGCCGCGGGTATAAGACAGCGCCAGTTCACGCGCCGACATGCCGTTGAGCGGAGAGACGTTGCTGATGACGGCTTCCATGGAAACGAGATCGACGACCTTCTCGCCCCTTTCGGTAAGCGGTTTGCCGGACAGGATGAGCTTTGCCTGAGACACCATGCGGTCGAGCCCTTCCGGGCTCCCTTCCAGCATCACCGTATCGCCGCTCTTCAGCGTCACATCGGGAAAGGGTGAGATGCGGCGCGGACCGCGCAGAATGGTCCTGGCAATCACGTCGCCATCGCCAAGTCTCAGGAGTTCGCGCAGCGGCTTGTCGACGAGCACGCTGTCAGATGCCAGCGTGGCTTCGGCGGTGTAGCTTGCCTGGTCGAGAATGTCTTCAACAGACGCCTGCTGCTTTGCCCGGACCGGCAGAAGACGATAGCCAAAGGTGAGGAAGAGAATGCCGACCACGGTCAGCGCGAGACCGACAGGGGTGAAATCGAACATGGAGAAGCTCTGCCCGGTCATTTCCTCGCGAAGGCGCGAAACGACGATATTGGGAGAGGTGCCGATCTGCGTCATCAACCCGCCGAGCAGGGCGGAGAAGGCCATCGGCATCAGATAGTAGGAGACGGGGCTGCCGGATTTGCGGGCGAACTGAAACGCCACCGGCATCATGATGGCAAGCGCGCCGATATTCTTGATGAAGGCCGACATGACGGCAACGGTCAACATCAGGAAGGCAAGCTGCAAACCTTTGGAGCGCATTTCCGGCAGGTAGCGCTTGATGACGAAATCGACGATGCCGGAGCGCGCCACGGCGGAGCTGACGATGAGCGCGCTGCCGACAATGATGACGATGTCGTCGGAGAAACCGGAAAAGGCCTTGTCGAAGGGAACGACGCCGACGGCGACGGCCACAAGAAGTGCGCTGCATGCCACGATATCGTAGCGGAACCTGTCCCACATGAAGGCCGCCATCATCCCTGCGATCACGGTGAAGGCGAGGATCTGCTCTGTGGTCATGCGGGGCACTTTCAGGAGGGCATTGCTGCTTCGCAATGACGGGATGACCCGGGAAGGGGTGCATCAAGAACGCTGGCGATATGACACTTGTTCCTGCCGCCGCGACGGGTTTTACAGCATGTGGCTCAGACGCCATCCGGGCTGGCATGGGACAAGTGGTTGAGGTTGCTTGTCCTTCAGCTGTCGCGAGGCAGCGCCTTGCGAGAGCTTCAGGCTTTGCCGGAGCCCGCAGCGATTGCGGGCTCCAGCCAGTCTTCAAAGCGTCAGTGCAGGGTACCGGTCTTCTTGCGCCTGGAGTTGCGCGCAACGATGTTGAGCACTTCCACCAGCGCCGAGAAGGCCATGGCGGCATAGACGTAGCCCTTCGGCACGTGGAAGCCCATCCCTTCGGCAATCAGCGTGGTGCCGATCATCAAAAGGAAGGCGAGCGCCAGCATGACGACGGTCGGGTTGCGCTCGATGAAATTGGCAAGCGGTGTTGCTGCCAGCAGCATGACCGTAACGGCGACGATGACGGCAACCACCATGATCGGCACATGCGGGGTCATGCCGACGGCGGTGATGATGCTATCCACAGAGAAGACCAGATCGAGCAGCAGAATCTGGACGATGGCCGACGAGAAGCTGCCAATCGCGGCCTTGCCGCCGACCATGTCTTCCTTGTGGTCGATCGGATCGACATTGTGGTGGATTTCCTTGGTGGCCTTCCAGACGAGGAAGAGGCCGCCGACGATGAGGATGATGTCCTTCCAGGAGAAGGGCTGGCCGAAGACTTCGAAGACCGGCTCTGTCAGCTGTACGATCCAGGCAACGGTTCCGAGCAGACCAAGACGCATGATCAGCGCCAGGCCAATTCCGATGCGACGCGCCTTTTCGCGCTGGTTCTCCGGCAACTTGTTGGTCAGGATCGAGATGAAGATCAGGTTGTCGATACCAAGCACCACCTCCATGACGATGAGGGTGACGAGCGCCACCCATGCGGTGGGATCTGACAAGAGAGGGACGATGGACTCCATCGGGCCGGACTTCCTTTTCAACTAAGGGTTATTTTTCCACGTAATTAGCGCAGATAATGGCGATTTATAACTAAAAAGTTGCGACGCTGGTATGTCAAAAGCGCCGCCGGAACCAAGGTCCGGCGGCGCTCATGACAATAGTGCGTAAGAATGAATGGTCTCAGGCGGCTTTGGTTCCATAGGCGGCCATGAAGACGCGGATGGCGCTGGATATCACGCGCTCCAGTTCCTCGTCGGGCACCGGACCTTCAAGCTCACCGAACAGGCGATATTTGAAAAAGGTACCGGTGGAGAGTTCGATAAACTGGCGTGCGGCCAGTTCCACATCATCGATCTCGAGACTGCCATTGGAAATATGGTGGCGGATGAACTCTTCCAGAACGATGCGGACATTGTTTGGCGCCGAGCTGAAGAAACGGCGCGAAAGTTTCGGCATGCGGTCGATTACGCCAAGCAGTGAGCGCATGGCTGGTATCATGTCAGTACATACCAGGCGATTGGCAAAGGCCGTTCCGAACTGCCTCAAGCCTTCGCGCACCTCTTCGGTGCCGGCGAGAATATCGCGCATGGAATCGGCAAATTCGCGTCTATGGCGATCAATGAGCGCTTCGAACAGTTCTTCCTTGTTGGAAAAGTAGACATAGATCGTACCCTTGGAAACGCCTGCTTCCCGGGTAATATCGTTCATGCTGGCGGCATCGAAGCCCTTCTGCCGGAACATGCGCCACGCGCCGTCGAGAATCTGTTCGCGCTTGGAGGGGTCCTCGCCCGCTGCAAAGCGCCCACCCGCTGCAGCGGTCGAACATGCGTCCTCGATAGCTCTCTCCGTCATCGTCTTCCGTCCGGTTGCGATTAACACTCAATTCAACATATCGAACCGGGTGGTTCGATGGCTCTTGATATGTGCGTTAAAACGAACTATGTCAATCGAACCGAACGGTTCAGTTCAATAAATTTCGTATAACCAGGTGTCTACCATGTCGTCTCAAAAGAGTGGCGCAGTGCGAGCGATCAATTCGTCCGATGCAGCAGAAGCCCAGACAACAGTTCAGGCTGAAGCCCGCACTGAGGAAAACCGTCCAGCAGATGCCGCAAAGGCCGCAGCGCCGGTGCAGCCGCCAGTCCAGAAGAAAAAGGGCAAGTCCTTCCTTCTTCCGATCATTGGACTTGCGCTCCTGGCCGGTGCCGCCTGGTATGGATACGACTACTGGACGACGGGCCGCTTCATGGTGTCGACCGACGACGCCTACATACATGGCGATATCGCTGTCATTTCGCCGAAGGTTTCGGGCTATGTCGCGAAGGTGGATATCGTCGCCAACCAGCAGGTAAAGGCTGGCGATCCGCTGGTTACGCTGGATGATGGCGATTACCGCAATGCGCTGGAACAGGCTGAGGCGCAGCTCGCCACCCAGCAACTGTCCCTGAACCGCATCGACGCGCAGATTTCAGGCGGCGAGGCGGCTCTCGCCCAGGCCGTGGCCCAGAAGGGCGCGCTCGACGCAGCGCTTCAGGGTGCCGAGATCAACAACAAGCGCGCTACCGAGCTCCAGTCCAAGGATGTCGGCACCGCCGCATCCGCCGACAATGCCCGCATCGCGCTTGAGCAGGCCAAGGCCAATCTTGCCGCCGGTCAGGCGAATGTGGTTGCGGCTCAGGCCAATATCGAACTTTTGAAGGCGCAGCGCAAAGAGGCCGAAGGCTCGATCCGCACGCTGGAACTGGCGCGCGACAAGGCCGCCCGCGATCTGTCCTTCACCGTTCTGCGTGCGCCTTATGATGGTGTGATCGGCAATCTCTCGGTTCAGACGGGCGATCTGGTTTCGGCCGGCAAGCGCTTGGCCTCTCTGGTGCCGATGAACCAGCTTTATGTCGATGCCAATTTCAAGGAAACGCAGCTCGCGCGCATCGTTCCCGGTTCCAAGGTGACGGTGCATGTGGATGCCTTCGACGACGACCCCATCGAAGGCACGGTGCAGTCGATCTCGCCAGCATCCGGCTCGGTCTTCTCCATGCTGCCGCCGGAAAATGCCACGGGCAACTTCACCAAGGTGATCCAGCGCGTGCCGGTGCGTGTCGTTCTGTCCAAGGAAGATATCGACAAGCATCATCTGCGCGCGGGCTTGAGCGTAGTTGTCGATGTCGACACCCGCACGGCGCCCAAGGCGACCGATACGGCCGCAGCGCAGAACCAGTCCAAGTAACCGGCGGCCCGGATCAAAGTAAGGATCACTACGATGGCGGCTACAGCCAGCATGAGCGGCGGCACCACAGCCGCCGTCGATCCGCCGATGGACCGCAGACGCCTGATCGCGTTCTTCGCCATGGTCTTCGGCATGTTCATGTCGATCCTCGACATTCAGATCGTCTCGGCCTCGCTGGCCGAAATTCAGGCGGGTCTGGGTGCCGGGTCTGATGAGATTGCCTGGGTGCAGACCTCCTACCTGATTGCCGAGGTCATCATGATCCCGCTGTCTGGTACGCTGGCGCGCATTCTCTCCACCCGCGTGCTGTTTGCCACCTGTGCGGCTGGCTTCACCATTTCCAGCGCGCTTTGCGCCACCGCGACGAATATCGACCAGATGATCGTCTACCGCGCCATTCAGGGCTTTATCGGCGGCGGCATGATCCCGTCCGTCTTCGCTGCGGCCTTCACCATCTTCCCGCCCTCCAAGCGCCCGATCGTTTCACCCATTATCGGCCTTGTCGCAACGCTTGCGCCCACCATCGGCCCGACAGTCGGCGGTTATCTTTCCAACGCCTTTTCCTGGCACTGGTTGTTCCTCGTCAACATCATTCCCGGCATCATCGTCACCATCCTGACCTGGAGCCTGATCGATTTCGACAAGCCGGAAACCTCGCTTTGGAAGAAGTTCGACTGGTGGGGTCTGATCTCCATGGGTGTCTTCCTCGGCTCGCTGGAATATGTGCTGGAAGAGGGTAACAATAACGACTGGTTCAATGACGAGAATATCGTCATTGCCGCGATCGCCATGACGATTGGCGCGGTGGTGTTCTTCTGGCGGGCCTTCAAGGTGGATTTCCCGGTGGTGGATCTGCGCGCCTTTGCAGACCGGAATTTCTCCATCGGCTCGCTGTTTTCGTTCGTCATGGGCATCGGTCTTTATGGACTGACCTATCTCTACCCGCTCTATCTGGGGCGCGTGCGCGGCTATGATGCGCTGATGATCGGCGAGACGATGTTCGTTTCGGGTCTCACCATGTTCTTCACCGCACCGATTGCAGGACGGCTTTCGGCCAAGCTCGATCCGCGCGTGATGATGGCGATCGGCTTCATCAGCTTTGCATCCGGCACCTGGATCATGACCCATGTCACGGCGGATTGGGATTTCAACGAGTTGCTGATCCCGCAGATCCTGCGCGGCTTCGGGCTTATGATGTGCATGGTGCCGATCAACAATATCGCGCTTGGAACCCTTCCGCCCGCCCGCATCAAGAACGCATCCGGTCTCTTCAACCTCACGCGTAACTTGGGCGGTGCGGTCGGTCTTGCCATCATCAACACCGTGCTCAGCCAGCGCACCGACGACCACTATTTCCGCATTGCCGACCATGTGAATTACGGCAATCCGGCAGCGCTGGACTGGCTGAGCAGCGTTGGCGGCAACTACGATTCCTACGGTCTCGACGGCTCGTCGGTCGCGATCAAGAAGCTTGTCGGCATCGTTTCGCAGCAGGCGTGGATACTGGCGTTTGCCGATGTGTTCCTGCTTCTGACCTTCCTGTTCAGCGGCCTGATTTTCCTCACGCTGTTGATCAACAAGCCCAAAGCGGCGCCGCCGCCAGACGCAGCGCACTGAGTTTCATCCATCCACCGCAGCGCATGCAGGGGTCACCGGAAACGGTGGCCCCTTCTTGGTTTCGTGTGGGTGTTTTCTTCGGGGCAGCAACACGCTTGGAGATATTGCCGCGGCTCTGTCCCTGCAAGCGCTCCACACTCTGCCGTCATCCTCGGGCTTGACCCGAGGATCCACGATTTTCTAACAGCGTCAATGGTTTATGGGTCCTCGGGTCAAGCCCGAGGATGACGCAGAGTGTGTGGCAGGCTGCCCGCAACGAACCGAAACGCAGTAGAATAAAGAACGCCGGCCGCTCAAGCGACCAACCCGCAACCCCTTCATGAGGTACGTACATCATTTTATGATTTACGTACCTCAGAAACTCCTCTATGACGTTGCGCCGGGAGGAAGCATGAAGCCGACAGTTCACGATATCGCATCGAAGGCAGGGGTCAGTTTGGCGACCGTCGACCGGGTAATCAACCTGCGTCCGGGCGTGCATCAGTTGACCCGCGCCAAGGTGGAGGCTGCAATTTCCGAGCTTGGCTATGTGCGCGATATCGCGGCTGCCAATCTTGCCAAGGGGCGCAGCTATGCGCTGGTCTTCATTCTTCCCAACAACGACAATTCCTTCATGGCCGGGCTTCGCAACGAGGTTCGGTGTGCGGCCTCGCGCTCCTATGTGGAGCGCACGTCGATCCGCATCATCGAGGTGCCGCCTTTCGATCCGGCAGCGCTGACCCAGGCGCTCGATGTGGCGCGGCTGGAAAAGCCGTCCGGCGTTGCCTTTGTCGCCATCGATTCCGAGGATGTGTTGGAGGCGACCGATCGGCTCACCCATAGCGGGATTGCAGTCGCAACGCTGGTGTCGGATCTGACAGGCTCGAAGCGCGATCATTTCGCCGGCATCGACAATCATGCTGCGGGGCGTACGGCGGCGAGCCTGATGGGACGTTTCTTGCCGAAGCAGAAGGCAGAGATAGCGGTTCTGGCGGGCTCCATGCTGGTGCAGGATCACCGCCAGCGTCTTGCCGGTTTTGAAAGCGTGATCGAAGCCGAATTTGCGCATCTCTCCATCCGTCCGGTTCTGGAAGGGCGAGACGATGCCGAGAGGGTCGAAGCGCTCGTCGCAGACACTCTGCGCGACAATCTAAAGCTTGCCGGGCTCTATAGCTTAGGTGCGGGAAATCGCGGTCTGATCCGGGCGCTGAAAGCGCATGATGGTCTGCGGCCCTGCGTCATCGCGCACGAGCTGAACGACACGACCGCCGCAGCCCTTCGCGATGGCACGCTGGATGCCGTGCTGAACCAGGATTCCGGCCATGAGGTGCGTAGCGCAATCCGCGTGCTGAAAGCCCGCGCCGACGGGCTTGCCGTCATCGAGGCGCAGGAGCGTATCCGTATCGACATATTCTTGAGGGACAATCTCCCTTGAGCGCCTATCGCTTCAACTTCATTCGGGCGCTGCCCGGCTGGAACTGCTCCAGCACAATCACATCCAATCGTGGAGGACGACATGTATCTCGGTCTTGATCTTGGAACATCCGGCGTGAAAGCGCTGCTGATCGATGGCGATCAGACGGTCGTCGGTTCGGCCAATGGCGCGCTGGATGTCTCGCGCCCGCATCACGGCTGGTCGGAGCAGGACCCCGCCCACTGGATCAAGGCGACTGAAACAGCCGTCGCCGGATTGAAGGCGAAGTTTCCGGCCGAGCTTTCGGCAGTTAAAGGCATCGGCCTCTCCGGCCAGATGCATGGTGCCACGCTGATCGATGCGGGCGGCAACGTTCTTCGTCCTTCTATCCTGTGGAACGACACCCGCTCTTACGCCGAAGCCGCCAAGCTCGATGCGGACCCACGCTTTCGCCAGATTACCGGCAATATCGTCTTTCCAGGCTTTACCGCGCCAAAGCTCGTCTGGGTGAAGAACAATGAGCCGGAGATTTTTGCCAAGGTGGCCAAGGTGCTGCTGCCGAAGGATTATCTGCGGCTGTGGCTGACGGGCGAATACATCTCCGAAATGTCCGACTCTGCCGGAACCTCCTGGCTGGATACGGGCGCGCGCAAGTGGTCTTCCGAGCTGCTTGCGGCAACCGATCTCGGCGAAGACCATATGCCTTCGCTGGTGGAAGGCACGGATGAGGCGGGCGTGCTGCGCGCCGAACTGGCGTCTGCCTGGGGTCTCTCCGGCAAGGTCGTCGTGGCCGGTGGTGCTGGGGACAATGCAGCGTCGGCCTGCGGCATGGGCACGGTTGCCGAAGGCCATGCCTTCGTGTCGCTTGGCACCTCCGGCGTACTCTTTGCTGCCAATGCCTCCTATTTGCCGAAGCCGGAGAGTGCCGTTCACGCCTTCTGCCACGCGCTGCCCAACACCTGGCACCAAATGGGCGTCATCCTGTCGGCCACCGACGCGCTCAACTGGTATTCGGGCATTGCCGGTAAATCCGCGTCTGAACTTTCGAGCGAGTTGGGCGACAACCTGCAAGCGCCGACTGGCGTGACCTTCGCACCCTATCTCTCCGGCGAACGCACCCCACACAATGACGCGGCCATTCGCGGCTCCTTCATCGGCCTTTCGCACGAAAGCGATCGCAAGGCGCTGACGCAGGCCGTGCTGGAAGGCGTGACTTTCGCCATCCGCGACAATCTGGAAGCACTGAAATCGGCTGGCACCTCGATCTCACGCGTCACTGCCATCGGTGGCGGCTCGCGCTCGCGCTATTGGCTGGCCTCGATTGCCACCTCGCTTGGCGTGCCGGTGGATATTCCGGCGGAGGGCGATTTCGGCGCGGCCTTTGGCGCGGCTCGTCTCGGCCTGATTGCCGCGACCGGGGCCGATCCGCTTGAGGTCTGCACCCAGCCGGAAACGGAAGAAACCATCGAGCCGGTGGCAGCGCTCAGCGGTTCCTACGAGGAGGCTTATGCGCGGTACCGCGCGCTTTATCCGGCGATCAAGCCGCTGTCGCACTGACAAACTTTCGAACACCATTTTCGATCATCAAGGGAGAAGAAATCATGAGCACTGGATTTTTCGGCAATATCGCCAAGGTCAAATATGAAGGCCCGGACAGCACCAATCCACTGGCCTTCCGCCACTACAACCCGGATGAGGTCGTTCTCGGCAAGCGCATGGAAGACCATTTGCGCTTTGCTGTCGCCTACTGGCATTCCTTTGCCTGGGAGGGTAGCGATCCGTTCGGCGGTCGTACCTTCGATCGTCCGTGGTTTGGCGATGACATGCAGAAGGCCAAGCTGAAGGCCGATGTGGCGTTTGAAATGTTCAGCCTGCTCGGCGCGCCATACTACTGCTTCCACGATGCGGATGCGCGTCCTGAAGGCCAGACCTTTGCCGAGAGCACCAAGAACCTCAACGAGATCGTCGATTACCTGCAGAAGAAGCAGGAAGAGACCGGCGTCAAGCTGCTGTGGGGCACGGCGAACCTCTTCTCCAACCGTCGCTTCATGTCGGGTGCTTCCACCAATCCGGATCCGGATGTGTTTGCCTATTCGGCAGCCACCATCAAGACCTGCATGGACGCCACGATGAAGCTCGGCGGCGAGAACTATGTTCTGTGGGGTGGTCGCGAAGGTTACGAGACGCTGCTCAACACCGATCTCAGCCGCGAATTCGACCAGATGGCGCGCATGCTGCATATGGTGGTGGAGTACAAGTACAAGATTGGCTTCAAGGGCACGATCCTTGTCGAGCCGAAGCCGCAGGAGCCGACCAAGCACCAGTATGATTACGACGTCGCAACCGTCTATGGCTTCCTGAAGAAGTACGGCCTCGAAAACGAAGTGAAGATGAACATCGAGCAGGGCCATGCGATCCTGGCTGGCCATACCTTCGAGCATGAGCTGGCGCTTGCCAACACGCTCGGCATCTTCGGCTCGATCGACATGAACCGCAACGACTACCAGTCCGGCTGGGATACCGACCAGTTCCCCAACAATGTGCCTGAAATGGCGCTGGCCTATTACCAGGTTCTGCAGGCGGGAGGCTTTACCACCGGTGGCACGAACTTCGATTCCAAGCTGCGTCGCCAGTCGCTCGACCCGGAAGACCTGCTGATCGGCCACATCGGCGGCATGGATTGCTGCGCGCGGGGCCTCAAAGCTGCGGCAAAGATGGTGGAAGACGGCGCGCTGTCCAAGCCGCTTGCAGAACGCTACGCCAAGTGGGACCAGCCGGAAGCGCGGAAGATGCTGCGCGGCGAAATGAAGCTGGAAGAGATTGCGGCCAAGGTGGAGCGGGAGAATATCAACCCGCAGCCGAAGTCCGGCCGCCAGGAATATCTCGAAAACGTGGTCAACCGCTACGTTTAAGGCTTTGCGCCGGTGAGAGCCGGCTGTTGCGATTGTTTCACCCTGGACCTGCGTTCGGGGTGTTTCATTTTTAGGTCATGCGCGATCGGGCCGGTCCAGGGTGACTCGCTCACACCCGCACATCTCCGCGATACACATTCGGCGTCGTCCCCGTCAGCCGCCCGAAAATCTTGCGGAAGGCGGCGGGGTCGGTATAGCCGACGGACCAGGCGATGGATTCAATCGAGCCGTTGGTGGTTTCGAGCAACTGCCGCGCCTTCATGATGCGGACATTCTGATGATACTCTGTCAGCTTCAGTTTTGTGGCGCGGAAGAAGCGGCGTTGCAGGGTACGCTCAGAGAGGTTGACGCTGTCGGCCAGTTCGCTGACGCTCTTTTGCAGTTCCGGCGTGGCGTGGAACTGGTGCTGGATTTGCAGCACCTCGCGGTCGCCATGATCGAAGCGCGGCAGGAAGGCCTTGTAGCGGGCTTGGCTGGCACGCGGCGGATCGACGATCAGGAAGCGGGCGGTCTCCAGCATCACCGTCTGGCCGAGAAGCTTTTCGACCAGCAGCAGTCCAAGATCGGCCCAGGCGAGAATCCCGCCCGCGGTGATCACGTCGCCATCATCGATGATCATGTTGTCAGGCGCCACATCGATCCCCGGGAAGCGCTCCGACAGTGTATCGGCAAAAGCCCAGTGGGTGGTGGCGCGCCGTCCGTTGATGAGGCCGGTTTCGGCCAGCACGAAAGCGCCCGCGCAGATCGAGCAGACCGTGACACCCTGCGCGTGTTGCTCTGACAGCCACTGAGAGGCAGGCGTCATGCGCTGCATCTTCTCCGGCATGACGATGCTGGGCGGCGCGATGACGTAGCGCAGCGCATGGGGTTCGCCCGGATGGGAGTCCCAGATGCAAGCAACCGTCTCATCGTCCATCTTCCAGTGGCTGATACGGATGCTACCTTCCCCGGCGCGGCCTTCCAGCCTCATGGCCCAACTGGAGGCGATGCTGAAGAGATCGGTCAGTCCGTAGATCGCGGCCAACTGACAGTCGGGATAGATGAGTAGCGCAATTTCGATTGTGCTGATATTCGTATCGACGGTCTTCGGCGCCTCCGTCTCATCACCCATTTCCAGTTTTTGCATTCTTGTCACTTTTGCCTTTTATAAAGTCATTTGCGCCACGTGTTTTGTGTAGAGCATGGCGCTAGGTTGTTCAAGTCAACAGCAACAAGACAGGCACTGACAGGAGAGTGTGATGACGGACTTGAAGACGACCAACGATGCCCACCGCCTTTCTGTGTCAAGACGTTCGGTCTTGATCGGAAGCGCGGTCCTTGCAGGTGCCGCACTCTCGCCATTCGCTTTTTCACCCGCTTATGCAGCAACCAATACAGCACAAGGAGATATCACCATGGGTTATGTTACCACCAAAGACGGCGTGCAGATCTTCTACAAGGACTGGGGTCCGAAGGACGCTCAGCCGATCGTTTTCCACCACGGCTGGCCGCTGTCTTCCGACGACTGGGACGCGCAGATGCTTTTCTTCCTCTCCAAGGGTTACCGCGTCGTGGCGCATGACCGTCGCGGGCATGGCCGCTCCGAGCAGGTGTCCGAGGGTCACGATATGGACCACTACGCCGCCGACGCCTTTGCCGTCGTCGAAGCGCTGGACCTGAAGAACGCCATCCATATCGGCCATTCCACCGGCGGCGGCGAAGTTGCCCGTTACGTTGCCAAGCATGGCGAACCGGCAGGGCGCGTTGCCAAGGCGGTTCTGGTTTCCGCAGTTCCGCCGATCATGGTCAAGACCGCCGCCAACCCGGAAGGTCTGCCGATGGAGGTCTTCGATGGTTTCCGTTCCGCGCTTGCCGCCAACCGCGCGCAGTTCTTCCGCGATGTTCCGGCTGGTCCCTTCTACGGCTTCAACCGCGACGGTGCCGAGGTGCATGAAGGCGTGATCCAGAACTGGTGGCGTCAAGGCATGATGGGTGGCTCGAAGGCCCATTACGATGGCATCAAGGCTTTCTCCGAAACCGACCAGACGGAAGACTTGAAAAACATCAGCGTCCCGACGCTGGTTCTGCATGGTGAAGACGACCAGATCGTTCCGATTGCGGATTCGGCCCACAAGTCGATCAAGCTTCTGAAGAACGGTGAATTGAAGACCTATCCCGGCTTCTCGCATGGCATGCTGACGGTGAACGCCGATGTCTTGAATGCCGATCTTCTGGCATTCGCCAAGAAGTAAACAAGCTCAAACGCCACTGGCCGGGCGCAAACGCTCGGCCAGCGGCTTTTTCACTCATGGGCTGTCTGCCACAGAAAGATTTCCGATAGTTACATTTCTGTGCCTTCTTGTGTGCGCCGCAACAAAACCTATCTGTGTTGGCGTTTCAAAAGGGGCTTCAGACCGCGCAGTGACGCGCATGGCTGGCCCGCCAAGGAGTTTTTATGCTGATCGATAAATTGAACTGGCGTTATGCCACGAAGAAGATGGACCCTGCCAAGGCTGTGTCCGAGGACAAGGTGGACCGCATCATCGAGGCGGCGCGTCTGGCTCCGACGTCCAGCGGCCTGCAGCCCTTCGAAATCATCGTCGTCACCAATCCGGACGTTCGCGCCAAAATCCAGGAGATCGCCTGGAACCAGGCGCAGATCACCGATGGTTCGCATCTCTTGGTCTTCGCCGCTTGGGACAATTATACACCAGAGCGCATCAACCACATGTTCGATCTGACGAACGAAGAGCGCGGCTTCAAGAACGAAGGCTGGGAGAAGTACCGTCAGTCCCTTCTCGACAGCTATCCGAAACGCGACCCCGAGGTTAATTTCGAGCACGCCGCTCGTCAGGCCTATATCGGCTTCGGCATGGCCGTCGCACAGGCTGCCTTCGAAGGTGTGGATGCAACGCCGATGGAAGGCTTCGATCCCGCCAAGCTGGACGAGATCCTCGGTCTTCGCGAAAAGGGTCTGCGCTCGGTGACGATCCTGCCGCTTGGCTATCGCCAGGAGGAGGGTGACTGGCTGGTCAATCTGAAGAAGATCCGCCGTCCGCTGGATCAGTTCGTCTCGAAGGTCGAGTGACCGGATTTCGGCTTTTCGGGCAGATTTTTCCGCCATTCGCGGATAATTGAAATATCCTGCCTATAAAATGGTATCGCATACGGGCATGTATGCGATACACAAATGGCTTACACGCTATGTCCTCCACGGACTTCGGCGGAAAGCCATCACCCTTGGAAAGTCGACCATGCTCTCAGATGTCTTTCATTGTCGAATGTGCCAGATGGCGGCATGACCGGTTGTGGCCCGATGGGCCGTTTGCCGCAATGAAAAGACGCAACTCCTCAAGAGCAATGGCATGAATTCCGAAATTTCAAAGAGCGCAGAGCGCTCGGTCCCGACATCGACAGCCGACCCGATGGTGGTCTTCGATGCCGTCACCAAGACTTTTGGTGGCAGCGGCAGCCAGCCTGCCTTTAGGGCGCTGGCGGGCGTCGATTTCATCGTTCCGCGCGGTGGCATATCCGGCATTATCGGCCGTTCGGGTGCCGGCAAATCCACCATGATCCGCCTCGTGAACGGGCTGGAACGCCCGACGTCGGGCAAGGTGGTGGTGGATGGCGTCGATGTTGGTGCGCTGGACGAGAGCGGCTTGCGCACCCTTCGCCGTTCCGTCGGCATGATCTTCCAGCATTTCAACCTGCTGTCGTCGCGTACCGCTTATGACAATGTCGCGCTGCCGCTGGAAATTTCCGGCGTCTCGAAGGAGGACATCAAGCGCAAGGTCGGGCCATTGCTCGATCTGGTCGGGCTGGGTGACAAGGCAAAGCGCTATCCGGCGGAGCTTTCCGGCGGGCAGAAGCAACGTGTGGGCATAGCGCGTGCGCTTGCCACCGAGCCGAAGCTGCTGCTCTCCGACGAGGCGACGTCCGCGCTCGACCCTGAGACGACGCAATCCATCCTGGAGCTGTTGAAGCGCATCAATGCCGAACTCGGACTGACCGTGCTGCTCATCACGCATGAGATGGAAGTGGTGAAGACCATTGCCTCGCAGGTTGCCGTCATCGACAAGGGCCTGATCGTCGAGCAGGGCTCCACCTTCGATATCTTCACGAACCCGCGCCATGAAACGACCCGCAGCCTGTTGTCATCCGCCGTCGGCGTCAAGCTGCCGCATTGGGTGACCTCCGGCCTGAAGAGCGAACCGGGGGGCCTCAGTGACCGCATTCTGGTGCGCCTCGTTTTCTTCGGCGATACGGCCTTCCAGCCGCTTACCGCCCGTCTCGTCAACGAGATCGGCCCGGATGTGAATATTCTGGCCGGAACCATAGAAGAGATCGCCGGTGCGCCCTTCGGCTCGCTGGTCGTCTCTTATCCCGCAACACCGGATGTGCTGGCGCGGGCCAAACGCGTCTACGACGAAACGGGTCTGACGACGGAGGTGCTTGGCTATGTCGCCTGATATGCTGTTCAACATTCTCCTCAAGGGCCTTATCCAGACGCTGCATATGGTGGCGGTGTCCGGCATCGTCGGTTCGCTGCTTGGTTTGCCCATCGGCATATTCCTTGCCACCAGCGGCAAGGGCGAGTTGTTCGAAGCGCCGATGGCAAACCGCATCATCGGCTTCATCGTCAATGCGGCGCGCTCCACACCCTTCATCATTCTGGTGGTGGCGATCATTCCCTTCACCCGGCTAGTCGCCGGAACCTCGATCGGTACCAATGCCGCCATCGTGCCGCTGACGGTGGCCACCGTGCCCTTCATTGCACGACTGGTGGAAGCGGCCATCCGCGAGGTGGACAAGGGGCTGATCGAGGCAGCGCGTGCCATGGGAGCCACACCGCTCCAGATCGTCACCAAGGTGCTTCTGGCCGAAGCCAAGCCCGGCATCACGCTGGCGCTGACGCTGACACTCGTCAGCCTCATCGGTTACTCGGCGATGGTCGGTGCGGTCGGCGGCGGCGGGCTTGGGGACCTCGGCATTCGCTACGGCTACCAGCGCTTTATGCCGGATGTGATGCTGGCGGTGGTCGTCGTTCTCATCGTGCTGGTGCAGCTGGTGCAGAGCGCCGGTGACGCGCTCGCCCGCAGCTTCGACAAACGCAACCGCAAGAATTGACCTTCAACGTGCGGGGTTCGCCCCACGCTCAAGAGATAACAAACTAAAGGAGACACCTCATGAAAAAGCTTATCATCGCTGCTTCTCTCGCAGCACTGTTTGCCGGCAGCGCGCTGG
The DNA here is from genome assembly GCA_913777615.1 of uncultured Agrobacterium sp. GTDB lineage: Bacteria > Pseudomonadota > Alphaproteobacteria > Rhizobiales > Rhizobiaceae > Agrobacterium. Next base: position 144,565 of record CAJYTK010000020.1, on the reverse strand, counting down.
CGGAAACCATCAAGATCGGCGTCACGCCTGCCGAACATGCGCAGATCATGGAGCAGGTGAAGAAGGTTGCCGCGACCAAGGGTCTCGACATCGACATCCTCGAATTTTCCGACTACGTCGTGCCGAACCAGGCGCTGGCCGATGGCGAGCTGCAGGCCAACTCCTTCCAGCACCAGCCTTACCTCGACAATCAGATCGCTGATCGCAAGTTCGATCTCGTCAGCGTCGGCACCACCATCACCACGCCGATGGGCGTCTACTCCAAGAAGGTGAAGAGCCTCGACGAGCTGAAGGATGGCGCGACCGTCGGCATTCCCAACGACCCGACCAATGGCGGCCGCGCACTTCTGGTGCTGGCGTCCAAGGGGTTGATCAAGGTGAATGAAGCTGTTGGCCTCAAGGTCACGCCAGCCGACATTACCGAGAACCCGAAGAACATCCAGATCGTCGAACTGGATGCCGCACAACTGCCGCGCTCGCTGGATGATACCGATGCATCGGTGATCAACACCAACTACGCAACGGCTGCCGGTCTGAACCCGAAGAAGGATTCGATCGCCATCGAAAGCGAAAAGTCTCCCTATGCGAATGTGATTGCCGTGCGCGCGGAAGACAAGGACAAGCCTTGGGTCAAGACGCTGGTCGAATCCTACCACAGCCCGGAAGTGAAGAGCTTCATTCTTGAGAAGTATAACGGCACCGTCATCCCGTCCTGGTAACAGGCTGTCCTAAGGTTCAGATCGGTCGATTGCTGATGGCATGGCCGCCCTTGCGATGACGTGTAGAAAATCGCCCCTTCCGCAACCGCCGAAGGGGCTTTTACTTGCGCAGGTGGCAGAATTGTACGTTTTGTACCAAGTTTCTGCGCGCGCCCTTAATCTCTTTTGAATGTTTCGCCCGCACCATGGCCTTTTAAGAGAGTGTGCAAGTACGTTTAGTGTGGGGCAGGGCAGCATGGGGATGATCGGCAGGAGATCTGCGGTTGCAGGTGTTCTTTTCGCCTTTGCGCTGATCGTCATCCTGATCACAGCGCTCGTTCTCTCAGCACTCACCAATGTCACACAGATGGCCAACCGGCTTGACGAGGAACGGTCTCTCCAGACGGCACGCGGTGCGCTGTCCACGTTTGTGCAGCAGCTTGGCGCGACGCTGAATGATTACGCCGCTTGGGACGATGCCGCCCGTTTTGTGTATGCACCCGATGGCGCTGACTGGATCATCAGCAATTACGGCAACATGACCGTCAATAGCGAGCTATTCGATACCGCGGTCGTTCTGGACGATCGGGACGGCGTGCTGCTGGCCTATCAGAATGGCGCGCCTGCACCCTGGAGCGTCGGCTCCTATTTCGGCGCCAGCATTTCTGAAATGATCAACCGGATCCGCAATGCTGGACCGGGGACCAAGCCCGAAATGGCTGGCTTCATCCGCACGCGTGATGGCATTGCCGCCGCCGGTGTGGCGCTGGTGCGCAAGAAATCCGGTGAGCTCGATCCCGCGCTTGGCAAGCGCTATCTGGTTTTCGTTCGCCATCTGACAAATGAGAAGGTCGGCAAGCTCGGCCAGACCTATCTGGTCAACGGGCTGTCGCTCAATACTGGCCTTGCGGCCACGCCCTATTACGTCGATATCGTCGATGCGCATGGGGAAATCCTCGGCAAGCTGACCTGGACATCGACCATGCCCGGCGATGTCAGCCTCAATGAGGTGCGCCCGCGGGTGTTGACCGCCTTTGCCATCGTCGGCGTTTTCTTCCTGGTGCTCTTCGTTTTCGGCCTTGCCGTTATCCGTAGGCTCAGACGGGAGGAAGCGGTCATGCGCGAAGAGCTGCTGGTCGATCGCTTGAGCGGGCTCCATAATCGCCCCGGCCTATTTGACGGTCTGAAGCGCATGACCGAGATGGCGAGTGCGGACGGCTCCTATGTAAAGCTCATCTATCTCGACCTCGATGGCTTCAAGGATGTGAACGATTCCTTCGGCCACGAGGTGGGCGACCTCCTTATCAAGGCCTTTGCCGCAGCACTCAGGGTTCTTGCCCCCCGCGACGCTCTTCTTGCGCGCCTTGGCGGGGACGAGTTTGCGATTGCCTTTCAAGGTCCCAACGCCCGCATCGAGGGACGCATGTTCTGCGAAGCGCTTCTGGAACTCGTTTCCGAACCCTTCATGCTAGGCGATCGCGTCGCCGCAATCGGCTGCAGCATCGGCATGTCCGTCTCCAAGGGTGGCGATATCAATGGCGAAGAACTGCTGCGGCGGGCAGATATGGCCATGTATGAGGCGAAGGAAGGTGGCGGCGGACGCTACTTCGCCTATCAGGCCGATCTCGACGCGCGCCGCGAAGAGCGCAAGCAGCTGGAAGCTGACCTGAAATACGGCATCGACAATCACGAAATCCGTGTTGCCTTCCAGCCTGTGGTCAACACGCTGACCCGCCGTATCATCGGGGTGGAGGCACTCGCCCGCTGGGATCGCCCAGGCTACGGCCCGGTCTCCCCGGATGTGTTCATTGCCGCTGCGGAATCGAGTGGGCTGATCGACAAGCTCGGCATACAGGTCATGCGCACGGCGCTCAAAGAAGCGGCCGCATGGCCGGACCTGAAGATCGCCGTCAACATCTCCCCCGTCCAGTTCCGCAATCCCGCCTTTGCCGGACACGTGGTGCAGCTGCTGGAAGAAACGGGCATTGCCCCTGAGCGGGTGATGCTGGAAATGACAGAAGGCTATTTCATCCATCACCCGGAGCGTGCGCAGGCGGCTATCGAAAAGTTGCAGCAGATCGGGGTCAGCGTCGCGCTCGACGATTTCGGCTCGGGCTTTGCCAGCACCGGCTATTTGCGCCGCTTCGGCTTCGACCGCATGAAGATCGACAAGTCGCTGGTCGAGGCGCTCAATGAGGGCGGGCGATCCTTGGAAATGCTCACCGCCACCGTGGCGCTTGCCCGCTCGCTCGGCATTCCGGTGACGGCAGAAGGTATCGAAACCGAAGACCAGGCCGTGATCCTGCAGATCTGCGGCTGTGACGAGCTTCAGGGTTATCTCTTCTCCAAGCCGCTCTATGCCGCAGGCATTCACGAATTGCTCGCACAACAAAATGCGCCGCTGGAGCAACTGAAAGCGTCCTAAAGCGTGGCTTCTCATGCCGTTGTGGCGAGATCGCTGAAAAGTTTCGCGCGCAGCGAGCTTCAAGCTGGATGGTAACTACCGTCCCAGATGCTTTTCGCCACGCTTCTTGGCGATATCGATCTGCTTCTGGCGGTCGCGGAAGCGTTGGCGATCTTCTTCGGTGCGGTCGTGGTAGCAGCTCGGGCAGGACACACCCTCTTCAAAGAGCGGCGACAGGCGCACCTCTTCGGTGATCGGGTTGCGGCAGGCATGGCAAAGCTGATGGTCGCCTTCGGCAAGGCCGTGGACGACGGAGACACGCTCGTCAAAGACGAAGCAGGCGCCTTCCCACAGGCTTTCTTCTTCCGGCACCTCTTCCAGATATTTCAGAATGCCGCCTTTAAGGTGGAAGACATCTTCAAAACCCTGTTCCTTCATGAAGGCCGTGGCCTTTTCGCAGCGAATGCCGCCGGTGCAATACATGGCGATCTTCGGCTTGTTGTGCAGGCCGGGATTGTTCTTCACCCAATCGGGAAACTCGCGAAACGTCTTGGTCTGCGGATCGACAGCGCCCTTGAAGAGACCGATTGCCGTTTCGTAATCATTGCGCGTATCGATGACGATGGTGTCGGGATCGGAAATCAGCGCATTCCAGTCTTTCGGATCGACATAAGTGCCGACGATCCGGTTGGGATCAATATCCGGCACGCCCATGGTGACGATTTCCTTCTTCAGCTTCACCTTCATGCGCACGAAGGGCATTTTCGACGCACGGCTTTCCTTGTGCTCCAGGCTCGCAAATTCCGGCTGGGCGCGAAGATAGGCAAGCACGGTCTTCACACTTGCATCCGTACCGGCAATCGTGCCGTTGATGCCTTCCGCCGCAAGAAGCAACGTGCCCTTCACACCCTGTTCCTGGCAGAGCTTGAAGAGCGGATCGCGCACGCTCTCAAACCGCGGGAAGCGGGCGAAGTGGTACAGCGCTGCCACGAGGAAATCGCCAGCGGCACCGGAGAGGGTGGAACTGGAAGACGTCGCCTCGGCGGTGGCGTCCGGGCGGAAGGATGTCGTGTTGTCGGTCATGGCCGCTGAAATACAGCCATCCGGGCGCTGTTGCAATCCTGATTGCGCCGGATTTGCGCCGGGGGTCTCAGCGCTTGACGATGGTCAAGTCTTGCAATCCAGACTTGGCTTCACAACAAATCCGACTGTATCGGTATCAGCCCGAACAGATTGAGGTGAACATGAGACATTATTTCCTACTGGCGGGCCTATGTATGGCATTGAGTGGCTGTGGCCTGCTGAAGTTGCTGGAGAGTTTTCACGAAGCGGAGGTGGCAAGGCTGAACCTTGTCGGGTTGGACTTCGAAGCCGCGAGGCAGAAAGTGGTACGCGCAGGTTTCACCTGCGGGCCCGAAGGCTTCGACGCAGGCAAGAACGCGATCCGTTGCGACAAGAAATCACCGGAGCTGCTGTGCCCTCAGCGGCGCTTTGTGTCTTTCACCAAGGACCCGAAGAGCGGCAAGGTCATCAGCGTCGGGACGCGCGTGGTCGATAATTTCTGCCTGGGGGCCGCTTAGGCCGGGAATGGCGGCAAAGCGTCGAGCCGAGGCACTAGAGCGCCGTGAGTCCTATTGGACACACAAAGCACGATGCTGTAGCGCAGCGACAGTTTCTTGTCGCTGCGTCTTCATCTCAGCGCGCGGCATGCTTCCACAAAAGCGCAACAATCGCCGCCTCGCGGCCTGCACTTTCGGCAAATACGTGATCGGCGAGTTTCAGGCTCTCTTCGCGCAGTGCCTGCTGCCGGTCGATGATGGCGTCGAGCAGCAGGGCAAGCGTTTCACCGCCTGCGAAGCTGTCCGGTTCTCGGTCGGCGAAGGCGGCGAGCACCGAGAGATCGTGCTCGTGGCCAAGCAGCTTTACCAGTTGCTTGGCATCCGCCCTCTTGGCGCGCATGGCCGAAGGCCAGAGCTTTTGTAACAGCGCCAGTTGCATCCAGTAGACTTGGCCGCTTTTGCGCAGGTCGTGAAAATACTCGTCATGGGCCTGTCCGTGACAGAGGCCAAGAGCGTCCAGCGCCTTTCGACGTTGCTTGCGCCAGGTCTCGCGGATCATCTTCAACGCGGTCTTTTCGCCGTGGGAGAGCGACAGGGCCGAGAGCGCATCCCTGCCTTCTTTGCAGGATTGGATTGCGGCTTCGATCCGCTTTGGCAGATCGCCGTCTTCACCGGTCGTGGCATCGCGACGCTTGCTCAGCACCTCATGGGCGGCGGCCAGTGCATCGCGCTCGGCATCGGAGCGAGCGAAATCTTGCAGATAGGTGATGGTTTCCACCAGTGCTGCGGCATCGCGCGCGGCGGACAGCGAGCGGGCGATATCGCGGAAGCGGGCGGCTTCCGTCTTGCGGAACTCCGGTGCCTCCTTTTCGAGGAAGCGGTAAAGTGCCCTGATGCGCTTGAACTTCTTGCGCGCATCATGCACCGCACGGTCGGTACCGTCCGGCTGGTCTTTCAAAAGGGCGATTGCATCGTCGATAAGTTCAAGTCCGGTGCGCTTGATCTCCTCGACGAAGGAGCGTGTCGGATCAATCCTGAAGGACATGGCGCAGCTCCCCGCTCAAATCTTCCATGGCCATGTGCTGGTTCGAATATCGCCGGTCGCCGGTCACTTCCGGGCCGAGCCATGCGGGAAGGGCAGGGCGGTCGGTTTCCTGTTTCATCTCGACTTCCGCAACAACGAGGCCGTGATAGATGCCGTCAAAGACATCGACTTCCCAGACGAAGCCTTCGTGATCGACCGTGTAGCGGGTCTTTTCGATGACGATGCCGAGCGCTGCGGTGATCAGTTCGCGGGCGTCTTCGACGGTGATGGGGTATTCGTATTCGTCGCGCACAAGCGCACTGGTGCCGATCTTGATGGTGAGGCGGGCGTCGGTGTCGTCCATGATCCTGACGCGCACCGAGCGGTCTTCCATGGAGGCGACATAGGCTTGCTGGAAGGATTTCCGAGACGTCGTTTTGTGCCGCCACTCATCGCTGCGGACCAGAAACTTGCGTTCGATTTCTTTTGCCATTCAACACCCTGTGCTGTTTTGCCGGGACGGTAAACCAAGTGGTTGTCATGAAAAAGCAATAAATGAGAAATCGTTGCCTTGGCCTCGACAGGGGAGAATCGGCAGGTTATTTGAAAGCCCAATTTCAATCGGTTCAATCGCGGGAGATATCGCCATGGCCCAGGACTCCGAGAAGCTTCTTTCCATCCTGAAACTTCAACCCGTGGTACCGGTACTAATCGTGGAAGATGTGGCGTCTGCCGTGCCGCTGGCCCGCGCGCTTGTCGAAGGTGGCCTGAAGGCGATCGAGATTACCATGCGCACCCCCGTCGCACTCGATGCCATCCGCGCCGTTGCAAACGAAGTGGAAGGCGCGCATGTGGGCGCTGGCACCATTTTGAACGCCAAGGATTTCGATGCCGCTGCCAAGGCGGGCTCGACCTTCATCGTCAGCCCCGGCGTCAACAAGAGCGTGCTGGATGCGGCAGAGGGCTCAGACGTGCCGTTGCTTCCCGGTGCGGCCACCGCCAGCGAAGTCATGGTGCTGCGCGACGCAGGCTACAAGGTGCTGAAATTCTTCCCCGCCGAGCAGGCCGGTGGCGCACCTTATTTGAAGGCGCTTTCCTCTCCGCTCGCAGGCACCGTGTTCTGCCCAACCGGCAGCGTATCGCTGAAGAATGCCAAGGACTATCTGTCATTGCCGAACGTGGTCTGCGTTGGCGGCTCCTGGGTTGCGCCGAAGGAACTGATCGCGGCGGGCGATTGGGCCGGCATCACCAAGCTTGCAGCCGAAGCGGCAGCGCTTCGCGGCTGATCCTTAACCTATGCCGTTCACGACGGCGTGATGACTGGCGCCAATTGCATTGGGCCGTACACTTCCTATCTCCTGTTTCGACATTGACGCAAACAGGAGATTTTGATGTTCGACGCGAAGAAGCTTCTCGACCAGTTTTTGGGTTCGCAGGTGCCTGGACTGTCAGGAAGCGTGCGGGACCGGGCCGGCCAAGCCGCAGAGATTGCGAAGAACAATCCGATGAAGGCCGGCGCGCTGGCCGCCGCCATTCTCGGCACCAAGACGGGGCGCAAGCTTGCGGGTAATGCTGCAGCCGTCGGGGGCCTTGCCGCCATTGCCGGTCTTGGTTATCTCGCTTACCGCAACTACCAGTCCGGCAAGTCGCCGCAGGCCGTGACCCAGCCGCAGCCCACGCAGGAGCTTTTGCCGCCGCCGGTCGATTCTCCCTTTCACCCACAATCGCCCGCTCTGTCCAACAGCTTTGCGCTGACACTGGTTCAGGCGATGATTGCCGCCGCCAAGGCCGACGGCCATATCGACGCGAGCGAGCGGGCCAATATCATGGAGAAGGTCAAGATCTCCGGTCTCGACAATGAGGCGGAAGCCTTTATCGAGAAGGAACTGGCCAATCCCCTGGATATCGATGCGCTGGTGGCTGCGGCAAGGACTGAAGAGCAGAAGGTGGAAATCTATACCGCCTCGCGTCTCACCATCGAGCCTGACAGCCGGGCAGAGCGCGGCTATCTCGATCTTCTCGCCGGTCGTCTCGGCCTGCCGGATGCGCTGGTGGAGCATATCGAAGCGACCGTCTCCGCCGCCAAGGTCTGATCGATCAAAATATTCCATATCAGAGGTCGGTTGTCTTTGATGGACAGCTGACCTATTCCTCTGGGTAGAACCGCTCAGGAGGAAACATGCGCGATCTCGGCCAGTTCAAAGGATGTCCAGCACCGCAGCCGGTGACGCTTGAAGGCCGGTTCGTGACAGCCGTTCCCTTTGATCGAGCAGCGCACGAGCAGACGCTCTGGGATGCGCTTGGCGGGCTCGGCACCAATGAGCTGATCAAGTATTTTCCGAATGAGCCCTTTGCCGATGCGGCTGCCTTCAGCGACTGGATCGAGGGGATGGCGACGAGCTTCCAATGGGTGACGCTGGTTTTCATCGAGAACGCCACGAAGGAGGTCGTCGGCATGGCGACCTATATGCGCCCCGATCCGAAGAATGGTGTGGTCGAAGTGGGCTCCGTGGCGCACGGACCGAAGATGAAGCGCTCGCCGCTTGCTACCGAAGCTCATTATCTGATGGCCCGGCATGTGTTCGATGATCTCGGTTACCGCCGCTACGAGTGGAAGTGCCACAATGAGAACGAGCCATCCAAGATCACGGCCAAACGCTATGGCTTCACCTTCGAAGGCGTCTTCCGCCAGCACATGATTTCCAAGGGCAAGAACCGCGATACGGCATGGTTCTCGATTATCGACAGCGAATGGCCGGTGATCCGTGAGGCGTTCGAGGCATGGCTTTCGCCCGACAACTTCAACGAGGACGGAACGCAAAAGCGCAAGCTCGAGGATATTCGCGCAACGTTTGCTGCCGGGGTTGTCCTATGAGCGGTAACGATACGAAGTCTGCGGCTCTCGCCGCCCTCGCCATCATTCTTGGCTTTGGATTTCTGTTCTACATCATGCCCAAGATCACCTTGTGGCTGGCAAACACCTATTCAGTCTGGGTGGCAGCGGCCTTCGATATCGCCGCGGTGCTCGCCTTCTTCCTGGTATTCTGGCTTCGGGCGCGACACCAGCGCCGGGGCTGAGCGACTGGCGCGACCGCGCCGTCATTGCCTAAAAAATCTGCTCTCAGCTTCTTTTTTGCACCTTCTTTCGGCGCAATTCCAAATGATATATAGCGGCGGCATTTCAGATGCCGCCTTATATCCTTTGGTGATTTTATGGATCAGAATGTGGCCGCCAGGCCGTTGGAACTGACTGTCTACGCGCCGATTGCCCCGTCGCTCCCCATTCGAGAAGATGAGCCTTACGCCCGCGACGAGATGCTGCACGAGATTTTCGAGCAGACCGCCAAACGATATTCGTCCAAATGCGCCGTCAGGCTGCTGGGCAACGATCCGGAAAACAGCCGCCGCAAGGAACTGACCTATGCGCAGCTGTCCGAACGCGCCACGCGCTTTGCCCGCCAGCTTCAAGCCATGGGTGTGAAGCGCGGCGACCGCGTCGTCATCTGTCTGCCGCGCGGCCTCGACCAATATATGGCCATCCTCGGCACATTGTGGGCCGGTGCCTGCTATGTGCCGGTGGACTGGACCTACCCCCAGGACCGTATCGACTTCATTGCCGAGGACAGCGGCGCGACCTTGATCGTGACGGACGCGGAGCGCGCTAGCGCCATGCGGGTGCAAACCCTGGTGGTCAACGAAACGCTGGGCGATCTTGCGGCGCAGGACGCCATGGTGATCACACGCGAGGAGACCGGCGCCTCTCCGGAAGACCTTGCCTATATCATCTACACGTCGGGGACGACCGGTCGCCCCAAAGGCGTGATGATCTCGCACCGCAGCGCCTGCCATTTTCTGCGCTCCGAGGGCGCGATCCTTGCCGTCGAAGATACGGACAAGGTTTTCGGCGGCTTCAGCGTCGCGTTCGACATGTCGATCGAAACGATGTGGAGCGCCTTTTCGGCCGGTGCGGAACTGCTCGTCGCCACCGAGGCGCTCCACAAGGCAGGCCCGGATGTGGCAATCACGCTTGCAGAGGAAGGCGTCACCGTCTGGCACGTCGTGCCGTCGCTGTTCACGCTCGTCGAGGCGCAGCTCCCGACACTGCGCATCGTCAATCTCGGCGGGGAAGCCTGCCCGCCCGATCTCGTCAACCGCTGGGCGCGTCCTGGCCTTCGCATCCTCAACACCTATGGCCCGACCGAGACAACGGTGACGGCAACCTGGACCGAGGTTCAGCCCGGCCGCCGTGTTACCATCGGGCGCCCGTTGCCCGGCTATACGGCCTGGATCGTCGACGACAAGCTCTGGCCGGTGAATGCCGGCACTGAGGGCGAGCTCGTGATCGGCGGGCCGGGAGTGAGCTGCGGCTATGTGAACCGCCCCGACCTGACCGCAGACAAATTTGTCATGACGCCGTTCAACGGGCCGGATGGCAAGCCTGCCCGGATCTACCGTTCCGGCGATCTGGTGCGGCTCGATTCCGTCGGTGATATCGAATTCATGGGCCGCATCGACACGCAGGTGAAAATCCGTGGTTTCCGCGTCGAGCTGGCGGAAATCGAGGCGGTAATTGCCGAGGATAGCGCCGTGGCGCAGGCTGTCGTGCATCTCTTCCGCGATGATGACGGGTCGGAGTTGCTGGCTGCCTTCCTGGTGGCGCGTGGCAGTGGGGCGATCGACATCGACGCGGCTCGCAAGCGCGTCAATGACCGCTTGCCGAACTATATGCGGCCCGCCGCCTATCAGGTGCTGGAGGCGCTGCCGACACTTCCCGCTTCCGGCAAGGTGGATCGCAAGGCGCTTCAGCGTCCGCTGGTGGTCACCACGTCGGACCGCGAAACTGTTGCGCCGGAAACGCCGCTGGAAATTCAGCTGCATGCCATCTGGTCGGACGCTTTCGCGCCGCAGAAGGTGTCGGTGGAGGACGATCTGTTTGAAGATCTCGGCGGACATTCGCTGAAAGCTGCAAGACTTGCTTCCGCGCTGCGCAAATCGCCGGGCCTTGCGGGCGTCTCCATTCAGGATCTTTATGCCGCGCCTACCATCCGGCGGCTTGCGGAGCGGCTGCGCGACCGGGTGATGGCCGACAGCGCTGTGCTGGAACCCTTCCACCGGGTCAGCACGTTCCAGAAGCGGCTCTGCTTTGCGCTCCAGACGCTTGCGCTGGTGCCGATCTATGCGGTGGCGGGATTGCAGTGGTTTTTCCCATATCTCGCCTATACCTATCTGGTCGAGGATCTGGGCCGCGTTTCGGCGCTGTTGATGAGCGGCCTCAGCTTCATCTTCATTCCGCCGCTCGGCATGGTGTTTGCCATCCTCAGCAAGTGGCTGATCATCGGTCGCTACAGGGCGGGCGATTATCCGCTCTGGGGAAGCTATTACCTGCGCTGGTGGTTCGTGCGGCGTCTCTCCGACACGATCGCGACACCCTACCTCAGCGGTACGCCGATGATCCGGCTCTATTACCGGCTGCTCGGTGCCAAGATCGGCCGCCGCGCTTTTATCGGCACCGTCGCGATCGATACGGCCGATCTCGTGAGCATTGGCGACGACGCCATTCTCAGCGATTATGCGATGCTGGCCACGAGCTCGGTGGAGCGCGGCCTGCTGCGTCTGGGGTCCGCTCGCATCGGCAACAGCGCGTCTATCGGCACCATGGCGGTTGTCGGGCGCAACAGCGTGGTGGGTGACGCGGCATCGCTTGAGGATCTGTCGTCGCTGCCGATGAACCAGTCGATCCCGGCTGGCGAAATCTGGAACGGCTCTCCAGCCAAATGCATCGCGACCGGGCGCGTGGCCAAGCGCGATGAGGAGGCGGGGTTGATGCGCCGCCTGCTGGTCGGCATCGGACTTTTCATCGCCGCCGCCATTCTTCCCATCGTCGCCATCCTGCCGATTGCGCCGGGCCTGATTGCGATGATCGAAATCGACTGGAACACCGACGGGTACTCCTATCTGCTGCTCTCTCCGATCCTGGCGCTTACCTATATCGTCCTGATGTGCGTTTTGACGGTCGCAGCCAAGCGTCTCATTCTCGGGCCGGTGCGGCCAGGGCGTTACTCGATCCATAGCTGGTTCTACCTGCGCTTCTGGTTCGTCCAGCAGGTGACGGATATGGCGCTGGCGCTGCTACACCCGATCTATGCCACGCTATACGTGCTACCCTGGTACCGCGCACTCGGGGTCAGGATAGGCAAACGTGCCGAGATTTCCACTGCCGCGAAAATCGTGCCGGATCTCGTCGATATCGGGCCGGAAAGCTTCATCGCCGATGGCGTGGTCTTTGGCGCGGCGCGCCACGAGCCGGGCATCATCGAGCTTGCGCATACCCGTATCGGCCGCCGCTCCTTCATCGGCAACTCCGCCGTGCTACCAACCGGCGCCAGGATTGCCGACGGCACGCTGATCGGCGTGCTTTCCAAGCCACCGGCGGATGGAGGCGCCGAACAGCCGGATGGCACATGGTTCGGTTCTCCGCCGATTTCGCTGCCTGTGCGCCAGGCCGTCGGCCTTTTCGATGAGGGATCGCGTTTCAATCCTCGTCCGCGGCTTGTTGCGACACGCCTTGCCATCGAAGCGATCCGCGTGATCTTGCCGCTGACCCTGTTCCTCGCCTTCTTCAGCATTCTCTTTTCCATTGTCGGAGACATTCAGGATTATGACGACAGCCATTTGCTGATCGCCATTGTCTTTCCCTTTCTCTACATCGCTTTCGCGCTCGCCTGCGGCTTCTCCGTCGTTGCGCTGAAATGGGTGGTGATGGGGCGATACAAGCCGACGACCAAGCCGCTGTGGAGCACCTTCGTCTGGCGCACCGAGCTGGTGACCGCAACGTATGAAAACCTGGCGGTGCCGAACCTCTTGCAACCCTTGCGGGGAACGCCGTGGCTTTCCGTCTATCTGCGACTTCTCGGCTCGAAGATCGGCCGGGACTGCTTCATCGACACGACCGATATCACCGAGCATGATCTGGTGCATATTGGCGACGAGGTGGCGCTGAACGAATTTTCCGGTCTGCAAACGCATCTGTTCGAAGACCGGGTGATGAAGGTCAGCAGTGTCACGGTGGGTGATCGTGCGGTGATCGGCTCCTATGCCATCGTGCTCTATGACGCAGAAATCGGCGATGACGCCCAGCTAGGCGATCTCTCGGTCGTGATGAAGGGCGAGACGCTGCCGACTGGAACCTCCTGGGAAGGCTCTCCCGCACAGCCCGTGCGCAGCGCATGAGCGAAACCGTCTGGCTTTCCGGCGCGGACGATCTGACAAAAGCCCCCGGCGATGCGCCGGTGGTCTGGTATCTGCGGCTCGACGAGCCTGAGACTGAAAGACTGGCGGGAGGAGCGATGCTCTCTGCTGCCGATTTGCAGGATCTGGCATCGAAGCCTGAGGCGGGCATGCGCGTTCTGCGCCGACGCCTGGCCAAGCTGCTTCTGGCCCGGTTCTGCGGTCTGCACCCAGATGAGATCACCATCGGCAGAACCGGGATCGGCGCGCCGCAGGTTCTCCATCCAGAAGGCTGGCACATCAGCCTCGCTGGCCGCTTCCCCCATTGCCTGATCGGCCTCAGCCGTTTGCCCATCGGTGTCGATATTGAGCCCTTGGACACCGAGCCACCACCAGAAGACAGCTTCACGCGCACCGAGCGACTGGTCCTCCAGGGCGCCACGGACACAACCCTCATTACGCGCTGGACGGCAAAGGAGGCCCACGCCAAGTGCCTCGGTATCGCATCTCGCATCGATGCGGACGAGATGGAGACGGTGGAGTTGGAGGACGGCTTGAGGGTTGTTTCCCACCAAGGGGAAACGCGGGTGCACGTGCGTTTGGAGAATGGGACGGTTCAGGCCGTTGCGTGTTTAGCTGGCTCAGACGCGCCATAGATCGCGCGTATCACCCAGCGCGTTGCTCCTTATGGCTGCGCCCGAACCACAACGTTTCTGCCCTGATCCTTTGCAGTGTAGAGCGCGGCGTCGGCGCGCAAAAGCAGTTCCTGCAGCCTCTCGTTCGGGCGGGCCTGGGCAACGCCGAAGCTGCAGGTGATGCGGCCTTTGGGTAGTGGCTCCACCACGCGGCTTTCGACGGCAAGGCGCAGGCGTTCTGCCACGGACTCAGCGGCGGCGAGGTCGGCGCCGGGCAGGACGATGCAGAACTCTTCGCCACCCATGCGTGCGGCATAATCGTACGGGCGCAGGTGATCCTTCACCGCTTCGCCGATTGCCATCAAAACGCTGTCGCCAGCATCGTGGCCGTATTCATCGTTGATGCGCTTGAAGTGATCGAGATCGAACAGGATGAGCGACACTGCTTCCTCCGGCCGTGCGGCCTTGGCGCGAATGATCGGCATCTGTTCCATCAGCGCCCGGCGGTTTCCAAGCCCTGTCAGAAAATCCGTCGTTGCCTGATGCGTCAACTGCCTGGTCAAGCTCTCGACTTGCAGGAGCGTCGAACGCGCGATGTCTGTCACGGTGCCGATTTCATCGCGGGATTTCGGATAAAGCCTCAAGATCCCCTTGTCCTCCGGATACCGCTTCATGGCGTCTGCCAGCAGGTTGAGGGGTCGGATCAGCCGCCAGATGGCGAACAGGCAAAGCGCCGTCCCAACCAGGGTTGCCCCAAGGATGAGAAGGAAGACCGGTAAAGTCCCGAGCTCAAACCCCATCGATAGATAGGCGACAAGCGCTATCAGCGGCACGTGGACGCTGACGAAGCAGACGAGGAAGGTTTTCGCGACGAGGGACGATTTGATCTTCTTCAATGGTACCTCCGCATGCCGCTTATTTTTTCCCGGCCTCATTTAGAAGCTGAAAGACGAAATTCCTACACTCTATTCTGGTGGGCGACATCTTGCAGCCGAGGCGCTTGCGCTCACGTAATAAACGCGATGGCATCCTTCAAGGATGTCATCCCGATCGCGAACGGATCGGTCTTAGGCCCACGCCGTCAATCATAGAGACCACAAAGGGGACCCGCGACAAACACGGCGTCAAGGCAGAGCAAATAGTTCAAATCCAGGATGCGTTCTGATGAAACCTTTTTGCATGCCGCGTGTTAATCGCGTTGGATTTCGTCAAGTCTCAGGACTGGAACACTTTAGATAATCGTCATCGAACTACGACAACCATTCTGGAGAACCACTCCCCTTGCGCAGTCTGACATCCACCGATCTCGTCGCAATCGTGCAAGGGATGCCGCAGCCCTATCTGATCCTCGATCCCGATCTCGTTATCGTTGCTGCCAGCAATGCCTATCTGGCACTGGCGGACCGCACGCTCGATGATATCGTCGGTCGCTCCATTCTCGAGGCGTTTCCGGAAAATCCCGATGCCGCCGGAACCGTCGAGCAAGGTCCGCTGGAAGTGTCCCTCCGCCATGTGCTTGCAACCGGAAAGCCGCATGAGATGGCGGTTATTCAGTACGATATTCCGCAGCCGGGTGGTGGTTTCTTGCAGAAGTTCTGGACACCTGTCCACACGCCCGTCCCCGGGCCTGACGGAAAGACGGCATTCATCATCCAGAATCCGATGGACGTCACGAAAAGCGTTCTGAAGGCGCGCGAGGCCGATGCCCGTCTGCGCGTCGCCCTCCATGCCGCCGACCTCGCGTCCTGGGAATACGAACCGGAGACAGACCTCTGGCGCCGCAGTGGCGCTGTCGATGTGATGTTCGGTTTCGAGCCGGGGGAGGGTGGACCGGTGGCCGCCCCGTTCTTTGCAAAGATGCATCCAGAGGATCTGGTGCGTGTTCGTGAGGCCCTCGCCTCGACCATCGCCTCACCCGACCATACCGTGACGAATTTCGACTATCGCATTGTCGATTCAGGCACTGTGCGGCACGTTTCCTCGCGCGGCGAAGTCTTAAGAACATCGACGGGCAAGGTGAGGATGATCGGCGTCCTGATGGACGTGACGGCAGACCGCGAGCGCGAGGCGGCACTGTCTGCGGCGCTCGAAGAGAAGAGCGAACTCGTCGCTCAAAAGGATCTCCTGCTGGCCGAGGTGAACCACCGCGTCAAGAACAGCCTGCAACTGGTTATCAGCACCTTGCGCCTTCAGGCGCGCCGCCTGGAGGAGCCTGCGGTTGCCCAAGCTTTCGATCGGGCAATCTCGCGCGTGCGCGCGATCATCTCCGTGCATGAAGGTCTCTACCGCGATCAGAACTCGCTGTCGGTGAACATGGCAGAGCATCTCGACAAGCTTTGCAGAGACATGAACCTTGCTGGGGGAGCCGAGATCGAAGTCGATGTCGATGATATCGCCCTTCCCACGGAGCGCGCGATCCCGGTTTCGGTGATTGTCAGCGAACTGGTGCATGATTTGCCGCGTGACCGTTCGAGCAGCGGTCCGATTCAGGTGAGCTTGAAACGCAATTCGCCTGATGAGTGCGTGCTCAGCATCACTGGCTATGAAAGTGCATCATCCAGTGAGTTGTCGGAACGCCTGACCGCCAGCATGGCAAGCCAGATAGACGGCACGATCTCGCGCCCGGATGGCCGTGGCCCGTGGACGATAACATTCCCGGCGGGGGCACGTTGATGCCGCTGCGTGTGATGATCGTCGAGGATGAGATGCTTCTGGCGTTGGACCTGGAGGACATGCTGATCGACGCCGGCCACACCGTCGTCGGGCAGGCATCCGACATGGTGCAGGCAATTGCGCTTGCCGAAAAGGTCGATGGAGCCGTCGACGTCGCCATCATGGATGTCAATCTTGCGCGCGGAACGAACGGTGTGGAGACAGCCGCAGTGCTGCGCGACCGTTTCGACGTGCCATCTCTCTTTGTCAGCGCCAACCTGGATGAGCGAACCCGCGCGCAGGCGCAGGCGTCCAGGCCGTTAGGGTTCGTCGGTAAGCCTTACTCCGAGCGGGAAGTGTTGTCTTCTCTCGTGAAGCTTCTGAACTGACGAAAGCGTTGGTGGTTGGCCGCGAGTTCACCGGAGCGTTTATGAAAGGCCAACCGAGAGCGATCTGAGGGCGGACGACAGGTAGCGTTCCGTCAGTTCGAAATTCTTCGCCTTCGCCAGTTCGATCGCAGCGCCGATATGCGTTTCGAGGCCCATGGCGTCCAAACTCGCGTCGACCTCCCTTTCAACAAGCACGACGCCAGAATAGATCGAGGGCACGCCGTCGGCATCCTTTGCGCAGGATCCCATGCTCAGAAGTGATTTCACCTTTCCACCTGCGCAATAGATCCGATAGGCCGAAACGAGCGGTGGGCCGCCCAGAATGACATCATGGATACGCTCGGCCAGACGCGGCCGGTCCTCCTCGACAATCTTCTCGAGGATTGCTTCCACCGGAATACCCTTCGCCAGTTCGTCTTGATCGATCTCGTAGATTTGCGCGAAAGCCCCATCGGCGGTCAGCAGGTTCGTTGACAAGGACCAGGAATAAAATCCCCCGCCTTCCAAAAGGTTCTTGATCAAGCCTCTTTGCATCGAGCCCATGGCGCCCCTCCATTCCCCATCGGCCATTTAAACCACGAGATCGGCTTCGCCAATGGCCTGCACCGACTGGTCGTTGGAAGTTGCCCATGTTCGGTCGATCACATCTGTGTGTTAGCATGTTCTAAATCACGATCGATAAAAGGTTACCGAAGCTGAACGCTGTGCTATTCTTGGTTGGGACATGTATCGAGTATCAGATCAGCCATGACGAAAGAACCTGTGAAAGGTCCAGCCTCCTATTTCCCGTCCATCGAAGCCAAGTACGGCCGACCGATCGCAGAGTGGAAAGAACTCATTCGCAGTCAGAGCGGCAAGAAGCACATGGAGCTGGTTGCCTGGCTGAAGCAGGAGCATGGCTTGGGCCACGGGCACGCCAATGCTCTCGTTGCGGATACGTTAAAGGAGTGAAGACGACGTCGTCCGATTGAGATGGCGTCGGAACAAGCCACGTGGTTTTGATCTTTTCGTGCGAAAGCATGTCTCTACTGCAAAACCGCAGCACACCTGTGTGCGACATGCTTGAGGACCAAGGTCATACCCCTACCACTTAGGTAACCAGTATCCGTGCGCAGAACAGGAAAGATCAAGCCATGGCGCGAAAGAACAGGGACGAGCTGGAATCATGGGACGAGCCGACGCCAGAGCCGGTGATCTGCCCATTGTGCGAGCGCGTCATTCCGGATGACCAGCAAGTCCAGCATCATCTTGTTCCCAAGAGCAAGGGCGGAAAGAAGACCGTGTGCCTTCACCGGGTCTGCCACGATCAGATCCATTCGATCTTCACCGACGCCCAACTTGCCAAGAAATTCTCGACGATCGAGGCGATTCTGGAAGACCCTGCGGTGCAGACCTTTGTTACGTGGGTGAAAAACAAGCCGCCGGGCTTTGCGGACTCCGCCAAAGACGCGCGGCAGTCATTCGGCCGTGGGCGCAAATCCTAAGCGGCGAGGTTTCTGCGGAAACAAATGTGCGGTCGCCAGGCGCGCGTTCAGCGAAGCTTTCAGACAGACTGATCGAATAGATCCGCTTCGGCCTGGCTGGAGAAGGTGAAGGTCACCAACTCGCTGTCATCGCTCTGGCGCAGGCCGATGGCCGTAACGATCAGCCGGGCGATTTCGTCCTGCGCTTCGCTGCCTGAGCGGGTTGAAGCCACTGCCTTTTCGATGGCTGGTGCGAAGACTTCGCTGATGACGCCGAGGCGCATGTTGTAGCGCATGATGATATCCCGGTCCTCGATGATCGCGGCCTGTTCTTCCTTCGGGATCCCGGCATTGTCCATGGCGGTGATCGTCGCATTGGTCGCGAGCCTGATCGGGCCTTCTGCCAGCCAGCGATCGACCATCTGATCGAACTGGTGCATGCGCTGCGCGGGAATAGTCTTCTGTACCGTGATCGACATCTTAGTTCCTTTGTTCGGGTCCATGCCTGCAGCGTGCTTGCCTGGTGGGAGAGCGGTTGCAGCCAGCGCCGAGACCTTTTCTCGAGCAGGCTTTATGGGGTCAGGCGGCAGGCTTCAACGTTTTTCTGCCTCCACCCAGATTGATCGGGACGGGAGATGCCCAAGGACGATGATGGTTTGCCCGCGCATGGTTTGTCGCGCCGCACTCACCCAAGGCCCATGCATTGTCGGACGCGCGTCCCAGGGCGTCAACGGCAATCCCGTGCCTCGTCATAGGTCTTCGCCGCCGCATCGATCTTTTCACCATTGGTCGCCGCCCAGGCGCAGAGCGCCTCGAATGGCTCGCGCAGGGAATGGCCGAGCGGCGTGATGGCGTACTCCACGCCAATCGGCTGGGTAGGCAGAACTGTGCGCGTCACGAGGCCGTTGCGCTCCAGCCTCTTCAAGGCGTCTGCCAGTGCCTTGTGGGTGATACCATCCAGACGTCGCTTGATCTCGTTGAAGCGCGATGGTTTTGGGCAGATCACCGTCAGGATCAGGATCGTCCATTTGTCGGCGATCTTGTCCAGCACAGGGCGCACCTTCGGCATATCGCAGAGCGCCTGCCGAGAGAGGGTTTCCAGGTCGGTATACTCGTCCATATCTAGGCTATTCCAGGTGCGTAATTGATATCAGATATCCACCGTATATCATGGCCGGGTCATTGATTGAAAGGAATTACGATGGCTCGCATGAACAACAAGGTAGCTCTGGTCGTGGGCGGCGCGAAGGGCATAGGTCTTTCCATTGCGGAGCGACTGGCTGGCGAAGGCGCCAAGGTCTTCCTCACAAGCCGCAAAGGCGAAGAGGCTGAAAAGGCAGCCCACAACATCGGCAGCGGCGCGGTGGGCATTGCCGCCGACGCAAGCTCGCCGGAGGATATGCGCGCTGCTGTCGAAACCGTGCGCAAAGCCCATGGCCATATCGACGCGCTGGTCCTGAATGCCGGTCTTTCAGAGCCGTCGCTTATCGCCGAGATCACGCCGGAGCATTTCGACCGCCACTTCGATGTCAATGTCCGGGGGATGGTGTTCGGCTTCCAGGCCGCTCTTCCTGCAATGACGGATGGTGGTTCGGTGGTCCTCATCGGGTCCATTGCCGGGAGCGCAGGCTATGCCGGTTACGGCACCTATTGCGCAACCAAAGCTTCCGTTCGCTCCTATGCTCGCACATGGACGGCGGAACTTGCGCCCAAAGGCATCCGCGTCAACGTCGTCGCACCCGGCCCGACGGATACGGATATGATGGCGGCTGTTGCCGACGATGTGCGCGCAGCCATCGTCGCGCCAATCCCCATGGGCCGCATGGCCAAACCCTCGGAAGTGGCTGCGGCCGCTCTGTTCCTGTTGAGCGACGAGGCAAGCTATATCGCGGGTGCCGAACTCTGCGTCGATGGTGGGTTGCTGCAGGTGTAAGGGGAATGGAAGGCGGTGCCCGAACTCGATGGGTCGGGCACCTTAGACGTGGCTCGTGATACACCATCTCACCATGGCGAAAGGTCACACGCTGTGATGAGCAGTCACGATCACCAACTCAAACTTATGGCACAAGATGGTGGTTAGGGTTAGCCGTCAGGTTGTCGTGCGGACTGGATGGGAGGGGACTGGTTGCCTCCGGCTCGCCATTGCGAGGATCAAGGCTCCGCTCAAACCGGACACGAGCGATCCCATCAAAATCCCGATCTTGACGTGATCTTGAACGGCTGGATCGTTGAACGCCAGCAGACCGATGAACAGAGACATCGTGAACCCGATGCCACACAGAAGCGCCGTGCCGGCCACCTGTCCCCAGCTCGCCTGGGCTGGCAGTTGCGCCAGGCCAAGCTTCACAAGCACTGCGACGACGCCAAGCACGCCGATGAGCTTGCCGAAGAACAGGCCACCGGCAACGCCCATGGTCAGCGGCTCGGTAAAGACCGACAGGCTCAGACCCGAAAGGGAAACGCCTGCATTGGCGAAGCCGAAGATTGGCACGATGATGAAGGCAACAGGCTTGTGCAGCGCATGCTCTAGGCGATGAAGCGGCGACTCGTCCGGCGTCGCTTCCGGTGTGCCGGGCGTCAACTTGAGCGGGATCGTCAGCGCCAGCATCACGCCAGCCAGTGTTGCGTGAACGCCGGACGCAAAGACGAGCACCCAAAGCACGGCGCCAAGGACGAGATAGGGCCACAGCACCTTTACCTTCATCCTGTTGAAGATGAAGAGATTGCCCCAAACGAGAGCGGCGCCGATAAGAGCGACCAGGTTCAGGTCTGCCGTGTAGAACAGAGCGATGACAATGACCGCACCAAGATCGTCGATGATGGCGAGGGCTGCAAGAAAGATCTTCAGCGAGGTCGGGACGCGCGATCCGAACAGGGAGAGCACGCCAAGGGCAAAAGCGATGTCCGTCGCTGTCGGTATGGCCCATCCCTGCAAGGCGGCTGGATTGTCGCGGTTCAGCAGGACGTAGAAGAGTGCCGGAAATATCATGCCGCCTGCTGCGGCAGCACCTGGCAGCACCCTGCGGCTCCAGCTGGAGAGTTGTCCGTCAAGCATCTCGCGCTTGATTTCAAGCCCGACCAGGACGAAGAACACCGCCATCAGGGCGTCATTGATCCAATGCTGGAGGCTCAGCGGTCCGATATAGACGTGGAGGATATGGAAGTAGGCTTCTGCCATCGGGGAATTGGCCGTGATGATGGCAAGAAGTGCGACGGCCATGAGTACGAGGCCACCCGAGGCCCCGTTGTCGAGAAACTTGCGAAGTGTGGAATTGATGCGACCTGGATTTGATGTCGAAGACACAGGCTCACCCTCCCTTTGTTGGAAGTTGATCTTAGTCTCCGTCGATTTCGGGGGAACCCGCAGCGCACGCAGCACGCGCTGTCGGGTTTAAATTTAACCTATCCTGATCGCTTTTTCCACCAAAACCGGTCCCGCGCGCACCCGGGTGGCGCATTTTCTCCAGTTGAGCAGGTTTCAGCGCTGCGTGATTTCTTCCTTGCCACGTCCGGCAAACCAGTTGGCGAGTAGCGCTCCGGATATGTTGTGCCAGACGCTGAAAATGGCGCTCGGCACGGCGGCAAGCGGCGAGAAGTAAGCCGTAGCGAGCGCTGCACCGAGACCGGAATTTTGCATGCCGACCTCGATTGCGATGGCCTTGCGTTTGGCAAGCGTCAGGCCGCAGGCCTTTGCTGCGAAGAAGCCGAGCAGATAACCGAGACCGTTGTGCAGGATGACGACGGCGAAGATCATCAGGCCGGATTGGACGATCGACGCCTTGGAGGCGCCCACGACGGCGGAGACGATCAAGACGATGCCGATGACGCTGACGAGCGGCAGAGCAGGGACGGCGGCCTTGACGAAGCTTGGCAAAAGCTTCTGCAGCAGTGCGCCGAGCGCCAGCGGAACAAGCACGACCTTGATGATGCTCATGAACATTGCCCAGCCATCGACGGGAAGATACTGGCTTGCAAACATCCAGACAAGAAACGGCGTGATGATGGGAGCGGCAAGCGTCGTCACGGACGTGCAGGCCACGGAGAGCGCGACGTCACCCTTGGACAGATAGGTCATGACGTTGGAGGACGTACCACCGGGGCAGCATCCCACCAGGATCACGCCTGCCGCCACTTCCGGCGGCATCGGAATGAGCTTTGTCAGCAGAACAGCCAGAAGCGGCATGATCAGGAATTGGCCAAGAACGCCGATCGTCACATCGAAGGGACGCTTCACCACCTCGCGGAAGTCATCCAGCGAAAGGGTAAGACCCATGCCGAACATGATGATGGACAGCAATGTCACGATCCACGGACCGATCTGCTTGAACGTATCGGGGAAAAAGAAGCCGAGGACTGCAAACAGCACCACCCAGGCCGCGAATGTTTTGCCAACGAATGTCGATATTTGCGCCAACGCCTTCATGATCTGTCCCTCCAAAGAAATGCTAGCGGGACGTCTAGATGCGTCAGCTTGACTGTCAAGGTCACTTTGGCTGGGTTGTTGCATGTTTGCTAATATTGCGGATGTTCTGTTCGATGGGGTTGGTAGACGCGTAGAGTTTAGGTGACGATGTCTGCGGGGCCGCAATGCGCGGTCATCATCCTCTCGCTATCCCCGTACAGAGAAGTATGTGCTGCGGGGCGCTCTGAACTCCTATGACCAATTGATCCTAGCAAAAAGAGCGATCAAGGCCTCGTCTTGGTGAGCCGAATTTGGTCCCCCTCTGCCTTGCTTTCATTGCCCCATTCTAGATGCCGGTAGAAGCCAGCAGCGCGGCTCTCCGCAGCCGTTTCAAGCCATATCTCACGGTGGTGGCGAAACAACTCCTCCTCAGCAGCATGAACAAGCTCAGCGCCAAGCCCCATCCCTTCGTATGAAGGAAGAACGAAGGCAGCGAAGAGCGACGCTTCTGCAGTATCGATCATAGAGAAGGCGACGACTTGATCGTCCACGATTGCAACCCAGGCACAGGGCGCAGAGGAAATCATCTCGGCAATGGACGCTTCAGTGATGCCGAGACCGGCGAGCTGCTGGCGGCTGAGGTGGTTCTCACGAACGGAGGTGCGGATATGAAACAGCGCCGGGACATCGGCAGGATTGGCGGGTCTAATCTTCATATTCATGTGCTCCCGCATGGTTGAAGTGTTCGTTTTGATAAAAACGCTTCATGCTGACAAGGCCGCAATTGTGACGCTGAAAGGGTTGGCGTAGGATTGGAGATCATCTGGGGGATGTCCATGCCAAAATTGGCCCGGTTTGTAGCGTTCTCGAGTGGCGTGTTTGCGACGGTTCTCATCATCTTGTTGAGAACATATGCTGCAGCCGCCGAGGATCCTGGTGATCGGCCAATGAACTTTATCCTCGTTTCAGATGGTGATTGCAGCGACACATGCGTCCAGTGGGTTTCGGCGGAGGGAGCGATCACGCATGCCACACCCACGCGGTTTGCCGCTTTTCTGGCGACCCTGAAGAACCGCAAACTTCCCATCGTCATCCAGTCTGTCGGAGGTGACGTCGACGCCGCTCTGGCCATTGGCCAGATGTTACGTAACCGCAAGCTTGACCACGGCTATCGGACGCACCCAGTTGAACGATTGTCCAATGCTTGATCCGCGGTGCAAGGAGAAAATGGTTAAGGGTGGCTGGTCCTCTGGCACAGTGCGCAGCGGCGGGGCCTATTGCTTTTCTGCTTGTCCTTTTGTCGTTGCAGGGGGCGTAAAACGTGCGGCATCGCCTAACACATCGATCGGTCTCCACCAAATCACCAACGGCACGAAAGACCAAAACTACGGAGGTGTGAGCAGACGCAATCTCGATGCCATCTCCACCCGCAAGGACGACCGCATCGAAGAGAAGTTGGGTACGTATCTCGATGCTATGGGTGTTCGATCCAAAGACGTTTTCGCGATGATGGGACTGGCCACGCCGGATGGTCTTTACAGCGTGCTGGATGAGGAAGCGCTTAAAACTGGATTGATTACCAAGGTCTACTCTCTTGAGGAGGAGCCAGGGTTCGCTTTCACGCCCAAGGTATCTAAAACGCCCATAATGAAGTCGAAGCCAAAGGGATAGCCTTTCGCTGTATTGATACAAGGCACTAGCTGCCAACCTCCGGTCTGCGCTAGACGCGTGCTTATCGTCGCAGGTGGCGGAAAGTTTGTGCTGCTCTTGAAAGGGAATGACGTTACGGCGCAGGCAGAGTGCACAGACAGGTTACTCCAGCAACGGTCTCGACTGCGGGCCGCGATCTGGTCAGGGCGGTCAGGCCAGCAGGACATGGTTGGCTCATGTCCCGCAAGGCCTCACGCCTGCAACGACGCTCCCAGCAACGCCAGTCCCATCAACAGCACCACCAACGCCCCGGCAATCTCGATCCCGTTGGCGATCCTTGGGGCGCGGCGGCTGCCGGTTCCGGCGTAGCGGATGGCGGCGTCCTTGGCGGTGACGGCGAGGATGGCGAGGAGTGAGACGGTGATGGCGGTGCCGATGGACATGGCGAGCACCGAGAGCATGCCGCCGAGCAGCAGGCCGTTCAGCATGGAAAAGCTCATGACGATGATGGCGCCGGAGCAGGGGCGTAAGCCCACCGCCACAATGGCCGACCAGGCTTCGGTGAGGCTGAAGGTGCGGGACTGGAAGAGCAAGGGGTCGGGCGCATGCGCCTTGCCGCAGGCATCGCAGAGATCGCCGCTGCCGCTTTGGGCGTGATCGGCAAAGACCGGCTGGCCCTGGAAGCGCAAGCCGCTGCCCATGCCGGTGCGGCGGGGTGCTGAGCTTGCGGGTTCTCCGAAGCTGGTCGTTCCGTTTTCGGCTGCCTTGAACGAGAGCGCGGGGCTAGCGGACAGGCTGGCGCTTGCGACAGGTGAGGCCGATGACGATGCGGCAAGCGCCGGTGCGGGCGTTTGCGGGGATGCGAGCGCGTGATGATCAGAGCGCCGATGCAGCATGCTCCAGATCTTGCGCGCCAAGAGCCAGGCGCCGAAGAGCGCGACCATGGCGAAGCTGGCAATTTCCATCGCCTGCGTCGCCTTGGTCATGGTGATGGAGGTGCCACGCAGCACGAAATAGGCCGCGACGACGAGGAGGATGGCAACCGCGCCTTGAATCAGCGCCGAGACGAAGGAGATCAGGATGCCGCGTTTCAGCTGCGTCTCGTTGGCGATCATGTAGGAGGAAATGACCGCCTTGCCGTGGCCTGGGCCAGCCGCGTGGAACACGCCATAGGCAAAGGAGAGGCCGATCAGCGAGGTCAGCGCCCATGGGTCTTCGCGCATGGCTTTCAGCGCGCCGGTCAGCGCGCGGTAGAAGCTCTGCTGGTGGACGTTGATCCACTGGAAGAAGGGTGCCAGCGGCCCGCCGACGGAAATGGAGGGTTCGGCCGAGCCGATGCCGAGCGGCGATTGGGCGTGGGCGACGCTGAGCGAGGCGAACAGAAGGGTGAGGGTGGTCAGCGCGAGGAGAAGCTTGCTTCCCTCATTCCTGTGCTTATCACAGGAATCCAGTCGTCGCGCGTCTGCGCGGCGGGAGGAGTCTTGCCGACCCAACGACCTCTCCGGCGTCATGGTCGGCCCCCAGGTCACTTCCGAGGGTGACCTGACCATCCATGAGCCGTTGAAAACATGGATCCTCGGGTCAAGCCCGAGGATGACCCAAAGCGAGCGTTTCAGGGTAATCATCAATCCCTCAGCCTGCCGGGCTCCCTGTGGTGAAACGCCATCCTCTAGCATTGCAGTTCCAGTCTTGTCGCAAAGAGCTTGGTCATGTCGGTGCCGGTCGGGTCGTTGAAGAAGGCGTCGGTCAGGCTGCTTTGGTTCTGGGCGATGATTTCATCCGGGTCCGGGCGCACCACCTTGTGCTTGCAGGCGGCCAGATGCGGACCCTTCACCACGATGTCGGTGTCCTTGGCAAAATCGATGGCCGTATACATGGTCGGGTCCCAGGCGCCGAAGGAGAGCTTGCCCTTCACCGGCAGCGGGTTTTTCGGCTTAACGGAGAAGAACATCAGGATCTGGCCGTCCTTGTAATCCACATGGATGACGTCCGGCTTGTTGAAGTCGATGTTCTTTCCGTTGACCGCGATGAAGGTGTAGTAGGAATATTCCGCCAGCGATTCATGCACCGTGTTGCCGATTTCGGCGAGCTCTTCCTTGTCGAGCTTGGCGTCGCTGTTCTTGTCGTAGTCCAGGACCACGCTTGCGGAAAACATCTCGTCGAAGCGCCAGATGTTGCGCACTTCCTGCACATTGCCATCCGCGCCTTCGATGATTTCCATGCGCGCTTCGGCAAAGATATGCGGATGGGCGAAAGCGTTAAGCGGCGCAAGACAGGCAGCGGCGCAGGCGGCCATTGGTAGAATGAGTTTTTTCATGGGCCGCGTTTTATCCTCGGGCGAATCTGCGGTTACTCTATAACAAATTAGGTCTGAATTTCGGCGGAGCGCCGATCAACCGTTCTTTCGGAACCAGTTGGAGAGATAATCGACGAAGCTGCGCACCTTGGCGGGCAGGTAGCGCCGGTGCGGATAGACGGCGTAAATGCCGCGATCGCGGGAAATATACTCATCGAAAAGCGTCACCAGTTCGCCCGACTGGATATGCGGGCGGGCGATGAAATCCGGCACGATGGCAACGCCGAGCCCAGAGCGTGCGGCGCGCAGCGTCGCCTGCGGGCTGTTGACTTCGATCGGTCCTCGCGTCGCAACCGAATTGGTGCCGCCGCCGGGCTCGAAATAACGGATGTGATTCTGGAAGCGGGAATTGGTGTCGATGATGCAGGGCACTTTTCCGAGATCCTGCGGGGTTTCCAATGGTCCGTGGCGGTTGACGAAATCCGGTGTCGCCACCGCGTGAACGCGGAAATCCGACAGCTTGCGGGCAATGAGGCCCGAATCCTCCAGCTTGGTGATACGGATGGCCAGATCGAAGCCCTCCTCGATTAGATCGACGAAGCGGTCGTCGGCGACGATCTCCATGGAAAGCTCCGGATTCTCGCGGGCGAAATCGATGAGGCTCTGGCCGACATCGGCGTCGATGAAGGTGCGCGGTACGGAAAGGCGAAGCTTGCCCTTCAGATCGGAATTCTTCTCGCGCACCAGGTCGGCGAGATTGTCGATCTCTTTCAGAATATCAGAGGCGGTGCGGTAATAGGTATGGCCGGCTTCCGTCAGCGAAAACTGCCGCGTGGTGCGGTTCAGCAGCAGCGCGCCGAGATCGTCTTCCAGCTCGCGCACATATTTGGACAGCAGCGCCTTGGAGCGTCCGGTCTTGCGCGCGGCGGCGGAGAAACCTTCCGCCTCGACCACGTCGATAAAGGCGCGAATGCGGGTCAGCGTATCCATCCAAAAACTCCTGTTTGTTCCATATAATTGAACGATCGGGACGGACTGTCCAATAACAAAATAGCTGCCGAAAAAATTCGCGATGTGGTGAAAAATTCCTCTTGATTATGACGGCGAATATTCTTATCTCCCGGTCTGCCCAAAGTCGCACGTGCCCATGTGTGTCCGCCGACCCTCGATGTGGTGAGGAGTTCGGTAAGGTACCTGGAATTAACCCCTCCAGTCGCTGTTCCGGCCAACCGGATATGCGAGGACATACGAAGCAACGACGGTGCGGGCCTTTCTGGTTCTCTGCCGGCTTTCCATCAGCCGGGGTACTGAAGAGGCACACCATCATTGCCGTAAGTGCGGTTGGGTATGATTCCCTCCAATCCCATGGCAGACAAAGCCGAATAATGCTCCTGGCAGGGCGTTGTTCACATTTGCGCCTTGAGCGTATGCAAATGAATCTGCGCCTCCACCGGCTGATTCGTCTTGCATATCTCGAGCGTTCTTTGTCCTCCGGAATTTTCCGGAGCCGGATCAAGTTAGGGAACACAACGATGACGACTGCTCGCATCCTCGACTTCATCAATACCCGCCGCCCCGAAGGTCCCTGCCTTGTGGTCGATCTCGACGTCGTGCGCGATAATTTCCACGCGTTCCGTCACGCCCTGCCGAACAGCGCGATCTATTACGCCGTCAAGGCAAACCCGGCTCCTGAAATTCTGAAGCTGCTCGCTTCCATGGGCTCCAACTTCGATTGCGCCTCCGTGGCTGAAATCCAGATGGCGCTCGATGCCGGTGCGACCTCCGACCGCATCTCCTTCGGCAACACCATCAAGAAGGAACGCGATGTTGCACGCGCTCACGCGCTCGGCATCGATCTCTTCGCCGTGGACAGCCATGAGGAAGTCGAGAAGGTTGCCCGCGCAGCCCCAGGTGCCCGCGTATTCTGCCGCGTTCTGACCGATGGCGAAGGTGCCGAATGGCCGCTGTCTCGCAAGTTCGGCTGCGTGCCGCAGATGGCTGTCGACGTTCTGGTCTATGCACACCAGCTGGGCCTCGAATCCTACGGCGTGTCCTTCCATGTCGGTTCGCAGATGATGAACCTCGACGCATGGGATGCAGCCGTTGGCGATGCCAAGCGCGTTTTCGCCTCTCTTGCCAAGCAGGGCATCCACCTGCAGATGGTCAATATGGGCGGCGGTTTCCCGACCAAGTATCTTCGCGACGTTCCCGCCGCTGAAGAATACGGCCAGGCAATCGACACGGCGCTGCGCAAGCACTTCGGCAACCAGATCCCGAAGACCATCATCGAGCCGGGCCGCGGCATGGTTGGCAATGCGGGGGTGATCAAGGCGGAAGTCGTTCTCGTCTCGCGCAAGTCCGACAATGACAACCATCGCTGGGTGTTCCTCGACATCGGCAAGTTCGGCGGTCTGGCCGAAACCATGGACGAAGCCATTCGTTACCCCATCCGCACCACGCGCGATGAGGACACGATGGAGCCTTGCGTTCTGGCCGGTCCGACCTGCGATAGCGCCGATGTGCTCTACGAGAAGAACATGTACCCGCTGCCGGTCTCGCTGACCATCGGCGACGAAGTTCTGATCGAAGGAACGGGCGCCTACACGACCACCTATTCGGCGGTCGCTTTCAACGGCTTCGAGCCTTTGAAGGCCTATGTGATCTAAACCCGTCTCAGGGTTTTTACTGATCCAAAGCAATGTGATCTGCGCGAGACGCCGCCCGTTGGGGCGGGTGGCGTTCTCCCGGATCTTCCCGTTCCGGCCCGGCTGACGCCCGGGCTTGGCGCAAACCCTGCTTGCCAAGCCCTCTGTCCAGCCGAGGGAAAGCTTGCGGCGCGCGCCGGGCCGGAACGGTTCAATCCTTGTCGTTGCAGGTTTTGATCAAAAACGGGCGCGACATGTTTCTTCGCAGGTGCCGCTTTCGTGGGCGGCTTGGTAACGGGAGGCCGGGATGGCCGCTGTTCTCAATTCGGTTCGTGCATTCTTCACGCCGCAGACATTCTTCATCGATACCGAAAACGCCGGCGACATCGTCGCGCGCGAAAACCTGCTGGACCGCGCCATGGGTCCCGGCCGCCGCCGCAAGTCTTCCGAGAAGCTGCGCGCCGGTCGTGTGCCTGCCGAAGGTCTGGCGCTGGTTGCCCGTGATGAGGATGGCCATGTCATCGGCACCGTGCGCCTGTGGAACGTCGAGGCGGGCGTGACCCGCGAAGGCCGCCCGGTTGCCGCCCTGCTGCTCGGACCGCTCGCCGTCGATGCCGCGCATGAGGGCAAGGGTATCGGCTCGGGGCTGATGCGCGCGGCAATCGCTGAAGCTGCCCGCCGCGGCCACGGCGCAATCCTGCTTGTCGGTGACGCGCCGTACTACGAACGCTTCGGCTTCTTCGCGAACAAGACCCAGCACCTCGTCATGCCTGGCCCCTTCGAGCGCAACCGCTTTCTGGCGCTGGAACTGAAGGCGGGTTGGCTGGATGGTGCCGCTGGCATGCTGGTGGCGAGCGGTCGTCGCTTTTCCTGATGGACAAGCAGTCTTTTGGGTCTGCCATGTAACTCTGTGAACCAAGAGAGCCGTTCCCGGTATGGGGGCGGCTCTTCTTATTTGCGGGTGGGCTGCTGCTTTCCGGCCAATCCTGCAATCCACTCACGAAACGATCGGTATCCAGATTTCCACCTCGCCGCGACCGGTGCGCCCATCGAAGCGGTGATCGTAGCGTTCGAAGTCCGGGGCATGTGCGCTGTTCAGGCCAGCGTCGGGCAGTGCCTTGTTCCAGATCGTATAGACTGTCTTGGCAAAGTCCGAGATATGGCCGCTATGGGTGAAGACGGCATATCGGTGTGCGGGGATATCGATATGCTCCATCCCGGATGTCGAGCCTTTTGCCTCTACTCCCGCGATATAGCGGAAATTGCCGGCGCCGTCCCCCATGCAGCAGACCCCGTATAAGGCTCCCGGCACGGCGTTTTCCACCTCGTTTTCGCGGGCGTTGAAGGCCTGCCAGAGTGCCGGTATCGCGCCGGTGTTGCCAAAGGCGCAGTCGATGCCAAGTCCCACCACCCGCATCGCGCCGCGTTCTTCCAGGCGGGGGCTGCAACCGGAACAATCATATCCTTATTCATTTCAAAAGGCTCCATAAGATCGAGAGTGGTGATGGATCGATGGCTTCGCAGAGCGCTTGGCGTGATGCCGAAGCAATGTGCGAAGGCACGTGTGAATGCCTCGTGAGAACCATAGCCAGCATCGAGTGAGATGGCGATGATGTTGTCCTGACCATGGGCGACGGCGCGTGCCGCCTTGGATAATCTGCGGGCGCGCGCGTAACTCATGATCGACATGCCTGTGGCCAGTTGAAAGATCCGGCACATGTGATGGACATTGACCGCGCAACGCTCAGACAGCGAGGTCAGGGACAGGTCTGTGTGCAGATCCGTTTCGATCTGCCAGATCAGTCTTTCAACAACGGCCATGGGCTCTCCCGTGCTTCACCCGGTCCTTATCGCGGATCGGAGGCTGGTGCGCTTGATCGTATTTGACTTTGCGATGACGGCAAGGGTGCGTCGAGAGCGTGCTTTATGTGACGCAGAAAAGGCTGAAGCGTGTTGCGGTGTTTCAAAACCGCTCCACGCTTCAGGTCGATATCTCACTTGTGGGGCAGGGCGGAGGGTGCCGCCATGCCATCATACCATCCTGGTTACGCGGCGCGCTGGACCTGCGCCTGGTCGCTGCCGGCGATATGGAACCGGCCTGCGAGCGAGGCGAGCGTGTGGGCGGCATCTGCCAGCGTCTGGGTGGCGGCGTTGGTTTCTTCCACCATGGCGGCATTGTGCTGGGTCATCTGGTCCAGCGTGTTGACGCTGGTGTTGATCTCGGCAAGACCGACGGATTGTTCGCGAGCGGCGGTTGCGATGGCGTCGATATTGAGATCGATGCGCGATACCACGGCCTGGATTTCGGCCAGGACCGAACCGGTCGACTGAACGAGATCGACGCCGCCTGCCACTTCCTGGCTGGATCTGGCGACCAGCTGCTTGATTTCTTTGGCGGCGGCGGCAGCGCGTTGCGCCAGATCGCGCACCTCCTGCGCCACGACGGCAAAGCCCTTTCCGGCATCGCCCGCACGCGCCGCTTCAACACCGGCATTCAGCGCCAGAAGATTGGTCTGGAAGGCAATGCCTTCGATGACGCCGATAATGGAGCCTATTTCACCCGATGCCGTCTCGATGCGGCTCATGGCCGAAATCGCCTCACCAACGACGGCGGAGGAATGGACGGCGGAGTTGCGCGCATCCTTGACCAGATTGCGCATGTCTTCCACGCGCGATACCGAGGCCTTGCCGGTAGAGGTGACCTGCTCCAAAGCTGCGGCGGTTTCTTCCAGCGCGGCTGCCTGCTGCTCGGTGCGGCGCGCCAGATTGTCGGCGCCGCCACGCAGTTCCTGCCCCTGTCGGTTCAATTGAACGGTCTCCGACAGAACCTCCCGAAGCGTCGAACGCAACGTTGCGACCGACTCGTTGAAATTCCGTCGCAGGGTTTCGAAGCGCGGATGGAAGGGCTGTTCGAGATTGCGGCTCAGATCGCCATTTGCGAGCTGGCTCAAGCCACCGCCCAGTTGCTCGACGGCAAAACGAAGGGCGTCGGCATCGGCAAGACGCTCCCGTTCGCGCTCCTGGCGTTCGGCATCGCTTGCCTGGCGCGCTTCCTCGGCTTGCGCTTCCAGCCGTCTTTTCTCCAACCCCGCATCGCGGAAGATGGCAAGCGCCTTTGCAATGGCGCCGATCTCGTCCTTGCGGCCAAGGTGCGGCGGAGCGTTCGTAAGGTCGCCACCTGCCATTGTCGTCATGGCGTGGGTCATGTCGCCCAGCGGGCGGATGGCGCGGCGTCTGGTAAAGAGCGTGGAGGCGATGCACAGAAGAATGAGGAAGAACCCAAGGCCATAGCTTGCGCCCTGTAGCAGGGTGGTCTGCGAGGCAGCATAGGCTTCCTTTTCCGCGCCGAAGACATTGCCCATCTCCACCAGTTGGTTGACGGCAGCTTCATGCAGATGGAATTTCGCCCGCAGCGCGCTCAAGGATGCGGTAATGGCTGCACGATCATTGGCAAAAAGGGCAGGGAGCGTTGTGGTTTCCATTTCGCGCCAGAAATCGTCACCCTTGACCAGCACGTCATCGAAAAGCTTGGCCTTCAGGGCATCTGGCAGGGTGGTCGTCTTCCAGTATTGGCGACGGTCTTCATATTGGTCTTTCAGAACCTTCATGCGTGCTGCGTTGGTGTTCAGCGTATCGGTATGCAAGGCGCTTTCATTGGCAAGCGCATAGCTTTCGATGACGTATAGCGGCGGCGGCAGAATATCGGCGATCAGGTCCTTGCTGTAGATGATGTCCTGATAGATCGGGCCATTCACCTTCAACCTGTTTAGCGCCCCAGCGCCTGTCAGAAGTGTCAGAAGCACGCCTGCAATCAGGGCAATGCCTGTGGCTGTAATGGCCGCTGAAATGGAAACTCGCATGGTTGTCTTTCTCCGGGCCCTCGATCGCCAGATGCGGCATTAGGGTCATAGCTTGAGTCCGGGAGATAACGTCGCAAAGATAGGTTTAGATCGAACTAATTATAGTTAATAATAAAAATCTGTTTTGGCGTGGTTAAGGTTTCGTAAATCTCTGGCCTCCCACAGCAAAAGGCGCCAGGGCTTGAGCCTTTCCATGCGATTTGATCCACCTCAAATGCCTCAGTCGTTCGAAGAGATAGGAAAGGCGCGACACACCTTCTCCGCTCTTTTGCGCCGAGTCCAAACCTTGCGGGCGCCAAGCGAAGACGCGTGTTCATCGATCTGATCAAGGAGAGAAAACGTGTTTGCGACCATCCGAAAAGCCATCCTTCCGCTTTTGTGCTGCGCTCTGCCCGGCATTGCCTTCGCGGCGGACCTGGCACAAATTGCGCCGGCCCCCACGGCTGAAGAAGCGATCGCTGCGGCAAGCCCGTGGATGATCCGCGTTCGAGCGCTCGGTGTTCTCACCCATGACAGCGGCATGATCAACGGCGTGCCGGGTGCTGGGCTCTCTTATTCGGACACGGTGATCCCGGAATTCGATATCAGCTACTTCTTCACCGACAACATCGCCGCCGAACTCATTCTCGGCACGACCTTTTCCAAGATCAACACAACAGGGGCACTTGGCGAGATCGATGTCGGCAAGACCTGGCTCTTGCCGCCAACGCTGACGCTGCAATATCACTTCACCGATTTCGGCGCCTTCAAACCCTATGTGGGTGCTGGCGTGAACTACTCGCTCTTCTATCACCAGAGCGAAAAGCCGGGCTTCAGCAATCTGGATGTGAAGAACGATTTCGGTGCGGCCGTGCAGGTCGGCTTCGACTATATGGTGACGAAGAACTGGGGCGTGAACTTCGACGTGAAGAAGATCTTCCTCGATACGAAGTGGACGGCAACGAGCGACGCTTTCGGTGACATCAGCGGCAAGGCCAAGCTCGATCCGTGGCTTGTCGGTGCCGGTGTGACCTACCGGTTCTAGGGAGGAGGGCGCTGCGGGCAGCCGCGGCGCCCTTTTTAAAGCGCGGGAGCTCTGGGGCATCCTGTTTGACCGTCACCCCGAAATCCGCTAAAGACGGCGTCAGGGCGAGAGTCCCTGCCGTCCGCAAGCGTCACAGCTTTGGTGAAACTCTCTTTCAAACCTCCGATACGGTCATTCCCTTTTCAGGCATGCAGACGGTGGCAATGCGGACCCCTCCTCAAACGACGTATGCCGATGCAGGAGAACCGCCATGCGGAACACGACACTACCTCTACCCAGTCTCGATACGCTGAAAGATCAGGCGAAGCGCCTTCGCGCCGGACTTGCCGGCGAAGGCACGACGATCGGTCATTCGCGCGCGCTGGAGCTGATCGCGGCCCAATACGGCTACCGGGACTGGAACACGCTTCATGCCGCAGTGGGCAATCGCCCGCCGTTCAATCCTTATATGCTGGGGTCACGCGTCAGCGGCTACTATCTCGGCCAGCCTTTCACCGGCGCGATCCTCGGCGTGCAGTCACTCGGCGGCGACCCGGAGCGCTTTCGGCTGACGATGCATTTCGACGATCCGGTCGATGTCGTCACCTTCGACAGCTTCTCCGCCTTCCGTCAGCGCGTTCACTGCAATGTGGATGCGAGTGGCCGCACCGTGGAGCGCACCTCCGACGGTCGGGCACAGGTGGAACTGACGTGGTGAGGGTGGCGGGCACGCTTTAAGGTCGAGCCGGATGGCTGGCAGGTGCCGGCCCCCGGTCACGCCGAGATATCGACGATGCCGCAATCGCCAGCTTCGGACGCGAAGGCCAGCAGCTTGCCGTTGGCGCTCCAGGAGAGGCCGGAGATTGCGCCCTTGCCAGGGCGGCGCAGAAGCGCTTCCTTGCCGTCTGCCATGCGCACGCCAAGAATCATGCCATCGATGAAGCCGATGGCCAGCACGTCGTCAGCCGGATGGAATGCGACCTGGGCTGCCATGATATTGCCGCGGGTACCGAGTTCTTCCGGCGCCTTGCCCATAGGGCCATCCTTGCCGGAAAACGGCCAGACGATTGCCGCAGGAGCGCCCGACGAGGCCAGCCATTTGCCTTTGGGCGACCAGGAGAGCGATTTCACCTTGCCGGGATAGCCGGTCATGCGCATGTGGCGGGCGTCGGCGCCCTTCGGGGCATCGAGTTTCCAGCCATGAAGAGCGTTTTCCTGCATGCTTGTCACGAGGAAGCGGCCATCGGGGGAGAAGGTGACGCTGGTATGAGCGCCTTTCCATTCCAGATCGACCGGATCGCCGGCAGTTGCCACCCAGTGCAGCGTCACGCCATTGTAGCGGGCAGCGGCGATGCGCAGACCCTTTGGCGCAAAGGCAATGCCTTCCACCGTGCGCTCTTCCTTGAACTCCTTGGTGGTGCCGTCGGAGAGGCGCACGAAGCTTGACTTGCCCACGCCATAGGCCACGGCCTTCTGCGGGCCTCCCGCCACAACGTTGATCCACTTGCGCGGCACATGGGCAAGCTCGGTTACAGTGCCGTCATGGCCAACGCGAAGCACCTTTCCATCTTCGCCGCCGGTTAGAAGCGTTGCGCTGTGGGGATCGCGGATGCAGGTGAGCAGGCCCTGGTGGGCCTCGGTCACCTTCTCGCCGCCATCCAGGCGGTGAATGGTGCCGGCGGCGGTGGCAAATAGCGGAATATCGCCCAGAAAATGCGCCGCGACGACGTGGCCTTCAAGGTCAAGAGGAGCAACGGTGGGCATGGGCGATGAGTCTTTCGTCTGTATGTGTTTTGGCTGCGGTATGGGGTGGGGTGGTTTGTTTTCGTCCACCCTGTGCGGCGTGGAGCCTCGGGTCACCCTCGGGCTTGACCCGAGGGCCGAGGAGGACGCAGGAGGAGAGGGCGGGGCCAAAGCTGCCTGTGCCGGCCTGACTTGCGCTGGGCCGGCATCAAGTGAGCAGTTTACGCCTTCGCTTCACACGCATGAAAGCTGGCTTCCAGCTTTGCGCGATCGAGTTCGCGGCCGATGAAGACGAGGCGGCTTTCGCGCTTTTCGCCTTCCTTCCACGGACGCTGGTGATCGCCCTCGATAATCATGTGGACACCCTGCACCACGTAACGCTCGGCATCGCCCTTGAAGGCGATGATCCCTTTAAGGCGCAGAATGTTCGGACCGTCGGTCTGCGTTACCTTCTGAATCCAGGGGAAGAAGCGCTCGGGATTCATCTCGCCGCCGCGCAGCGAAATGGACTGGACCGTCACATCATGGATGGGCGACGGCGCGTGATGGTCATGATCGTGGCCGTGATGATGGTGGTCGTGATCATGGTCGTGACCGTGGTGGTCATGCCCGTGATGATCGTGATCATGCCCATGATGGTGGTGGTCGTGATCGTGGTGATGGTGGTCGCAATCGGGGCCGCAGACGTGATCCTCATGGCCGTGCTCGAGGAAGTGCGGGTCGTTTTCCAGCGCACGTTCCAGGTTGAAGGCGCCCTGATCCAGCACGCGGACAAGATCGACGCCGGAGCGTTCGGTCTTGTAGATGCGCGCCGACGGGTTGATGGCGCGCACGATGTCTTCGATGCGGGCCAGTTCTTCCTTGGTCACGAGATCGCTCTTGTTGATCACGACGACATCGGCAAAGGCGATCTGGTCCTCGGCCTCGCGGCTGTCCTTCAGGCGCAGCGGCAGGTGCTTGGCATCGACCAGCGCCACGACAGCATCGAGTTCGGTCTTGGCGCGCACATCGTCATCCATGAAGAAGGTCTGGGCGACGGGAACGGGATCTGCAAGGCCGGTGGTTTCGACGATGATGCCGTCGAAACGGTCGGGACGGCGCATCAGGCCTTCGACGACGCGGATCAGGTCACCGCGCACCGTGCAGCAAATGCAGCCATTGTTCATCTCGTAGATTTCTTCGTCCGATTCCACGATCAGGTCGTTGTCGATGCCGATTTCACCGAACTCGTTGACGATGACGGCATATTTCTTGCCGTGGTTCTCGGTCAGAATGCGGTTCAGCAACGTGGTCTTGCCGGCACCCAGATACCCGGTCAGCACGGTAACGGGGATGGGCTTTGGCGCTGCGGGGGAGGCGGTGTTTGCTTCGGTCATGAAAAACCTCGAATATGCGGCCGGTTGGCGCGACAGACAAAATGTTGCCGTTCATATAGGCTTGCGAAGAAGGCAGTTCAAAGAAATTCTGTTCAAGAATTTTGATGGTAGAGTGTCGCGAGCTTTCGGATCTGTTCGATGACGCTCTACGCCATTGCGCCGCTTGGCGTTGTCGCAAAACCGACTTCCAGTTCGCACGAACGGCCAAATGGCGTCGTGATCTTTCAGGTTCGTTCCCGACGCGTCAGGTCCTCCTCTTGTCGCATCTCCTGATCGCAAAACCGCCGTACGGTTTTGCGTGGACTACGCTTCAGGCATCGAATGCCCTCATATCAAAGGCACGAACGTCGTCCAGAAGCGCAATCAAGCCGCGCACCGAATGGGCGATGATCGCCTCGCCCTTTTCAGCGCTCGCAGCGGCGGCATTTCCGGCCACGCCTTGGCGGTTCAGGTCGCTCATCATCCAGCCGAACGCATGCGGGCCATAGGCGCGCAGATGGGTGAAGCGGCTGGCAAATTCACTCTGGCGCGAGGGGAAATTCGCGGCCTTGTCCATGGCGACTTCGTTCGGAGCGAGTGCGAGCATCACCGAGGTTTCGATATCGCCGCCATGGATGTCGATGGCCTTGTCTTGTGGCGCAATCAGCCCCTCGGGCAGGCCGAAGCGCGTCCAGCTGGTGGCAACGGCCAGCATGTTGAAGCGCCTGCGCGCTTCGGTGGCGACGATTGTGAGGAGCGGCGAATTGCCACCATGGGCGTTCAGCATGACGAATTTGACGATGCCCTTTTCATGCTGGGCGCGTGCGATGTCGAGCCAGCGGTTGACGGCCTCATCGAAGGCAAGCGTCTTGGTACCTTCCACATCCATATGTTCGATGGAGTAGCCTATGGGTTCGACAGGCAGGAAGGTGACGGGAAAATCCTGCGGCAGCGCTGCCTTCAGGCGTGTGACGATGCCTTTTGCGATCAGCGTGTCCGTTTCGAAGGGCAGATGTGGACCATGCTGCTCATGCGCGCCGAGCGGCAGCACCGCGATCGTCTCCCGAGGGTGAAATCCGTCTGTTATCGTTTCGTCGTCAAATTGCGTGTATGTGTGTGGCATATGGCGATCTGCGCCTATATTCGTTAAAAGTTACAACATCATATAGTCGTTTCGCGATCTGGCAAAAGGCACGGGCTGAATGAGCAAGGACAAGGTCTCGAAGAAGGACAAGGCATCCAAGAAAGACAAGTCGCAGAAGAAGAAGGACATAGCCTTCAACCCGGAAGAGCTTGCGCAATCCATCACACAGGCCGCACGCTCCATGCGTACCGCGCTTAGCCACAATCTGGCAGCGAGCGGCCTTTATGCCGGGCAGGACGGCGTGATCCTGGCGCTGGCGCAGGAAGGCAGCATGACGCCAGGCCAGATTGCCCAGAAGCTTGGCGTCAAGGCTCCCACCATGACGCGCACGATTGGCCGCATGGAAGCACAGGGCTTCGTGGAGCGCAGCGCCGGTGAAGGAGATGGCCGGCTGACCATGGTGAAGCTGACGGAATCGGGCCAGAAAAGCGTCGATCATATCAACGCCTCACTTGCGGCTTGCAGCGCCCGCGCCGTGGACGGGCTATCGGCCAAGGAGGTGAAGACGGTGGTCAAACTGCTGCGCGCCATCGATTCCAACCTGCAAGCTTTCGATATAATCGATTAAATAATTTAAGCGTTCTTTTTAACAGTTTGTGCAAATATTAAACCTCTTGCGCGTTTTGTTTAAATTGTTTAGTCACAATTTAAACGTCGCCGGGAGGCGATGCGCAATCTCGGGGAGGGGACATGGCGCAAAAGGTCAAACTTTCAACCATTGCCGAAAGCCTGGGGCTTTCGACAGCCACCATTTCTCTTGCACTGCGCGACAGCCCGCTCGTGGCTGCCGACACGCGCGAGAAGATCAAGGACCAGGCCCGTGCGCTGGGCTATATCTATAACCGCCGTGCCGCCAGCCTTCGCACCTCCCGCTCCGGCATTATCGGCGTCGTCTTCCATGATGTGATGAACCCGTTCTACGGGGAAATTCTCAAAGCCATCGAAAGCGAACTGGACCGCAGCCGCCAGACCTTCATTCTGTCCAACCATTACGACTCGGTCGAAAAGCAGCGCACGTTTCTGGAAACGCTGCTGCAGCTTGGCAGCGACGGCGTGATCATGTCTCCGGCCATCGGTACGCCGACCGAGGATTTGAAGCTTGCGGAAGAAAACGGCATGCCCGCCATTCTGGTGGCGCGCTCCATGGATGGTGTCGACATGCCGACATTTCGCGGCGATGACAGCTATGGCATTTCGCTTGCCACCAACCACCTGATCAGCCTTGGCCACCGGACCATTGCCATGGTGGGCGGCACGGACCAGACATCGACCGGGCGCGATCGCTATCAGGGCTATGTGAATGCGCTGCGCAAGGCGGGGATCGATGTCGATCCGAACCTGCGCATTCCAGGCGCACGCTCCAAGCAGGGCGGCTTCGAGGCGGCTGTCAACTTCCTGTCGCTGCCGCAAAAGCCGACGGCTGCGGTGTGCTGGAACGACCTTGTCGCCATCGGCCTGATGAACGGCATTTCGCGCGCAGGCTTCGTTCCGGGCAAGGATATTTCCGTCACCGGCTATGACGATCTGGAAGAAGCGTCGATCTCCACGCCATCGCTGACGACCGTATCCAACGGCCAGGCGGAAGTCGGGCGGCTTGCGGCGCGTGCCCTGCTCGACAGGCTGGCGGGCAGCCATGAGCCGGACGGCATTCACCTGATCAAGCCGGAAATGCGCATCCGCCAATCCACCGGACCCTGCATTCCACGACATTGATGAACGACAGTACCGTTCTCGTTCATTAGCGGGTTTTGATTTTGACGCGCATCGGTTAGCCTTTTCCCATCGCAGAGCGGTATCGCCGCTTTGAGGCTTCATGCATGTCCCGTGAGAGCATCGTTCGCTGTCCTTGGAGATGCGCATTGCAAGAGGAATCATCGCCCATGTCAGATCAAAAGCCCGTCGTTCTCGTTCCGGGAAAAATCCATCCGCGCGTTCTGGAACGCTTCGAAGGCAAGGTAGAGGTCGTGACCGCACCTGCGGGCGCGACCCCCACCATTTCCGCCGATGTGGCGAACCGCGTTCGCGCAGTGGCCGTCTCCGGCAGCGTCAACGCGGCCTGGATCGATGCGCTTCCCAATCTGGAAGTGATCGCCAATTTCGGCGTGGGCTATGATGGCGTCGATGCCAAGCATGCGGCCAAGCGTGGCATCATCGTTACCAACACGCCGGATGTGCTGAACGACGAAGTGGCCGATACGACGATTGCGCTTCTGATCAACACCGTGCGGCGCCTCTATCAGGCAGAGACCTATCTGCGTGAGGGCAAATGGGTGAAGGAAGGGCCGTTCGCGCTCTCGCCGTTTTCGCTGCGCGGTCGCAAGGTGGGCCTGTTCGGCATGGGCCGCATTGGCCAGGAGATCGCCAAGCGGCTGGAGCCCTTCAAGGTGGAGATCGGCTATCACACGCGCAGCAAGCGTGATGAACTCTCCTACACCTATCATGCCTCGTTGAAGGAGATGGCGAGCGCGGTCGATATTCTGATCTGCATCGTGCCCGGCACGCCGGAAACGCATAAGGCCATCAATGGTGAGATCCTGTCCGCTCTTGGCCCGAACGGCGTGTTCATCAATGTCGGGCGCGGCTCAAGCGTCGATGAAGATGCGTTGATACAGGCCTTGCAGGACGGCACGCTGGGCGCTGCCGGTCTGGATGTGTTCTATGCGGAACCGAAGGTGCCGGAAGCGCTCTTGGCCTTCGACAACGTCTCGCTCTTGCCGCATGTGGCATCCGCATCAGTACCGACACGCAATGCCATGGCCGATCTGGTGGCCGATAATGTTCTCGGCTGGCTGTCTGAGCGAAAGGTTATCACACCCGTGCCGGAAACACCGGTCAAGGAATAATCGCATAAGGTGAGCGAGGCGCTTTACGCCTTGCTCGCCTGATAGTCCCGCACCGCCTTGCCGAAGGCTTCGAAAAGTGCTCGCGACGGGCCATCGGTTTCGGCCCAATATTCCGGGTGCCACTGCACGCCGATGGCAAAGCCTTTCGCGTCGATGACGGAAACGGCTTCGATGGTGCCGTCTTCGGCAGTGGCTTCCACCTGTAGCCTTGGTGCCGTCTGCGCAATCGCCTGGCGATGAACCGAGTTGATCTGGATTTCGCCGGAAAGCCCCAGATGCTGGGCGATGCAGGAGCCCTCGCGCACATGAACCGGCTGGCGGATGCCAAACATCACGTCGCGCTCTGTCGTTTCCGGCTTGCGGTGGTCCCAGCGTCCCGGCAGTTCCTGAATTTCGCTGGCAAGCGTGCCGCCAAGCGCCACGTTCAGCTCCTGAATGCCGCGGCAGATGGCCAGCATCGGAATGCCGCGATCGATCGCGCGGCGGATGAGATCGAGGCTGGTCGCATCGCGCCCGGCATCGAAGGGGCCATCGGCATCGGTTGCTTGCTCGCCGTAAAGCGAGGGGTGGACATTGCTGGCCGAGCCTGAAACGAGCAGCCCGTCTACACGGTCGAGAATGGCATCGATCTCATTGCCACTCTCGAAGGCCGGCACGATCAGGGACATGACGCCTGCGACCTTCAGCGCGGCGGCGAGATATTGCGTCTGCGCCGCATGCCACTCGGCACCGTCCACCTGTTTGATATCGGCAGGGATGGCGATGATGGGCTTGGACATGGTGGCTCCGAACATGATGCGGTCTTCAAATGCAATATCGTCAGTGAAGCCGAAGGGACGGATTCGTCAAGCTTTCTCTTTTCGTAAAGCATGGTTTCCGCAATAGGGTGCAGCGCTTCTGAGACCACGACGTGCGGCAGAAGAGGAGCTAAAGCGTGAGGCAGCGTATGAAAGATCGCGACACGCTTTAAGTGACGGGATTTATTCGTCTAAAGTATAACGCCCGGATGTTTTGAGACAGCGCATGCGATAATCTTTTCCTATGCGCAGAGGAAATCGCGCCCTTCAAGCATGTCCCACCGTTTATTCTTTGCCGCGCCGCTTGTCAGTTGCCATGACCCATGCTTTTCTCAAGCCATCTCGTGTGGGGGAGGAAGCCGCACGGTGACATGGTTCGTATCTGGGAGGATAATATGGATCGACGCTCATTCATCAAAAAAGGCGCGCTTGCGGGCACGGGTGCTGCGGCAGCAACTGTTCTGGCAGCACCGGCCATCGCGCAGGAAAATGCCAAGATCACCTGGAGGCTGACCTCCTCCTTCCCCAAATCGCTCGATACGATTTTTGGCGGCGCGCAGGATATCGCCAACCATGTGAAGGCCGCGACCGACGGCAATTTCAACATTCAGGTGTTTGCGGCAGGCGAAATCGTGCCCGGGCTGCAGGCGGCGGACGCCGTATCCTCCGGCACGGTGGAAATGTGCCACACCTGCTCCTACTACTATGTCGGCAAGGACCCGACATTCGCGATCGGTACCGCTATTCCCTTCGGCCTGAATGCGCGCCTGACCAATTCCTGGTTCTACGAGGGCAATGGCAACACGCTCTTGAACGAGTTCTACGCCAAGCACAAGCTCTATGGCATGATCTCCGGCAATACCGGCGTGCAGATGGGCGGCTGGTTCCGCAAGGAAATCAACAC
Organism: uncultured Agrobacterium sp.; assembly: GCA_913777615.1. Taxonomy (GTDB): domain Bacteria; phylum Pseudomonadota; class Alphaproteobacteria; order Rhizobiales; family Rhizobiaceae; genus Agrobacterium. The sequence goes on along the minus strand of CAJYTK010000020.1, from coordinate 101,872 downwards.
CGTCGAGGATTTCAAAGGCGTGAAGATGCGCATTGCCGGTCTTGCCGGCAAGGTGGTGGAAAAGCTGGGCGTCGTGCCGCAGCAGATTGCCGGCGGCGATATCTATCCGGCGCTGGAAAAGGGTACGATCGACGCGGCCGAATGGGTTGGCCCCTATGACGACCATAAGCTCGGCTTCCAGAAGGTGGCGAAGTATTATTACTACCCGGCCTTCTGGGAAGGTGGCCCGGTCATCCACTCCTTCGTCAATCTGGACAAGTGGAACGACCTGCCAAAGAACTATCAGGCCGTGCTGCAGGACGCCTGCTCGTTTGCCAATACCAACATGCTGGCAAAATATGACGCCAGGAATCCGAAGGCGATCAAGCAGATCGTCTCCGAGGGTGCCACGCTGCGCCCCTTCAGCCAGGATATTCTCGACGCCTGCTACAAGGCCGCCCTCGAAGTCTACGCGGAAATCTCTGCCGTCAATCCAGACTTCAAGAAGGTCTATGAAGATCAGGTCGCTTTTAAGCGTGAAGGGTATCTGTGGATGCAGCTGGCTGAATACACCTACGATACGTTCATGATGATACAGCAGCGTAACGGCAAGCTCTGACAGTCTATTCCATAATCGCCGTTGGTCGCCTGCAAATGGCAATTTCTGCGCTTCCGGTGCTCACGTACTTCAGTACGCTCCGCTCCGGTTCTCGAAATCACCATTTTCGGCAGACCAACGCCAATTCTTGAACAGACTGTGACACTATCCAGACCGTTCTATTGGAGCCCGGATCGAAAGGTCCGGGCTTTTGCTTGAGCTGCCTCCAACTCACCCGCGTTTATGGACCAGTAAAGACACTCGACTATGATCGCCCGCGTTGAACGGCGAAGCAGCACACTTCGGAGACCAGCCGGAGTATCGGCGAGGATTGGCCACGCCGACCTTGGCAAAGGCCTTGCTGTTCAACTGTGGAGGTACAGCATCGGCCCGAAAATCGAATTCGATTTTCGGAAAAGCACGATGCGTACATTCAAAGAGTTAGAGCGTCCTTTGCGCGTCCTAAAGGACGCGCGGCGCTCTAATGTGATGCGTAAACCGCTGAGCATTGCGTTTATCGTGAAGAAAAACCGGACAGGCTGGTCAATGACTGTCCGGTTCACATTCTTCAGATAAGCAAACCGGAAGGCAGGGTTGCCGCCCTGTCTTCCACTCCCTCAATATAGCGCTTTCGCCCGCGCCAAACAAGTATTCCCGATCAAGGATTGATCTTCGGCGGTTCGTTGAGGTTCGGCATCCCGGGCAGGCCGTTGCCGCCGCCCTGGCCTGGCGCGACGTCCATTGGGGGCAGGCCGAAATTCGGCATGGTGTCGCCGCCCTGATTGCCGAAGGCGGGGACCTCGATCTTGATGGTGTTGAGATCGACCTCCGGTGTCTTGTCCAGCCAGTAGGTCACGGATTCCGGCCAGAAGATGACGATGGCGACGAGGATCAGCTGCATGCCGAGCCAGGGGATTGCGCCCATATAAATGTCCGAGGTCTTGACCGTACGCGGCGCAATCGAGCGCAGGTAGAAGAGCGCGAAGCCGAAGGGCGGATGCATGAAGCTCGTCTGCATGTTGATGCAGAGCAGCACGCCGAACCAGATGAGATCGATGCCGAGAGCTTGCGCAATCGGGGCCAGCATCGGCACGACGATGAAGGCGATCTCGAAGAAATCGAGGAAGAAGGCGAGGAAGAAGATGAAGATGTTGACGAATATCAGGAAGCCGATGGGGCCGCCTGGAATGCCCGACAGCATGTGCTCGATCCACAGCGATCCGTCCATCCCCTGAAACACCAGCGAGAAGCAGGTGGCACCGACGAGAATGAACACCACCATCGATGTGATGTGCATGGTGGAGTGCATGCCCTGCTTGATGAGATCCCAGGTGAGGCGGCGGTGGGCGGCGGCAAGCGCCATCGCGCCGACGACGCCGAGAGCGCCTGCTTCGGTTGGCGTGGCAAGACCAAGGAAGATGGTGCCGAGAACGAGGAAGATCAGCACGATGGAAGGGATCATGCCGCCCAGAACCTTCAGCACCAGCGCCCGGTTCAGCTCCCCGCGTGCTTCCGGCGGCAGGGCCGGAACATCCTTCGGCCGGAAGACCGAGAGGAAGAGGATGAAGAGCATGAAAATGGCGACCTGCAGGAAGGACGGGCCGATTGCGCCGAGATACATATCGCCAACGGAGCGACCGAGCTGGTCTGCCAGAACGATGAGGACGAGAGAGGGCGGAATGACCTGCGTAATCGTGCCGGAGGCGGCAATGACGCCGGTGGCGACACGCGGATTATAGCCGTATTTCAACATGATCGGCAGCGAAATGACGCCCATGGTGATGACCGAGGCCGCCACAGTTCCGGTGATGGCACCCAAAATGGCGCCGACCAGAATGACCGCATAGGCAAGGCCGCCGGGAATGGCGCCGAAGAGCTTGCCGGTCCCCTCCAGCAAATCTTCCGCAAGACCGCATCTCTCCAGAATGGCGCCCATGAAGGTGAAGAAAGGAATGGCGAGCAGCAGATCGTTGGAGATGATGCCGAAGATGCGCAGCGGCAGAGCCTGCATGAAGGCGGGCGAGAAGTGCTCTGTGAAGATGCCGATGACGCCGAAGAGAAGGCCGACAGTGGCGAGCGAGAAGGCGACCGGAAAACCATAGAGCATGAAGATGATCATGCCCACGAACATCGCCGGTGGAAGAATACCGTATTCGAACATCAGAATATCCTTAAAATGGCGCCGGCGTTACTGGAGCGGTTTTTCGTATTTGGTGTCGAGCTGATAGAGCCCGTTCAGCGCACCGATGCGCTTCACCAGTTCGGATATTCCCTGAAGGACGAGGAGCGCGAAGCCCGCAAAGATGATGAGCTTGACCGGCCAGCGGATAAGGCCGCCAGCATTGGAGGACATTTCATTCTGTTGCCAGGAGAGCAGGAACATCGGCCAGCTCAGCCAGGCGAGATAAAAACAGGCGGGAAGCAGGAAGAAAACGATGCCAATAATATCCACCCAGATGCGGGTGCGCGGTGCAATCGCGCCGTAGATGATATCGACACGCACATGTTCGTTCATGCGCAGCGTATAGGACGCGCCAATGAGAACGATGAAGCCGAACATGTACCACTGGATTTCCAGAAGGCCGTTCGAGCTGTAATTGAAAAGATAACGCACGATGGCGTTGCCGGCGCTGACGAGGCAGCAGATGAGAACCAGATAGCCTGAAAATTTCCCCAGTGACTCGCTCAACAGGTCGATGGCGCGGCTGAGTTTCAAAAGCGCGTGCATTGCTTTCCCCTTTCGATCCCTTTGCGGGTTTTCGAGGAGGAATTTTTATGGCGGAAAACCCCAGGCGAAACGTCCTCCCGCGCCTGTCGCTCCCAACCAGAAATCCTCCCTCAGTCCATCGTTATGGGCAGGTTTTGCCAAATGCAACTAGGAAGAAGGTCGTGCACCGACCATCCAGGGCTTTCCTTGGCGCAGGTGGCGTCGATGTGACAAATGCTCCAGCTTTCCAGGGCCAGGAGCCTTGCGCGATCCGCCCAAAGACCAAGCGTTTTTGCCGGGCAAACAGTGCGTTACCCGCGTTGCGTCGGTGCCGAATTTTGTGTAGGTCTTGACAAGGAGCGTTCTGTCGCTTGCTTCGTTATCAGGGAAGACGTCATCTCTAGATGGAACGATGACGGTAAGCGCAGATCAATAGAGGGGAAACAAGTATGAGTGAACACCATAGCGGACCGGTTGAACTCGGCGCAAAAATGGAATATTCCGAGCACGAGAAAACCTATAACGGTTTCCTGCTGGCGTCGAAATACGGCACCATGCTGGTCTGCATGCTGATGATCGCCATGGCCGTCGGCTTCTTCACCACCGGCGGCTTCTTCGGCGGATTGCTCGTCTTCCTCATCCTGTCGGCCGCAGGCTTCTTCATTCTCTAAGCCAATTACCGTCATTGACGACAGCGCGGCATCTGTCGCGCTTTATCTCACTCAACGTCATTAGACCGATGAGAGGCGTGTGTCATGAAGGCTCTATTCCTGTCAGTGTTTCTGGCGCTCTGCTTTTGGCAGGGTGCTTCGGCGCGTGAAATCACGGCCGAGGAAAAAGCCGACCTCCAGGCGCAGATCGCGCGCTTCGAGACTGCGCTGAAGCAGGGCGACTTCGACCTTGTCGGCGCCTCCGTGCCGCCCAAGGTTCTTCAGCATATTGCCACAAAGGCCGGTGTCGACGTGGCAACGCTTCGAAGCGCGATGCAGACGCAGATGCAGATCGCGCTTGCCTCGGTCAAGTTTCTCGATTTCGATATGGATGTCGACAAGGCGGCTTACAAGCAAGCCCCTGACGGCACGCCCTATGTGCTGGTGCCGTCGCGCAGCCTGATGGAAACCCAAGGCCAGAAGATTGAGGCCAGGACCTCGACGCTGGCGCTGATCGATGACGGTAAGTGGTATCTGGTCAGGATCGACGATGCGCAGCAGATCAATATCGTGCGCGAGGTCTATCCGTCGCTTGCAACTGCCACCTTTCCGACGGGAACGATGACGCCGGTGGAGTAAGCCGTCGTCTTATTTCCCGCCGCCTCATGCCCGCATTCTTTAGCGGTCTTTGGCAGCCGATCTGCAGGTTGAGATGAGCATGGGGATACCCAACATGATCAAGCTCCAGGGGGCGAGCGCGATGACGAAGCCAAGGAGGCTTACGAGAAACATGATGGCGGCAAAGATGAGAAGATAGGGGACAGCTCTTTTCATCTAACGCTCCACCCAAGACTTGAGAACCTGAAGACCGAGTGGCTGCGGGGAAGGCCACAGCTGTAGGAGGTATCGGTCGTTTCCTTCCAGGCCGTCCTCGCTGATCGTGTCCAGGCCCGACATATTTGCACGGACACCCAGTCGTCCCGGTTCAACCGCAAGCCTTGATGCACTCGGCTCATAGTCCGTCAAGCCAGCCACGATCAAGATGCCTGAGGGGCAGTCGAAGCTTGCTTCCGCCACATGCTGGTAGCGCTCCACATCCGGCTGCGGCCGTGCATCATACCACTCCACGCTGACCGGCACGATCATATTGCGCGCAGTGTGAACGATGGCAGCGTGCGGACCGATCATCAAACGCTTGCCAACAGTCTCTTCCGTATAATCGGACGGAAGGTCCGGGTGGCTTTGATCTCTTAGATAGATCTGGAAATAGTCGGCCAGAAGGTTGCCGTCGAATAGCAATCTGGATGAGATTTGCCCTGAGGCTGCCGAAGCCGTCATTGTCCATCCTCCCAGAAGCAACAGAGTACGACGATTGAGAAGCATCATGTTCCCTTGTCTGCTCGGGGTCCAGTCGTGGAGCCTGAAAAGATTGTCTCTGCTGCACGTGGATATCGGAAACGCGAAATCGACAAAGACGGCCTGTTCCACGGCTTCCATCTTCTAGCCGGGAAGGAAACGATGGCAACGCACGGATAGACCTCGCGCAGGAGGTCGACATGCCGTTCATCGTCGAGCCTGACCAAATAGCATTTCCCTTCATGCATCAGCGCCAACGCCGTGTTCTTGATCTCTATCTCTGGCCCAGCCTTTCCATAATGCCGCATCCGTTATTGATGCGGCTTGGCCTCTCGGCGCCCCCAGAGGACGATGCAGCCGAAGTGGCGCATGAGGCAAATGTAATTGAACATTCACCTTCGTTGTTCACGTGATTTCAAAACATCCCGTGCAACAGTCATGCCGGTCGGGGGCGACCACAGCATTGGCAAGGCCATGCGTCAATTTAAACACTATAGAGCCCCGTTCGTCCAAACAGGATGCACGGGGCTCTATCGCTCAAACACGGAGCCGGAAGGTCGATGCTTGCATTTGTCGAACGCCATATACAGCAGGCTTGCGCCACGGACCGGTTTGAAACGAAGGACAAGGTCTTGTCCTTTGCTCTTCGCACGGCTGTTGCCGTTACGCTGATTGCCGACATTTTGAATATCGTCGCCCATCATCTGATGAACACATTCGGCTTGCTGCCTTACAATGTCTGGCAAGGGGCGACAGTGGGCGTGATCATATCGACGGTGGTGGCCTCGTCGCTGACATTTTCGATCGTCTATCTCGTCGGTCTTGCCATTCATCATCTGTCCATCTCGCGTGCGACATTCGAACGGCTGAGCCGCACCGACATGCTGTCGGGGCTCCTCAATCGTCGTGCCTTCATGGAAGAGGTGGCCAAAGCGGACGACGATGCTTCGCTCATCCTGTTCGATATCGACCGGTTCAAGCGCATCAACGACGAGTTCGGCCACGATGTCGGAGACCATGCGATCGTGACCGTGGCACGACACCTGATGGCTGCTTTTCCGCAGCCTCATGTGGTTGCAAGAATTGGTGGTGAGGAATTCGCCGTTCTGGCGGTCCAGCTCACCGCACAAAAACGTCTCGCGCTCGCCCAAAGATGCAACGAGATGCTGGCAGCCCGGCCCGTGGACATCAAAGACAGGCTTGTCCACATTACTCTGTCCGGCGGGGTGGCCGACAAGGAGTCCCATGCCTCCTTCGAGGATCTGTTCAATGCCTGCGACCGGGCGCTCTATCTGGCCAAATCATCAGGCCGAAACCAGATCCTGCACAGTGACCTGTTGCCGGAGGATTTCAAGGTGAAAGCCGGCGTGGCCGTCTAAAGCATGTCGCGCAAAACTGTGCGGCGGTTTTGCGATAACGACATGCGGAAGAAGACGGAGCTAAAGCGTAAGGAGCGAATCGGAAAGATCGCAACACGCTTTACCCGCGCGAGCCTGTGCGGCGCGACGGACCGCGCCTGTGCGTGAAGTTCAAGCATCAAAGCTGCATGTTATCCAGCTCCGACAGTGCCTCCGGAGGGAGATCGATGTTTGCCACCGCGAGATTTTCCCGCAGGTGGGTGCGTGACGATGTGCCGGGGATCAGCAAAATGTTCGGCGATCGCTGCAACAGCCAGGCCAGCGCTACCTGCATCGGCGTGGCGTCCAGACTTGCGGCGACATTGGACAGGGTAGACGATTGCAGCGGCGAGAAGCCGCCAAGCGGGAAGAACGGCACATAGGCAACGCCTCGCGCGGCAAGCGTATCGAGCAAGGCATCGTCCTTGCGATGCGCAAGATTGTACTGGTTCTGGACGCAAACGATGTCGGTGATCTCTCCGGCATCCTCGATCTGCTTTGCCGTGACATTGGACAGGCCGATGTGCCGGATCAGGCCTTTCTGCTTCAGATCCGCCAGTGCTTCAAGAGGTTCGTCCAATGAGCCTTCCGCCGGGCCGTGAACGTCGAACATGGCGCGCAGGTTGACCACATCGAGCACGTCGAGCCCGAGATTGCGGAGATTGTCATGGACGGCCTGTGTCAGCTCGGTGCGTGAAAACGCCGGCTTCCAGGATGCGTCAGGACCTCTGCTGGCTCCGACCTTGGTGACGATCAGAAGGTTACTGTCATAGGGATGCAAAGCTTCGCGGATGATTTCGTTGGTGATATGCGGGCCATAGAAATCGCTGGTATCGATGTGGTTGACGCCGCTTTCCACTGCCTCGCGTAAAACGGCGATGGCCTCCGCACGATCACGCGGCGGTCCGAAAACGCCTTTGCCCGCGAGCTGCATCGCGCCATAGCCCAGTCGACTTACGGTGTGATCGCCAAGTTTGAATGTTCCTGAATTTGCGCTCGTGCCCATTGGCTGTCTCCTTTGTGTTGCTTCAAAGTAAAGCGGTGGCATATTCGCGACAATCCACTACAGTCCGAACAGGCTGTCCGCCCCAGCGGACAATGTCGTGTTCTGTGGAGGCTAGCGTGGCGGATTTAACGGATTTGAATGCGTTTCTGCTGGTGGCGCGGTCCAAGGGGTTTCGCCAGGCCGCGCGCGAAAGTGGCATCAGTTCCTCAGCACTGAGCGATGCGGTGAAGCGGCTGGAAGACGAGCTAGGGGTGCGGCTGTTCAATCGCACCACAAGAAGCGTGCTGCTGACGGATACGGGACGCCTGCTGTTGGAGCGTACCGCACCGGCCTTCGCAGAGGTGGCCTCGGCGCTTGACGAGGTCAAAAGCAGCCGCGGCCGCACGTCGGGCGAGCTCAGGCTCAATGTCCCGATGAGTGCCGCAAAGCTGGTCCTGCCCAAAATCGTGCCTCCATTCCTTGCGGCCTATCCGGACATCAGGCTTGAGATCGTCACCGACGAGAGTTTCGTCGATATCATCCAGAGCGGCTGCGATGCAGGCATCCGTTATGATGAAAGGCTTGAGCAGGATATGGTGGCCGTGCCCATCGGCCCGCGCCAGCAGCGCTTTGCCCTTGCTGCATCGCCGGATTACCTGGCGAGACGAGGCACGCCGCAACACCCGCAAGACCTGCTCTCGCATGAGTGCATTCTAGGCCGGTTTTCAGGTCGCGCCATACCGCCTTGGGAGTTCGAACGCCAAGGGCAAGACGTCGTCATCAATCCAAAAGGCAATCTCGTCGTCCAATTCGGCGGCGGCACCGATCTCGGTATCGACGCAGCGATTGCCGGCTCCGGCATGATTTACATTTTCGAGGATTGGCTGAGGCCGCACTTTGATAGAGGTGATCTGGTGCCGGTGATGGAAGACTGGTGGCTGCGGTTTCCCGGCCCGTTTCTGTATTATTCCGGACGGCGGCTGGTGCCGGCACCTTTGCGGGCGTTTATCGATTTCGTGAGGCAGACGAATAAATTGCCACCGAAAATTCTATTGTCTGGAACGTGAACTCAAGACAGGCTTGGTCCGATTAGGAGATTTTGTAGTGGGTAGGCCACCATACCTTCATCTTGCCGGCGAGCGTGTGAGAATTGTTACCTTGCACCATTCCTTTTAGAACGCTCTAGGGCACCATCTTCAAGAGGAGAGGCACGTCTGGCATTGGCCCAAGCGACCTGAGCTCAACACATTTCACCTGTTATTGAGGGGAGCCTGCCGTTCGGATATCATGTGTGAGTTTTGTATTTCCCGCTGGAAACAGGAGTCAACATCAAGGTGAAATAATGAACGGTTTTACCTGGGAGAGGGCGCCATTTTCTGTATGTGTGATCTGTAAAAAGACAACGTTAGGAATACTCCGAGCCGGTGGCCGCACCCTTACTATGAGATGTTCAAATTGTCGGCATACCGAAAACATCGTCCTGCCACCGATCGACAAAAAGGTTATCTACCTCGATCAGTTCGTCTTCAGCTTGCTCTTCAATGTTATCTCTGGTGGGCGCTTGCCAGTTGGGCACGAAGCGTTCGCCACGGAATTGCACGAGCGCGTACGCCGCCTCGTTCTGCTGCAACAGATCATTCTACCTCACTCTGACATCCACCGAGACGAAACAGCCGTCTTTCACAGTGCAACGGAGCTGCGGGAGGCATATGAGTTTATAGGTGGAGACGTCTCATTATCCGCCACCTCGTCTATCGAGTTAAAGCAAGTGCTGGCTGCCGCAGACGCCTACCTGAACGGAACATCTCTATCCCTCGATCTCTCCGTTGACGAAGTCTTAGAAAGCCCGCGGAATGAATGGCTTTCTGACATGCACATCTCCGTGCGGTCCGATTATAGCCAATTTGCCAATGGCCTTCGCAAGATGCGTGACGAAGCACATGCTGAGATGGAGAAGCTCGCAGCTCGTTGGGCAGCAGAAAAACCGACTTTCAATGACGTGCTAAAGTTGGAGTTGGACGCAGTTCTTGCTGCGAAGGTCGGCGCATTGGCCACAACTGAAAGAAAGAGGTCTAGTGCCGATCCGGACGTCGTATTCAACGCCGTCAACTCCCCGATACAAAGGGAAGCCCGAACTCTATTAAATAAGATGCAAAGTATGGGCGTTCCTTATCACGAGGCAGGCCAAATGGTCCGAAAAGTATGGGCGTCTGACCTCTGTAGACAGCTACCACATCATCGCATTTCAGCTTATCTTTTCGCTGCCACAGCCAAACGGGTCATAGGAGGTCAGAAGACCATCATCAACAAGGGGATGATCAACGATATCCGCGCCATATCAGCCTACGCCCCATATCTTGATGCAATGTTTGTTGACAAGACGTCAGCTCAATTACTCCAAGAGCGGCCACTCTTGGAAGATTTAGAATACAAGGCGAGAATTTTCTCCTTTGCCAACCGCGACGACTTTATGGCCTACCTCGAAGAACTGGAGGCGGACACCCCACCTAACGTTAGGGAGATGGCCTCAAAAATCTACGGTGTGACGTGATGCCGCTGATTTGCCTGCCAGGTCTGATCCATTCGCTGACCGGTCAGCGCGTAGCGGCTATTGGATGCATCAGACACAGGAACAAATGTTGTTTGGGTAAGAGGTAAGCATTTCTGATCGATCGGTGTTGGCGCAAAGCAGTCGCTGAACGAAGAAAGCTCATCGCGACCGCTCAGCAACGTTCTTACTCTTCCCGAGCATTCTTTACCAAAAGTCCGTTGAGAAGCAGCTCGAGATGGGCGGCTCGGTAGCCTTTTATGTCGATGTCCATGCGCTCTTCGAAGATGATCCTCAGAACGGTCAGCGTCATCAGAGGCGCGATGACTAGTTCGGGGAAGGCAATGTAGTCGCTTTTCAGTTCGCCAGCGGCAGCGCCTTCCTTAACGAGTTCGACAATTCTGTCGATCAGGGGCTGGAAGACGTATTGTTCGTGCCGGGCGACGATGTCCGGGAACTTCTGGCCTTCTGCGATGATCAGCTTGAGGATTTCACGGTTCTGGTGGTCTTCGTCGAGATGATCGTAGAGGGCGTTTAGAAGCGACCTGATCTTCTCGGAAGCCGTGCCGGTGCGGGTGTCTTCACTTTTGACGATGTCGGCGAAGGATGTGGAGGCGTGGCGGATGGTGGCTTCGAAGAGGATTTCCTTGGTCTCGAAATACACATAGACCGTGCCCTTGGTGACGCCGACATGTTTGGCGATGTCTTCGACCCGGGTTGCGGCGTATCCGTGTCTGACGAACTCGGTAAAGGCCGCGTCCAGAATTTGAGCGGGGCGGAGCTGCTTCTGCTCGGCACGCGTCAGTTTTTTCCCCACCTTGGATTGGCACAGCTTAAACATCGGTGGTTGGCATTCCCTTCATTCGGCATCGACAGTTTCAACGCGGGTTACGATCACATCGATCCGTTCCTGCGCTATATCCCGTATTCCATCGCGCGTCGTTCTCTCAAATGACAGCGCTTGGGTGACATGTATCCGAAGTTATCATTGACTTTCCGGTCAGTCAAATATACGCATTCACGATATCTCCATCATAGGGTTCTGCCATGAAGCATATTGTGAGCGTTCTCCTGATTGCAGGCGCGGGTTTCCTGACGTCGTGCAGCCAACAGGAAGGCGAGCGGGAGGCGGAGTCGCGCCAGGTGCGGGTCGTTACCGTCAAGAGCGAACAGCTGACGACGGGCGGCGCGGTGACCGGTGAAATTCGCGCGCGTGTCGAAACCGATCTCTCCTTCCGCGTGGGCGGCAAGATCATCGATCGCAAGGTCGATGTGGGCGATCACGTCATGGCGGGGCAGGTGCTGGCGCGTATCGATGCGCAGGAGCAGCAGGCCGATCTGGCCGTCGCGCAGGCCAATCTGGAGGCTGCCACCGCACAGCGCATCCAGGCGGAATTGGCCTTTGCCCGCCAGCAGAAGCTTTTCGATACGCAGGTGACGGCACGCTCCGCTCTCGATCAGGCGCAGGAGGCTTTATCCACCGCTCAAGGCAGCGAACGTTCTGCCGAAGCGCAGCTCGGAACGGCCAAGGAAGCGCTGTCCTATACCGAGTTGAAAGCCGAGCGCGACGGCGTGATCACGGCGCGCAATGCGGAGGTGGGGCAGGTGGCGCAAGCGGCGTCCGCCATCTTTACGCTGGCGCAGGACGGACCAAGGGATGCGATTTTCGAAGTTGTGGAAACGCTGTTTCTCGGACGCCCGATCAAGCACGAGGTGACGATTACGCTTCTGTCGGATCCAACCAAGCAGGTGACGGCGAAGGTGCGCGAGATTTCGCCGACCATCGATGCTTCCACGGGCACGGTGCGGGTCAAGGTCGGGCTTCCAGGCGACGGGCAGATGCCGCTCGGCGCCGCGGTCAAGGGTGAATTCCAGTATGAGCCGCAGGCGGCGATCGTTCTGCCATGGTCTGCCATGTCCTCGAAGGATGGGAGGCCTGCTGTCTGGGTCGTCGATCCTGCCTCCTCAAAGGTTACGCTGCGCGTCATCGAAGTCGAGGACTACGAGACAGGACATTTCATTGTGAAGCAGGGTCTGAAGGAAGGTGAGATTGTGGTTTTCGAAGGCGCCAAATTCCTTCGCCCGGATGAAAAGGTCGCTCCCAAAGAGGTGGCATCGCGATGAACAAGGCTCATATTCTTACAGTGCTTCTGTCCGGCCTGATGCTTGCAGCCTGCAGTGAGGACAAGCAGGACGAGGCTGCGCCGCCGCGCCCGGTTTTGTCCGTCGTGGCCAAGGAAATGCCCGCCCATCCCTTGAGCTTCGCCGGCACGGTTTCTCCGCGCTTCGAAGCACAGCTCGGTTTTCGCGCACTTGGCCGTTTGACGTCGCGCACCGTTTCGGTTGGCGATATCGTCAAGCAGGGTGACGTGATCGCGACAATCGACCCGACCTCGCTGGAGCTTGCGGTGCGCAGCGCACAGTCGGATCTTTCCAATGCGCAGGCGCAGCTTCGCAATGCACAGAGCACGCAGCAGCGCCAGTTGCAGCTTGCCGAAACCCGCTCCGGCACCCGCGCCGCACTCGAAGAGGCGGAGCAGGGGCTAAAGACGGCGGTCGCTTCTGTCGCGCGTGCCGAGGCCAATCTCAACAAGGCCAATGAGCAGCTCGGTTACGCACAGCTGACGGCGGAGTTCGATGGTGTGGTGACGGCAACATCCGCCGAGTTGGGGCAGGTCGTGACCGTCGGCCAGGTGATTGTCACGATTGCCAAGCCGGATGAGCGGGATGCAGTCATCGACGTACCGCAGTCGGTGGCCGAGCAGTTGAAGCCCGGAATGCCCTTCCAGGTGGCATTGCAGCTGGACCCGAAGGTGCGCGTGCCCGGCACGGTGCGCGAAATCGCCCCACAGGCGGATGCGGCGACCCGCACGCGCAGAACCAAGATCGCGCTCAGCAATCCGGGTGAAGCCTTCCGTCTCGGTGCGGTCGTCACGGCCTCTGCCAGCGCTGCCGATCAACCAACGCTGATGCTCCCCGCAACTGCGATCCGCAGCCGCGACAACCAGACGGCTGTGTGGATCGTCGATGAAGCCGCGGCCAAGGTTACGCTTCGTCCCGTCGTGGTAGACGGCGAACCCAATGCCTATGGCTATGTCACTATCAAACAAGGCGTTTCGCCGGGCGACCGCGTCGTGGTGGCCGGTGTCAACACGCTTGAGGACGGACAGTCGATCCGCGTCGATCAGGAGCTCGCACAGTGAAAAAGTTCAATCTCTCCGACTGGGCGCTCGAGCACCGCTCGCTCGTCTGGTATTTCATGATCGTCTTCCTGATCGCAGGCGTGTTCTCCTATCTCAATCTGGGCCGCGAAGAAGATCCGAACTTCACCATCAAGACGATGGTGATCTCGGCAGCGTGGCCGGGCGCCACGGCCGAAGAGGTCAGCCGCCAGGTGACCGACCGGATCGAGAAGAAGCTGCAGGAGCTGGAATCGCTCGATTATACCCGCAGCGAAACGACCGCCGGCAAGACAACCGTTTTCCTCGAGCTGCTGCCCACGACGAAAGCCAGGGACGTGGAGCCGACATGGCGTCGCGTCCGCAACATGATTTCCGACATTCGCGGCGATTTTCCCTCCGGCGTGCAGGGGCCGTTCTTCAACGACCGCTTCGGCGATGTTTTCGGCAACATCTTCGCCTTTACCAGTGACGGTCTCTCCCAGCGCCAGCTGCGCGATCTGGTCGAGGATGCGCGCTCCAAGATCCTGACCATTCCCAATGTCGGCAAGGTGGATATTATCGGGGCGCAGGACGAAGCGATCTATCTGGAGTTTTCGACCCGCAAGATCGCAGCGCTTGGCATCGATCGCCAGTCGATCATCACGACACTTCAGGCGCAGAATGCGGTGACCCAATCCGGCTTCGTCACCGCGGGGCCTGAGCGCATCGCCATTCGCGTCGGCGGGCAATTCGCCTCGGAAAATGCGCTGGAGTCCATCAATCTGCGCGTCAATGACCGCTTCTTCCCGCTGACAGACGTGGCCACCATCCGCCGTGGTTATGTCGATCCGCCAACCGCGTTGTTCCGCTATAACGGCACGCCCGCCATCGGACTTGCGATCGGCATGCGCGCGGGCGCAAACCTTCTGGAGTTCGGCGCGGCGGTGGACGAGCATATCAAGGCCATCGTCGCAGATCTGCCCATCGGCGTGGATGTTCACCGCGTTTCCGATCAGCCTGCCGTGGTGGAAGAGGCGGTGTCCGGCTTCACCCGTGCGCTGTTCGAAGCGGTCGCCATCGTTCTCGTCATCAGCTTCATCAGCCTTGGTTTTCGCGCCGGTCTGGTGGTGGCGGTGTCCATTCCGCTCGTGCTGGCCATCACCTTCGTCTATATGGAGTTCAGCGGTATTTCGCTGCAACGCATCTCTCTCGGCGCCTTGATCATCGCACTCGGGCTTCTGGTCGACGATGCGATGATTGCAGTGGAGATGATGGTGGCGCGGCTGGAGGCCGGGGATAATCTGCGAAAGGCCGCCACATACGTCTACACCTCGACTGCCTTTCCGATGCTGACGGGCACGCTCGTCACCGTCGCGGGCTTCATCCCGATCGGTCTGAACAGCAGTGCGGCGGGCGAGTTCACCTTCACGCTCTTCGTCGTCATTGCGGTGTCGCTGCTTGTCTCGTGGATCGTCGCGGTTCTCTTCACCCCGCTTCTCGGCGTCGTCATGCTGCCCAAGCAGATGAAGGGGCATCATGAGGGCAAGGGCAGGTTTGCGCGGATCTTCTCCAGCCTGCTGCAAACGGCCATGCGTTGGCGCTGGGTGACCATTTTGCTCACCATCGCCATCTTCGGCGTGTCGGTGGGCGGCATGGGCCTGGTGCAGCAGCAGTTCTTCCCAAGCTCCGACCGGCCCGAACTGATCGTCGACTGGAACTTGCCGCAGAACAGCTCGATTGCAGAAACCAACCGCCAGATAGCGCAGTTCGAGCGCGAGAAGCTCGCCAATAACGCGGATATCGACCACTGGACGACCTATGTCGGTCAGGGTGCGCCCCGCTTCATTCTGTCCTTCGACGTGCAGAGCCAGAATGCGTTTTTCGGCCAGACCATCATCGTGTCGAAAAGCCTCGAGGCACGCGACCGCATTCGAGCCGATTTCCAGAAATATCTGAATGAGACGTTCCCCGGCACCGATGCCTTCGTAAAACTGCTCGATATCGGCCCGCCGGTCGGAAAGCCGGTTCAGTATCGCATCAGCGGCCCCGACATTCAGAAAGTGCGCGATATCTCGATGCGGTTTGCAGGCGTCGTCGGCCAACACCCGCTGCTGACCAACATGATCTATGACTGGAACGAGCCGTCCCGCGTGGTCAAGGTGGATGTGTTGCAGGACAAGGCCCGGCAGCTCGGCGTCAGTTCCGAAGATATCGCCACCGTGCTGAACTCCATCGTAGAAGGGGCAAGCGCCACGCAGGTGCGCGACGACATCTACCTCGTCGATGTGATCGGGCGTGCGGCAGCCGATGAGCGTGGCTCCATCGAGACGCTGCAGAACCTGCAAATTCCAGGTTCCGGCGGAAAGCTCATTCCGCTCTCGGCGGTGGCAAATCTGCGCTACGATGTGGAGCAAGCCATGATCGCATCACGCGATCGCATTCCGACGATCACCCTGAAGGCGGCGATCAAGGGTCCAACGCAGCCGGCCACAATCGTGACCGCGCTTCAGCCGCAGGTCGACGCCTTCATCAAGACGCTGCCGGTGGGCTACAAGATCGAGATCGGCGGGTCGGTGGAATCGAGTGCGGAGGCGCAGGGGCCGATTGCAGCCGTCGCGCCCTTCATGCTCTTTGCCATGGCGACGATCCTGATGATCCAGTTGCAGAGCTTCAGCCGTCTGTTCCTGGTCTTTGCGGTGGCGCCCACCGCACTCATCGGCGTGGTGGCGGCGCTGCTTCTCAGCAACGCACCGATGGGCTTCGTCGCGATCCTCGGCATTCTGGCGCTGATCGGTATCCTCATTCGAAACTCGGTCATTCTCGTGGTGCAGATCGAAGACCTGCGCAAGGAGGGCGTGCCCGCCTGGCAGGCGGTGATCGAGGCGACGGAACACCGCATGCGCCCGATCATGCTGACGGCGGCGGCAGCGACCTTGGCGTTGATCCCGATCTCGCGCGAGGTGTTCTGGGGCCCGATGGCCTATGCGATGATGGGTGGTATCGTGGTCGGCACGGTGCTGACGCTGCTCTTCCTGCCTGCACTCTACGTGGCCTGGTTCCGGATCAAGCCGGAGGAGAAGAAGGCTGAGCCGGATGCGACGGCAGAAGGCGACGCCAAGCCTGCATGACGAAAGAGCCCTGCCATCGATCGACTGGCGGGGCCTTTTTTCTCGTTTCAGGTTTATGGCTTCGGCTGAACGGCTCGGAAAAAGCGGCTGAAGCGCTCTTGGGCTACGGGGCGAAACCCGGCCGGTCGTCAACCTCGGGCTTCACCCGAGGGTCCATATGCTCACGTGCTTGACAGTGGGACCGTGGATCTCGCCTCAAGGGCGAGTATGACAGCGAGGCGAGCTTCAAGGTCACGTGAACCGCGTGACGGATGCAATCCTGCTACCTCATAGCGTAGAGTAGGCGAGAGGCGAATAGTCCCCATCGCTCGTCGTTGCGGTCCCTACGCCATTGAAACGGCAGAGACCTTACGAGGCGCCAGCGCCGCGCAGGCGGGCAGCGCCGTCGACGCCGGGTTTGTATTTGGGGTCCAGGCGGGCGGCGTGGCTGTAGGATTTATACGCCTTGTCTCTCTCGCCGCGTCGCTCATAGACCAGTGCCTGGTTCGCCCAGGACTCCGCCAGATCGCCGTCCAGCGCGATGGCGTGGTTGAAATCGGCAAAGGCGTTTTCGTCGTCGTTCAGCGCGATGTATGAAATGCCGCGGCCGTTATAGGGCTCGGGCGAATTGGGCGAGAGCGAGATGGCCTTGGAAAAATCTTCGATGGCCTGGCTGTGCTGATTGCGCAGCTGATAGATCAGGCCACGGTTGTGATAGGCGCGGCCATCGGTCGTGTCTGTGTTGATGGCGGCGGTGAAATCATTGAAGGCTTCGTTGGTGCGGCCTGACTGGCGGTAGAGATTGCCGCGACCGATCAGCGCCACGTCATAGTTCGGGTTGATCTGCAGCGCGCTGTTGTAATCCTGAAGCGCCTGCTGCTGCTGGCCCATATTGCGGTAGACGAGCGCGCGGTTGGCATAGGCCTGATAGAAGCGCGGGTTAATCTGGAGGGCCTGATTGAAATCGGCAATGGCGCGTTTGGAGTCACCGGCGCGGCCGTAAGCCGATCCGCGAACGTTGTAGCCCTCCGGGTCCTGCGGGTTCGCGTTGATGACCGAGGTCAGCGAGGCGATGTTCTGCTCGGAGCCTTGAGCGCGGTCGATCTGGAAGACGTCGCTCGTGGGGGAGGTGGTGGCGCAGCCGGCAAGAGCCGCAACCATGCCGCAGAGGATGAGGGTGGAGGAGAGCCGCATGGTTTTTCTCTGAGATACGCCGTGGAAGAGGGCGAAAGGACGTCTGGATTCACGGATATCAACAGCGTTCATACGATATGGGTTCCCTCTCAAGGCCATTCATGCAGCCACAAACTCAAAGAGCGGCGGCGAATAAATCGCCCCCGCCCCATAAGCATTCAAAAACGTCGAAAAGACGGCCTATCAGCGGCCAGTGCGCGGACCGGCGATCAGACCTTCACGCTGCATGCGCTTGCGAGCCAGCTTGCGAACGCGGCGAACGGCTTCAGCCTTTTCGCGAGCGCGCTTCTGCGAAGGCTTCTCGTAGTAATCGCGCATCTTCATTTCGCGGAAGATACCTTCGCGCTGCATTTTCTTCTTGAGAGCGCGAAGCGCCTGATCAACGTTGTTATCGCGGACTAGTACCTGCACGTGAATCCCGTTCCTTTAGCTTGGTTATCTTGCCATGCGAATAAAGGCATTCGCAGGCAAACAAAAAATCGTTCGTGTGGCCGGCTGGCCGCGCGATTGGTGAGGTGCAATATCAGATCGTTTCCCTGAAGTCCAGCCGTTAACTGTATCTCCAAACGAAAATACAAGGGGTGTCGCGAAAGTTATGACCCATGTCAAAACATTCATGTCGCACGTCGCAAAAGGAACACTGTCATGTTCTTTGATTTGTCATGTTCGGGCCTCAGCCGGAATAATCCAGCCTGTCTTCAGGGAGTTGCTTGCGAATGCGCAAATTTTCTGTTTTTGCCGTGGCTCGCGAGGCAATGCGAGCCCACAAGGGATGGGATGCTCAGTGGGCTTCTCCCGAGCCGCGCAAGGAATATGACGTCATCATCATCGGTGGCGGCGGCCATGGTCTCGGTGCCGCTTATTATCTGGCCAAGGAACATGGCATCACCAACATCGCCGTTCTGGAAAAAGGCTGGCTCGGCGGCGGCAATACTGGCCGCAACACCACCATTATCCGCTCGAACTATCTCTATGAAGAGAGCATGGATATGTACGAGCATTCCCTCAAATTGTGGGAAGGCTTGAGCCAGGATCTGAACTACAACGTCATGTATTCGGCGCGCGGCGTGATGATGCTGTCGCACAATGTGCATGACCAGCAGTCCTTCAAGCGCCATATCAATGCCAACCGTCTCTACGGCATCGACAATGAATGGCTGACGCCGGAACAGGCCAAGGCCTATTGCCCGCCGCTCGATATTTCGGCGAACGCCCGCTACGCCATCAATGGTGCTGCCCTGCAGCGTCGCGGCGGTACGGCCCGTCACGATGCGGTGGCCTGGGGTTATGCCCGTGCGGCATCCGATCGCGGTGTCCACATCATCCAGAACTGCGAAGTGACCGCGATCCGTCGTGGTCCGGATGGTGCGGTGACGGGTGTAGAAACCAATCGCGGCTTCATTGGCGCCAAGAAGATCGGCGTATCGGCTGCCGGTCATTCCTCCGTCATCATGAAGATGGCCGATGTGCGCGTACCGCTTGCCTCCAACCCGTTGCAGGCGCTGGTCTCCGAGCCGCTGAAACCCATCTTCCCCTGCGTGGTGATGTCCAACACCGTGCATGCCTATATCTCGCAGTCCGACAAGGGCGAGCTGGTCATCGGTGCCGGTACCGACCAGTACAACTCCTACTCGCAGACCGGCGGCTTGCAGATCATCACCCATACGCTGGATGCCATTTGCGAGCTCTTCCCGATCTTTCGCCGTGTGAAGATGATGCGCCAGTGGGGCGGCATTACCGACAACACACCGGACCGTTCGGCGATCCAGAGTGTCACGCCGGTTCCGAACCTCTTCGTCAATTGCGGATGGGGTACTGGCGGCTTCAAGGCGACCCCTGGTTCGGCGCATCTCTTTGCGCATCTGATTGCGCGTGGCGAGCCGCACCGGCTGGCGGCGGGGCTGAACCTCGACCGCTTCCGCACCGGACGCTTGATCGATGAAGCGGCAGCTGCGGCGGTTGCCCATTGAAAATACCAGCCGCTCTTCTTGCTGCTGCGTCTATGGCCTCTGCGGCCGATGCCGGTCCGGTTCTTCCAGAGGCTGGCGATTTTCGGGTGCAGACCATTCGCAAGGTGCAGGGAGAGGAGAACTGGCCGTTTTTGGCGCAGGAGGGCTTTTTGATGTGCGCTCCAAGCCTTGGCCAGAGGCTCGTCTATTTCGTGCCGAAAGGCCCGGACGGCGAGAATGAATATCCCGTCGCGCTCGACAGCAATCTTATGTCGATGGCGGTGGTCAATATGGGGCGCGGCAATGCGTTTCGTCCCTATGCGAATTTTGAAGAACTAACGAACAGGCTCTCCCCCTACATCACCATGGGAAAGCGCCTGTGTGACCAACCCGCCGGAACGGTGATTCCGGAAAGCTCTCTTTGAGGGAACATTATGCTGCTGATCCGTTGTCCATATTGCGAAGAAGAACGCTCTGAACTGGAGTTCCGCTGGGCTGGTGAGGCGCACATCGCCCGCCCTGAAAACATTGCCGGAATTTCCGATGAGGAATTTTCTGAATACTTCTTCATGCGCGATAACGACAAGGGCATGGTCTATGAGCGCTGGCGCCATATCCATGGCTGCGGCCGCTTCTTCAACGCGGCGCGCCATTCCGTGACCGACAAGTTTTACCTGACATACAAGGCGGGCGAGCCGAAGCCGGATGAGGCTTCGCTTCTCTCCTCCAGCGAAGGAGCAGCCCGATGAGTGGCGCTTACCGTATCAAGGGTGCCGGCCGCCTGACGCCCGCTCGCACCGCCCGCTTCAACTTCGACGGCAAGAGCTACACCGCGCTTCAGGGCGACACGGTCGCCTCCGCACTTCTGGCAAATGGCGTGCACCTGATCGGCCGCTCGTTCAAGTATCACCGTCCGCGCGGATTTCTCTCCGCCGGTCCGGAAGAGCCGAATGCGCTGATCGACGTGTCGCGCGATGCATCGCGCCGCCAGCCGAACGTGCGCGCCACGGTGCAGGAGGTGTTCGACGGCGCGATCGTCTCGTCGCAGAACCGCTATCCGTCGCTGTCCTTCGATGTCGGTGCGATCAACGATTTCTTCTCGCCCTTCTTTGCGGCGGGCTTCTACTACAAGACCTTCATGTGGCCGAAGGCTGCATGGCACAAGCTCTATGAGCCGATCATCCGCCGCGCCGCGGGTCTCGGCAGTGCGCCGAAGCAGAGCGACACCGATCAATATGCCAGCCGTTATGCTCATTGCGACGTGCTGGTGGCGGGCGGCGGTGCTGCCGGTCTGACGGCGGCACTGTCTGCCGCGAAGACCGGTGCCAAGGTGATCCTGGTCGATGAGAACCCGACGGTTGGCGGCGCGCTGCGCTTCGAAAGCGGCACCGTGATCGACGGCAAGAACGGGTATGACTGGGCGCAATCGGTTCTGGCCGAGCTGAAGGCCATGCCGAATGTGGAAGTTCTGACCCGCACCACCGTCTTCGGTTACTACAACCACAACTTCATCGGCCTTGCCGAGCGCGTGACCGATCATCTGGCAAGCCCTGCGCTGCATGAGCCGCGCGAGCGCCTTTGGCAGGTGCGCACCAAAAAGGTGATCATGGCAACCGGTGCCATCGAGCGCCACATGGTGTTTGCCAATAACGACCGCCCCGGCATCATGCTGGCCTCTGCGGCACGCACCTATCTCAACCAGTATGGCGTGGCCGTTGGACACAATGTCGGCGTCTATACCGCGCATGACAGCGCCTATGAGGCGGCCTTCGACTTGAAGCGTGCCGGTGTGAAGATCGCAGCCATCGTCGATTGCCGTCCGAACCCGGACCAGAAGCTTCTGGATGAGGCGCGTGCGCTTGGCATCGAAGTGCTTGCCGGTCACAGCGTCTACGATACGGCGGGCCGTCTTCGCGTCACCTCCATGACGGTTGGCCGCAATGGCGGTTCGGGCAAGCGAAAGATCGCTGTTGATGCGCTGATCGTGTCTGCCGGCTGGACGCCATCGGTCCATCTCTTCTCGCAGTCTCGCGGCAAGCTGAAATATGATGCGGCCAACCAGCGCTTCCTGCCGGATGTGCACGTGCAGGATGGCGTTTCCATCGGCGCCTGCAACGGCACCGACGATCTCTCCGCGCTGCTTGCCGAAGCGGCTGCGTCTGGCGGCGGCGAGGTTGCCATCTCCGGCAGCAACGCCAACACCTGGACGGGCGGCATGATCGGCGCTGCCGAAGGTGCGGGTGCCGACCACAGCGTCAAAGCCTTTATCGATTTCCAGCACGATGTCTGCGCCAAGGATATCCGCCTTGCGGTGCGCGAAGGCATGCACTCCATCGAGCATATCAAGCGCTTCACCACCAACGGCATGGCCTCCGACCAGGGCAAGATGTCCAACATGCACGGTCTTGCCATTGCATCGGAAGCGCTTGGACGCGATCTGCCGAAGGTCGGTCTCACCACCTTCCGCGCGCCTTACACGCCGGTGACCTTCGGTACGCTGGTCGGCCATTCGCGTGGCAAGCTGTTCGACCCGGCCCGCAAGACGCCGATGCATGCCCTGGAAGAAGCAGAAGGTGCGGCCTTCGAGGATGTCGGCAACTGGAAGCGCGCCTGGTACTATCCGCGTGCGGGCGAAGACATGCATGAGGCGGTCAACCGCGAGTGCAAGACGGTGCGCGAAAGCGTTGGCGTCTTCGATGCCTCCACGCTCGGCAAGATCGAGGTTGTCGGCCCGGATGCGGCGAAGTTCCTCAACCTGCTCTACACCAATGCCTGGGATACGCTCAAACCCGGTCGCTGCCGCTATGGCATCATGACCCGCGAAGATGGCTTCGTCTATGATGACGGCGTTGTCGGTCGCATGGCGGAAGATCGCTTCCACGTGACGACGACGACGGGCGGTGCGCCCCGCGTGCTGCACCACATGGAAGACTATCTGCAGACGGAATTCCCGCATCTCAACGTCTGGCTGACATCGGCCACCGAACAATGGGCGGTGATCGCGGTGCAGGGACCGAAGGCCCGCGAGGTGATTGCGCCGCTGGTCGAGGGTATCGATCTGTCGCCCGAAGCCTTCCCGCATATGGCGGTGGCGGAAGGCAAGATCTGCGGTGCGCCGACGCGTCTCTTCCGCGTGTCGTTTACCGGCGAACTCGGCTTCGAAGTCAACGTACCTGCCGATTTCGGCCCGGCCGTGTGGCAGGCCATTGCCGAGCGGGCGAAAGCCGTCGGCGGCTGCCTTTATGGCACCGAGACAATGCACGTGCTGCGCGCCGAAAAGGGCTACATCATCGTCGGCCAGGATACCGATGGCACGGTGACGCCCGACGATGCGGGCCTTGGCTGGGCCGTCTCCAAGAAGAAGACGGACTTCGTCGGCATTCGCGGTCTGCAGCGTCCGGATCTGACCCGCAGCGGTCGCAAGCAGCTCGTCGGTCTGTTGCCGAAGAACGCGCATGAGGTGCCGGAAGAGGGCGGCCAGATCGTCGTCGATCCGAATGCGCCGAAGCCGATGACGATGCTTGGTCACGTCACATCGTCATACTGGTCGGAAAATCTCGGTCGCGCCATCGCTTTCGGTCTGGTGGCCGATGGCCGGGCGCGGATGGGTGAGACCCTTTACATTCCGCTTGCCGACAGGACGATTGCAGTCGAGGTGGCGGACATGGTGTTCTTCGACAAGGAAGGAGGCCGGATCAATGGCTGATTTGGCGACAGCAAAGCGTACATTCGTTCTCGATGGCGTCCATGGCGGTTCCGCCGGCACCTCCATCAAGCCTGCGGCACCGGCCTACCGGCTGGTGCTGCGCGCGCGGCCAGAGGCGATCGAAGCGGTATCTCAGGCGCTCGAACTTGCCCTGCCGACACGCCCGAAAACGTCTGCGACTTCGGGACTGCGCTCGGCCTTGTGGATCGGCCCGGATGAGTGGCTGGTCATCGACCAGGGCGAAGCAGACCTGATGGCAGCCCTTTCCGGCACCACGGGCCTCTTCTCCGCCACCGACGTCTCGCATCGCAACCTCGCAATCATCGTTTCCGGCCCCGGCGCGGAAACGACGATCAATGCTGGCTGCCCGCAGGACCTGTCGCTCGCCGCTTTTCCTGTGGGTGCCTGCACCCGCACGGTGTTCGGCAAGGCGGAAGTCATTCTGCTGCGCGTGACCGATGACACGTTCCGCGTGGAGTGCTGGCGTTCCTTTGCCGAATATGTGTTCGGTTTGCTGGACGAGGGCTCGCGGGACGCTTGACTTTCGCGCCGCCTATCACGTCACCTAGACATGGATCCTCGGGTTAAACCCGAGGATGACGAGATTGGGTTTGGATGTCCCATCCAGGCAGCCCTTCGGTGTTGCTTCTCCTATTGCCTCGTTCCAAGCGCCAGACGGCAGGCGAGCCCCGCAAAAACTGTCGCGAGCAAATATTGCGGCAGCTTGGGAAAGCGGCGGATGCCGGAGAGACGCTGGCGGATATTGCTGCCAAGCAGGATCACAGCACCATTTACCACAAAACCGACGCCGTTCAGGATCGTGGCGAGGATCAGCATCTGGAGAATGAGCGCACTGCCATCCGGACTGATGAACTGCGGGAAGAGCGCGAGCACAAAGAGCGCCATTTTCGGGTTGAGGATGTTGGTGGCGAGCCCTTCCAGGAAGATGCGTCTGGGAGAAAGCCGCTTCAGCCCGGCAGACGGCGCAAAGGCAGCGCCTTGTGAGCGCAAGGTTTTAACCGCCAGATAAAGCAGATAGGCGCAGCCTGCCCAGCGGACGATTTCGTAGGCGACCGGTACCGTCAGAAACAATTGAGAGAGGCCCAGGGCCGCAGCAATCGCGTGGCAATAGGTCCCCGCAGCTATTCCGGCATAGGTCAAAAAGCCTGCGGACCGGCCCTGGCTGACGCTGCGAGAAGCGATCAGCAGCATATCGGGACCGGGTGTTGCCGTCAGCACCAGGGCTGCGGCGGAAAAGAGCATGAGGGTCGGGAATTCCGGCATGGTATTTTCCTTTTGAAAATGAGGCCGGAATTCCGATCTATCATGGGCGGCGCAGATAGCAAGTGCCGTTGCGAGGTCAGGCGGATTTCGCCTGCACCCGCATGAAGCCGACGGTCGCTGCCCAGAGCACGACACCGATCAGGAGCAGCACGGCGGCAATCGAATATTGCACCGGATCGCGACCCGTCCATGGGCCGACGAGGAAGAAGCAGCTGATGGCGCCGAGCACCGGCAGGATGGTCGGTGTGCGGAAGTGTTTGTGCGCCACCTTGTCCTTGCGCAGCACCAGCACCGCAACATTGACGATGGTGAAGACGCCCAGCAGCAGGAGTGCCGTTGTGCCGCCAAGGGCTGGCACGCCGCCTGCAAACGCGATGAGGCCAACGGCAATCAGTGAAGTGAAGATGATGGCCACGTAAGGGGTGCGGCGACCGGAATGGACCTTGCCGAGGGCTGGCGGCAGTACGCCTTCGCGACTCATGCCGTAGATCAGGCGGCTTGCCATCATCATGTTGATCAGTGCGGAATTGGCGACGGCGAACATGGTGATCACAGCAAAGATGCCGATCGGGAAGTTCGGTGCGCCTGCTTGCACCACCTTCAACAGCGGCGTTTCGCCCTCGCCGAGTTCGGCAGCAGGAACCAGCGTGATGGCGGAAATGGCGACCAGAATATAGATGATGCCGGTAATGACGAGGCCGCCAAGCAAGACCTTCGGGAAGATGCGGGCGGGTTGCTTGCATTCTTCCGCCATGTTGACCGAGTCCTCGAAGCCGACCATGGCGAAGAAGGCAAGCGTGGTAGCGGCCACCACCGACCAGATGACGCCGTGTTCTCCGGCGGGCTCAAACGTCCAGGCGCGCGAGACATCACCCTGACCGTTGCCGATGGCCCAGAAGCCGATACAGATGATCATGAGCAGGCCGGTCAGTTCCACGACGGTCAGCACCACATTCATCTTCACGCTTTCGCCCACGCCGCGAAAGTTGATAAGCGCGACGGCGACGATGAAGGCGATGGCAATGCCTGTCACGCCGAAGCCGCCGAAATCGAAGCCGGTGACGGTGGCGAAGTTTGCGGCAAAGGCGCGGGACGCAGTCGAGGCAGAGGTGACGCCGGACGACATGACCGTGAAGGCGACGAGAAAGGTGATGAAGTGAACGCCGAAGGCTTTGTGCGTATAAAGCGCTGCACCCGCGGCGCGCGGATACTTCGTCACCAGCTCCAGATAGCTGCAGGCCGTGAGAAGCGCCACCGCAAAGGCGATGAGGAAGGGTAGCCAGACGACGCCGCCCACTTCGGCTGCGACCTGTCCCGTCAGCGCATAGATGCCGGTTCCGAGAATGTCGCCGACGATGAAGAGAAGCAGCAGCCCCGGCCCCATGACGCGCTTGAGCTCCGTCTTGTGCTCGCCTGCATCATCCGGTTGTGTGATGTTATTCGCCATGTAGAGTTCCCCCGAACAATATGTCTTTTAACGCGAGCAAAACGGGAAGGTTCCCGCGCGACAAGAGCAAATGGGGTCAAGCGCTTAAGCCGGAACTGACATCGCGGGAATGGCTTATAGTGTCCGATACAGAGGTACAGCTTGTGGGTGAGGGGCTGAGCCTGCGCCTGCTCTGTCCGGGTTGGCTCTTCGGGCTATCCGGCATCCGCCATACGGTCGATCTCCGGCATGCCTGGCCTGCTCCCTGCACCATGGAGCTCTCGTGTGAGCGATTTTGCGGCAACGATCAGTCGGCATCACTCACGGCACCCACCCGCGCCATTCCACCCAGCGCCCGTGAAAATCCGCTCGACCAATCTCCTGCTTTTCGCCGGTCGGCCAGATTTGCAGGGTCAGCGCTGCCCCTTGTGGTTGGCCGTCGCCTTCCATCTGGAGGCGGGCGAGAGGGGCGTCTGCTGTGGCGCGAGTGCCGGCTTCAGCGATCAAGGCTTCGCCCTTCTGTTTGAGGGCGTCAGGGAAGTATTGCCAGGCGACGGAGTGGAAGATGACATGGGCGGCATGTGGTTTCGGGTCTTTCAGCCGCTTTGCCAGCCAGTCGATCGCGTCTGCCTTTTCCACCTGCAAATGATTGTCTGCCGCGATGCTGAGGGCGTCTCGCGTTCGCTCCAGGCGGTCTGTCTGATCGGCCCAGATATAGGAGAGCTGGCGCAGGCGATCCTCGGCAGAGGAGGGGTTCAAGGGGTTAAGGTCGCAGCCTGCCCGATCAAGAACTGTGAAGGTGCCGGGGATTTCGGGCGCTTCGCCGCGCCATTCGGGAGAAAGGAGGACGGGGCTCTGCGGTCCCCACTCGGTTTGGCCAAGCCGGTAGCGATAACGGTCCAGCTGGAGGTTGAGACCGGCACTGGCGCCGACTTCGGAAAGGATCAGCGGTTTGCCGGTTTGCTTGGCGACGATGAAGAGGCCGGGCAGCAGGGCTGCGGAGCGGCGGACCTCGTTGGTCTGGGGTGGCGATGTCAGACGGTCGAGGATGAAGGCTTCGTGTTGCCGGAATGCTTGTTGCACTGCCGGCCAGAGGAGAACATCTTCGAGTTCGGTGAGCGGGTCGATCCTTTCAGAAAGAACCAGCGCATGCAGTGCGCCCGCAATGCGCAGCGGCACGGAATCGTCGCTGGGGCCGGGTGGCCCGGGCCAGTGAAGAATGGTTCGGGCCACAGCGCCTTGTGTCGTTTGGAGCCGGTCGGCGAGCAGCCGGCAGAGCCTTGCGGTGAAGGGAGAGCCGAGTGTATCGCAAGCCGCAGCCTGCGTTTGGAATGCCTCTCTCACGATTGCTTCCGGCATGGCGGCCTCCGTTTAACCTGTTGATCAGTCTTCGGGCCGGTCCTTCGGATCGAACTGAGCGATGGTGATCCAGCGGGCGGTCAGTGCGGGTTTCTTTTCGTTTTCGATCTCTACCGCCACGTCATAGGTCATCATCAGCATGGCGCCGCCGCGAAAGCGCGCCTCGGCCAGCGTGAAGCGTCCGCGAACACGCGCGCCACTCTTGACCGGAGACACGAAGGTGACTTTCTCAAAGCCGTAATTGATGCCCATGGTCTGTTCGCGAATTTTCGGCAGGGCGCTGTAATTCATGGCAGACAGGAGCGAAAGCGTCAGGAAGCCGTGCGCGATGGTGCCGCCGAAGGGGCTTTCGGCCTTGGCGCGTTCCGGGTCTGTGTGGATGAACTGGTCATCCAGCGTGGCCTGCGCAAAGGCATCGATCATTGCCTGATCGACCGTGATCCAGTCGGACAGGCCAACTTCCGTACCGATCAGACCCTTTACCTCGGCAAGCGAAACGTCTTTCACGGCAACCCTTTCTTTTGAACAGTCGAACCCCGTTATAGGGCGGTGACCGCCGCCCGATCAATCGCCAAGATAGAATACCACGGAGCGAGGCGGGAGCCAGGCCGGCACGCCGAAATCGACACCGAGCGGCCTCCAGCCTTCACCCTTCAAGGTGAAGGGAATGGCGTTGCGGCTGCGGTTGAAGAGCGTCGCCAGGCGCACAGTCTTGCCGGTCTCCTTGTCCAGTGTTTTCAGCACCATGGCGAAGGTCGTCGCATCCGGCCGGTTCCAGTCCTCTTCGCACATGGGCTCGCCCAGAGGCGACAGCCACTCGATCTCGCCGCTGTCCGGTGAAAAGAAGGTGCTTTCGCCGAGGGCTGAAAAGCGCTGGCGAAGTTTCGCCAGAAAGGCCGTGTGGTCGATCAGGTCAGGCGAGAGTGCTGCCCAGTCAACCCAGGTGATAGCGTTGTCTTGGGCATAAGCATTGTTGTTGCCGCGCTGGCTGCGTCCGCCTTCGTCGCCCGCGGTCAGCATGACCGTGCCACGGGTGACGAAGAGAGTGGCGAGCAGCGCCTTGATATCGGCGATGCGGGCGGCATTCACCGCTGCGTCGTCCGTCAGTCCCTCGACGCCGTTGTTCCAGGAGTGGTTGTCATTGTGGCCATCGCGGTTGTCTTCGCCATTCGCCTCATTGTGCTTGTGAGCATGGGAGACGAGATCGAAGAGGGTGAAACCATCATGGGCGGCGATGAAGTTGACGCTGCGGGTTTCAGTCTGTTCGTTGCGCGAAAAGAGTGGTGCGGAGCCGGCCAGCGCATCGGCAAGTGCTCCGATCGTGTGATCGTCGCCGCGCCAGTAGCGGCGGATATCGTCGCGCGCCCGGTCGTTCCATTCGAGGAAGGACGCGGGGAAATTGCCGAGTTGGTAGCCGCCGGGGCCGATATCCCAGGGTTCAGCGATCAAGATGCGATCGGCAAGCAGAGGGTCTTCATGCATCTGGCGCAAGGTTTCGCTGTGTGGATCGAAGCCCTCAGGGCCACGGCCAAGCACGGGGGCAAGGTCGAAGCGGAAGCCATCGACGCCTGCTTGGCTGACGAAATGGCGCAGCGTTTCGATGACGAGATGGCGCACCTGGGGGTGATCGCAGGCGAGCGTGTTGCCGGTGCCGGTATCGTTGATCAGCGTGCCGGGATCGTTCGGTAGATGGCGGTAATAGGTGCGGTTGTCGAGCCCGCGCAGCGACAGTGTCGAGCCGAAGCGATCGCTCTCGCCGGTATGGTTGAAGACGAGATCGAGAATGACCCCAATGTCGGCTGCATGCAGAGCGGCGACGGTATCGCGCAGTTCCTTCATGCCGCCGGGGCAGAGGCGCGGCTCGAGCGCCATGAAGCCGACGGGGTTATAGCCCCAGCCATTGGTGAGACCCAGCGGCGGCAGATGCCGCTCGTCTATCCAGGCGGTGATGGGCATAAGTTCTACGGCGCTGACGCCGATCTTCTGCAAATGCCCGATGATGGCCGGATGGGCGAGAGCCGCCACCGTGCCTCGGGTGGCGTCGGGCACGTCGGGGTGCAGCATGGTGAAGGGCTTGACCGCGACCTCGTAGATCAGGCCGCCTCGGGTAAAGCGGGGAGGCGTGAGGCTGACCGGCGCGTCGCTGGAAACAATCGCCTTCGGCATGATGGAGGCGGTGTCTTCGCCAAAAGTGAAGAGGCTTGGATGGTTTTCGAAGGGGCGGTCGATGGTCGTGGCGTAGGGGTCGAGCAGCAGCTTTGTCGGGTCGAACCATAGACCCTGTTCAGGGGTGTAAGAGCCGTGGGCGCGGTAGCCATAGCGGGTGCCGACTTTCGCCTGCGGGACGGTGAGACGGTGGATGCCATTGCCGACGGGTTGCATGGCGAGGCGGGCAGTCTCTGTGTTGCCGTCTGTCTCGAAGAGGCAGAGTTCGATTTTTGTGGCGTCGCGAGAGTAGACTGAGAACTCGGTGCCGGTTGAGGCGGGGACTGCGCCTTGGGGAAATGCTGCTTTGGTTGGCATGGGCTGGTCCCTCTGGTGATGGGTGGGTTTGGAGCTAGCGCCGTTTTTTTTAAGGCCCGCTATGTCCTGACGGACATCTTCCGCTCAATCCGGCAAGCAAATTGAGGTTGGCCGCTTGCCTTTCCTGCCACACCTGCTGAGAGGCTTCTCCACTTTTGAAGCTTTACGAGACGCGATACCTCATCGGATATCGATCTCCCCCTGGAGGGGGAGATGCCCGGCGGGCCAGAGAAGGGCGGCCCACCCACAAAAGCGGATGAGGGGCGCCCATCCCAATCATCGACTCTAGATCAGGTAATCACCGTCGGCGCATCACGGCCGGTGTGCTTCTTGATCCCCGCAATCGTATCCGCCACAGCGATCAGGTCGGCGAGCGCTTCCTGCGTTTCGATGTTGTGGCGGGCCGCATCGGCCTCGTAGCGCTCTACATAGAGGCGCAGTGTCGCGCCGGATGTGCCGGTGCCGGAGAGGCGCAGCACGATGCGCGATCCGCCTTCGAAGAGGATGCGGATGCCCTGGTTCTTGCTGACCGATTGGTCGACCGGGTCGTGATAGGCGAAATCGTCGGCCTTTTCGACCTTCAGATTGCCATAGGTGGTGCCGGGCAGTGTGGCCAGTTTTTCGCGCAGCGTTGCGACCAGCGTGTTGGCGGCGTCGCTGTCGACTTCTTCATAGTCGTGGCGCGAATAGTAGTTGCGGCCATATTCGGCCCAGTGCTTGGTGACGATGTCTTTAACGCTTTCCTTGCGGGCGGCGACGATGTTCAGCCAGAAGAGCACGGCCCAGAGGCCGTCCTTTTCGCGCACATGGTTGGAGCCGGTGCCGAAGCTTTCCTCACCGCAGACGGTGACCTTGCCGGCATCGAGCAGGTTGCCGAAGAACTTCCAGCCGGTTGGCGTTTCATACATGCCGATGCCGAGCTTTTCGGCCACACGATCGGCTGCCGCACTGGTCGGCATGGAGCGGGCGATGCCGGAGATGCCCGATGCATAGCCGGGAGCGAGTTTGGCATTGGCGGCGATGATCGCAAGCGAGTCCGACGGGGTGACGAACATGCCCTTGCCGACCACCATGTTGCGGTCGCCATCGCCATCGGAAGCAGCACCGAAGTCGGGGCCTTGCGGGCTCATCACGTCATCATAGAGTTCCTTGGCGTGAACGAGGTTCGGGTCCGGGTGATGGCCGCCGAAATCCGGCAGCGGCACGGAGTTGCGGACAGAGCCTGCCGGTGCGCCGAGGCGTTTTTCGATGATCTCGACCGCGTAGGGGCCGGTCACCGCACTCATGGAATCGACCACGACCTTGAAGCCGCCGGCGATCAGATCGCGGATCGCGCCAAAATCGAAGAGCTCTTCCATCAGCGTGGCGTAATCGGCCACCGGGTCGATGACTTCCACCTGCATGCCGGCAACGTCGCTTGTGCCGATCCGGTCGAGATCGATATCGGCGACATCGGCGATGCGGTAGGTTTCGATGGATTTGGTGCGGGCGAAGATGGCGTCGGTGATCTTTTCAGGGGCCGGGCCGCCATTGCCGATATTGTACTTGATGCCGAAATCTTCGTTCGGGCCGCCGGGATTGTGGCTGGCCGACAGAACAATGCCGCCGAAGGCCTTGTACTTGCGGATGACGTTGGAGGCGGCGGGCGTGGAGAGAATGCCGCCCTGGCCGACCAGAACCTTGCCGAAGCCTGCGGCTGCGGCCATCTTGATCGCCTTCTGGATGACCTCGCGGTTGTAGTAGCGGCCGTCGCCGCCGATCACCAGTGCCTGACCCTCGAAGCCCTCGAGGCTATCGAAGATCGACTGGATGAAATTCTCTGCGTAGTTCTCCTGCGCAAAAACCGGCACCTTCTTTCGCAGACCCGAGGTTCCGGGCTTCTGATCCTGAAATGGCGTGGTCTGGACGGTCTTGATCGACATTCAATGGCCTTTCGACGTAAGTTGGGTGTAAAGCGCGGCGTAAAGTCCTGCGCTCTTTTCCCAGGAAACATCCGATTTCATCCCCTGCTTCTGCATCTGCGTCCACAGTTTCGGGTCTCGGTAATATCGCATTGTGCGACGTAGCGCCTGGCGCAGCCCATCCGGCGTGACGGAAGAGAACTGAACGCCCGTTGCCACTTTCGCGGAAACAGCAGCATGATTGGCATCGATCACGGTATCGTTCAAGCCACCATTGCGCGCCACCACCGGTACGCAGCCATATCGCAGCGCATAAAGCTGGGTGAGGCCGCAAGGCTCGAAGCGCGACGGAATGATGATGGCGTCACAACCGGCCTGCATGAGGTGCGAGAGCGGCTCGTTATAGCCGACCGCCACGCCGACCCGTCCGGGATGACGGGTGGCCGCTGCCATCAGCGCGCCTTCCAGACCGATTTCGCCCGCGCCCAGCACGACGAGGCGACCGCCCATGGCCACGATATCATCGGCAACCTCAGCGATCAGGTCGATGCCCTTTTGCCAGGTGAGGCGGGAGATGACGCAGAAAAGCGGGCCGTTATCGTGGTCCACCCGGAAGTGGCTGGCCACCGCTGCCTTGTTGAGCGCACGCAGCTTGAGGTTGGCGGAGGTGTAGTTCTCCTGGATCAGATGGTCGATGGCCGGGTTCCAGACCTCGGCGTCAATGCCATTGACGATGCCGTGCAGCACGTGGGCGCGGGAGCGAATGACGCCATCCAGGCCCATGCCGTAATCTGGCGTCAGGATTTCGTCGGCGTAGGATGGGCTGACGGTGGAGAGTGCGGTTGCCGTCTGCAAGCCGCCCTTCAGGAAGCTGATATCGTTATAATATTCGATGCTTTCGGTGGAGAAGGCGTGTGCGGGCAAGCGAAGCTCGGAAAAGATATTGGCGCCGAACTGACCCTGGAAGGCAATATTGTGGATGGTCAGCAGGCTTGGAATTTCCGGCGTCTCGGCATAGCGCATATAGACCGGAGCCATGGCCGACTGCCAGTCATGCGCATGAAGAACGTCGGGCTGCCAGCCTTCCAGTTTTCCGGCGGCGATTTCGGCAGCCGCCAGCGAAAGGGCGGCATAGCGCTTCCAGTTATCCTCGAAGTCCTTGCCCGTCGAATCCAGATAGGGGCCGGCAGGGCGATTATAGAGCGAGGGTATGTCGAGGATCAGCAGATCCAGCCCCTCGTGTTCTCCGGCCAGAATATCGGCATGTTCTCCCAGAATGTCGGGAAACGCGCCGACCTTATGGGCGTCCTTCACCGCAGATGTGACGGCGGGATAGCCGGGGATGAGCGTGCGGGTGCGGATGCCGCTCGCCTTCAGAGCGATGGGAAGCGCGCCGGCAACGTCGGCGAGCCCCCCTGTCTTGATCAGCGGATAGATTTCGGACGCGACCGAAAGAACATTCATGAGGCTCACAGATCCAGCTTGTCGATCATCGATTGGGTTATCAGGCAGATTCCGTTTTCGCTGCGGCGGAAGCGCTTGGCATCGAGAACCGGATCGTCTCCAACGACCAGCCCTTCCGGAATGACCACGCCATGGTCGATCACGACGTTGCTCAATTGCGCGTGACGGCCGATCTTGACGCTCGGCAGCACGACCGCATTTTCAAGCCGCGAATAGGAATTGGCGCGCACGCCGGTAAAGAGCAGGCTGCGGTTGAGCGACGCGCCGGAAATGATGCAGTCGCCGGACACGACGGAGGAAACTGCCGAACCACGACGGTTTTCGTCGTCATGAACGAATTTTGCCGGTGGCGTGATTTCCGCATAGGTCCAGATCGGCCAGGACTTGTCGTAAATATCGAGGTCCGGAACGATATCGGTGAGGTCGATATTGGCCTGCCAATAGGCATCGATGGTGCCGACGTCGCGCCAGTACGGACCATGCTCGAAATCGGAGCGGACGCAGGACGAGGCGAAGCGGTGGGCGACGGCCTTTCCGTGCTCAACGATATAAGGAATGATATCCTTGCCGAAGTCGCGGCTGGAACTGGGGTCGGTAGCGTCGCGGCGCAGGCATTCCATCAGGAACTTGGTGTGGAACACGTAGATGCCCATGGAGGCGAGCGCGTTTTCTTCATCGCCCGGAATGCCTGGCGGATCGGCAGGCTTTTCGATGAAGGCGATAATCTCGTCCTTGTCGTTCACATGCATCACACCGAAGCCGGTTGCATCCATGCGCGGCACTTCCAGACAGCCGATGGTAACATCCGCGCCCGAATCCACATGCTGCTGGAGCATGTATTCGTAATCCATCTTGTAGATATGGTCGCCGGCCAGGATGACCATATATTCCGGGCCGTGAGCCTCGATGATGTCGATGTTCTGATAGACGGCGTCGGCTGTGCCTTCATACCATTGCGTTTCCGACACGCGCTGGGAGGCGGGCAGAATATCGAAGCTTTCGTTCCGCTCCGGGCGGAAGAAGTCCCAGCCGCGTTGCAGGTGGCGGATCAACGAATGCGCCTTGTACTGCGTGGCCACACCGATGCGGCGGATGCCGGAGTTCAGCGCGTTCGACAGCGCGAAATCGATGATGCGCGCCTTGCCGCCGAAATAGACGGCTGGCTTTGCCCGCCGGTCGGTCAGCTCCTTCAGGCGGCTGCCGCGCCCGCCTGCGAGGACATAGGCCATTGCATCACGTGCCAGAGGCTGAATTCTCTTTTCACTCATCGCTCGAGTCCTCCCATAAAATTCCACTCTTGCCTTAGTCTGTAACGCGACTGGAGTTTTTAATGCTTCCCGTCACGTTTTCATTCTTGTCTGCCTCA
This sequence comes from uncultured Agrobacterium sp., assembly GCA_913777615.1. Classification (GTDB taxonomy): domain Bacteria; phylum Pseudomonadota; class Alphaproteobacteria; order Rhizobiales; family Rhizobiaceae; genus Agrobacterium. The sequence continues at coordinate 67,212 of CAJYTK010000020.1, read as the reverse complement.
TGTCCCTGCGACGAGAGGAAGATCAGTTCTCAAGCTCCAGCATGATGACGGCAAGCGGCGGAAGTGTGAGCGTTGCGCCGATACTGCCACCGGCATCCACCGCCTGAACGCGTCCGCCATTACCCTTGCCGGTGCCGCCATAGATCTCGGCATCGGTGTTGAGAATTTCGCGCCAGCGTCCGGCAGCCGGAAGCGGCACATAGTAGTTCTCGCGATAGACCGGCGTAAGATTGGAGATCACCGCCACGGGCTTTTCGCCCGGTGCGCGGCGCAGCCATGCCAGCACGGAATTGTCGTGATCGTCGGCCACCAGCCATTCGAAGCCTTCCGGCTCGCAATCACGCGCATGGAGAGCGGCCTTGGAGCGGTAGGTGAAGTTCAGGTCGCGCACCAGGCGGCGCATGCCCTCGTGCATGTGGTACTGGAGGAGGTTCCAGTCGAGCGAAACCTTCTCGCTCCATTCGCTCCACTGCGCAAATTCCTGGCCCATGAAAAGCAGCTTCTTGCCTGGATAACCCCACATGAACGCATAATAGGCGCGAAGGTTGGCGAATTTCTGCCAGTCGTCACCCGGCATCTTGGCAATCATCGAGCCTTTGCCGTGCACCACTTCGTCATGCGAGATTGGGAGCACGAAGTTTTCGCTATACGCGTAGAGAAGGCCGAAGGTCAGTTCCTGATGATGGAACTTGCGATGCACCGGTTCGCGGGCAAAATAGCTCAGCGTGTCATGCATGAAGCCCATGTTCCACTTGAAGCCGAAGCCCAAGCCCCCCTCATGCACGGGCTGCGAGACTTTCGGCCAGGAGGTGGATTCTTCCGCAATGGTCATCACGCCCGGATGGTTGCCATAGATCAGCGTGTTCATCTTCTGCAGGAAGCGAACCGATTCCAGATTTTCGCGCCCGCCATATTCATTGGGGATCCACTCGCCTTCCTTGCGGGAGTAATCGAGATAGAGCATCGAGGCGACCGCATCGACGCGCAGGCCATCGAGATGGAATTTCTCGGCCCAATAGAGCGCATTGTTGATGAGGTAGGACATGACCTCGACGCGACCGAAATTGTAGATCGCGGTGTTCCAGTCCGGATGGAAGCCCTGGCGCGGATCGGCATGTTCGTAAAGGGCCGTGCCGTCGAACCATTTCAGACCATGCTCGTCGGTCGGGAAGTGAGCGGGCACCCAGTCGAGAATGACGCCGATGCCGACCTTGTGGGCGCCATTGACGAAGCGGGCAAACCCTTCCGGCTCGCCGAAGCGGGCGGTCGGTGCATAAAGGCCGGTCGTCTGGTAACCCCAAGAGGGGTCATAGGGATGTTCGGTGACAGGCAGGAACTCGATATGGGTGAAGCCCATGTCAGCACAGTAAGGAATAAGCTCCGCGGCCATCTCGTCCCAGGTCAGCATCGAGCCGTCCTGACGCTTGCGCCAGGACGCAGCGTGGACTTCGTAAATGCTGATCGGCTGACGGCGCTGATCGATGCTGGCCCAATGCTTGCGGTGGGTTTCATCCTCCCATTGCTGCACGAGTTCGGGCGTGGTGACGGAAGCGTTCTTGGGACGAAGCTCTGCGCGTCGCGCATAGGGGTCGGCTTTGAGCGGCAGAAGCTCGCCATGGGGACCGATGATTTCGAACTTGTAGGCGCAGCCGGCATAGACATCCGGTGCGAAGATTTCCCAGATGCCGGTGTCCTTGCGAAAGCGCATCACATGGCGGCGGCCATCCCAATTGTTGAAATCGCCGACGACGGAAACGCGGCGCGCATTGGGTGCCCAGACGGCAAAATGAAAACCTTCGACACCTTCGAGCTTGAGGGGATGTGCGCCCATTTTGTCGAAGAGGCGAAGATGGGAGCCTTCTCGGACGAGATAATCGTCCATGGGACCAAGAACCGGGCCGAAGCTGTATGGATCGGTAACCGCCCACTCGGCGTCGTCGCGAAGCGCGCGGTAGCGCACCGGCTGGCGCTTGGTAATGTCGATCACGCCTTCGAAGAAGCCGTCATCGTCGGTGCGCGTCAACTCTCCGGCAACGTTGCCGTCAAGTGTCATCACCGTCACCTCTTCGGCCCCGGGGATGAAACAGCGCGCCACGAAACCGCCCGGCGTCTGGTGGACGCCGAGCACTGCAAAAGGATTGGAATGCAAACCGCTCTTGATTGCCTCGATTTCGGCCGTGGGTATGGGATTGAAGGTCTTGTCTTCGGCCGAATTGAGCGGTTTTTTCATCAGGCTCTCCAGATTTCCGTGGCGTATTGGCGGATCGTCCTGTCGGACGAGAACCAGCCCATGCGCGCGGTATTGCGAACGGTTTTTTCATACCAGCTGGAAGCGTTGCTCCAGATGGCGTCGACATCGCGCTGGGCTTGCGCATATGCATCGAAATCGGCGGCGACCATGAACCAGTCATTGTTGTAGAGGCCGTCCATCAGCCCGGTGAAGCGCGAGCGATCATCGGGAGAGAAGACGCCGGATGCAATCGACGACACGGCCTGAGCAAGCTCTGCCGAGTTTTCGATGATGGCGCGGGGATTGTGGCCTTCGGCGCGGGCCTTTGCCACTTCGTCTGCCGTCTTGCCGAAGATGACGATGTTGTCTGCCCCGACATGTTCCAGCATCTCGACATTGGCGCCATCGAGCGTGCCGATGGTGAGTGCGCCGTTGAGAGCAAATTTCATGTTGCCTGTGCCGGACGCTTCCATGCCTGCGGTGGAAATCTGCTCCGACAGGTCGGCTGCCGGCACCATGATTTCGGCCAGCGAGACGTTATAATTCGGAACAAATACCACTTTCAGAAGCCCACGCACTGCCGGATCGTTATTGATGACGCGGGCGATATCGTTGGCGAGCTTAATGATAAGCTTGGCATTGTGATAGCTCGGCGCGGCCTTACCGGCAAAGAACTTAACGCGTGGAACCCAATCGAGTTCCGGGTGCGAACGAATTTGGTCGTATAAAGCGACAGCCTCGATCAGATTGAGGAGCTGACGCTTATATTCATGGATGCGCTTGATCTGGATATCGAAGAGCGCGGACGGATCGATGCGGATGCCCATGCGCTGCGCCACCGTGTTGGCCAGACGCACCTTGTTCTGCCGCTTGATCTCGGCGAACTTGTCGCGGAAGCTCGAATCTTCGGCAAAACGATCGAGACCGAGAAGCTTTTCGGCGTCGTCCAGGAAGCCATCGCCGATGGCATCGCGGATCAGGCTTGTGAGACCCGGATTGCACTGCATCAGCCAGCGGCGCGGGGTAATGCCGTTGGTCTTGTTGTTGATGCGGGTTGGAAACAGCATGTGCAGGTCGGAGAAGACCGTTTCCTTCATCAGTTCGGTATGGAGTGCCGAGACGCCATTGATGGAGTGCGAGCCGATGAAAGCCAGATTGCCCATGCGAACCCGGCGCTCGCCGCCTTCGTCGATCAGCGAGATCGAACGGATCTGGCCATCCGAGAGCTTCTTTTCCTTGCGGGCGAAGATCAGCGTGTTGGCATTGATCGCGTAAATGATCTGCATGTGGCGCGGCAGAAGACGCTCGAGCAGCGGCACCGGCCAGCTTTCCAACGCTTCGGGCAGAAGCGTGTGGTTGGTGTAGGAGAAGGTGCCGCGGGTGATTGTCCAGGCCTCTTCGAAATCCAGACCGTGTACGTCGCACAGAAGGCGCATCATTTCGGCGATCGAAATGGCCGGATGCGTGTCGTTGAGCTGGATGGAGACCTTGTCCGGAAGGCTGGTGAAATCCGGATATTGCTGCAGGTGACGGCGCAAAATGTCCTGCAAGGAGGCCGACGAGAAGAAGTACTCCTGGCGAAGGCGCAGTTCCTGTCCGGCGGGATTGGCATCCGCCGGGTAGAGAACGCGGGTCAGCGCTTCCGCCTTGTTGCTTTCGCGCAGTGCGCCGATATGGTCGCCGGCATTGAAGGCGTCGAGAAGTATTGGGTCGATCGGCTGGGCAGACCAGAGGCGCAGCGTGTTGACGCGGGTGCCGCGCCAGCCCACGACCGGCGTATCATAGGCCATGGCGATCATGCGTTCGGCAGGCTTCCAGACGAAACGCTGTGGCTCCTCATAGCCGCCGACGGTTTCCACCGATCCGCCGAAGCCGATTTCGTAGGCGCTTTCACGCCGTTCAAATTCCCATGGGTTGCCATGGGCAAGCCAGGTTTCCGGCAATTCTACCTGCCATCCATCGGCCATCTGCTGGCGGAAGAGCCCGTGAACATAGCGGATGCCATAACCATAGGCCGGAATATCGACGGTGGCCATGGATTCCATGAAACAGGCGGCAAGACGGCCAAGACCGCCATTGCCAAGGGCGGCGTCCGGCTCAAGCGCTGCGATCACATCGAACTCGACGCCAAGCGAGGTCAGCGCCTGACGGATTTCCTCCATCAGCTCCATATTGGTGATGGCGTCGCGCATCAGGCGACCGATCAGGAACTCCAGCGACAGGTAATAGACGCGCTTGGAATCGTTCTGATAGGCCTTGCGGGTGGATTCCATCCACTTGTCGATGATGCGGTCGCGCACGACCAGAATGGTTGCCGTCAGCCAGTCATGCGGTTTGGCGACCTTCACATCCTTGCCGATACGATAGGTCAGACGCTCGATGATTTCGGAGGCAAGCACGTCCGGGTCGGAACTGCGCGGGGCGGGGCGGGGAAGATCGTTGGTAGCCAGTTTATTGATCATTGGTCGGTCAGCACCTTGATGGGAGGGGAGGGGCCTGATTGTGTCGATCCGTTAAAGCGTTGCGCTATCCGTCAGATACGCTCTTCACGCCTTGAATCCTTTCTTTGTCGCATGCCGCTGTCACAAAACCTCGGGACAGGTTCGGGCGTCATGCCGTCGTGGTTCGCTTGCAGTTTATGCATCGATAAGCGGCTGTGGCAACAGCCGTTTTCGCTGGAAGAGCGATTGCCCGAAAAGGGTCAGTAAGGACGTGGTGAGACGGATGGCAGCAACGCAAAGTGCGCGCGGCTTTCGCCACGCGCACGTGCAGAGCAAAGGACTGAAATTCGCTGTCAGTTCATCAGGCGGGTGGGGGTGCTCGCCGCCTTGCGGGCGATTTCGCCGAAGGCCGCGACGATTTCCTCCATGTTTTCCGGATCGTAGTAATTGTCCGGACTGCTGGCGCAATATTGCAGCAGCGACTTGCCCTTGGCGGGCGCCATGAAAGCCACGGTGAAGATCTGGATGCCGTCTGCCTTGACCGCCGAGCAGGTGGAGCGCACCTGACTGTCGATGGCGCTGCTTGTCATTTCGCCGTCGGTCATCAGCACGATGTAGCGCTGAAACGTGTCGTTACCCTTGTCCGCGTGCTGTTGCTTTTCGTAGGAATTGTCGCTTCGTAGCGCAGCGAAAGCGGTTTTGAGCGCCAAAGACGCGTCCGTTCCCCCCTGTGGATATTTGTCGATGGCGTTGACGTAGGATCCGGCCTGGGAGGTTCCCCAGCTCAAATTACGCGGCGGGAAGGGGGCAGAGTTGTAAGCGATGGCGCCGGTGCGCACGAGTTCCGATTCCGGCGAACCGCGGTCCTGATAGGATGGATCGGCCTTGTTCAACGTGTCCGTCAGGTAGGAGACGGCCTCTTTGAGCGACTGGATCTTGGTGACGTAGCACGGGCTGGTAAAGGCCACTTTCGGCCAGCTCTTTTCCGTGTAGTTCGGGCAGGCGTTCTTGCTGTTGTCGACCGTATCGGTCTTGAAGGACATGGAGCCGGAGCGGTCCAGCACAAGATAGAGCGATAGCGCCGCACCCTTGCTGAAGGCGCTTTGGGCGGTGCTGCTGACACCGACCTTGACGGTTCGGATGCCGATGAAGCTGATAAGTGGAGCCAGCGGTATTTCCGCGTTAAGCGTTGCGGAGATCTTGAAGCTCATTCCTCTTTTGGAGTCCGAGCGTTCGGCTATCGTATCGAGGTCGGGTTTCTTTTTCCCTTGATCGCCATCGCTGCCCTTGCCTAGTTCGCCCGTATAGGCTGCCATGCGCCGGTTGACTTCGTCGGCGTAGTCCTTGTTGGACCTTTTACCTTCCTCGACGCGTGCGGCGGTCGCTGCGGCAAGTGTTGCGCTGTCGAGTGCGGCTTGCATCTCCTGCTTGACCTGCATCACGCGGGTGGCTTCCATGCCAGCACCGGCCGTTCCGAGCAGAATTGGCAAGAGCAGGCCTGTCATCAGCCCGAAGTTGCCGCGCCTGTCACGCAGCAGAGCTTCGCCATTACGTAGTACGGCAAACCGCTTTCCCATTATTATCTCACCCAATTTTTATGAGTCAGAAGTAGAATGGGAAAATTGAATTTTTCCTAACTCATCATAATCAATTCTAACGAAGTTAAGTAATTCTAAGTGTTATCAAGTTTCGAACACTTAGACGCTGCGGCCAACGTCTACTCCAAACGCGCTCACATTCACGCTTTGACGGGAACAACGTCCACAGCCTGCGTGATCTTCTGGTTGCCGTAGCTCTTCAAAACGCCGATGACGGGAGCCACATCGGCATAATCGCGGCCATAGCCGACGACGATATGATCGCTGCCGGCGACGATATCATTGGTCGGGTCGAGTTCGATGTAACCGTCCGCCTCACCGCACCACACACGCACCCAGGCGTGCATGGCATCCGCGCCTTCCAGCCGCTCCTTGCCGGGTGGCGGAATGGTGCGCAGGAAGCCGCTGACATAGCCCGCCGGAATGCCGAGACTGCGCAGCGCTGAAATCATGATGTGGGAAAAATCCTGGCAGACTCCGCGTTTCAGCTTGAAGGCCTGAATAGGCGTCGTATCCACCGTGGTGGCCTCGCTGTCATATTTGAAATCCGCATAGATGCGCTTGCATAGCGCAAAGGCGATTTCGCGCACCGTCATGCCCGGTCTGGCCGTATCGCGGGCATAGGCCGCGATTGCCGCATCCTCGCCGATGCGCGGGCTGGCACCCGCCAGATGGTGCGGTGCATGCGCATCGAGCGAATTGATGCTGGCCAGTTCCGCCTGGAGCTTGTTGAGCTGCGGAGACAGATCGGCGGTCGGTGAGGGGCTGTCCACAGCCACGCGGGCCTGCATGCGAATGTCCAGCTTGTCATGCGGTGCTCTGAGATAGATCGAGGTGGCAGTCTGCTGGAAGAAATCGGCAAAGACGGTGCGCTCATCCGGCGTGGGCGACACGGTCAGGGCGGAAGCGACCAGTTTCTGTCTGCCAGGTATGGAGAGCGGCGTGACGCGGATCATGTGGCGCGCACCCGACGCCAGAGTGTCGTAGATATAGCCCATATGCAGCGTAAGATCGTAGAGCATGACTATCCGAGATAGGTTTGCGCGAGAATGTCGGAGAGCCGCTCCAGATCCTTCTCCAGCTGGCGGAAGACATCGCCGTCGAGATTTTCCGACGTCATGACCGCGAGCGTGGAATGAATACGCATCGCTTCCCGGTAGAAGGGCGACATCTGGCCGTTGACGAAAGCGTTCGGCAACTGCTCTACCTCGGCGCGGATTTCGTTCAGCTGAAAGAGGATCGAGCGCGGGTTGAGCGGATCGAGCGCCAGAAGATCCATGACGGTGAGAGCCGCCGTGTTCACATTGTAGCGGCGGCGGTGGGTCATGACGCTGTCGCCGATTTCGAGCAGCATATCATAGGAGCCGTCCGGTGCTTCCGGGCCACCCATATGGGCAAGCAGCCGCGTCATGTGCAGGCCGCGCTCCAGATAGCGACCGATGGCCAAGAAGCGCCAGCCGGTGAAGCGATACATGTTTTCATGCACGAGACCGGCAAAGCCTGCGACCTTGCGCAACAGAATGGTCGTTGCATGAGTCGCGTCGTCGCCCGCGTGAATCTTGCTCTGAAAGCGGCGGGCGGTCTTTGCCAGATCGTTGAGCGCCAGCCAGCCATCGGGCGAGAAACGGTCGCGAATGTTGCTGGCGGAATAGATGGAGCTGTTGATATTGGCGATCAGGCTGGAGGGAATGGCCTCCTTCACGTCGATATCGACCGTCTTGAGATAGTCCGTCACATGGGCGAGCAGAGGCTGCTTTGGGTCGGCGGATTCGGCGTAGCGTGCGTGCCAGGCGCGCAGGATGCGCAGCGCCCCTTCGGACCGCTCGATGTAGCGGCCAAGCCAGAAGAGATTGTCGGCTGCACGGCTCGGCAGGCTACCCGGCATGTTGCGGGTGAAGTTTTCTTCCGGCGGCAGAAGCGTGGTGCGCTCCACCGGCTTGTCGCTGACGATCCAGACATCCGCTGCCCGGCCACCGGCCTGCATGGCAATGGCCGCGACATCGTTGCTGCGTCCGATACGGGCAAAGCCGCCCGGCATGACCTGCCAGCCGTCCTGGGTGCGGGCCACGAAGACACGAAGGCTCATGGGCCGTGGCACGAGCTTGCCATCGACGAAGGCAGGCGTGGTGGAAAGGGTCACGACCTCCTGGCCGACGAGCTTGTGGCCGTCACTTGCCAGCCAGTCGCTGATCGAATCCTTGGCGGTTTCGCGTAGGCTTGAGCCGAGCACCGACTGGCCGTTATCGTCGAAGAAGGGCAAGCGCGAGTATGCCGGGCCGATGACCATTCGCTCGATATTGCGGGCCACCTGCTGACGTTCGGTCGGTTGGCCGCACCACCATGTGGCAATCGAGGGCATGGCGAGGTCTTCGCCGAGGATGTGGCGACAGATGGCGGGCATGAAGGCGAGCAGCGCACGGGTTTCGAGAATGCCGCTGCCGAGCGCATTGACCATGCTCAGCGCGCCTGCCCGCAGCGCCTGCACCATGCCGGGTGTTCCGATATGGGAGTTCTGGTCGAGTTCCAGCGGATCGGCGTAAGACGCATCCAGACGCCGCCAGAGCACGCCGACGGGTTTGAGACCGGCAACGGTGCGCACCATGACGCGGTTGTTGACGACGGTCAGATCCTCGCCCTCCAGCAGCATGACGCCGAGATAGCGGGCAATATAAGCGTGCTCGAAATAGGTTTCGCTGGCGGGGCCAGGCGTGAGAACCGCAATGCGGTCGTCAGGGTGCTGGCGGTGCGACTGCAACGTATCGCGAAACGCGCCGAAGAAGGAGGCGAGGCGATGGACGTGGGCCTCGGCATAGATATCGGAAAAAGCGCGGGTGGTGGCTACGCGGTTTTCCAGTGCAAAGCCCGCTCCTGACGGGGCTTGCGCCCGATCTGCCAGAACCCACCAATTGCCGTCCGGGCCGCGGCCGATCTCGAAGGAGCAGAAATGCAGATAGTGACCGTTGGCCGGCTTGATGCCCACCATGGGCCGCAGAAATTCCGGATTGGAGGCGATGAGGGCTGGCGGCACATAGCCCTGCTTCACCAGCCGGCCTTCTCCATAAATATCGGCCACCACGGCTTCGAGAAGATTGGCGCGCTGGATCAGCCCCCTGGAGACGACCTGCCATTCGGCATCGTCGATGAGGACCGGGACGTGGGAGATAGGCCAGTTGCGTTCGCTGCTGCCGCCGCCGCTTTGAGCGCTGTAATCGCGATAGAAGACGCCGGCATCGCGCAGGTAACGATCCGTGCGGGAAAAGCGGTCGTGCAACTCGCGCTCATCCATGCGTGAGAGTGCATCGACGAAAGGCTGCCAGACCGGGCGAATTCGCCCCTCTATGTCCAGCATTTCATCGGCAACGCCCGGCAGGGCGCGGTAGCCCAGCAGGGGGTCCGTGCTGGTCTCTCCGGTCTTGCGTTCCGTTGCAGGTGCCTTCGCCACCTTATACTCCTTGCGGGCGTCGCAGATCGAGTGTCAGCGGAAATTCCGGCGACACGCTTTCCGGCCAGACCGTATACTGGCCGCCCGTATGTCCCCACGGTTCGAAACGCGCCAGTCGACGCGCTTCCGCCTCGTTTCCATTGACGGGAAAGGTGTCATAGTTGCGCCCGCCCGGATGGGCAACATGATAGATGCAGCCGCCAATCGACCTGTTCGACCACGTATCATAAATGTCGAATGTTAAGGGCGAGTTGACCGGCAGCACCGGATGCAGTCCGGACGCCGGCTGCCACGCCTTGAAGCGTACGCCCGCGACCGAGACGCCTGAGGTTTCCGTCTGCTTCAGCGGCACGGAGCGACCATTGCAGGACACGGTGTAGCGAGCGGGATTGGCGGTCTCGAGACGCACCTGAAGGCGCTCGACGGAAGAATCCACGTAGCGGACCGTACCGCCAATCGCACCCTGTTCGCCCATCACATGCCATGGCTCCAGCGCCTGGCGCAGTTCGAGCTTGGAGCCCTCATATTCCACCTCGCCGAAAAACGGGAAACGGAATTCCAGCTGTGCTGCAAACCATTCGGGTTTGAGGTCGAAGCCGTGTTCGCGAAGATCGGCCAGAACGTCGAGGAAATCGCTCCAGACGTAATGCGGCAGCATGAAGCGATCGGCAAGGGCGGTGCCCCAGCGCACGAAGCTGCCACCGATTGGGTTCTTCCAGAAACGGGCAATCAGAGCGCGCACCAGCAATTGCTGGGCCAGCGACATGCGCGCATTCGGCGGCATTTCGAAGCCACGGAACTCGACCAGCCCAAGACGACCCGTCGGGCCATCCGGCGAAAACAGCTTGTCGATGCAGATTTCCGAGCGATGGGTGTTGCCGGTGACATCGACGAGCAGATTGCGGAACAGGCGGTCGACCAGCCAGGGGAGCGGGGGAACGCCTTCACCTGGAGCCGGGACCTGCGCCATTGCGATTTCCAGCTCGTACATGCTGTCGTGGCGCGCCTCATCGATGCGCGGCGCCTGGCTGGTAGGGCCGATGAAAAGGCCGGAGAAGAGATAGGAGAGCGAGGGGTGGCGCTGCCAGTGCAGCACGAGGCTCTTCAAAAGATCAGGGCGGCGCAGGAAGGGGCTGTCATTGGGGTTTGCGCCGCCGACAACGACATGGTTGCCACCGCCGGTACCGGTGTGGCGACCGTCGATCATGAACTTGTCGGCGCCGAGCCTCGACTGGCGTGCGTCCTCGTAAATGGCGGTGGTGATATCGACGCAGTCCTTCCAGCTTGCCGCCGGATGGATATTGACCTCGATGACGCCCGGATCTGGGGCGACGCGGATGACATTCATGCGCTCGTCATGCGGTGGCGCATAGCCTTCGATATGGACGGGCAGGCCGAGATCGGTGGCGGCGGCTTCGGCGGATGCGATGAGATCGAGATAATCCTCGATGCGCTCGACCGGCGGCATGAAGACGCAAAGGCGTCCATCGCGGGCTTCGACGGAAAGGGCGGTGCGCACCGTTCCGGCTATATCGCTGATGACCTGTTCGTTGCGGCCAAGGTTTGGCGCATCGCCCGCCTGGAAGGAGGCTTCCGGCATGCTACGCGCCGAAGGCGGCACGGCATCGGGCAGCGGGCCGCGTGGAATGGAAGGGTCTGCCTCGTGAATATAGGGGAACTGCGATGGCGGGACGTAGGGGAGCGTTCCAAGCGGCAGGCGGTATCCGACAGCGCTATCGCCAGGTACGAGGAAGATCTTGCCGCGGCGTGTCTTCCACCGCTCGCTGACCCAGCGCCGATGACCGGAGCTTTGCGCGTTCCACGCCTGGACGGGCAGAATATAGCCGGTCGGTTCCGTCAGGCCGCGTTCGAAGACGCGTGCGATACGGTTGCGCTCTTCCGGGTCCTTGAGCTTGGAGTTCGACGGATCGACATTGTCGGGAAGATTGGCTTCCTTGATCAGCCATTCCGCCGGATCCTCATAGGCCGGAAGCACCAGATCGGGCTCGATTCCCAGATGGCCGGCAATCGAGGTGAGGAGCCGTTCGGCATCGACGGCGCTGACGCCGGTATCCTTGCCCTCCTCAGCCACGAGATCGGCATTGCGCCAGACGGGGTTGCCGTCTTTGCGCCAATAGAGCGAAAAGGTCCAGCGCGGCAGGCTTTCGCCCGGATACCACTTGCCCTGGCCGTAATGCAGGAAGCCATTGGGGGCAAAGCGCTCGCGCAGCTTGCGGATCAGAATATCCGCCTTTTGCCGTTTGGTGGGGCCGACGGCGCCGGTGTTCCATTCTTCCGATTCAAAATCGTCGATGGAGACGAAGGTCGGCTCGCCGCCCATGGTAAGGCGCACGTCCTGCGCGGTCAGCACCCGGTCCACGGTCTCGCCCAGCGCGTTCAGTTCTTCCCAGCTTTCATCCGAAAACGGCTTGGTGATGCGCGGATGTTCGGCCACCCGCGTGACCTTCATGTCAAAGTCGAATGCGGTATTGGCCTCACCGAAATAGCCGCCGGATATGGGAGCGGCATTGCGATAATGGGGGGTGGCCGACAGCGGAATATGGCTTTCGCCGGTGAGAAGCCCGGACGTCGGATCAAGCCCGACCCAGCCAGCACCCGGCAGATAAACTTCCGCCCATGCGTGCAGATCGGTGAAATCCACTTCCGTACCCGATGGTCCGTCAAGCGCCTTCAGATCCGGTGCCAGCTGGATGAGATAGCCCGACACGAAGCGGGCGGCGAGACCCAAGCGGCGCAGCACCTGCACCAGAAGCCAGCTGGTATCGCGGCAAGAGCCCTTGCCAGACAGAAGTGTTTCTTCCGGTGTCTGGACGCCTGGCTCCATGCGGATGACGTAACCGATCTCCTGCTGGAGCCTTGCATTGATGCCGACGACCATATCGACGGTCGTCTGGCCGGGGGTCTTGTCGATGGTCGCCATCAGCGCATCGAACAACGGGCCTGTCTCTTCCGGCTTGCGGTAGATCGATAGGTCGTCCTTCAACGTCTCGGGATAATCGAAGGGCCATTTGGTGGCGCTTTCCTCGACGAAGAAATCGAAAGGATTGTAGACCGTCATATCCGCGACGAGATCGACCTCGATCTTGAACTCGGTGACCGGATCGGGGAAGACGAACCGAGCCTGGAAGTTGCCGTAAGGATCCTGCTGCAGATTGACGAAATGATTGGAGGGCGTGACCTTCAGCGAGTGGCTGATGACCTTGGTGCGCGAATGCGGCGCGGGCTTCAGCCGGATGATCTGCGGTCCCAGCCGAACCGGCCGGTCGTATTTGTAATGCGTCAGGTGATAAATGCTGGCCTTGATCGACATGAGGGCGAGGTCCCGATTATGATACTGAAATGGCGTGGCCGGTTTGGCGGGTGACTTCGTTAAAAAGCCTCGGCGATACTGACCGTATCGTCTGCGTGTTTCGCCCAGTCCCACATCCAGATCGTCTCACGCCATTTCAAAACTATCATCGCGTTCTCGCCCTTCGCCTTTATTTACCGGCATTTGCGGATTGTTCCGCCCCCTCTGTTGCATCGACTTTGTGCAATGCACGCAAATAATGCAAGGAACATTTCGACCCGGTAGCGCATTCGATGCGGCGGTATTTCAGGCAACACTTCGGGGTTGTGTGGACAAGGGCGGGCGGAGTGATATTGCTGTCATCCGAGAGGTCGACAGTTGATTGCTGTAAGCTGTTGTGATTCGACGATTTCAGAAAGTGGCGGTCCATTGACAGTGCAGGGAAATTCTCCGGAAGAGAAAGCCGCTTATGCGCTTTTCGATCTCAATTTCCGCTCGCAATTGCGCATGATGGGCAATGCGTTCTGGGGCTCTCCCGTGCGCGGACGGCTTATCCTGCTGGCCTGCGGATTGCTGACCATCATCCTCGTGACGGCCTATGGGCAGGTGAAGCTGAACGAGTGGAATGCGCCCTTCTACAACGCGCTGGAGCGGCGCGATATCAACGCCTTCATCCACCAACTCGAAGTGTTCGCCATCATTGCCGGTTGCCTGCTGCTGCTCAACGTGTTCCAGACCTGGCTGAACCAGATGACAGCGCTGAACATGCGCGAGGGCCTGGCGAAAGACATGGTGGATCAGTGGCTGAAGCCCGGCCGCGCCGCCAAGCTTGCAAGCTTCGGCACCATTGCCATCAACCCAGACCAGCGCCTGCATGACGATGTGCGCAACCTGGCCGAAAGCAGCACGGCACTTGCCATCGGTCTCGTCAACGCCACCATCATCCTCGTCAGCTTCATTGGCGTTCTCTGGGGGCTTTCCGCTGGCTTTGCCCTGGAAATCGGCGGAAAGATGGTGGCGATACCGGGCTATATGGTCTGGGCGGCGCTGCTTTATGCGGGCTCTGCCTCGCTGCTTTCCAACCTTGTCGGCTACCGGCTGGTGCCACTGAATGCCGAGCGCTACTCGAAGGAAGCCGAGCTTCGCTTCTCCTTGATGCGCGCCAGCGAAAACCTCACCGCCATCACGCTCTCGCGCGGTGAAAAGAACGAGCGCCACCGCATTCGCGGCGATATCGACGCGGTGCTGGGCGTGATCCGTGGGCTTGCCATGGCGCTGACGCATCTGACCTGGGTGTCTGCCGGTTATGGCTGGCTTGCCATCGTCGCGCCGATCCTGATTGCCGCGCCTGTCTATTTTTCCGGCAACCTGACCTTCGGTGGGCTGATGATGGCGGTGGGCGCCTTCAACCAGGTGAATGTGGCGCTGCGCTGGTATATCGACAATTTCGGCCCGATCGCCAGCTGGAAGGCGACGCTGCAGCGCGTTTCGATCTTCCGTCACGCGCTGATCCAGATGGACAGTGTGGAGCGCCATGGCAATGCCATCGAGGTGGAGCGCGTGGCCACCGATATCGTGCGGCTTTCGGCCATCGAGATCATTCCCGATGCCGGAGGGCAGGATGGACGGCGCACCTTCCGCCTGCGCGAAGACCCGGTGGAAATTGCGGTTGGCGACCGGGTGATGATCAATGGCGACCAGGGCGTGAACCGGCGGCTATTCTTTGCCGCGATTGCCGGGCTATGGCCCTGGGGGCGCGGCAAGATCACCGTACCGCCGCGCGAAGAGATACTGTTCATTGCCCAGCACGGCTACATGCCGGCGGCACCCTTGCGCGAGATCCTGTCCTATCCGCGTGCGCCGCAGAAGTTCAAGGAAGACGAGTTTCTGGCCGCCATGGAAGCCTGTGGCCTTGGCCACATCATTCCGAAGATGAACGACGCGATCCGCTGGGACCAGAAGTTCGATTCCGACGAGCAAGCCTGTATCCGGGTGGCCAATGCATTGCTGTTGAAGCCGCGCTGGCTGTTCATCGACGATCTTCTGGAAGGTTTGGAGAAGCACACGATCGACCGGTTGGTGGCGGTTCTGAATGGCATGCGCGACACGGCGGTCGTCTATATCGGGCGATCGGAAGCCTTTATGGAAACGATGTCGCCGCGAACGCTCCATCTGGATCTGGAGCAGCAGCTGTAAAGACGGGCTCGATCTATTGTCCGAACCCGCTGTCTGAGCGCTTTCTTGCTGTCAATACTCGCGTCAAGACCGCGCGAGGCGAATAGTCCGGGCCTCTTCGATGATGATCGGCGCGCGGTTTTCGGCCTGCGCTTTCGCCGTCATGTCGGTTTCGAAATGCAGCATGAAAGGTGCCGTGACCGCAATCGATACAAGGGTAAGCAAGGCAGCCACGATCACGCGGTCATAATGCCTTTGCTTGATGTCATTCCCACTCCAGTCATATGCCATTTTTAGAGCCCCGCCCTGCATCTGGAAGTATGTGAACACACGCTAATTCATTAAGAGATTGACCCACTATAGTTAATGAAGCGTTACCGAAACTTGTGCGCCCCAGTATTAATGCGATTCGGCGGAATGTGACATGCGGCTCTATTTCGATGTGCGCATAGCAACATCCGCACACGAGGCTTGTTATTGGCGCGGATCGATTTCAACATGCGGTGTTGTTGAGGCGTGCCAAGGCCGGCATGCCGGAAACGAAAACCAGCCACGACGAAATGGCTCTTTTCGGGGGGCGGGCGAATAGGGTATCGCGGCACTGGGAGGTGCGCGATCAAGAGGTTTAAGCTCATGGATACCCAACCCCCTACCGATATGGAACTGACACTGCGGACGCTTGCCATGCCGGCCGACGCCAATCCCGCAGGGGATATTTTTGGCGGCTGGGTGATGTCGCAGATGGACCTTGCCGCATTCGTTCGCGCCAATGACGCTGCAGGCGGGCGCACCGTGACCGTTGCCGTCAACGAGATCATCTTCAAGAAGCCGGTCAAGATCGGCGATACGCTGTGCGTCTACACCCGTATCGAAAAGATCGGCCGCACATCGATCACGCTGAAGATCGAGGCCTGGACGCGCCGCCACTCGCAGCAATCCCGCGACAAGGTGACGGAAGCGATCTTCATCATGGTGGCGGTGGACGAGGCGGGCAACCCGAGGCCGGTGAAGGGGTGAGGGTTTTGCCTTCGATGTGCTTGGCTGCGTGTGTTGGCGATGTCGTTCAGTGGTTGGGGCGTCCTGATCACGCCCGCGACTGGATGTCCTGCTGCACATGGTTCAGCGTGTTGTAGAGGCCGGTGCCGTGGCGCAGGCGGCGGTGTCGAGCGATCTCGTCGCGTGCCTCTTCTTCCCTGCCGTCTTCCTCCCGCTCGGTGAAGGAGCGGAGATCGAAATCCTCGGCGATGGACATGCCCTTCTTGGCCTTGAAGTCGTAAAGATCGACGCCAATTACCGTGCAGTTTTCGGAGGTTGTTTCATCGATGAGGGCCTGGATTTCTTGCGCCTTTTAAAGGCGCACGGGCATTTCCAGAAGAACCGTATCGCCATCGCGCCAGCGGGTGGCAATGAGCAGCATCTCGTCTTTTCCGATGATGTAGCCAGGTGCGGTCATGGGAGAACCTCCTCGTCATCGCTGTCTCGCTGGAGAATTCACTGCTCGATCCCCGAGTCGTCTTACCCCCTGATGAGCGAGCAACGTCTACTATAATACTAGTAGCTATGTCAACAAGAAAACTAGTAGATATGAGAACAAAGAGAGAATCGCGTTGGGAACGCAGGGCCTTGCGTGGTAGCCGCCGTCAGGCGGGGGTGGTCCAGGATCGGGAGGGCAGTCCTCCCAAATGGTTTACATGTTGATGATCGAGCGGCGGACGCGACCGACAATGATGGGATCGTTGTCCGGGAAGATCGGCTCATGCTGCGGGTTGGTCGAAACCGGCTCGAAGCGCATGGGGCCTGAGCGGTAGCGCTTATATGTGGCGTTGCCTTCCACGTCTGAAATGACATAGCAGCCATTGGGTACGAGGTTGCGGTCGCTGCGATCGACGAAGATGACGGAATCGGGCGGAGAGATCCGATCCATGGAATCTCCTATGACTTTCAAGGCGATCCAGTCTCCGGAGGCCGGCAAATCCGCCACGCGGATGAGGCCAAGCGCTTCATCGGCAATGTCATCGCGGATCATGGCGCCGGCGCTGACCCAGGCGAGATAGGGCACGCTTAACGTGGGAATGCCCTCCGCATCCGGCGTGTAGGATGGGTCGAGCTCATGGACGCCGACACCGAGCGCCTGGGCGAGAGCGGGAAGCTCCGTGGTCTTTTCGGTCAAGCCGGTCTCGAGCTGCGAGATGAGCTGCTGGCTGACGCCAGACAGTTCCGCAACTTTCGCCTGCGAAAGATTTTTGATCTTCCTGATCGACTTCAGATTTTCGCCAATAATTCCCATGGCTTAGTTATTACCAGAACGCTTGTGGAAAAGCACACAAGGAAACTAGTTGACGGGCGCCTGGATTTTTACTAGTTTTCTTGTATGAACAGATTTCGTCATCACATCAACCATGCCGCCGAGGCAGGTGGCTTTCAAGCCGGGCTTGCTGCGGCAAGCAGCTGTGACAAGCCGTTGCTTTTGCCGCCGCTGCCCGACGCCGGGCACGTCTGCGCGACGCAAGCGGTTGCGGGTGAGACGGTGTCTGCTTTGCGAATGGCGGGGGATGGGTTTGTCCCTCGTCTGGACCTGCGCCCCGATGTCTTTGGTGAGCGGCACGCGCTGAGGCGAAAGGCGGAAGCGTCTTTTGCCGGGCCGTCTGCTCTCAGGCATCGGGGCGGGGCGAAGGCGGGGCTTTCCCTTGAAGGAGGATTTGCGCGCATGAGTTCCGTTCGTATCGAAGCATCCACGCAGGCGCGCCGCGCCGCGTTTCAGCAGAGTTACATCGGCTGCCGCGAATGCCGGCGTCCGCTTTCCATCGAACACCAGATCGAGCGGTTCTGCGACGCGTGCGGAGCGGTGACGCCGGTCGAAATACGGGAAGGGAAAGAGCATGACTGACGTTCTGGAAAAGCCCGGTCTGGGCGTGGCGCGCTGGAAGGCGGTGGCCGAATATCGAAGCGACGCGGGTGTCGTCGATGTCGAATATGCCATCGAGGAACTGGACGAGCTGCATGACCTGATCGAGCGCGGGCCGGACTGGAACACGTTGATCAGGATCACCGTGACCTTTGCCCGCCCAGTCTGCGCGCTGCTGACAATCGAAGAGGCGGCGCGGCTATGACGACAAGCAGCACTGCGCATCCTGCAGCGACGCATGACGATGGGGATGTGCGCATCGACATCGAGGCCTTGGAGGCCGAGCTTCTTTGCGAGATGGAGCGCATCAACCGGGAACGGCTGGCGGCGTGAAGGCCGGAGTGTTTGCCGCATGACTGCATATCAGCTTTTGATCGCTTCTCCTCTCCGGCGATCAAAAGCGGGCTGACGGCTTATCCTCCCCGGGCCGTCAGCCCAACCCCTTCCTACCTCGAAGCCTTTGCCGTCCCAAGTGGACGGTTGGATGTGCTTGTCGGGAGGCAGACTTTGAGCCGGAGCGCCGAGCTTTCGGCCTTACGCGCCTCGACCGCGCCGTGACGGTGCGGCGGGAGATCACCATTGCCAAGACCAAGCCTGACGTCTGCGCCACCGGTTCAGACGGCGGGAGACCTTTGCCGCCTTATGGCGAGAAGCGAGATGACGCATGAGCAAGGCACTGACACTTTTCCGCTCCGGATATGACACCGCCGAGATCGCCTACATTCTGGGGCGCACGGAAGCCGATGTTTACAACGAGCTTGCCCGGCTTCGCGAAGAAAGCCGGGCGGCGAATGTGGCGGTGATCAAGTATCACCCCGGCAAGGACGCCTGGGGCACGCCGCCGATGCGCGCGGAGAATGCCAATGGCTAACCTGCCTTTCATGCCGTTCTGGACCGATGCGTATCTCGCCGACACGGTGCATCTGACCACCGAGCAGCATGGCGCCTATCTGCTGCTGCTGTTTCAGGCCTGGCGCTCTCCCGATTGTTCGCTTGTTGACGACGACGCGTTGCTGGCGCTGCAGGCCAAGGTTTCGCCGGCCAAGTGGCGGGCGATGAAGCCGGTGGTGATGGCGTTCTGGAAGCTCGACAAGCGGCGGAAGAAATGGGTGCAGAAGCGCCTTCGGCTGGAGCGGGAAAAGGCCATGGAGCGCAAGGCGAAAGCCAGGGATAGCGCCGTAACCCGTTGGAAGGCTGAGAAAAACAGCGATGCGAAGGCATTGCGGGCGCAGAGCCGAAGCACTGCTTCCAGAGTCACAGCCATAGAAGAAAAATCTGGCGATTTTTCTAAAGGCGCGGTCGCGCCGAAAAAATCATCCCGCGATGTTTTGATGGAGGCTTTCCAGGATGTTTGACCTCATTGCCAAGGATCAGTTCGACCGGCTGCCGGAGCGATATCGAGAGCGTGCGCGGCAGATTGCCCTGCGGGTGCAGGAAATCGACCGGCTTCTGGCGCCTGCCGCAGCTGAGACCGTTCGCGATACTGCATTGCGGCTGATTGGCCAGTTTCGACCGCAGCCGGGCATGGATGTGGCGGGTTTTGGCCGGGAGTTTCGCGGGGTTTGCGCCGATCTGCCGGAGTGGGCGGTGTGCGAGGCGGCCAATGATTTTATGGCCGGGCGGGTTGCCAACCATACCGGCCAGTTCGTGCCGACCTGCGCGGAGTTCGGCAAGCAGGCCAGAGCCATCATCGCGCCTTTTCACGCCGAACGCTATGCGCTGCGCACCGAGGCCTCGCGGCTGTTCGATCGTGCGGCGGATGAAAAACGGCGGGCGCTGATTGCTATCGAGCGGGCTGATCCTGCGGTGAAAGCGCGGGTGAGGGCGATTGTGGCTGAGGCGCGTGCCGGGGCCCCGGCAAGGGTCGGGTTCCTGCATGGCTCTCTCGACCCGCAGGTGCAGGCGACGCTGGATGCGATGAAAAAGACGCCGCAGCACCCTTCGAAGATTTCAAAGACACGCATCGGCAAGGACGACAGACGATGAGCCTCTATCCGCAAACACAGCTGAGTTTCACCCTGATCCAGACGAGCCGCGTGGACGGGTTTCTGCGCCTCGTCAGCCCGCTGGAGGCGCGCGCCCGCGACAGCATGGCGGATGCGGCGCGCTTTGTTCTCGAAAAGCACCCGGACGCCACGCTGCAACTGGTGCGCAGCGACGTGCGCGCCCGCTGGCTGGTGCGGATCCGGATGGAGATGGTGGTGCATTTTCGCGATGCGCTGGGCAAGACCTACCCACAGATCGCCCGCTTCATGCGCCGCGACCACACCTCCATTCTGCATCTCTACCGAAAGGCGAAGGCACAAGCGGCGGCGTGTGAAGCTGCCCACTGGCCCGCAGAAACGACATCAAACGAACTTTGTGACGCAACATCGGAAGGACAAGCAGCATGACCAGCAAGGCCGAAAAACTGAAGCAGAAGCGCGGACGGCGCAAGGTGATCAATGTGGCGCGCGAGCCGAATGGGCGCATCTCAAGATCCGGCCGCGCCCACGCGCCAGCAGACAGCGTGGCGCTGAAAGCGCGGGCAAGCCGCATGGGTGTGACCATGGAAGAAGCGCGTGATCCGCGGGCGGCAACCTATATCGGCACGCTGAACATGCTCGGCAAACGCGACGGCCTGAGCGACGACCAGTATGAGGGCGCGGTGCGGTTTCTGGAACTGCGCCAATCCTATATGATGGCGATCAAGGCGCCGGATGGGGAACGCGACAGGAGCGAGCGCAGCACGCCCTCCCAGACGATCAGCGAGGATTACGAGAAATGGTGCAAGGCGGTGATTGCCCGCTATGACGGATGCCGCAAGACCGTCCAGACCGCGCAGAACGAGCTACGGCAGAACCTTTGGGCAGCGCTGGATTTCTGCGTGATCAAGGGCGAGCGGCAGCACCATATGCTGGGGGACTTGCGGGTGGTGTGCAATGTGCTTGCGCGGTTTTTTGGGGTGTGATTGGGGTGAAAAGTCTTGAAGGCGGCGGCGTTCGCGTCGCCCTCGCCACGCCAATTTTATGGGCTATGCGAGAAGCCCTTACATAGCTTCAAGTGGCTTCCCACGCCGGATGAACAACGATCCGGTGCATAGAAGAGGTTGATTTTCAAAATTGTCGCTTTTTGAAAGACAAACCGGCTTGTCTCGCATGCGTGATACGCAAAAGGATTTGACTATCAATAATCCGGTATTTTGAAAATCAAATGGGTTTGAGTGATACAGATGCACATCAAACCGTGTTGTCTATCAAAAATAACCATTCTTGATAGACAACGGCTCCGTGATCAGGCATTACATCGTAGCTGATACGTCAAGAATCCTGAAACTCGGACATCACAATGGCGCAGCGCCCAGGCTTGGACCTCTCTGAAGCGGTCGAATATCACTATGATCAGTTTCCACCGCGGTCCATCGATGCTGGCAGACTCATTACGACGGTGGCATCCGCATCCGCTGCTCTGGCGCGCTACGATCAAATGCTCAAGAGCATGCATAATAGCGAGATTCTGCTGGCGCCCTTGAGAAATCAAGAAGCCGTTGTGTCTTCCCGTATGGAAGGCACGGTCAGTACGCTCGACGAAGTGTTGCGATATGAAGCCGATCAGGAAGAAAGCGGTGACGAGACGGGTGGCCACTATCGTAATGAAGCGATTGAGGTCTTTTTGTACACTCGCGCCCTGTCAGCCGCCCAGCGCAGTATGGAGCAGGGAGCGCCACTGTCCGGCTTTCTCGTAAAAAGCGCGCATCGCGTTCTTCTTGGTTTCGGTCGCGGCGCGCATCTATCCCCCGGCGAGTATAAGACGGAGCAAAATTATCTCGCCGATCGAATGCGCCGCAAAGTTCATTTCGTGCCAATGCGACCCGAACAACTTCAAGATGGCATGGATCGTCTTTTCGCGTTCATCGACTCGGATGACTGGCAGATTCTCATCAAGACGGCAGTCGCTCATCTGGAGTTCGAGGCCCTGCATCCGTTCAAAGAGGGTAATGGCAGAATTGGGCGGATGTTGATCACCCTCATGCTTTGGAAAGCCGGAGCGATCTCCGCGCCGCACTTCTATATCAGTAGCTATTTTGAAGATCGCCGCGATGAATATATCGATCTTATGCGTGACGTGTCCAAGTCGGGGGCTTGGACCGAGTGGATCATTTTCTTTCTCGAAGCCTTGGAAGCCCAGGCGCAAAAAAACCTGGCAACAGCCGAACGGATTCGCGACCTTTACGAAGAGCTGAAAAAAGAGTTTCCGCAACTCCTGACATCGCAGTGGAGCACAGCGGCTCTGGACTTCCTTTTTTCGCGTCCAGTTTTCAGGAATAACGTTTTCACCAAAAAATCTGGAATTCCTGGACCCTCCGCTCACCGGTTCACGCGCATCTTGTCCGAACGCGGGCTGATACGGACTCTTGAGCCTGCTGCCGGTCGACGGCCAGCGCTCTATAGTTTTGAGCCGCTTTTGCAGATCGTTCGTGACTAATGGTCTGCTTTTGACCTTTGCTACCGCTTGCAGAGGCCGTGAAAGCAAAGGTCAAAATCTGAGGAGATAGGTGCTCATGTTGATTGTCTCCTTCTCGTCAATTCCGCCGCGAAATCTCCGGCTCTCATCACCGATATGCCGAACGCCTTGTCGGCAGGATGCTCGAAATGCCTGCCGCTACTGACGATGAATGTCGCACCAGCCGTCAAAGCGGGTTCTCTATACAAATCGTCCTTTGGATCAGTGGATTTTAAAATATATTTTTCAGAGCTTTAGAAGATTTTTGAGTTTTGAGGATTTTAGCGTTTGACTTTTCTTCCCGAAATAGCGATAAATGACATGTCTTCATATTTGAAGAATTGTATTTGGGAGCGGCCTTCGGGTCGCTTTTTGCGTTTCTGGCTCATTGAAGCATCTGTCTTGTTAGGGTGGTCTTCGGTCAGCTCCGCACGAAGACGTTCAGCTTGAAGTTTCTAGTCCTCTTTAAAAGTGAGGTATTATCATAACTCCAGCGGTTGTTTTCTATCCTTCTACAAAGCACGTAAATCTTGGACCAATTTTCGACCTAAAACGACCGTCTCTAACCAGAGATCAACCTCGCGGCGGATCACTCCCGCTATACCCTCTGGGCCTAGATCGTCATAGACTCCAAGCTGCAAACTCGTGACGGTCGTTCTTATGCCGACAACCCGTGTGTAGAATTTGGCTAAAGGGCCAGTGATGGGTCCCAACACTCCGATGTTAGCCATGTTGGACGCGAATATAGGAAACGGATCCTTTGCTTGTTCCTGCTCAGGTAGCCAATTTTCCACTTTTGGGATACGTCCATCTATAGCCTGCGCGATCAAAACTTCGGCAAGTTGCACCCATTCCCGCTGATCGACTATTTCTATGTAAGCTTCTATTTCTGCTGCGATAGCAAAGGAGATCGATTGCTTTCGCTGGGTGACATCATGTCGTCGTTGCCAGTGCTGACCGATAAGCGAGCAACCGGAGCCAACTATAACGCCAACAAAGCCGCTTAAAGCAGGCAGAATCTGTAGCCACGTACTCATGAGTGTCCTGGGTATAAATCGCCTATCTGAGAATGCATGGCGGGAGCTACGTAATCAATAAACAATGAGTGAACTGGTGCAGAGATTTGGCTGTCGCAGGTGGCGCTCTCCTCTGCCTTTCGCATGCCTCACCGTAACGCCTCACTGAGACCAGCTCCTATGACAACACCACGGCCATTGACCCCGAGGCAGCAGGCTTTCGTTGAGGAATATCTTGTCGATCTGAATGCCAGCCAAGCCGCGCTCCGGGCAGGGTATAGCCGCTCTTACCCGGATAAGACAGCGTGGAAGCTGTTGCGGACTCCGGCGGTCAGAGACGCAATTGACACGGCGAAGGAGCAGCGTTCGAAGCGCACGCAAATCCATGCGGACTGGTTGCTGTCGCGTCTTGCCGAAGAGGCGCTGGCGGATATTGCCGATCTTTACGATGAGAATGGCGGGCTGAAGCCCGTCGATCAGTGGCCTTTGATCTGGCGGCAGGGGATGGTTGCGGCGGTTGAGGTGAAGGAATTGTTCGAGGGGCGTGGCGAGAGCCGCGAGGCGATCGGGCGGGTTTCGCAGGTGAAACTCAGTGACCGGATTAAGCGGCTGGAGCTGATTGGCAAGCATATTGATGTGCAGGCGTTTCGGGAGAAGGTCGAGGTCGAGGTTAGTGGGTCGCTGGCCGAGCGGTTGGCGCGGGCCAAGGCGCGAGCTTTGGGCTAACGGGTTTCGTTGCTAAGGGTGACGGTGCCGGCGATGCGACTGTCCTTGACGACTGCCGTTGCTGAACAGGCGCCCCGTCGAAATTTGGGGCGTGTCAGTGCTTACCGAGATATGCAGCGCCGGCCTTTCAAATCAGACATTGCAGGCTTTGCCGGGAGATCGTTCATGGGCAATGCCAAGCAGGCGAGCAAGGGCCGTGTGGATGCCGATCTCGATGCGGAGATTATCGAGGCGGCGGCGCGGTTTCAGTATGATCCGCAAGGCTGGGCGCGGTTTGCGTGGGATTGGGAGCAGGGCGAGCTTGACGGTATCGCGGGGCCGCGGGATTGGCAGGCGGATATCAATGACGAGATCCGTCAGCATCTGAACAGCGAGAACCGCTACCAGCCTTTGCAGATTGCGGTGGCGAGCGGCCACGGGATCGGCAAATCGGCGCAGATGGGGATGATGGCCAACTGGGCCATGTCGTGTTTTGCCGATTGCAAGATCGTCGTGACCGCCAATACCGAGACGCAGCTGCGCACCAAGACATCGCCGGAAGTGGGCAAGTGGTTCCGCTCCTCGATCACCAGCCACTGGTTCGAGACGCAGGCCATGTCGATCAAGTCGCGCGATCGGGGACACGCGGATTTGTGGCGGCTGGATTTCGTCGCTTGGTCTGCCAACAATACCGAGGCTTTTGCCGGTTTGCACAACAAGGACCGGATTATCGTTCTGATGTTCGATGAGGCGTCGAAGATTACCGACAGTGTTTGGGAAGTGGCCGAAGGCGCGCTGACCGACGAGAACACCATCATCATCTGGATCGTGTTTGGCAATCCGACGCAGAATACCGGGCGGTTTCGCGAGTGTTTCCGCCGGCATCGCCGGCGCTGGATCAGACGGCAGATCGACAGCCGCACGGTGCCCGGTACCAACAAGAAGAAACTTGCCGAATGGGTCAGCGATTACGGCGAGGACAGCGATTTCGTCAAAGTGCGAGTGCGCGGCATGTTTCCATCGACATCGGCAAAGCAGTTCATTTCCACCGAGGATGTGGATGCTGCCCAGAAGGTGCATCTTCGCAAGGAGCAATATGATTTCGCACCGAAGATCATCGGTGTCGATCCGGCCTGGACGGGTGACGACGAGCTGGTGATCTATCTGCGCCAGGGGCTCTATGCCCGGCTTTTGATGACCATGCCGAAGAACGACAACGACATTCTGGTGGCAAACCACGTGGCGCGCTTCGAGGATGAATTGCAGGCCGATGCGGTGTTCATCGATCTTGGTCACGGCACCGGCATCTATTCCGCCGGCGTGACGCTGGGGCGCACATGGCAGCTCGTCAGTTTCGCCGAAAAGAGCATCGACCGCGGCTGTCTCAACAAGCGTGCCGAAATGTGGAAGGGCATGCGCGACTGGCTGAAACAGGGCGGTGCGCTCGATGCGCGCGACGACATTCTCTACCACGACCTGATCGGCCCTGAGCTTGTGGCCCGCGTGGATGGCAAGCTGCAGATCGAGAGCAAGGAAGACATGAAGGCGCGGGGGCTTCCTTCTCCCAACCGTGCGGATGCGCTTGGACTGACCTTTGCCCGGCCTGTCTTGCCTAAGGGGCGGGGGGATGAGCGGTATAATCATAGCCGGGAGACCGGGTATGGTGGTGATGGGGATGGGTATAATCCGTTTGGGTGAGGGGTGTGCCATCTGATGCGCGGGGGTGTAGCGCCGTTTCTATGATGTCGTCTGCTAGCCATATTTTGGCGAAGGTTCTTCCCTGCCTCATTCCTGTTCCCCGGATCAAGTCCGAGCATGTCACAGGAATTCAGCCGCCGCGCGTCTGCGTGGCGAAAGAGCTTTTCCAGACCAAGGATTTGGTCTGACTGGATCCCTGTGACGAGCACAGGGATGAGGGTCGTTCGGGAGTAGTCCTCTGCAATCCGGAACGTTGCGTCTGTTGCGATGCCGATGGTCCTCGGGTCAAGCCCGCGGAAGACGCAGGGTGGGTGCTCTGCCCTAAGTGATTGTTTCCATGAAATTTAAGCCGAAGGGCCCGCAGCGCGGGGCTTGCTCTGTCTGTCTTCAATTCGAGGTTTTGCGATGTGTGTTTTCAAGTCTCCCAAGGTGGCGAAGCCGGAGGATCCGAAGTTGCCGATCGAGTATGCGGCGCAGCGCGAGCCGGATGTCCAGACGGTGAATGGGGCCGGGCGGCGCACGCGGGATCGGTTGCGGGCGGCGACGTCCACGATGTTGACCGGGGTTCAGGGCGTGGGTGCGCTGGATACGAGCGGCAAGAAAAACCTGTTGGGAGGCTGATATGGCCGATACGATCCGCGAACGGCATGAGCGGCGCCTGAAGGCGTTGCAGAAGGAGCGCAACCCCTATGAGGCGCAGTGGCAGGAGTTGAACGATTTTATCGTTCCCGGTCGCTACCGCAAGGGGGATGCCCGTGACCCGAAGGGGATCAACGGCAACAAGAAGATCATCGACAATTCGCCGAAGCTTGCCCATCGCGTGGCGCAATCGGGTATGCAGGCTGGGCTGACGTCTCCCACGCGGCCCTGGATGCGCTACAGCATTACGGACAAGGACCTGCGCGAATTCGGCCCTGTGAAAGATTACCTTTATGAGGCGACACGCCGGGCGCGTGAGCGGCTGGCCGTCTCGAATATATATAATTGTCTTCATTCCGGTTATGGCGACGAGCTTCTGTTCGGGCAGTTCTGCCTGATCCTGACGCGCGCCGGGCGCCGCCTGCACGGCATCTTGCCGCCGGTCGGGCAATATTGGCTGGCGCAGAGCCAGTATGGCATGCGGGTCGATACCTGTTATCGCCGCGTGTGGATGACGGTGGAGCAGATCGTCGGGCGCTGGGTGGCAAAGCCCAATTTCCGCGATATGGACTGGTCGAACGTGTCCTCCACCATCAAGAACCTCTGGGACCGGGGCAATTACGACGAGGTGGTAGAGGTGTTCAACGCCATCGAGCCACGTTCCGCCCGCGATCCCGCCCGCCCGACCAAGGCCAACAAGCCTTTCATGTCCAACTATTGGGAAGCGGGCCAGGACCGCGACAAGATGCTGGAGGTGAGCGGTTTCGACCGCAATCCGCTGATTGCGCCGCGCTGGGATGTGGTGGGCGAGGATGTCTATGCTGCCACATGCCCCGGCATGGATGCGCTGCCGGATGTAAAGATGCTGCAGACCGAGCAGCGCTGGAAGGGCATGGGCATCGAGCACCAGGTGCGCCCGCCGCTGGTGGCGCCGACCTCGCTTCGCAACAAGCGCAATTCCTCGCTGCCTGGTACCGTGACTTTCGTGGACGAGCAGAGTGTTGGCACTGCCGCCTATCGCCGTGCCTTCGAGGTGAATGTGCCGCTCGGTGATCTGGCCGCCGATATCGACGAGGCGAAGCGCCGGGTGGACCGGGCCTTTTATGCCGATCTCTTCATGGCGATCAGCACGATGGAGGGGGTTCAGCCGCGCAACCAGTTCGAGCTGACGCAGCGCAAGGAAGAACAGCTTCAGCAGCTTGGACCAACGGTGGAGCGACAGCATCACGAGCTGATCCAGCCCTTGGCGGACTGGGTGTTCTATCAGCTAGACGATGACGACGAGTTGCCGGACGCGCCGCAGGATCTGCAGGGCGAGGAGCTGAATGTCGACAATATCTCGACGCTCTACCAGGCGCAGCTTGCGGTTTCGACCGGCTCTATCGAGCGGATGGTGAGTTTCGTCGGCAATCTTGCCGGTGCGCGACCCGACGCGGTGGACAAGCTCGATGTCGACCAGGCGATCGACGAATATGGCGATGCGATCGGGGTGGTCTCCACCATCGTGCGCTCCGACGACAAGGTGAAGGCGATCCGCGACGAGCGGTTGCAACAGCAACAGGCGGCGCAGACGACGGAAGCCGCCGCCAAGCTGGCACCAGCACTGAAGGATGGTGCGCAGGCGGCACAGGCGCTTTCCGCCACCGACGATAATGGCGGGCCGGTGGAACTGCTGCGCAAGCTTGGAATTGCCGGATGACAGCCAAAACAATGCAGGAACAGGCGCTCGATCTCGCAACCGAGTTCGTGCTGGCGGAGCCGCGTGCGCGCGAATTTCTCTGGTGGGTGCTTTGCCAGTGCAACGTCTATGGCGCGCCGCATGTGGTGAATGGCGAGACCGGCATTCACATCGGTCGCCGGATCATCGGCGTCACCATCATCGACCAGCTGAACCAGATCAAACCCACCGCCTATGCCGAGATGATGATCGAGGCCCACAGACGCGCGGAAAAGCGCAAGAGGGAAGAGCATGCTGAGACAGTGGATGAATAGCGCCGCCTTTGCGCCGGAAGGCCATACCGATTGGGGCGCTGCCCCGGATCATGGCGGCAATGCCAACGCCAATGAGAGCGCCGATGCGACGCTTCTGAACGGGGCGGCGGAGCCGCTTGTCGCCGGTCAGAAGGGGGCAGGGCGAGAGGGCGGCGAAGGGGAGGGTGGCAATCTGTCTCCCGAACCGGGCGATGCCGCCGATCTGGTGCCTGAAAATGGTCAATACGACATCAAGCTCGATGGTGGCATCGAACTCGACCGGGCGCTCTTGGACCGCGCATCCCCGGTGATGAAGGAGCTTGGCCTGACGAATGGTCAGGCGAGCCGTCTGGCCGGGGTGATCGCCGAGCAGCGCAAGCTGGAATATGACGCGCTGAGCGAGCGCCACCAGAAGATCACCTCCGACTGGCAGCAGGAAATCCGCGCCGACCGGGACTTTGGCGGCGATAATCTCGCGACCAGCCTCAACAACGCAAACCGCGTGATTGCGACGTTCGGAGACGATGCTCTCCGCCGCGATCTCGTCGAAATCGGGATTGGCAACCATCCCGGACTTTTCCGGCTATTGGCCCGTGTCGGCAACGCTCTCAGTGATGACAAGCCCGCATCGTCGGAAACCGCAGCAGCCCCTCCGACCTCGCCCGAACAGGCGATGTATGGAGCGACAACATCAACGACACGAGGTTAACACATGGCCACTATCGGCAATATGTATCCCACCCTTTCCGACCTGAAGAAGCAGGGCTGGGGCGACGACATTTCCACCATCATCGACATGCTGGTGCAGTTCAACGCGATGTATGAAGACGCGCCGATCTTCGAATGCAACATGGGCTCGTCGCATCTGACGACGGTGCGCACCGGCCTTCCCGTTCCCACCTGGCGCAAGCTCTACAAGGGCGTTCTGCCGACCAAGGGCACGACGGCGCAGGTGAAGGACGCGACCGGCATGCTGGAAGACTGGTCCGAAGTCGACGCCAAGCTCGTCGAAATCGCCAAGAACCCGGCGCGCTTTCGTCTCAATGAAGCCAAGGCCCATATTGCGGGCATGGCGAACATGCTGGGCTCTACCGTCTATTATGGCGATATCGACGTTAACCCGGAGCGCTTTACCGGCCTGCATGCCCGCTTCAATTCCAAATCCGCCGCCAATGGCCGCCAGATCGTCGATGCGGGCGGCACGGGCTCGGACAACACCTCCATCTGGTTCGTCACCTGGGGTGAGGATTCCGTTCACCTGCTTTATCCGGAAGGATCGAAGGCCGGTCTGCAGCGCGATGACAAGGGCAAGACCACCAAGGAACTGCCGGATGGCTCGCTCTACGATGTGTACCGCGAGAAATTCCAGCAGGATATCGGCCTTTCCGTGCGCGACTGGCGCGGCGTGGCGCGTATCGCCAATATCGACGTGTCTGACCTTCGCGCCAACCCGACGGCGGGCGGTGCCGATCTCATCAACCTGATGATCGACGGCTATTACGCGCTGCAGAACCCGAACCAGCCGAACGGCAAGACGGTGATCTATGCCAGCAAGACGGTGCAGACCTTCCTGCACAAGCAGGCAATGAACCGCACCAATGTGAACCTGACGCTCGACCAGAGCCAGGGCAAGCCGATCGTCTCCTTCCTGGGCGTGCCGATTCGCCGCGACGACAATATTCTCGAAACAGAAGGGCAGATCGTCTGAGGACGGTCTGAAACAGGTGACACTCCATGATTTTTGACGCACAGAATCTCTTCTCGGATGCGCAGGCGATCACCGCCTCGACCGTATCCACCAATGTCATCGACTTCGGCGCTTCGGGCAAACCGGTGGGTGCCGCTGCCGCGATCCGCAAGGATCTTGGCCGCGGCAAGAAGGTCGATCTTCGCTTGCAGATGGTGGAGACCGCACTTGCCGCCGGTGCGGCGACGCTGACCGTCGATCTGCAGACCGACGACAATGAGGCGTTTTCCTCGCCCAAAGTGGCCTGGACCTCCGGCGCGATCCCCAAGGCCTCGCTTGTAGCGGGCTATGTGTTTCCGCTGGAGTTCTTTCCGCGCGGTGCCGACGAGCGCTATGCCCGTCTTGCCTATACGGTTGCGACCGGTCCGCTGACGGCGGGCAAGATCACCGCCGGTGTGGTGGCCGCCTCGGAGGACAATAATTATGACTAAGACCGTGATGGCGACCCGGGCCGGTGTCTATGGGCATTTTCGCGAAGAAGGCGAGGTTTTCGAGATCGCCACAGAGGCGCATTTCTCGCCCTTCTGGATGAGCGAGATTTCGCCGGAAGAAGCGCTGGCGCTGCAGGTGGCAGCACGCAAGCGTGCGGAGGATCAGCGCCAGGGCATCGGCACTGCCCATGTCGACAATGCCGAAATCGAGGCTCTTCGGGCGGAGATCGCCGAGAAGAATGCCGAAATCGAGCGGCTGACGCGCAATGCGCCCGTTGCTTCTGCCGAGAAGACCGCGGCGGATGTGGTGAAGATGGCGGGCGATCCGGGCGTCGAGTTCATGACCTTCAAGGCGGCGGCGCGCAAGATTCTGGGCGAAGCGACACCTTCGACCAAGGCCGAGATTATCGCCGCACTTGAGGACAAGGCGACCCAGGGGTGATCCCTGTCGATCAAGCTTAAGACGTTGAACCCGGCTCAATCCAGAGCCGGGTTTTCTATTTTGGAGAAGCGAATGTCATCCGTTACCAGCATCTGCAACATTGCGCTGTCCAATATCGGCAAGAAGACCATTTCCGACATAGACGAGCCCTCGACCGAGGCGCGCACCTGCAAGCTTCACTATGCGCTGACGCGCGACCGGTTGCTGCAATCCTATGAATGGGAATTTGCCAAGACCATGGTCGATCTGGCGGAGGTGGCCAATCCGCGCCCTGAGCGCTGGCGCCACGCCTATGCGCGGCCGCAGAATTGTTTGAAGCCGCTGCGCATCGTGCCGGCCGTGCTTTTGCCAGGCGATGCAGACGATGTGGCCTATCATGCGACTGAGGGGCTGATCTTTTGCGATCAGTCTCCGGCGAAGCTGGAATTCGTGCGGCAGTTCGATGACCCGGCGCGCTATCCGCCGCTTTTCGAAGAGGCGTTGAGCTGGGCGCTGTCTGCCAAGATCGCTATTCCACTGACCTCCGACCAATCCACCCGTAAGGATGCCTACCAGATTGCGGCCTCGTCCTTCGAGGCGGCGAAGGAGGCGGATGCGGATGAAAATCGATCGAGCTGGACCGACAGTTCCACACTGATGACGGCGAGGGGCTGAGACCATGGCGATTTTGCGCGTGATGCAGCCGGCCTTTACCTCCGGCGAGTTGAGCCCGGCGCTGTGGGCCCGGGTCGATGTGGATAAATATCGGTCCGGTCTGAAGGTGGCGAAGAACATTTTCATTCACCCGCATGGCGGTGCATCCAACCGCAGCGGGCTGGAATTTATCGGCCGGACGCGGGGGTCGAGCTTTGCCATTCTGCTCCCCTTCATCTTCGATGCGGAAACGGACCAGACCTATAATCTGGAGTTCTCCCATTTGAAGATGCGCGTCTATCGCGCCGGGAGCCCGGTGCTGGAAGCGGCGAAGGCGATTACCGGCGTTTCCATTGCCGCAAATGGCGTGGTGACGTCCGCAGCGCATGGCTTTGCGAATGGCGATGAGGTTTTCATTTCCGGCGTTGCCGGCATGAGTGCGCTGAACAATCGCAATTTCATTATCCGCAATGTGACGGCCAATACGTATCAGCTGGAAGACCTGCTGGGTGTGGCTCTCTCCACGCTTGGCATGCCGGCCTATGCGGGTGGCGGCACGGCGCGGCGCGTCTACGAGATTGCCTCGCCCTATACGGCGGAGGAGTTGCGGCGTGTGGTCTTTGCCCAGGAAAACGACGTGATGTATCTGACGCATCAGGCACATCCGCCGATGAAGCTTTCCAGGCTTGGCGATGCCAACTGGCTGTTTTCGTCGCTGACCTTCGTGCCGCAGATTGCCAAGCCGACGGGGGTGAAGGGGACCGTGTACTTCAAGCGCAAGACCGGCTCGGTTGCCAATATTGGCTACCGCGTGTCGGCAGTCAGCGCATCGGGCGCGGAGAGTGCGGCGTCTGCCGGCGTCACCGTCGGGGTTCAATATGAGAATGAGGACGGGCGCCGGGTCCGGCTGACCTGGAACGCCTCTACCGGCGCTGCCCTCTATCGCATCTACCGCTCTGACGCGAATACCGGCATTCTGGCCGAAACGCCGCTTGCGGAAATCGAGATCGACCAGACGCAGTATCAGGGGGATGGAACGGCCATCCCCTCAGCCTCCGCAACGGGCGCACCGCCGGTGCCGACGGGTGTCTCCGGGGCTATCGTCTATGGCAAGGAAATGAAATATGTGGTGGCGGCCATCTCCGACGAGACGGGGGAAGAAAGCCTGCCATCCGAGCCTGCGACGCTGCGCAACGACATGGTTTATCGCGGCAACCGCAATGTGCTGTTCTGGACAGCGACGCCGGGGGCGGGAAGCTATGTGGTCTACCGGCTGGACAATGGCCGCTATGGCTATGTGGGCAGGACGGAAACGACGAGCTTTACCGATGAGAATATCACGCCGGATCTGGCGAGCGGCCCGCAGGAAGGGAACAATCCTTTCAACAGTGTTGGCAACTATCCGGCCTGCGTGAATTTTTACGAGCAGCGGCTGGCCATGGGCGGCACGGCGAATGTGCCGGCGGGGCTTTGGCTCGGGCAATCCGCCAACTATGAGAATTTCGGCGCGGCCTCGCCGGTGAAGGCAAGTGACGCCATTACCCTGCGCATCCGTTCCAAGGAGAAGAACCAGATCCGCGCGATCAGCGAGTCTCGCGGCATGGCGGTGTTCACCACCGCGAACGAGTTCAACGTGGCCGGTAGCGGTGAAGAGATCATGACGCCGGTCAATATGGTGGTGAAGAAGCAGAGCAACCGCGGGTCATCCTGGTTGCAGCCGATTGCGGTGGGCGACGTGATGCTGTTTGCGCTGGCGCGGGGCGGGGTTATTCGCGACTATTCCTATGAATTTTCCAACGACAATTTCACTGGCCAGGATCTGACGATCATGTCGCGCCATCTGTTCGAAGGCCGGCAGGTTGTGTCCTGGGCCTTTGCGCAGTCGCCCTATTCGATCGTCTGGGTGGTGCTGGACAATGGCCAATGCGTGAGCCTGACCTACATGCGCGAGCATGAGGTGTGGGCCTGGACGCGGCATGAGACGGACGGCCAGTTCGAGGCGGTGAATGTGGTGGCCGAAGGTGATGAGGATGCGGTCTATTTCGTCATTCGCCGCACGGTGGATGGCAAGTCGCAGCGTTACATCGAGCGCATGCATTCGCGCCTCTTTGCGGTGTCCGAAGATGCGTTCTTCGTCGATAGTGGGCTTTCCTATGAGGGCACGCCGACGAAGACGATGCGTGGGCTTCACCACCTGGAGGGCAAGGTGCTGGTGGCGCTGGCGGATGGCAATGTGGTGCGCGATCTGGTGGTGACGAATGGTACGGTGACGCTGCCGATTGCCGCTTCCAAGGTGCATGTGGGCTTGGCCTACGAGGCGGAACTGAGGACGCTCGATATCGACCTTGGCAATGTGGGCGAGCTTGGCACGGTGCAGGCGAGAAACAAGGCGATCGCCAATATCACGCTCAGGGTGGAAAAGACCCGCGGCATCTGGGCCGGGCCTGCCGAGGACGCGCTGGTGGAGCTGAAGCAGCGCGAGTTCGAGAACTGGAGCGAGGCGATCCGCCTTGCGACCGGCGATGTGGAGCTGACGCCGACGGCGGACTGGACGAAGGGTGGGACGATGATCATCAAGCAGTTCGATCCGCTGCCGATGACGGTTCTGGCCATCATGCCGGATCTCAGGGTGGCAGCGTGACGGTTCGGGTGATCGAGGCGAACCGCGACCACGTGGATGTGATTGCGCCACGGATGCGTGAGGCCGACCGCGAGGAGGTGTTCGCCGCCGTGGGACGCGGACCGGCCTCTGCCCTGTTGCACTCGCTGGAGCGGTCCGACTTTGCCCATACCGTGTTGTTCGACGATGTGCCGGAGCTGATGTTCGGCTGCGGCACGACGAATATCCTGACCCGGACCGGTGCGCCGTGGCTGCTGGGGACCGATGCGCTGGAGCGGCATGCGCGCGACTTTCTGCGCGGCTCGCTCCACTGGGTGGCTGAGATGCGGCAGCGCTACACGCTGCTGCAGAATGTCGTCGATGACCGGAATGTGGTTTCCAAACGGTGGCTGCAATGGCTGGGCTTCACGCTTTCCGATCCGCAGCCTTTTGGCTATGAGCAGCGCCCTTTTCGTATTTTTGAGATGAAGGCTTGAGGCATGTGTGATTTTGGTCTGATCCTTGGCGCCGCCTCGACCGTGATTGGTGCGGCCGGCGCAAAACAGGAGGCGGAGGCAAGTGCCGCCGCATCCGAATATAACGCGAAAGTCACGGACATGAATGTGCGGCTTTCCGAGAGGCGGGCGCGTGACGCGCTGGACCTCGGCAAGCTGGAAGAGCAGAAGAATCGCCAGGAGAGCGCGCAGATTGCCGGACAGCAAAGGGCAGCCATGGCCGCCAATGGCGTGGACCTGACATTCGGTTCTCCGCTTGATCTGTTGGTCGATACTGCAACGCTTGGCGAGATCGACGCGCTGACCATTCGCCGCAACGCCGCAAACGAGGCCTATGACTTCGACGTGGCGGCGGCCAATGGCCGCGCGGAGGCGAGCCTTGCGCGGGCGAATGCCAAGAACACCCGCAAGGGCGGCAACCTGAAAGCGCTTGGCACGCTGCTGACCGGAGCGAGCAAGGTGTTTGGCGATAGTCCGTTGTTCAAGCCGAAATCGGGTACGTAAGCGTTTGTCGCTACCGGGCGATGCAAAATGCCATTATCCGTTAAGGATTCTTGGCGAACGGGTTTTGTTGCTTTGCATCTTCAGCGCTTTTCCGGAGCATTTCTTCTGTCTTTTCCTGGCAGGCGCGCATTTCGTAAATGGCCTGGGTTGCTCCCTCGAGCTGAAAGTTTGCGACGTCCTTCTCAGCATAGGTCACGCGCAACTGAGTGCTTTTTTGAGCCTCTAGCATGAATTTGCCGCCCATCTTCCCGATGCTCAGGTCCTGCAATGTCTCGCTCACCGATGCGATGGCGTCCACCTCCAAAGGTGCCTTTGAATCGAAGGTGAAGAGCAGCGGGTAGACCTTCTCGTCTTCCAGTGATTTCCACTTCTCGTTCCTCAACAGAAGATAGAATCTTGGAAATTCCGTCGCGAGATCCATGCCGAAATGCAGGATCGTATCGCCCTCGGAGCGAAGCGCCACATAGCAGCCAAAATTCCGATCGGGCTCCACGGCCACCGACCAGTTACCAAAGGTTCCCCATTCAACAGGAGCGGCATTGGGGCTGAATGGCACATAGAGAAGGCATGCGACGAGGAGGGTGTGTTTCAAGAGCCTATACATGTCTTTTGCCTGATCATGCTGGATGGTTGTTGTGCCGGATGCGGTTGTGAGGGCTCTGTTTGACCATCGCGTTCATCGACTGCCAAGAGGCTATTGCCACCCGATTACGGTTCGAAGGGGTCGTCTGAGGCCTGTGTAGAGGGTTTCTTGGCAAAGGGATCGGATGTGTCGGACTCCGTTCTGGAGATTTTCAAGAGTTCGTCCGTCGTCTGCTGACAGGCGTCCATTTGTTCTACAGCCTTTTGGACGCCGCTCAGGGAAAGTCGAGCGATCTCCTTGTCCTCGTAAAACATCTTGACGGTCTTGCTGGACTTGAACTCATCAAAAAAAGCGCGCGCGACTGTTTTCATCGCAAGTCTACGGGTGGATCCCTGGACGTAGGCTCCGCTCTCTGTGTCCCAGGTTTCTTTCTCATCAAAGCCGACACTGACGGAGTACACTTTTTTATGCACCAATGACTTCCATTTCTCGTTCTGAAAGGAAATGAAAAATCCGGGCTTACCCGGTTTGAAATAGCGTCCAAAAACCAGAATATGACCGGTGTCAAACTCGGATGCGACGACACAAGCATGACCAAGGTCCGGTTCCATCTGAACCGTCCAGGTGCCAAATTCGCCCCAAAGGATCGGGTCTTTTACCTTCGATGCGTCCTGCGCGGCGGCGGCGAAAGGCATGCAGGCCAGAAGAAGGGCGGCGGTTGCCAGTTTCATGTGCGGGCCTGCTGTTCGGGTGCAGTATTGGTTTGAGACCTGGATATTTGCGCAGGAGTTGAAAAGGCTGTCGAGTCGTTTCTTCGAGCTAAAGCGTGTCGCGATCTTTCAGATTCGCTCATACGCTTTAGCTCTTTGTTTTGTCGCATGTCGTTATCGCAAAACCGGTGACCACTTTTGCGCGACATGCTTAGGCGTGTGTTCTCACAGGTGAGAATGCGCAGAACCGCCGCGGGTGAGGGCTCGGCCATTGGCTGCGGCCTGTTCTGACAAAATAACGAGATTAGTTGTTGCCAGGCGTTCTTCGGGCGCCTTTTTTTATGGAGTGAGCCATGGCTGAGGTGCCGGTCAGACAATATTTTCGCCAGGCAGCCGTGCCTGTTTATCAGGGCAGCGTTCCTCAGCGGCCGATCCTCCAGCAGCCACTGACGGTGAAGGCCTCGGAGAATGATTTTGGTGCGCAGGTGGGTAGGGGCATGCAGTCTCTTGGCGAAGGACTTGGCAAAATGGCCGAGGCTGCCAGCAAGCTGCGCGACCTTCAGGCCGACACGACCGCCAAGGACAGCAAGACTGCCTTCGAGCGGGCAAAGCTTGCGCTGGAGCATGGCGAAAACGGTTATCTCAACACGAGTGGCCAAAGCGCTGTCGAAGGCTATCCCGGCTATGAAGAGGCGCTTGCCAAGCTTCAAAAGACCTTTGAGCCGAAAGATCCGCTGGCGGCGGGACGATATGAGGCGATGGTCGCTCCTGTGGTGACGACCGGCCTGGAAGCTGCCATCAAGCACAGGGCGCAGGGACAGAAGGAATGGGTGGGCAAGGCCGCTGAAGGCAGGCTTTCTCTTGCCAAGGATCAGGCGATCGCCGGGTACAACAAGCCTGAGCAGATCAATTCCGCCGTGACGTCCGGCGTCACCGAAATCCACAATCTCGGTAAGCTGAACGGCTGGACGCCGGAGGTGATCGTGGCCAAGGCCATGGACTTCGTAACGGGACTTCACACCGGGGTCGCCATGACTATGGCTGGAAAGCCTGGTGGGGCGACCGCGGCGATGGAGTATCTGAAGGCCAACAGTGCGCAGCTGGACCTAAAGGCGCGGGCGGACCTGGAGAACAAGATCAGGCCCTTGGCAATCGATGAGAAGGGCAAACAGATTGCCTTGGAGATCGTTTCCGAGAAACGGACCTCTGCCGGTGCGACTGATGATGTTGTGACGGGCGCTGTGGATAAGGCTTCGCCCGGCAAGGCTGAGACTGGTGCTGGTAAGGATGTTGGCACGCGAGGCGATGCCGATGCCGCTCAGAATCCAACCGCTGATGCCGGCAAGGATACGGTTGGCAGAACGGAGAGGAATAGCAGCAACACCGCTGACGGTGGGGACGCGAAGGCTCGGCCCGGTCAGACATCCACAGGTGGCGTGAACCGTGCCGCGGAGGAAGAACCGCAACGCGGCGGACCAACGCGGGCGAAAGCGTTTCTCGTTTCAATCTCGGCAAAGCCCAATCGGCCCGGCGACGCGCTTCCGCTTGACAATGCCCTTGCCGAAAACACCAAGGCCTTAATCGAGGATGCGCCAGAGCGCATCCGTAAGGGATTGGGGGTGAGCTTCGGCGACCCAAGGTCGCGCGCGCCTCTTGCGTCCACTTCTGCCGGGCGCAGCATCCAGTTGACCTATGAGGGGCGGCCGCTGGATCAGGCTCCGGCTCAGGTTCTCGACTGGCTTCACGACAATGCCGAACAATATGGTCTGCGGTTTCCCTATGAGACCGACCCATCCTCCACCGCACCGGAGGCGTTCGGACGTGCCGGCAGCACTCTTGTTGCGGCGCGGGACGGGGTTGCAGCGCGCAGTCAAATGCTGCCCTTTTCGCAAGCGATAGGAAGGGTGCGGCAGATTGAAGACCCGGAGTTGCAGTCTTCGACGCTGCGTTATGTGAAGGGGATGTTCCGGGAGAGTGGCAGAGCCGAGAGTGCGGCTGCCAACGCTGCGAAGATGCAGATGTGCCAGATGATCATGGACAACATGCCCTTGTCCCAGATCCCGCTCGACCTGAAACTCGCGGCCGGCCCGGATGCTGTCGATGGCGTCAAGCAGCGCGAGGCGCAGGGTGGCAGGGTAAAAGCCAATCCCAATCTCCATGATCAGCTTTCAATCATGAGTGCGAGCAATCCCCGGCAGTTTCTGAAGATGGACCTTACCGGACCGGAGATCATCAACAGGCTTTCCCGGGAGCAATGGAAGGGTCTGGCGGACAAGCAAGGCTCCATCCGGGCCGACGAGGCAAAGGCCGACCGCGATGGCACATTTTACAAGCAGGCGTTCCAGGAAGCCGGATTGACGCTGGAGGAGGCGGGGATCAACACACCCCGCCAGACGCTGCGCTATAATGCGCGGTTGCAACGCGAGATCGACCAGTGGGTGGAGCGTAAGGGCGAATATCCGAATTTTGCCGAGAGGCAGTCAATGATCAACATGCTCGCCATGGAAGTCATCTACACGGAGAAACGTGCTCGTCTGTCTCCAATGAGGGTGATCGACGACGGCGAAGATCAGGTTGGCAGCGGCTATATGTTCGACAATGACGACAGGCCGGAGGGATCTGACGTCAGACTTACGGCGCGCTATGGCAAGATCCCGCCAAACGAGCGGGCGCGGCTTTTCAAGGTGCTGATGAAGAAAAACGGCAAGGCGCCGTCACGAGCCGAGATCGAAGCGCAGTACAGCGCCGAGGCGATGGAAACCATTGGGACGGATTGATGCTGGTTCTCCTGGTTTGGCCGTTCGACTTTTAGGTGACGTTTTCGACATTCGAAGGCTCAGCGGCCCATAGTGGGACATCCTGAAAAATGTCGCGACCGTCACGCGCGCCTTTTGCCCTACCAGGTCTACCCACTGGCTCTAAGCTTAGGCCTGGGCTTTTGGTTCATCCTGCCATGATAGAGAGTGCTTCAAGAATCAAGCAGGTGATGACTGCTGCCAGCGCGCCTTTCCAGGGATTACTCGAACGACGTCGTACCCAATAGACGATCGAGCCAACGATTGAACCTGCTGCGAAGGTGGGGAGCACGGTCCCAACCCACTCTCCGACGACCCGGCCAGGGCTCGCGGAAAATCTAGCCGGATCCCAATCAAACTGTCCCGTGACCAGTGCCGCGACGACCGTCGTGCAGAGTGCTGCGAAAAATATTCTTTTCAAGCGAGACCCCCATGTCCCCAGAAGAAAATCGAGACAGGACCCCTACACAGGCCGGGGCCACTGTCAAGCAGACGGCGTATGAGGAGATGATACGTCAGGGTAAGTTTGACCTCTCCGCTCTCAATAAGCCCGCCAAGCAGGCCGCCGATTGGTCCTCTAATGAGATCAATCTTCGTATCAAAGAGCAAATTCTCCGGGAAAATCCCATGCTGTGTTCTTGGGTCCAAGTGCCTAAGAACGCAGAGGCCGCGAAGGGGGAATTGCGCGAACTTTCATTTTGGGAGCGGCTTTCCAACGTTAACCTGAAAGATGAGGCAATCGAACTGGGGGAAGGGGCCTGGGAGTGGCTGGCTGAAACCCGCGGGCCGGGCGATGTCATTGAGTTTGGAAAGGGTGCTCTCGGATCAGGCGCGAAAAAGATAGGCACTGTCACCGAGGGACTGGGACAAATGATCTACACGCCGCCGGGTCCGAACGAAGCCCCTGGCGAGGAAGGGTGGCTCAATTTTGTATCAGAAGGCCTTCAGTCTACCGGAGAGTGGATTCAGGATTCCAGCGAAGAAACGTTTCGCGCCAGGGAGAAATGGAAGGACAGCTGGGCCAGACAAGCTGGCGAGCTTATCGGTGATGAACTCCCCAATTTCGCCGTGAGCAAGATTCCAATCGCCGGAGCGGCCTTGGGTCCGGTCTTCGATGGCTTCGCGAATGCTGGCGAGGCCGCTGGCAAAGCACGAAAGGCGGGAGCCGATGAGAGAACTCAAACGACTGTAGCGAGGTGGGGAGCTTTGTTAGGTGGTTTGGACGCTGTCCCAGTCGATAAATGGATCGAGGGAAAAAACGATGTACAGGGAGGCCATGCTGGGACGAGCGGTAATTCGGGGAAAGGGGGTAAGAGTTGGAAGAGAGTGGGCCTTGAAATTGCGGCCCAAACTGCTTGGGGC
This sequence comes from uncultured Agrobacterium sp., assembly GCA_913777615.1. Classification (GTDB taxonomy): domain Bacteria; phylum Pseudomonadota; class Alphaproteobacteria; order Rhizobiales; family Rhizobiaceae; genus Agrobacterium. The sequence goes on along the minus strand of CAJYTK010000020.1, from coordinate 26,279 downwards.
GGGACTAAGGACTCTTTGAAACAGCTCGGGCAGAACGCAATTGAACAGCATTATTATAATTCAAAGAGAAATTTAACCGACGATGTAGCGAGTGCAACTGTTAAAGGCGTGGCCAAGTCGGTGATGTTTCAAGGTGTCCCGAAGGTCGTAAAGCACGCTTTCGGTCAGCCCCGCGGAAAGGCCGGGCAGCCGGAAGCCGAGGGTCAGACGCTCACCGAAATATCAGAGCATGCCACTTCGTCCAAGGTTCGTGCGCTTCATCCAGAAGAATTTGACGACTACCTACGCGTGGTGACCAAAGATACGCCGATCGAGACGCTTCACATAGAGGGGAAAAAGTTTAGCGACGTCTTTCGAAACAGTGGTGATGACACGAGCACGGCATTCCGAAATTTGCCCGGTTTCGATAACGCGCAATTGAATGTAGCCATTTCCAGCGGTGGAGACGTCAAACTACGTCTTTCTACTTATGCGACGCACTTGGCGGGGGGGAAATACGATTCAGCGTTGCTGCCTCATATGCGCTTCGATCCACGTGCCAAGACGCTTGCCGAAGTGCAGGCGTCGAGAGCGCGTGAGAGCGAGCGCTCATCCCCGGCAAATAGCGATGCCGAGGCCGTGCGGGGAGTTCAGGAGAAAAATCAAAAAATTGCGCACCAGGAGCGTCAGCAGGATGTTCAGCGTCTGCCGCATTCCGGCGTTCTTCCGGAGCAGGCGCAGTCTGGGGCTGTTGCGCTGGATGCCACGCGCGGGGTGAGATCGGCTAAGACCGGTCGGACGCGCGAAGACTATTTGCGGGAAAACCCGCCGGCTGGCGCGTCCTCGACCAATGGTGCTTTGGGGCAGGCGGCTGTTGGTCCTTCTAGAGGGGACAGTGGTTTTAATAGTGCAGCTGCTGCCGTTCCTACGCCCGACGGGAATGGCGTTTCGTCAAAGGGTGAGAGAACTCTGGCCTCTCCGCCGCCGCTTTCCTCACCGGCTGCTTCTGACGCGGGCATGCCTATAGAGCGCTTCAAGGCGATACTGGAATCATCCACCGCGCCTGTGGTCAGGCTGGAATCGCCCAGTCCGTCGCCTGAGATTTTCAAGCGACAAGGCCCCGTGATACCGAGCGAGATGCCCTGGCCAGAGCGTCGAAAGACGTTGGAACGAAACGGGCGATAAATTGAAGGAGGGATTCGATGGACGCTGTTGAACCCGATCACAACTCATCCCTCATCCGGCTTTTTGAAAGTGTCGAGCTTGGCACATTTCTTCGTGGGACGAGCCGGTATTTTCTGGGCACGCTTCCTGAAATAGGCCGGACGGATGCCGATGTTGAGGAGATGGGTGATAGTCTGCGCAACTGGGGGCGAGAAGTTTCTGGTGCTGACGAAAGAACGATCCACGCGCATTTTGCCCATGCCTTCGAGATGTATCTGCTGGAGGGTCAGGCGCCTTCGGTGGCGCTTCGCACTGTTTTCGAGCATTTCGCCGAGTGGCTTCTGCATGTCTATGGAGCATTGCGCGGTCTTGATTTGACGCTTTCTCCTGACATTCGCGATGTGCTTTTGCGGATGCTGGTAACGCATGCGGCGATTGAAGAGGCGCGCGATGACATGTCTGTGGGCATGCTGTTTATGGGCCGGAAGACGGCGGGGCTTTCCGCGGATGAGCACCGGCGCCTGCGCCGGCTTCATGAAGAGGCCGATGATGAGGCGCATCAGAAGCTGCGGCGTCAGGTGATGAAGCCGATCTTTCTCGCGCGCCAGGACTGGTATCGCAAGGAGCGCGAGACGATGAAAGAGAACGCCACCCGGACATTGCAGGCTGTTCCAATCTACCGTGCCATTCAGGCATTGCGGTTTGGCACGGATTTCGATGGCAGGCCGGTGGGGCGGATCAAGCTGGACAGGGGCGTTCTGCAGCGGGAATTTGGGTTGAAGCCGCTTTCTTCTCCTTCCGATGGAGGCGAGGGCGAGCTGGACCATGCCAATGCCTTTGCCGGACGTGAGGGCATTCACCCCGACATTGCCGCCGGCATGTATGGGTTTGACAGTGGCCGGACGTTTCTGCAGGCGCTGGTGCGGGCGCGTCCTATCGAACTTGCCATCGAGCTTCTGACCGAGCGGACGATGGTTGAGCGTCATGGCGATCTTTTGCTTGACGGCCAATTGGAAGAAGAGGCGCTGAAGGCGCTGCATGGGGATAAACGCCGGGCGTTTCTGCTGGCGGAGCTGAATGCGCTGAGCAAGCTTTCGGGCGGTGAGGCGACTACGCGTTACGAGGTGGAGGGGAATGTCCACCGGCTGTTCAGCGCGCTGAAGATATCCAGCGCGACAGATTCGGACCGCCACCTTGCGGCGGAGCGCAAGACCGCTGCCGAGGCGGCGAGTGCCTTTGCCAAGGACGATCTGAGCCAAGCGGCGGAGGCAAAGCGCCGACAGCTGATGGCCTGCCATTTTTACATGGCGGCTTCCGCCAAGGCTGATCAGCTCGAAAGGCTGATCGACCGGATGGCGGCGCTGGACGCCACGGATGACGAATGGACGGCGGGTGAGGAGGCGGATCACCGAAAGGCGATACGCATGCTTGCCGCAAAATTTGGACTGGCGAGCATGCCCGTTCGTTTCGATATGGACGGTTGGCTCGAGCAAATGAAGGAGGGCGACCTTGTTCTATAATGCGGTTTCACAAGCCGAAGAGGTCTATACCTGGGCTGAAGAGAGAGTGTTCGGTGATCTGACGGTTGCAGAGTTCGATGCCGTTCATGACGCGATCGACAATGTCGAGGAGGTTGGCCGGGCTGCGAAAAGCATCGAGATCGAGGGAGTGCGGGAGGATCGCGACTCCGTTATTAGCGCGCTCCTGGCGGTTGTGGAGACGCGCAGCGGGGACCGAAATGCCGCACTTCAACGCAGGCTCAAGGCTGTTGGTGCAGGCGCTCTTTCGCCCCTTTCTTTTGCCGCGGCGATGCGGCGCGTCGAGGTTTTTGCGCTGGATATGGATGAAGGGATGGAGGGCGTGTATGCGCGTTACATCGTTCAGCCAGTGAGAGACGCATTCGACCTGTACCAAAAGGAAAAGGCGGCTCATCTTCGTGCCCTCCGGGCAATTATCGAGCCGCGCAAGGCTGAGTTTTTCGGGCCGGCGATCAGCGCACCGGAGCTTGGATACATATTCGAAAACAAGGGCCAGCTATTTCATGCGCTTCTGCACATGGGCAACGACAGCAATCGGAAAAAGCTTCTGGCCGGGCGCGGCTGGGAGGCTGGATGGGATGGCTTTCTTCTGCGGATGTGGAAAGAGGGTACCGTCACCAAGGCCGATCATGATGCGGCGCAAGCCATTTGGGATGTGATGGATGGGCTTAAGCGTCCGGCGCAGGAGGCACACCGCAAGATATGCGGATTTTCCTTCAGACCGGTCTTGCCTGCCGCGATCAGGACGCCGTTCGGCACCTATGAGGGTGGCTTCATTCCAGCGGTGTTCGAAGTGAGTACCGATATGCTGGACAGGGGCAGCATGAAGCAAGGTTCGCAGCAGGGTGAGAATCCCGCATCCATGCTTCCGGCCCGCTGGCCGGCTTTCCTTGGCTTGCCGGCCGGAGATGACGCACGATCGATCGCATTGGATATTCTGATGTTGCCAGCGCATGTGGATCGGCTGTTGAGGTTTATCCATCTCGAGCCCGTTGTTCAGCCGTTGGCTCAGATGATTGGCCGTCCGGAGATCCGCTTCGCACTGGATGAGGTGGCGCCCGGGATTTTCGAGACGGTGATCGGTCCATGGCTGAGCATCGTTCGGCAACCGGTATCGAGTGGGCTGCCAGGAACGCCGGAAGGGCAAACGCTGCTTGGCACATTGAAGCGGATACGTGGTGAGCCGGGTGTTCGCAACATGGTCCTGGATATGGTCAACGCGGCCGCACTGGCGACGGGCGGGTTCTCCACTCTGCGGCAGCTTGCGCCTGAGCGGCTGAAGGCGGCGCTCATCCGTTTCATGTGCCAAGGTGAGGGCGCGGCGATGCGGGAAGAGGCGGCACGTCTTTCTCCCATCATGAAAGCGCGTATCGGCGCGGGCAGTCGGGAAATGGAAACTCGTCTCGCAGACGCGGTGGTCAAGCCGGAGAACGGCGGGCTCCTTCAACAAAAGGCAGCGGTGTATGGCGACATTCTGAAAAGCGGCGCTCGAGCCGTTCTGAATGTCGTTGCCTGGCACTCGGCTTATGACGAGGCAATTGCCAAGGGTATGGTGCAGGCCGATGCTCTGCTGAAGGCCGACAGTCTTGTCCAGGAAATTGCGGGCACCGAAACGTCGACAGAAGGTGAGACCTTCATGCCATTGTTCGCTCTGTTTTACAGCTATTTTAACGGTCAGGCGTCTCTCGTCGGCGGGAATCTCCAGCCGATCATGGGGCACTTTGGTTATGCCGGCGCGCCGCGTCTGTTTGCCGTCTATATGGCTGGAATTGCCATGCCGGCGGTCATCGCCCAAGTCCTCGTCGCGACCGCGAGCGCGGGGGATAGTGAGACGGACGGCGATTTCGACGCGCTGATGGGTCTCTTTCTCGGAGCGAAAGCCGAGTATGGAGCGGGTATGACATCTCAGCCTGGCCAGCTGTTCGACGCCTTCGAGGCTGGATGGGGCGATGTGCCGTCAAGCTCGGATATGACGGCACGCGCAGGTTTCGATTTTACCGCAGGACTTTCCGCGCTTGGGCTGGTGCTTGACGTTTCTGAGGAGTGGCTGGCGAAAGCCGCAGCCATTGGTACGGGTGCGGTGAATGGCGACCCACAATGGGAGGTGTTTCTTTAACGGCTGCAGCATGCTCTGCCAGTCGATAACAACGGCGACGATGGAGGGGTGATTTTCCGCCCGCGTTTTCAAACAGTGATCACACAGACCGAAATGACAGGCGCCTGCGAAGGCGCTTTTTTTATGGAGTGAACCATGACGGTTTCAAGCGAAGTGAGCGTGGCCGGGCCGTTTTACGGCAACGGCTCAACCAGGACTTTTCCTTATGCATTCAAGATTCTCGATGCCAGGCACATTCGGGCGGTTCTGATTTCCGCTTCGGGTGACGTGTCCGATCTTTCTCTCGACAATGGCGATTATTCCGTCACCGGCATTGGCAGCGAGACCGGCGGCGATGTCATCAAGGCCACGCCGCTGCTGGCCGGCCAGACACTGACGCTGGTGCGGCGACTGCCGCTCACCCAGGAGACATCACTGGAAAACCAGGGGGCCTACTATCCTGAAGTTGTGGAGCGTCGGCTTGATCAGATGGTTATGCAAATCCAGTCGGTAAAGGAGGCGACGGAGCGATCGCTGACTGTTGAGCCCGGACAGGAAAAGCCTTCCATGACGCAGATTGCTGCGGCAGAGGGCTATGCGCAGGGCGCAAAGCAAAGCCGCGATGAGGCGAGCCAGTTTTCTAGCGATGCTGCTGGCAGAGTTGAAGAGGCTTTTCAAGCGGCTGGCCTGTCGGAACGGTGGGCGAGCGCGCCGGAAAATCAAGAGGTGGTTCCGGGATCGGGCCAGTATTCAGCACTGCATCAGGCCAAAAAGGCAGAAGCTGCGAAAGATTCCGTTATCGCCGGTTGGTCTGCTGCTGTGCGCAACGCCCCATTGAAGGCGACGCCTTCAATGGCCGATGAGTTCGGTTTTGCCGATAGCGGCGATAGCTGGACGATCAAGAAGCAGACCTTTGCCAAGCTGCAAGAGGTATTCGGCCTCCCGATTGGTGGCGTCATGATGATGCCCGGCAACGGCAACAACCCGCCAGCCGGATTTCTGCTGATGAACGGTGCGCCCTGCACGCCAGCCTATCCGCAACTGCGAGCCTGGTTGCTCGCCAATGGCGCAAGCACCAACGGCGAAGGCGATCCGATTATCGAGGATATGGGAGGGTACTTTCCGCGCGGTTGGAGGCCAGGGCAGCTTGTGGATAGCGGGCGTGTGTTTGGCGCTGTGCAGCAGGATGCGCTGCAGAACATCACTGGCGAGCTTTCACAGGCTCCGTCCATTAGTACTACCGCAACTGGCGCCTTTGCACGCGGAGCGGGTAACGGGACAGGTGATGTTGGACGAGGCTCCAACAACGGTGAGTCCCTATCATTCAGCGCTTCAAGGGTCGCTCGAACAGCAATGGAAACGCGCCCGGTCAACAAAACCTTTTCGTACTGGATCAAGGCATACGCCGCCGATCAGGCGCCTGGAAGCGCTGATTTTACGTCGCTCGCCAACAAAGTTCAATCCGTGCTTACACGCCTCTCGGCGTTGGAGGCAGATGCACCGTTCATCAGCACTCCGCAAACTGTGATTGGAAGCGGCATTGTGGTGGTCGAACATTCGCTTGGGAAGTTTCCGAGTTGGATCACGCTGGATTTCGTAAACATGCAGACCGAAGGCGGATATTCGCCGGGAGATGTCGTGAACGTAGCGCCCTCGCTTCCCGATAACTATGGCGGCCACGGTATTACGGTATCTAAGACTAGGATCAATATAATGATCATCTTTTCCTCAGGCGGTGTCTATTTCAACCAGAAAATAGGTGGTGCGCCATACCTGATCAATCCTGCTAAATGGCAGATGATTGTGAGAGCGAAGGGGTAACTCAGCGGTACTTCGTGAACAGGGTCGGCTTTCCTCTTGCTGGCTATAGCAACTTAACTTTTTGTCGCAGAGCGCGCTTGCAGTTAATTGCCCCCTCAGAACTGGTTCCCGTCCAATTCAGCCACAACACAAAAGGTCACAAACATGAGCCTTATCAAGAAATTCGACACTGTCGTCTATCAGGATGCGCGCGGCGACGATGCCGGTGCTCCTGTTGTCGTTTCTGTTTCTCTCGACAGTTCTGGCAACCCAGCGCAAGCGCTGCCTCCAGGGCGAGCGACCTCCGCGCAGTCTGTTCCAACAGCCCTCTCAACCGAAGACAAGGATGCGCTCGACAAGGCTAATAGCGGCTATAGCAGCGCTGCGGCATACACCAACAATATGGCAAGAGCGCCCGGTAGAGGCATTCTCGCGAGTATTACGACGGCCGGCACGGCGACGCTGACTTTTGGCGGTGCGGATATCCAATTCACCTTTGCTGTCGGTCCCACGATCCTGCCGCTCGCAATAACGAAGATATCCCTCGGAACCGCGGCTGGTTCATTTTATGCGGTTTCCTGATGGGGGTTTAAGCGATGAGCGGTGAAATGACGGGTCTGGGTTTGGCTCTCGGAATGGGTGTGGTCCAGACGAGTGGTGTTGCGCCACCGGTGGATCCTGATCGTTACATGGTGTTTGCGACACGTGCGCGTATGCCGTCCGGCGCGATCTACACGGCTCTTGCCAACAACACATACATCTGCACGAAAATCAAGGTCGGCTGTCCTCAGTTCAAGACCCGCGCCTTCAGGTTCCATTTCTCGGGCTTCGCATCCACGGAGGGCGGGAATTCTCCGCAGGAAACGATCGTCACCGGCACGCTCGGTACTCCGGGAAATTCTGTCATAATCGACGAATTTGTCCTGCGTTACAGAGGGCAGTTCTATCCTGTCACCTTCAACGGGGGCAGTGCCGGTGTAACGATTGCGGATCAGACGAACGGCATCTGGACGGACGAGATCACGATCCCTGGCGATGTCGATGCGGAGGGTGATGTTGAGCTTTGGACTGTCTACCATGTCGCGAGCGCAGGTGACAAAGTCTGGCCGGTCTATCGTGTCCAGCATCATCGCGGCGAGCGTGTCTGGGGCGGCGCAAGCCTCGGCGCGGTACAGGCGTTCCAGGCCACGCCTGACGCGGCGAGCACCTCCGCACTCATCAGCTCAACGGGCGAAGCCGGTTATGGCCAGCAGGCGCAATATCAGCATTATGGCCCGGATTTCATGGTCGCCAAGGGAGACTGGGATGGACGTCCTGTCGCTCTGGTTGTGGCAGATAGCATCGGCGAGGCCCGTCAGGAGTATGGTCCAAATGCCGATGCACGGGGTAATCTCGGTTATCTGCGAAAATGGCTTGATAGAAAGGACACCGTCGGCCGGGTTCCGCATCTGGTAATTGGCATGCCAGGTTCGGCGAGCTTACGCGAATTGACAGGCAGCGGCTCTTCCATCGCTACCCGCCGCTGGGAGATTCTCGATCAGGTGAAGGCTTTCAATAACGGGAAGCTGCCCTTTACGGCGATCCTCAATCAAATGGGTCAGAACGATACGACAACGTCCTACGCGACCTGGTGGAGCCGCGTTACGGGCTTGGCGTCACGCCTTCGCACGCGCTATCCCGGTGTCCGGCTCGTTCATCTCGTGCCACTGGGGCGGGCTGCCAATAGCCAGGAATACACCGACGCCAACGCCGTGTCCTATAGCGCAAACAATGTGTGGCCGGCAGACGGCACGGATGCATCCGGCAAGTGGCGGCTTCGCAATGACCTTCTGGCGCTGAAGGATAATGTCGCCGATGCCGCCATCGATACACTGGCGGCGTGGCAAGGTTCTGCGGGGCTTGCCAAGCCTCCGATGTATGATGAACTTCCGTGGTCCAGCCTCACGGAACAGGCTGGAACGGATGGCACCGCGACCTATCAGACCTTTCAGGTGGCGGATGGCTCGCTTTATCAACCAGAGCAGCAGCTTCGCGTCTACTCGCCGGATGGGACGACACTGTTGGGATCGGGCAGTGTCATCGCTGAGATTTCAGGTGACACGCTGAAATTGCAGTCGGCGATCGCGACCGTCTTTCCCATCGGTGCGCGGCTCTATCAAATTCCGGTGAACTACGGCGACGGGTTGCACCCCATGCCGGTGCTGGTCAGGCAACTGGCCACGAAGCTAGCTGATAGTGAAAAAGCAAAGCTGTCTGCGTAATCTGGTCATTGACCGACATGGTCATCGCGTCCCGACGGCGCATTTCAATCCTTGAGCTTCTCTTAGACCCTCAGGCATTCGACAGCGGCGAAGGCAAGACCGCTTCACGCCGTGGCGTGACAACGGCCAGGCGCTCTTCAAAGGAAAAAACCATGCTGATTGCCAATTGGCGGCAGGTGCTGAAACGCGCCTGGTCCATTCGATTGCTCGTGCTTGCCGGGCTTCTGTCCGGCCTCGAAGTGTTTCTGCCGATCATCGATGAAAATCTCGATATTCCGCGCGGCGTTTTTGCCGCGCTTTCAGGGGTCGCGACCTGCGCGGCCTTTATTTCCCGTATTCTTGCTCAGAAAGGTATTGTCGATGCCGATCAACAGGATCACGCCGACACGGCGGGGTAAGGCTGCGCTTGCGGCGGTGCTCGCCAGTATCGCTGCCGGTGGCTATACGGCCTATGATCGTTATGCCACGACGGCGAAAATGGATCCTGCCGTCATTCTGGCAGTGGAGAAGGCCATCATCCCCTGGGAGGGGCTGGTGCTGAAGTCCCATTGGGACCCTTACGCGAAAATCTGGGACATCTGTTATGGCGAGACGAAAGGTGTCGGTCCCGGCATGACGAAGACGAAGGCGCAGTGTCGCGACATGCTTCTGCGCCGCGTCCATGATGACTATTATCAGGCGATCATGACATGCTCTCCGAACCTGGCGAAAGCACCTTTGAGCGTTCGTGCGTCGATGATCTCCGGCGCCTATAATTTTGGTGTCGGTGCCTGGTGCCGGTCGACGGCGAAGGCGCGCGTTGAGGCAGGGCAGTGGCGGGCGGCCTGTGAGGCGCAGACGGCCTTCAATCGTGCCGGTGGCCAGATCGTGCGCGGCCTCGTCAACCGTCGGGAAATGGGCGACGCGCAGCGCATTGGCGAGGCGGAACTCTGCGTGAGCGGCCTATGAGTATTTTTTTTCCGACTTCGCTTCCGGCGCGATTTGCAGCGCTTATCATCGTGGCCCTGCTGGCCTTCGGCGGCTTCCGGCTGTGGCTGGCGTCGCATGATGCGACACTGCTGAAAGGTTATGTGCTTCTCTCGGAAAAGACCGCCGCCGAGGCAAAGGCCGCGGAACTGGAGCGCCAGCGCAATGCGAGCGCCCAGGCGCTCGAAGACTATCGCAAGCGTGCGGTGGCCGATGCTCTTACCCAACGAAAACGCCAGACTGAACTCGAAGAGGCGATCCGCAATGACAACCAGACGATGGATGATGGCGATTACCGCTGGAGCGATGCTGATCGTTTCTGGCTGTGCCGGCAAAGAGGCGCGGCTGATTGCAGCCGCGGACGCGCGGGGCAGGATGGCCGCTGGAATCCGCCTTCCGGATCTGCCCGATGAGTGCCGTCAGACGATGGACAGGGTCGTGCCGAAATACGGGATCGAGAAGCCGCGCAATACGCAATTGCGATGGGAAGTTGCGGCCGATCTCGCTGACCGACGCACCGGGCGATGCGCCTCCTTTTACGATGGCGTGAAAACACGTTTCGACCCGACCACGCCGCAGGGCGTGGAGCGTGGTATCAGGCAATGACAGGACTTGAAGACATGAACGGCCATGAAACCCACCGCGCCTATAGCGATGCCGCCACCGCACAGCTTGGCGAGCGCGTCACCAACCTGGGGCGCAGGCAGAGCGATCTTGAAACGGAAATGCGCTCTGGTTTTAAGCAGGTGGAAAACGCCATGGGGGTAATTGCCAATGAGATGCGCACGTCGATCTCCGGCCTATCTGCCAGCCTTGCGGAGCGCAGCCGTACCCAATGGCCCGTCGTCTGGTCGGCGGTTGGCGTGTCGTTCACGATCCTGGCGGCACTCAGCGCCTTCGTCTATGGCACACTCAGCAAGGACCAGAGCCGTCTCGATGCCGCGATCCTGAAAAATTCCGAATTGGCGCAGACGGCTGTCGCCAGATTGGCCGAAACCACGCAGCAGAGCATCGTGGCCATGACCGAGCGGATGGTGACGCGCCAGGAAATGGAGTGGCGACAACAGCGCGGCTCCGAGGACCGCATTCGACTGGAAACAGAAATCAAGGATTTGCGCGATGCGCAGGTCCCGCGTCCCGAGCTTGATCGCGCTTTTGCCGATTACGATCAACGCTTCAGCGATCAGCAGCGGCAGATCGACGAACAGAAGAGGCGAGCTCAGCCTCAGTAATTCCTCAAAGTCACGTACGGCATGTGGCGCCGATCATGTCTTTTCCGAAGATCTGGCGAAATGATGCACACCGAAGGCAATTGCCGCGATGATGAGGATGCAGGGGATCAAGACGAGCGCCATATGATGGCCGAGCGCAAGTCTGCCGAGCAGCGTTTCGACAGCCTGTCCCAAACCATAGCCGACGGCGGTGATGACGGTGCCCCAAGTGGCGGCGGAAATCATGTTGATGAAGAAGAAGCGGGCGGCCGCAATGGAGGATAGGCCGATTGCGACCGGGCTGATGGTGCGAATGCCATAGACGAAGCGAAAGAAAAAGATGAAAGCGTTGGGGTGCTGTTCCAGCCAGGAGGTGACGCGCCTCATTGCGGGCTTTGCCGTCAGCCGCTTCACCGCTCTAAAATCGCTGGCATAGCGTCCGAGAAAAAACAGGATCTGGTCTGCCAGGAATGAGCCAATGGCGGCTGCCATGGCGGCCTGCCAATAGGGAAACAGACCCTTGTGGGCCAAGACCCCGCCGAGAAATGCGACGGTCTCTCCCTCGACGCCGGAGCCAATGAGAACGGCGGCAACGCCGTAATCGGTTATGAAGTGTTCAAAGGCCATGATGTCTTCCGGATGAATGGTCGATGGTAAGACTGTCGTGGGGCATAAATGGTTGCCACCGCATCCTGGTTTCGCGCCTGTCCCTTGTTCGTCCTCGGTATTTTCGGTGTGTCGGCGCGTAAAGGGATCTGCTGCCTTATCGTTTCGTGATCCAGCCGGCGAGTGATGCCGTAAGGCGTGGGACTGGAGGAGCGGATGGCGAAACATCGGAAAAAATCGGACCTGCCTTCGAAGATCTGCCCGGTCTGCGGCAGGCCTTTCGTCTGGCGCAAGAAATGGGCGAAGGACTGGGACACCGTAAAATTCTGCTCCCAGCGATGCCGCGAAGCGAAATAAGGGTTCGCTCCCGCCCGTCCTGACGAAGTGATGAGAGCGTCACTACGAAACGAAGACGTGCCCTGCCTCTTCAAGAAGACGTTCTGCGCGGTCCCAATCCCTGTCCGGCACGAGAATATGCTCGCCGTCAAAGGTGCAGAGAACGAATACGCCTATGCCATTTTCGGAGATCGGCTGGATCAGTGCCTGAAGGATGCCGGTGGCATTAAACGGAATGGGGCCGAGGCTGCGCAGGCAGCGCCAGTTCGGCTCGGCTTCGATGTCCCCCGGCACGCGGTCTTGCAGGCAGATCAGAGTGAGTTCATCATCGCTTCTCACCAGGGCGGAGAAGCCGGGCCCATTGAACCAGTCCGGGACGGATGCGCCAGTTGCAAGTCGTGCGACGCCGTAGAGACCGGGAACAATGCGCAGGTTTATCGAATGTGGCATGGCGCCTCGTCCCTCTACTGTCTGGTTTCAGCGTCGATCAAGGTCGTGGGACGTACCGCGCAATGGGCCACGCATTTTTCGATCTGTGAGAAATCCGTCAGGCCGCACCAGAACACTTTCCAGCGCTCCTGTTTGAAACAGCCGTCGGACTGGGCGTAGTAGAATATGTTGACCTGGTTGTTGTGGCGCGAGCGCCAGAACAATTGCGGTGTCTCTTCGCGCATGACCTTCCAGACCGCACGGCCCAAGCCCTCGCCCTGCGCCTCGTCCAGGACAGCGAACTTGTCGAGATAGGGCACGCCATCTTCTTCAGTCATGATGATGGCGGCGCGGTAATGCTCGCTGATATAGGCCCGCAGCAGGCGGGTGCGCTGGAAATAATCCGCCACCACGGGCCGCCCGAAGCTGGATTCGATCAGTGCTCGCAACCGGGTCAGGTCCAGCTCCTCCCAGGAGGTGGCGCGCAGCACGCGCTCGCCGCGGCGGATCAGCGTGCCGGAGCCCTTATGGGTGAAAAGCTCCTGCGCCAGATTGGCCGGGTTGGTGATCGAGATCGAAGACTCCATCGGCAAGACGTCCAGCAACTCTCTCATCTGCTCGATCTTGAAGGTGAAGCCGCCGTCGCAATAGGTCTTGCCGACGAACTGGTCGTATTCGGTAGACAGGTTGATCGAATCGATCCGGCGGCCAGTGTCATGGCGCAAGCCGCCTTGGCTTGTCAGAAAAATGACCTTGAACGGTTGCAACGACCGTACCATCTCGCTGGTCGCGTCATCGCTGCCGATCTCGATGACCTGGCCGGATGGTGTCTCTCCAACGCTGCTGATGACGGGGATCGATCCAGCATCGAGGCTGGCTTCGATCGGTGCAAGCTCGACAGCGCTGATGGTTGCAACAGGATTGGCAGTATTGCCTGTCGACGTTTGCGCCATGAAGATGCCTGCCGCAATCGAAGTGGCGCGCGCGCCTTGCTGCTCAAGCAGTTCGACAAGCTTGAGATTCAAAGCTTCTGCCGAAAACTCAAATCGATTGCCAGAGGCTGCCCCCAACAGCACAATAGGCGTCAGGCCGACCTGTTGCAGAAACGACAGCGACGAGGCTGTTGCCTCCGCTTCGCGCGCATCGCGCAGGATCGCGCCATCGATGTTGACCACCGCGAAGCGCTTGGCATCGAGCTGGGAAAAGCGTTTCAGATACTGGTCGATCTCCTTGGCGCTTGCCATGGTGGAGAGGAGACGCACGATTGTCTGGCGGGTGTCGCTTTGCATTCTGGGCATAGTCGTTGATTGTTTCGGGCGATGGAGTGGGTTTCACCCATAGGACCAAGACTGTCCATTTCCAAATCATATCGACCATCAAGGCGAAAAAGAGAGCGATGCGCTCATCAAAATCTCGCGCCTCGCCCCCGGGAGGGTAGGCGAGGCGCGAGAGACCGCAGCAAAGGGGGGCTGCGGTCTACTGATCAAAGGTTGGCGAGAAGCTCGTTGACGCGGCTTTCCATATCGGCCAGCGCGGATTCAACATCCTTCTGGCCGCTGATTGCTGCACTCATTTCCTCACCGACAATATCCTGGATGGCGAACTGGCGCTGAACGGCGGACGGCAATGGCTTGCCAAGCGTGGCAATCGGCGCAATCGTATCGCGATGCGGCAGCGCCTTGAACTCGGCGGATTCGATAACCGCCTTGTAGGCCGGCAGGTGACCGGTGCGCGACCATTCAAAATCATTATCGGCGAAGAATTTCAGGAATTTGGCGATTGCCGCTTCCTGCTCCGGGGTGCGGTCCTTCTTGGAGACGGCCCAGCTGTGGCCATCGGCATATTGCGCCTTGGCGCCGGGGAAGAGCTGCGGATAGGGATAGACCGCATAGCCGCCCTTGTTCAGCGCAGTGCCCGGCTTTTCAGATTGGGCATTGTAGTCGCCGACCATCCAGGTGCCGTTCAGGTGCACGCCGCCTTCACCGCCGAGAAACGCGTTGATGGAGCCGCCGTAATCAAGGTCCTTCGTCGTGTCGTCCTTTTCGAAGATGGTCTTGTACATCTCCACGATCTTGCGTGCTTCTGGCGTGTTGAACTTCACCTTCTTCGGATCAGCGAAGAAATCGGAATTCTGCTGGAACAGGTAGGTGTAGAGATTGCGGGCATAGAGCGCCGTCTCATTGGCAAGGTTCTGGACGAAATAGGGCTTGCCGGTCTTCTGCTTGAACTGCTCGGCCTGGGCCAACAGCTCTTCCGGCGACTTTGGCAGGATCGGCGTGCCATCGGCATTGACGAGGCCAGCGGTTTTGAACAGGTCCATGTTGATATGATAGAGCATGGTCCAGTTGTCGATCGGCAGGCCGTAGATCTTGCCGTTCTTGGTGACACCTTCCTTGGCGGCGTCGGTAAATTTGTCCGGCGTCACGCCGACCGTCTTCAGCATGTCGTCAAGCGGGACCAGCAGATCCTTGGACTGATAGTCGGACAGGACCGATTCATGGATGGTGACGATATCCGGTGCGTCGCCCGAGGCGAACTGAGCGGTCAACTGGTCGTAGCCCGGCCATTCCACCGTGGTGACATTGATCTTGATATCGGGATTGTCGGCAGCGAATTTGTTGATCATCGAGGTGATGATGCCGCATTCGCCCACCGCCTTGCTGACATCGGTGTTCTTGCCAAAGTCTGCATCGCAAGCGCCGAAGAAGCGCTGCACCTGCAATTCGGTCTCGGCAAAGCTTGGTGATGCGACCAGCACCGCGGCTGCGGATATGGTGGCGAGAAACAATGTCCTCAAAGTCATGATAGTCTCCTCCTCCTCAGGTTTTGCCGTCGTCAAACGAGCGGCGTTTTATCCTCATTCGTTCAGGCTTTGCCTCTCTGCCTGAGCGTCATGCATCACCGCACCGCCGCCCCAGATACGGCAGTGACGATATATTTCTGGAAAAACAGATAGATGATCAGGATGGGGGCGCCGGCAAACACGGCCTGCGCCATCAGAAAGCCGATGCCTTGCGACTGGGCAAAATTCATCTGCGTCGAGGCGATGCCGACGGTCAGCGTGAACATTTCCTTCTTCGTTGCCGAAATCAGCGGCCAGAAGTAATCGTTCCAGGCACCGAGAAAGGTGAAGATGCCGAGCGTCGCCTGAGCCGGCACTGTGAGCGGCAAAAGCACCTTCCAGAAGACGCGGAAGCGGCTGGCATTATCCAGGATCGCCGCCTCGTCCAGTTCTTTCGGAATGGCGCGGAAGTATTGCGTCATCAGGAACACGCCGAAGGCGGAAGAAAGACCCGGCAGGATCAGCCCGGGATAGGAATTGTGCAGGCCAAGCCAGCTGAAAATCTGGTGGCGGGCAATCAGCACCGCCTGTTCCGGCACGGCGAGACCCAATAGCACGAGGACGAACAGCACGTCGCGACCGGGGAAGTTCAGCCGGGCAAAGCCATAACCCGCAAGTGATGACAGGATCAGCGTCATGATCGTCATGCCGCCCGCCACCACGATGCTGTTGAACACCCAGAGGAACACGCTGGAGGTGCCGATCGTGTCGATATAGTTCTTGATCGTGTAGGGCAGATGGAAGACCGAATGCGGATCGACCATCAGCGCATTGTTGTCTTTCAAGGACAGCGCGATGACGTAAATGACAGGCGCTGCCATGACGATGGCCAGAAGGATGACGAGGCCGTAGAGAACGCGGTCGCCGAAGGATCTGCCGATGATGTTGGAGTTTTGCGAAGCCATCACACATCTGCCTTTCTGCGGGAAACCAGAAATTGCACCATGGCCGCGATCAGGATCAGCACGAAAAGCACTTCGGATGCGGCGGCACCGAGGCCAAGATCCCAGCGGCGGAAGGCGGTTTCGTAGATATAGAAGACGATCGGCTTGGTGAGGTTGTTCGGGCCACCGCGCGTCATCAACAGCGCCTGGCCGAAGAGCTGGAACTGAAAGACGATCTGGATGATGACGACGAGCACGAAGGTGCGCTTGATCGAGGGCAGGGTGATGGACCGCAGCGTCTGCCAGCGGTTGGCATTATCGAGGGCTGCGGCCTCGTAGATATCCTGCGGGATCTGTTGAAGGGCCGAGAGAAACAGCATCATCGGCAGGCCGATGCACCACCAGACGGTGGCGATAGCGATGCCGATCATAGCAAGGCTCGGGTCCGACAGGAAGGCAGGGGCACGAGCACCGAACAGGCCGAAAATCATCGACAGAAGGCCGATATCGGGAATGTAGACGATCCGCCAGATCAGCGTGACGATGGTGACGGAGAGAACCGACGACGAAAAGAACAGGCCTCTGAGAACGGCGGCGCTGCGGGTGCGCTTGTTAAGGCAGAGCGCCAGAAACAGGCCGAGCAAGGCCAGCGACGGGACGGTCAAGAGAACGAAATAGAAGGTGTTCCAGATCGACTGCAGGAAGATCTTGTCATTGAACAGGCGGACATAATTTCCGAGGCCGATGAAGCGGCCGGAGGAGAATGTATCCGCCTTGTGGAAGGACAGCCAGATTCCCCAGAAGAGCGGAACGACAAGCAGCGTGACGAAGAAGACGAGATAGGGCGCGACGAAGAGGAAGTTTCGCCATTGCGGCGCGTAGATGTCGACGCTCTTTCTTCGCTTGATTGGGGCTGTATTTGGTGCAGTCAGTGCTTCAGCCATGACCCACCTCCCGCGCATGCCAGGCGCGACCCGATGCATCGAAGAGATGCGCCTTGGTGCTATCGAAGGAGAGGGCCACCCGGTCGCCGACCGTAACACGGCTATCGCCGCTGTCGGAGCCGACAAGCTGCTGGCCGTCGGCAAGGCGCACATAGACCAGCGTGCGCTCTCCCAGCCGCTCCACCACATCCACAAGGCCTTCGGCAGAGCCGCTGCCGGGTGTGGTGATGCGCACGTCTTCCGAGCGCAGGCCGAGTTCGAATGCGCCGGGCTCGATGCCTGCGGCGGGAATGGCGGTTGCGATCTTGATGCCGGAGGCGGTTTCGACGCTCACCAAGCCAGCATCCGTGCCGATGGTGACGGGCAGGAAATTCATTGCCGGGGCACCGACGAAGCCGGCGACGAAGCGGCTGGCGGGACGATTGTAGATCTCCATCGGAGTACCGATCTGCTCGATCTGCCGGTTGTTCATGACGACGATTCGGTCTGCCAGCGTCATGGCTTCGATCTGGTCATGGGTGACGAAGATCATCGTCGATTTTAGCCGCTGGTGCAGTTGGGCAAGCTCGATGCGGGTGCGGGTGCGCAGTGCCGCATCGAGGTTGGACAGCGGCTCGTCGAAGAGAAAGGCCTTTGGCTCTTTCACGACGGCCCGACCGATGGCGACACGCTGCCTCTGGCCGCCGGACAATTGCCCGGGTTTGCGCTCCAGCAGATGGCCGATCTCCAGCATGCGTGCGGCTTCGGCAATACGGGCATCGATGACGGAGCTGTCGACGGCGATGTTCTTCAGCCCGAAGGCCATGTTGTCGCGCACCGTCATATGCGGATAGAGCGCATAGGACTGGAAGACCATGGCGATGCCGCGTTTGCCCGGTGGCTGGTCGTCGATGCGTTCGCCATTGATGCGGATTTCGCCGTCATCGACACTTTCCAGCCCGGCAATCATGCGTAAAAGCGTGGACTTGCCGCAGCCGGAAGGGCCGAGGAAGACGACGAATTCATGCGCCGGAATGGAAAGCGACAGCCCTTCGAAAACGGTCAGCCCGCCGAAGTGCTTGCTCACATTGTTGATATCGATACTTGCCGTCATTGTCTCTCCTCCCATGACCCGTCTGGCATTCCCGGCTCAGCCGGTCAGACCTTGATGCGGAGCATCTGGTAGGAGTAGGGAGCGCAACGCGCCGAAAGCCGCCCGTTGGCAAGCGTTGCAGTATCGGCCTTTTTCGGCGCGACGTTGTTCATATTCGCTTCAGTGTTGACGGCCTTCAGGTCGGCATGGGTCATGACCTGGTGATCGGCGATGCTGCTTTCGCTGCCGAAGGCTGCGACGTCGAAGTCGGCCTCGATCTCCTTGTCGGAGCGGTTGACAATGAAGAAGCTGACGAAGCGGCCTTCCTCGTCATGCACGGCGGATACGTCGAGGCAGGATACCTCGCCCGCCACATCGCTCTTATAGGTGGGGCTGTTGACCTTCAGGTCCAGCGC
Organism: uncultured Agrobacterium sp.; assembly: GCA_913777615.1. Classification (GTDB taxonomy): domain Bacteria; phylum Pseudomonadota; class Alphaproteobacteria; order Rhizobiales; family Rhizobiaceae; genus Agrobacterium. The sequence continues at coordinate 7,736 of CAJYTK010000020.1, read as the reverse complement.
CTTGCCGCGGCCATAGCGCGAGGCAAAAAGGAAGGGATAGAAGATCGTCTGGCGCCAGGCCGGTCCGTTCGGCGCGGTCATGATCGGCGCAATGACGTTCACGAGCTGCGCCAGGCAGGCAATGCGCACCACATGCGAGCGGCGGATAAAGGTGTTGAGGATCAGGCCGACCTGCAGCACATCCTCGAAATTGTAAATATCCTCAAGGAGCGGTGGGGCAAATGGCCAGCCATCGGCGCCGGCAAGCGTTTTCTTGTCCTGTTCCTTCGAGTGATACCAGACGTTCCACTCGTCGAAAGAGATGTAGACCTGGCGCGACGAGCGCTTCTTGGCCTTGATGTAATCGATGACGCCTGCGACCGACATGATATAGTCATCGAGCTTCTGGTTCATCGCCAGATAGTTGCCCACATCATTGGCGTGGTTTTCGAAATACATGTGAAGCGAGATGTAATCGACCTCATTATAAGTGTGATCGAGAACGGTCGCTTCCCACTCCGGATAGGTCGGCATCTTGGCATTGGACGAGCCACAGACGACAAGTTCGAGCGAGCTGTCGAAGGCGCGCATGGCCTTGGCGGTCTCATGGGCCAGGCGGCCATACTCATCGGCTGTCTTGTGGCCGATCTGCCAGGGGCCGTCCATCTCGTTGCCGAGGCACCAGAGCTTGACGTCGAAGGGCTCCTTGCGCCCATTGGCAATGCGCTTGTCGCTCCACTCGCTGCCGCCGGGGTGATTGGCATATTCCAGCATATTGCGCGCTTCATCCAGACCACGTGAGCCAAGATTGACGGCCAGCATCATTTCGGTGTTGGCGGATACGCACCAGTCGGCAAATTCATGCAGGCCGACTTCGTTGCTCTCAGAAGTATGCCAGGCAAGATCGAGGCGTACGGGACGTTCTTCCTTCGGGCCAACACCATCTTCCCAATTGTAGGCGGAAACGAAGTTGCCGCCGGGATAGCGCACGATCGGAACATCCAGTTCCTTGACGAGATCGATGACATCCTGACGCATGCCGTTCTGATCGGCCGCTTCGTGGGCTGGCTCGTAGATGCCGGTATAGACCGCCCGACCGAGATGCTCGATGAAAGACCCGTAGAGTCTTGGATCAATATCCGCCACGACAAATTGCGGATGCGCCACAACCGACACCTTCATGCATTCCTCCCATTCATATCATAAAAAGCGATATGTATCGCCATTGCTGATAATAAATCGGAAAATCCGGTAAGGGTCAACCGGAAGAGCGCTGATGCCGCTTGAAGAAGCTACCCGTAATTTCTAACAACTTGATGTCGCTTTCTTATTTTAAATATCGGAATTCTTGATATTATTCGATTTTCAGGCGCAGAACGATGTCCTGATCGTAATTGCCGAAGCCCTTGCCGAAGATATTGATGCCGCCCGGATGCTTGGCGTCGTCTTCGATGCCGATGCGCACGCGGATGGAGTGATGGCTGGCGAGATCGAGATCGGCCAGCGTCACATCGGAAATCTGCACGCCATCGACGAAGGTGCCGTCCGGTCCGACGCGCCAGTTCTTCAGCTTGCCATATTGCGAGCCCTTGAGCTTCCACCAGTCTGGCGTATAGACGCCACGCTTATCGCCGAAATCTCCGGGCGAGGTCCACACGCCGACCTTCTTGCCGTTGATGGTCAGCGTTATGTCAGACGGCCAGTCGGCGCTGGTTCCTGGCACTTCCGAGCTCAGCTCCACCGCCACTTCAAGCTCGCGAATTGCGGTGTTGGAGAGTTTGGCATTGTTGGGGAACTGATATTCCACATGGCCACGGGTAAACCAGATCAGCCCCGCCTTCATCCGGTCCGGATCCAGAAGTGCATTCGGAACATCGAGAAGGCCGATGATACCATCTGGTGAACAGAGCCCGCAGGGTGCCGTCACCTCGAAGCCGGTATAGAGGCCTACCGGCATGGACACCTCGATCATGTCCTTGCGCGGCTCACGCACCTCACTCTTGAAGACGACAACAACCTCTTCCACCGTGGCGCGACAGATTTTCTGGCTGCCCTTGCGCGCCTTCTGCGTCTCGCTCTGCAACAGGCCGGCATCTTCCAGAATCTGGATATGGGTGGAAACAGTCGATTGCGGCAGTTCCAGAGCCGCCGCCATGTCGTTGACATTCATCGGGCCGCGGTCATGCAGCATTTTCAGCATGGTCGCTCGCGTCGGCGAGGCAATGCCCTTCAACACGGCATGGTCGGTCTCGGGATCGATGATGAGGAATTTTTTCGTCATGGCGCTTTTACATTCGGATTTTCCGATTTGTATCGCGCTTTCTGATAATTGAAAAGTCGCTACTTCCTGTCTGCCCGATCCCGTCTAGAGGCGGTGAGGCTGAAATAGGCTTGCAGGAGCACGGATACGAAAAATCCGACGGCAGCGAGAGCGGTATAGGCTACGAGGCGATTGGAGAGCGTGTACCATCCGCACAGGATCGCTACGGCATTCATTCCCATCAGAGCTGCAACGACGCCAAAAAAGCAGATTGCTGCTTTCCACGGACCTGAGGCGGCGCTGACGAAGCGCCTCAGCCCAGATGAGGTGCGATTGCTCATTCGTCTACCTTTATTACATAGTCCTGTTTCTATCGCGCCCGGACTCATCCTCGGAGCGAAGGGAACTCATGCCGCACTGGCTCGTCGCCACGGTGCATTCTGGCTTGTTGCTTCGAACGCCAGCGACGTGGTCCTGTGTGCGGTATATTGCTGTCTGGGGAAGGGCGGGACAATAAAGAAAAAGGCCCTGCAATATTTTGCAAGGCCTTGATTTCTTTGAATTCGGATGGTGGGCGTGACAGGGATTGAACCTGTGACCCCTACGATGTCAACGTAGTGCTCTCCCGCTGAGCTACACGCCCTCCGTTGCGGCGCATAAATCACATAACCGAATGAAGCGTCAACTGCCTTTTTCGATTTTGTGACAGGTTTTTTTGAAACCCTTACGCCACAAGGAGTTTGTTGACCTCGTCGACGAGGTCGCGAAGGTGGAATGGCTTGGAAAGCACCTTGGCATCCTTCGGCGCCTTCGAATCAGCATTCAAAGCAACCGCTGCGAAACCGGTGATGAACATGACCTTGAGGTCGGGATCGAGTTCGGTGGCGCGGCGCGCAAGCTCGATGCCGTCCATTTCCGGCATGACGATATCGGTCAAAAGCAGTGAGAAAGGCTCTTCGCGAAGCCGATCATAGGCGCTTGCACCATTATCGAAGGACGAGACCTTGTATCCGGCCTTTTCAAGCGCCTTAACCAGGAAGCGGCGCATGTCATTGTCGTCTTCGGCGAGAAGAATTTTCTGAACCATATAAGTGACCGTAACTACAGAATTATTGGGATACCCTATCGCGATTGTACCATTGTCGGAGTAAATATCATGTGAATGGTAGAATCACGAGAGGGTGACTGCCTGCCAGTATGGACTTGCACTGGCGCAACTGGCAACATGATGCGTCTGGCAGAATTATGACATGGTAAACGGGACGGCATGGACTGGGTGACGGGCGAATATGAGCTGTTCGAGGTGTGCGAGCCAGCGGTGCACAGCATTCCCTTCGTCTATAATTCACCCCATAGTGGCCGCTGTTACCCCGTTTCCTTTCTTGAATCCTCGCGGCTCGATTCCTACGAAATTCGCCGTTCGGAAGATTGTTTCGTCGATGAGCTTTTTGCGTGCGCTCCTGATATCGGCGCGCCGCTGCTGAAGGCCAATTTCCCCCGCGCCTATCTGGATGTCAACCGCGAGCCCTATGAGCTCGATCCTCGCATGTTCGACGGCGCACTGCCATCTTACGCCAATATCGGCTCCATGCGCGTTGCAGGCGGTCTTGGCACCGTGCCGCGCATCGTGGCGGAGAACATGGATATCTACGCGCACCGCCTATCGGTGGAGGAGGGGCTGTCGCGTGTCGAGGGCATCTACAAGCCCTACCATGCGTGCCTGCGCCGCCTCGTCTCGCGCACCCATGCCACGCATGGCATGGCGGTGCTGATCGACTGCCATTCCATGCCTGGCAATATCCGCCTTGCCGGATCGAACATCCGCCCCGACATCATCATCGGCGATCGTTACGGCACTAGCGCCTCTGCGGAGATTTCCCGCGCGGCCCTGCATTTCCTTGAAGAGCTTGGCTTCAACGCCGTGTGCAACAAGCCCTATGCCGGCGGTTTCATCACCGAGCATTACGGCCGGCCGATCCGCTCGCTGCATGCGTTGCAGATCGAGGTGAATCGCGCACTCTATGTGGACGAAAAGACCTTTCTGAAGGCGGCGGATTTCCCGGCCATGCAATCGGCCCTGGGAATCTTCATGCGTCAGATGGCGGGTTTCGTCTCGGAATATGTGATCGATATGGCCTTTGCGGCCGAATAAAGCTTCTTTCATCCCGAACAGGACGCCTGGACGTCTCGCGCCGCTCTGGGCTGAGCGCAAAAAAAAACCGCGCCTTCGCGCGGTTAAGTCTAGGGAGGAAACACCCAAGGAGGGTATTTACAGTCAAAGACTGTGATGCCCATCCTAGAAAAAAATGCACAATTGTCAATCATTATAATTACCTGTATAAATTATAGGCAGCATTTAAGTGTTTGCATGTATGGTGGACTGGCATTTCATGGGCATGCCTATTCTGCAGGCAATAGGTGCCTCACGTAAGGAGAGTGGACGAGTCGCGCAGAACCGCGCTATGTGATCCTCCAGCCAATTACAGATGCCGGGGATTTTCATGCTGCCAGATCGCGACTTCTTCTTCCGCCTCGCCGATGCCGCCAAGGCTGAGACGCTGCCCCGGTTTCGCACCGGTATCGCTGTCGATAACAAGCAGGCCGGCGGTTACGATCCCGTAACGGAGGGCGACCAAGCAGCCGAAGCGGCAATCCGCGCACTGATCACCGAGCGTTTTCCCGATCACGGCATCCTTGGCGAGGAGCATGGCAGCATCGGGCTCGACCGCGAGCATGTCTGGGTGATCGATCCGATCGACGGCACCCGCGCCTTCATTTCAGGCGTGCCGGTCTGGGGAACGCTGATCGGTTTCCAATCCGGCGGTCGCGCCAGAATGGGCCTAATGGACCAGCCCTTTACCGGCGAGCGCTATTACGCCGATGGGGAGAAGGCATGGTACAAGGGGCCTGAGGGCGAAAAAGAGATCAGGACGCGGGCCTGCCGGTCGCTTTCGGATGCCATTCTCTTTACCACCTCGCCCCATATCTTCACGCCAACGGAGGCCGAGCGTTACGGCAAGGTGCAGGATAAGGTTCGCCTGTTCCGCTATGGCGTGGATTGCTATGCCTATGCTTTGCTGGCTGCCGGCCATGTGGATCTCGTCATCGAATCCGGCCTGAAGCCCTATGATGTCGGTGCGCTCATCCCGATCATCGAACAGGCAGGCGGCATCATCACCACCTGGGATGGCGCACGGCCAGAAGAGGCAGGGCGGATCATCGCTGCAGGCAGCAAGGCCGTGCATGAAGAGGCGCTCGCGCTGCTTTCCGGGCTCTGATCTTCTGTCCAGTCCGGTTTATTCCTCCGGCGCGAAAAAGGCGTCGATCGCCGCAAGCGCCTGAGCACGATAGATGTCGCGTTCCTGGAAGAGTTCGTGGCGCGCGCCGATCACCGGGATGAGTTGCGCTGCCCGGAAATTGCGCGACAATTCCTCCTGCGCCGCATAGGGCGTGATGGTATCGAGAACCGGCGCCAACAACAAAGTTGGAATGGTGATGTGGGTAAGGTGATCCTGCCGCGTCACTTTCGGCATGATCTTCATCACCTCATAGACCCAGCGAGCGGTCGGCCTGCCGATGAAAAGCTCCGGGTGGCTACCGATCATGGCGATGTTGCGGGCGAAGCGCTCGGCATCGGATGTCAGCGGGTTGCCGTCGAAATCCCGCTCTCGCTGGTCTTTGCCCAATTGCTTGCCGCCGAAGCCCGTCAGGGTCAGCGCTGTTGCAATCGTCTTGACCCATCGTGGCGAAACGGACTGGCCGCTCAGGGCGATAAAGGGCGAGCAGAGCGCCATGCGCTCGATGCGATTGGAGAGTTGCGGGGCCATGGACAAGGCGATCAAGCCGCCCGTGGAATGCGCCATGAGGAAGAACGGCAGCCGCGTGTCCGGCAGCACGACCTGTTCCAGAAACAGCGACACGTCCTTCTGATAATCGGAAAAGCGCCGCACGTAACCGGCATCCGCCTTTTTCAATAACCGCTCCGAACCACCCTGGCCGCGCGTATCGAAGGTCGCGACCCAGAAGCCCTTCGCCGTCAGATCGCGGATTGTCTCGAAGTATTTCTCGATCGTTTCATTGCGGCCGTGCAGCAGCACGATGGTTCCGCGCGCGACCGTCTGTTCCGAGCGAAAAATCGCATAACGCAGTTTCTTCCCGCCTTGACCTTCGAAAATTCCGATATGGTGGTTGCCGGGCACGGTATTGCCTTTGGTCTCATGGAGAATGGCTTCGGTCATCGATATCCTGCCTGGGGCAAATCGTGGTCGCACGAGAGCGTCCTGCGGCTTTTTTACACGCACAAAGGACGCTCTATCCTCTTTAAATCTACGCATCGTGTTTTGTGAAAATCGAATCCGATTTCCGGGCCGATGCCGTAGAGATATCTGAAGGGGATAGGTTGAGCGCCCGCATGCGTCAAAGGAAATATGCGCCATCAGAAAAATTGCCGGAACCGTCGGTCTTAGCAGTCGCGGTTCCGGCCAGTCGGACGGAAGGAGAAGGGACGATGCTCTTCCGCCCTCGAAGTTGCCTTCGATGAGACGTTTCTAGCGGTGCGAAAATGAACGCATCCGGAACCTCGTATTCAGCCGTCATTCAGGTGATGCGATCTCGAAAATTTTTCCTCTTGAACTGACAAAATAGCATTCCCACCTATTGCTCACGGTCGCCAGAACGGGGCCGTATCCAGGTCTCTCTCATCGCCAGAATGGGATGGAGAGCCGCCACCGCAAACAGTCGCTTCTAAGGAGGACACCATGCGTCACGTTGATTTTTCCCCCCTGTACCGCTCCACTGTCGGTTTCGACCGCCTGTTCTCGATGCTCGACAGCATCGGCCAGCCCGAGCAGGCACAGGCCTATCCGCCCTACAATATCGAGCGCACCGGCGAGAATGCCTACCGCATCACCATGGCGGTTGCCGGTTTCGATGAAAACGAAATCAGCATCGAATCCCGCGCCAATGTGCTGACCGTCAAGGCCGAGAAGGCCGAAGACACCAAGGCATCCGAGGGCGACTTCCTCTATCGCGGCATTGCCACGCGCGCTTTCGAGCGCCGCTTCCAGCTTGCCGACCATGTGGAAGTGCAGAATGCTTCGCTGAAAAACGGTCTTCTCCACATCGACCTTCTTCGCAACATTCCCGAAGCCATGAAGCCGCGCCGCATCGCGATTGCGACCGACGTCTCGGACGCACCGAAGCAGATCGAGGCACAGGTAACGCCAACCCAGGTGAACTAAACCTCGAGGTTAGCGCAGTATGAGAAGACGGCTCCCGCAAGGGGGCCGTCTTTTTTTGCGTCTACGGATGGGCGAAGCTCACTCTGGCGTGAGCCTCGTGCCGCGCTCAGCCGCCTTAGAGCGTTTCCTTGTTAAATAGAAACGTTCTGCCGGAGCAGGTTTTCGTCAGGGCAAAGGCGATTGGCGAAGGGCATACCCAAAGGTACGGTCGAGCCGATCGCCTTTGAGCCTCGCGGAAAGATGACCGGCCCTTCGGG
>CAJYTK010000019.1 GCA_913777615.1 uncultured Agrobacterium sp. | reverse complement strand
TGCGACGAGGCCCAGGGCTACCTGCTCGGCCGCCCGCAGCCGATCGACCGTATCCACGCCGCCACCTCCCGCAACACCGCCGCCGCCTGAGACGCTCGCCGTCCGGGCGGACGTGGTGCGCAGATATTCCAGGATTGCCGGACACCCGGCATCAGCCGCGCGCCTTTTGCCGCCGATGAAACGGAGCGGGGACCATGACCCGCCCAGCGGAACGCGCCTGAGCGTGCTTCAGTCCTCTTCTCGGCAATCCGCCTTCCGCGACCACGCCATCTCCAACGTTGCCCTCCACCGCATCGCCCTGCGTCGGCGGTGAACATCCGCGCGACCTGAACCGATCGGCGCTGCGGCCTCGCGAAGGAGGAGAGGGAACGCCAGCCAGCCGTGATCGACGGTGGTGGGCACAACGCATCCGTCCGCGCCTGCCGGCCTCCGGCGTCCCCGAAGCAGGGGCCTGCGCCCACCGGGAGCGGCACCCTCCCCAAACGAAAAAGGGCGACCAGAAGGCCGCCCTTTCCGTATGACTGGCGTTGGACTGATTAGAAGTCCATGCCGCCCATGCCGCCACCTGGCATTGCAGGCATTGCGGATTCTTTCTTCGGCAGCTCGGCAATCATGGCTTCCGTGGTGATCAGCAGCGAAGCAACCGAAGCTGCGTTCTGCAGAGCCGTACGAACAACCTTAACCGGGTCGACGATACCCATGGCGATCATGTCGCCATATTCGCCGGTCTGAGCGTTGTAACCGAAGTTGTCGTCAGCCTTGTCGAGAACCTTGCCAACAACGATCGAAGCTTCGTCACCGGCGTTGTCTGCGATCTGGCGAACCAGCGACTGCAGAGCGCGGCGAACGATGTTGATACCAGCTTCCTGGTCGTCGTTCACACCCTTGACGGTGATCTTCTGAGCGGAGCGAAGCAGAGCGGTACCACCGCCAGCAACGATGCCTTCCTGAACAGCAGCGCGGGTTGCGTTCAGAGCGTCGTCGATGCGGTCCTTGCGCTCCTTCACTTCAACTTCCGTTGCACCGCCGACGCGGATGACGGCAACGCCACCAGCGAGCTTTGCAAGGCGTTCCTGCAGCTTTTCGCGGTCGTAATCGGAAGAGGTTTCTTCGATCTGAGCCTTGATCTGGGCAACGCGGCCTTCGATGTCGGTCTTCTGGCCGGAGCCGTCAACGATCGTGGTGTTTTCCTTGGAGATGGAAACCTTCTTGGCCTTGCCGAGCATGTCGAGCGTGACATTTTCGAGCTTGATGCCGAGGTCTTCGGAAATCACTGTACCACCGGTCAGGATCGCGATGTCTTCGAGCATTGCCTTGCGGCGGTCGCCGAAGCCAGGAGCCTTGACGGCAGCGATCTTGAGGCCGCCACGCAGCTTGTTGACGACGAGCGTTGCAAGAGCTTCGCCTTCGACGTCTTCAGCGATGATGACGAGCGGCTTGCCGGTCTGAACGACGGCTTCGAGAACCGGAAGCATGGCCTGCAGGTTGGAGAGCTTCTTCTCGTGAAGGAGAATGTAAGCGTCTTCGAGGTCAGCAACCATCTTTTCAGGATTGGTTACGAAGTAAGGCGACAGGTAGCCGCGGTCGAACTGCATGCCTTCGACGACTTCGAGTTCGGTCTCAGCGGTCTTGGCTTCTTCGACGGTGATAACGCCTTCGTTGCCGACCTTCTGCATGGCTTCCGCGATGTCGCGGCCAACCTGCGTGTCGCCGTTGGCGGAGATCGTACCGACCTGAGCAACTTCCTCAGAGGTGTTGATCTTCTTTGCCTTCGCCTGCAGGTCCTTGACGACTTCTGCGACGGCCAGATCGATACCGCGCTTCAGGTCCATCGGGTTCATGCCGGCGGCAACAGCCTTCTGGCCTTCGCGAACGATAGCCTGAGCAAGAACGGTTGCCGTCGTGGTGCCGTCACCAGCGATGTCGTTGGTCTTCGAAGCAACTTCGCGGACCATCTGTGCGCCCATGTTTTCGAACTTGTCTTCCAGTTCGATTTCCTTGGCGACGGAAACGCCGTCCTTGGTGATGCGCGGTGCGCCGAAGGACTTGTCGATAACAACGTTACGACCCTTCGGGCCGAGCGTGACCTTCACTGCGTCAGCGAGAACGTCGACGCCCTTGAGCATCTTTTCGCGCGCCGAGCGGCCGAATTTTACTTCTTTGGCTGCCATGTTTCAAAACTCCTGGTTTCGAATGGCCGGAACGATGTCCGGCTTCAAGATTACGGAAAATGGGAAGGCCGCTAAATCAGCCGATAATGCCCATAATGTCGGCTTCCTTCATGATGAGAAGGTCTTCGCCGTCGAGCTTTACTTCTGTGCCGGACCACTTGCCGAACAGGATGCGGTCGCCGACCTTGACGTCGAGAGCGACGATCTTGCCGGACTCGTCACGCGCGCCGGAACCGACGGCGACGATTTCGCCTTCCTGCGGCTTTTCCTTGGCGGTATCAGGAATGATGATGCCACCCTTGGTCTTCGCTTCAGACTCAACGCGACGAACCACAACGCGGTCGTGCAGCGGGCGGAAATTGGTGCTTGCCATTGTCTATTCCCTCGATCAAATGACATTCGCGGATCGGATACGATCCGCCTGGATTGATGTTAGCACTCTCATTTGCCGAGTGCTAGCGGCAGTGAGATAAGCATGGCCTAAGGCACTGTCAAGAACGGCCTGTCGGAAAAATTTCATGTAAAATGGTTACTGCGGTTGCATGACAGATTTTTTGCGCCCTGAATCTTCTCCCGTCCATCCGACCCTTTCGGAGCTGTTTTTCGTTTTCGGCCGTGTCGGCCTTCTAAGCTTCGGCGGACCGGCCGGGCAGATCGGCATGATGCACCGCGTGCTGGTCGACGAGAAACGCTGGCTTTCGGAAGAGCGGTTTCTGCACGCGTTGAATTACTGCATGCTTCTTCCCGGACCGGAGGCGCAGCAACTGGCGACCTATGCCGGATGGCTGCTGCATGGCAGGCGCGGCGGCGTCATCGCCGGCACACTGTTCATCCTGCCCGGATTTCTCGTTATCGTCGCACTCGCCGCCGCTTACGCGCTTTATCAGGATACACACTGGCTTCCGGCGCTGCTCTTCGGCCTGAAGGCCGGCGTGTTGGCCATCGTCATTGAAGCTTTGCTGAGGGTGGCGAAACGAGCCCTGAAAAGCGGCTTTCTGATTGGTGTCGCAGGAGCAGCCTTCATCGCGCTTTTCTTTTTCGCCGTTCCTTTTCCGCTTGTCATCCTGGCCGCCGGTGTTGCGGGCTTTCTAAAAGCAAGGGGAGGGCCGTCGACAAAGCCTGATGCGCAAACCAAAGCCCCATCTCTTCTGCGGCAACTCCGCGGGGTTTTGCTCGGCCTTCTCATCTGGCAGATGCCGCTCCTATTGTTCTGGCTTCTGGCAGCGCCGAGTTCACTCGTGGAGCTGCAAGCGTTCTTCTCACGGCTCGCGGTCGTCACCTTTGGCGGCGCCTATGCGGTGCTTGCTTATGTGGCGCAGGTCGCAGTGGAAACGCGTCACTGGATGAGCGCAAGCGAGATGCTGGATGGCCTGGCGCTGGCCGAGGCAACACCCGGACCGCTCGTTCTCGTCCTGTCCTATATCGGTTTTCTCGCAGCCTTCCGCCATCCGGGCATGCTGGATCCCATGCTGGCAGGTGTGCTGGGCGCGAGCGTTGCCGCATGGGCAACCTTCGTCCCGAGCTTCATCTTCATTTTTCTCGGAGCGCCCTATGTTGAGCGTCTGAAAGACAATGCGGCCCTGTCAGGTGCGTTGTCTGCCATCACCGGCGCGGTGGTGGGCGTCATTCTCAACCTTTCGGTCTGGTTCGGCCTGCATGTGCTTTTCGGCAAGGTGGATCGCGTTGAGCTTCTGCCGCAGATCAATTTGGGCATGTCCTTACCAGAATGGAGCTCGCTCGATCTGGCGTCGCTTGCGCTTTTCATCGTCTCGGCAATCATGCTGTTTCGTTTAAAGCTTGGCATGGTCCCGGTTCTTGGTGTCTGCCTGGCGGCAGGCTTGATCAGGCTCTGGCTCGTCTGATGCGGTAGCTCCCTATTTGGTCCTTTTGTCTTTTTCTCTTGCCATTGCTATCTGCCTTTGCGATGTCACGAGCCTGAAATGATGGAAAGAGTTGGACGCTTTATGGCCCACTGCATTGCCACGCTTGGCGACATTACCTCCCAATTCGATGTGATTTTCTCCGATGTCTGGGGCGTACTTCACAACGGCGTGACGTGTTTTCCCGCCGCCGGTGCCGCATTGGCCGATGCGCGGGCAAACGGAAAGACAGTCGTTCTGATCACCAATTCGCCTCGCCCCGCAATCGGCGTCATTCCGCAACTGCGCGCACTCGGCGTTCCGGACGAAGCCTATGATCGCATCGTCACCTCGGGCGATGTCACGCGAGAGTTGATTGCTGAAGGTCCGAAGAAGGTTTTTCTGCTTGGTCCGGAGCGCGATCTGCCGTTGTTTGACGGTCTCGATGTGACTGTGGTCGGAAAGGATGAGGCGGAAGCTGTCGTCTGCACCGGCTTCTTTGACGATGAGACGGAAACGCCGGAAGACTACACCGATATGTTGAAGGCCTTCGTGGCCCGCTCTGCGCCGATGATCTGCGCCAATCCGGACCTGGTGGTGGAGCGCGGCGAGCGTATCATCCCTTGCGCTGGCGCTATGGCTGTCTATTTCGAGCAATTGGGCGGCGAGGTGCGTATCGCCGGCAAGCCACATGCGCCGATCTACGAGGCGTGCTTTGCCGCGGCAAAAGAAGTGCGCGGCGAGTTCAGCAAGGATCGTGTTCTCGCAATCGGCGATGGCATGCCGACCGATGTGAAGGGTGCCATCTCCGCTGGTCTCGATCTCCTCTATATCAGCGGCGGTATTCATGCGGCTGAGTACACGTTGAATGGGGAGATCGACGAGGCGCTTCTCAACAGCTATTTGAAAAGCCAGAATGCAGCCCCCGGCTGGTGGATGCCGCGCCTGGCTTAGTGAGTTCTCATGACCGTGTTTCACCGTAACGAGAAGAAAGAGCCGCTTCCCGACGAATTGAAAGGCGGCGTGGTTGCCATCGGCAATTTCGATGGCGTCCATCGCGGCCATCGCGCTGTCCTGGATCAGGCGCTGGGACTGGCGAAATCGCGCGGTGTGGCAGCGCTGGTCCTGACATTCGAGCCACATCCTCGAACCGTGTTTCGACCTGAAGCGCCCGTTTTTCGCCTCACGCCCGCCCCGCTGAAAGCCCGCCTTCTTGAGGCCGAGGGCTTCCAGTCCGTCGTCGAATATCCCTTCGACAGGACCTTTGCTCAGCGCTCGGCAGAGGATTTTGTCAAGTCGGAACTGGTGGAGTGGCTGGGGGCAGCAAGTGTCGTCACCGGCGTCGATTTCCACTTCGGCAGGGGCCGTGAGGGTGGTCCTGCCTTTTTGATGCAGGCGGGCAAGCGCCACGGTTTCGACGTGACGCTGGTGGACTCTTTTCGGGATGAGGGAGCAGAGGTGATTTCATCCAGTCGTATTCGTGACTGTCTAGCCGAAGGAGACGTGGTTGGAGCGGCAGGCTTGCTCGGTTATCGGTTCACGGTCGAGGCCGAAGTTATTCGCGGACAGCAGCTTGGCCGCACGCTGGGCTATCCGACAGCCAATATGGCGCTGCCTCCGGAGACGGAGCTGACACCCGGCATCTACGCGGTACGGTTCAGAGAGGCCAACGGAACGCTGCATGATGGTGTGGCAAGCTTCGGCCACCGTCCGACGGTAACGGACAACGGGTCAGCGCTTCTCGAAACCTTCGTCTTCGACTTTAGCGGGGATCTCTATGGTCAGATCTGTTCCGTTTCCTTCTTCGGCCACCTGCGCGACGAGCTGAAATTCGACGGACTGGAACCACTGGTCGTTCAGATGAAGCAGGACGAGCAAGAGGCGAGGGCGCTTCTTGCTGGCGTCAGCCCGTTGAGCGAAATGGATGCCAAGATCGCTTTTTGACAAAGCGAGCCGCTGCCTGCGATCAATTCCCTTTTCAAACAGACTGAAACGGCTTAAACAACCGGCCATGAACCAATTTCGGTCGACGTTCATATCCCGAATTATTGGCCCGGCCTTCCGCCCGCTCTGAGAGCCGGAAGGTCCGGGATTTTGGCGCTTGTTCCCAAGTGCCTTCGCTAAGCCCTCTTTTTTGTTGAGACGGCGCGAGCCTTATTCGGCGCCGCGATAATGGTACGATCATGAACGACACCGCAGAAAAAATCGATTACTCCGCAACGCTTTACTTGCCGCAGACGGATTTCCCGATGCGCGCTGGCCTGCCGCAGAAAGAGCCGGAGCTGGTCAAGCGCTGGCAGCAAATGGACCTCTACAAGAAGCTGCGTGCGTCTGCCGCGGGCCGCGAAAAATTCGTGCTGCATGATGGCCCTCCCTATGCGAACGGCAACATCCACATCGGCCATGCGCTCAACAAGATCCTGAAGGACGTCATCACCCGTTCTTTCCAGATGCGCGGTTACGACTCCAACTATGTCCCCGGTTGGGATTGCCACGGCCTGCCGATCGAATGGAAGATCGAGGAAGCTTATCGCGCCAAGGGCAAGAACAAAGACGAGGTTCCGATCAACGAATTCCGCAAGGAATGCCGTGACTTTGCCGCGGGCTGGATCAAGGTTCAGTCGGAAGAGTTCAAGCGCCTCGGCATCGAGGGCGATTTCGACAACCCCTACACGACGATGAACTTTCACGCCGAAGCGCGCATCGCTGGCGAACTCTTGAAGATCGCCAAGAGCGGCCAGCTCTATCGTGGCTCCAAGCCGGTCATGTGGTCGGTTGTCGAGCGCACCGCCCTGGCGGAAGCCGAAGTCGAGTATCACGATGTCGAAAGCGACACGATCTGGGTGAAATTCCCAATCGTCGAAGGCTCGGACGAACTGGCAGGCGCGGCCGTCGTCATCTGGACCACGACGCCATGGACGATCCCGGGCAACCGCGCGATCTCCTTCTCGTCGCGCATCCAGTATGGCCTCTATGAAGTCACCGCTGCTGCCAATGATTTCGGTCCGCAGCCGGGCGAAAAGCTCGTCTTTGCCGATAAGCTCGCAGCCGACTGCTTTGCCAAGGCAAAGCTCGAGTTTGCTCGCCTGCGTGATGTGAAGGCCGATGAGCTTGGAACGCTTCTCACGGCCCATCCGCTTGTCGCTCTCGGTTACGATTTCAAAGTGCCGCTGCTCGATGGCGATCACGTCACCGACGATGCCGGTACGGGCTTCGTACATACGGCTCCCGGCCACGGTCGCGAAGACTTCGATGCCTGGATGGCGCAGGCGCGCGAGTTGGAAGCGCGTGGCATCTCGGCGAAAATCCCCTTCACGGTCGGTGATGATGGCTTCTACACGGAAGATGCTCCCGGCTTCGGTCCCTCGGCAGAGGGCGGCGCTGCCCGCGTGATGGACGATAACGGCAAGAAGGGTGATGCCAATGAACGCGTTATCAAGGCGCTGATTGGTGCGAACAACCTATTTGCCCGTGGCCGCCTCAAGCACAGCTATCCGCATAGCTGGCGCTCGAAGAAGCCTGTGATCTTCCGCAACACGCCGCAGTGGTTCGTCTACATGGACAAGGAACTCAGCGACGGCACCACGCTGCGCTCGAGAGCCCTGTCTGCGATCGACGACACCCGCTTCGTTCCTGCCGGCGGCCAGAACCGCCTGCGCGCCATGATCGAAAATCGCCCGGACTGGGTCCTGTCGCGCCAGCGCGCCTGGGGCGTTCCGATCGCCGTCTTCGCCGACGACAAGGGCGAGGTCTTGGTGGACGAGGCCGTCAACGCCCGTATTCTCGAAGCGTTCGAAGCAGAAGGCGCGGATGCGTGGTTTGCTGAAGGCGCCAAGGAGCGGTTCCTGGGCAACGACCACGACCACGCCAAGTGGCATCAGGTCATGGACATTCTCGATGTCTGGTTCGATTCTGGCTCCACCCACACCTTCACGCTGGAAGACCGCCCGGACCTCAAGTGGCCGGCTGACGTCTATCTCGAAGGCTCGGACCAGCATCGTGGCTGGTTCCACTCGTCGCTCCTGGAAAGCTGCGCGACGCGCGGCCGCGCGCCTTACAACGCCGTCGTCACCCATGGCTTCACCATGGATGAGAAGGGCGAGAAGATGTCGAAGTCCAAGGGCAACGTCGTTGCGCCACAGGATGTGATGAAGGATGCGGGCGCCGATATCTTGCGCCTGTGGGTCATGACCACCGATTACTGGGACGATCAGCGTCTCGGCAAGGCCATCATCCAGACCAATGTCGATGCCTATCGCAAACTGCGCAACACCATCCGCTGGATGCTCGGCACGCTAGCTCACGACAAGGGCGAGGAGATCGCCTACGCCGACCTGCCGGAACTGGAAAAGCTCGTCCTGCATCGCTTGAGCGAACTCGATAAGGTCGTGCGTGAGGGCTATGACAGCTTCGAGTTCAAGAAGATCGCCCGCGCTCTGGTGGATTTCTCCAACGTGGAGCTCTCGGCCTTCTACTTCGATATCCGCAAGGATGCGCTCTACTGTGATGCGCCGTCGTCATTGAAGCGTCGCTCGGCTCTTTACGTAATCGCCAAGCTCTTCGATTGCCTCGTAACGTGGCTGGCACCGATGCTGCCTTTCACCACGGAGGAAGCATGGCTGTCGCGATACTCGGATGCGCAATCCGTTCATCTGGAACAGTTCCCGACGATACCGGCGGAATGGAACAGCCCTGCGGTCGATGCCAAGTGGGAGAAGATCCGCAAGGTCCGCACGGTCGTGACAGGCGCGCTGGAAGTGGAGCGTCGTGAAAAGCGCATCGGCTCCTCGCTGGAAGCGGCGCCCGTGGTTCACGTTGCCGATCCGGATCTGATGGCGGCACTTGAAGGCCAGGATTTTGCCGAAATCTGCATCACCTCGGCGATCTCTGTTGTCGGTGGCGAAGGCCCGGCCGATGCATTCCGCCTTGGCGAGGTGCAGAAGGTGGCGGTCGAGCAGAAGCTGGCGGAAGGGCAGAAATGCGCCCGCTCCTGGCGGATCACCACCGATGTCGGCTCCGATCCGCAATATCCGGAGGTTTCGGCCCGCGATGCCGCGGCGCTGCGGGAGCTCGGTATCGGCGTCTGACACCTCCTCCGCTCAAGAAAATGGCCGGATGAATTGCGCTTTTGCTGTTCATCCGGTAAACCTGCCTGAAAATGGTCGGAATTACGCATCAAGGGGTGCATCCGGTCGTCGGGACATCTGCGCGTACATAGGAAGATCAGGGTGATTTTCTGGAAGCGTATCGCGTAGTTTTAATATGGAGAACGTCTGTTTTGCGTCATTCGTGCCGCGCGGCGTTCTGGGCGGAAGGGTTTCATGAGCATGACGCAGAGTTTTCGCATGTATCGCACCTTGGCAGGCATCTCTTTCGCCTGCTTGGCGCTGAGCGCATGCACCAGCCCGACTTACGGCACGGGTAAGTCTGCAAGCGAACAACTCCTTGACGACCTTGGCAATGCCACCTCTTTGACTGGCGACCAAAGCAAGCGAAACGTAAAGTACAGTCCGCGCCCCGGTCTGGTTGTTCCAGCAAAGGCTCGCGCCGATCAACTGGCTCAGCCGCAGCAAAGCCTCGCCAATCGCGAAAACAACCCGCAGTGGCCGGAAACACCGGAGGAAGCTCGCGAGCGCCTTCGCCAGGAAGCCGAGGCGAACAAGGACAATCCCAATTATCGTTCGCCGCTCCTGGCCGGTAACGGCACGAACGGCCAGATGACCGAAAGCCAGAAGTGGGAAGCGTTCCGCAAGGCCAAGGCCGATGCGCAGGGCGGCACGGTCGTCAACACCAATACGCGCAAATATCTGACCGATCCTCCGGTAGAATATCGCAACGTGTCTCAGGACCAGTTGACAGATCTTGGGGAGCCGGAATTGAAGAAGGAAAAGGAGCGCAAAAAGAACGCCGCTCTTGCCGGAACCGGCAAAAGCTGGTGGAACCCCTTCCAGTAAGGGCTTCCATGGCCTTCCTTCCGAACGCGGCGCAATAGCGTCGCGTTTTCTGTTTCAGCATCTCTGTGAAAGGAACTTGTCGTGACGTTGCTGATCCGGGACGCGGTTGCCGCCGATGCGCCCACCATCTTGCGCTTCATTCGTGAATTGGCCATCTACGAAAACGCCGAGCACGAGGTGAAGGCCACTGTCGAAAGCATTACGGCCTCCATTTTCGGAGAGGGATCCGTGACTTCCGCGCTGATCTGCGAGCGTGATCGTCAGCCGATCGGCTTTGCCGTATGGTTCCTCACCTATTCCACGTGGCTTTCCAGAAATGGTCTCTACTTGGAAGATCTCTATGTGACGCCGGATGCACGCGGCTCTGGAGCAGGAAAAGCACTGTTGAAGCGTCTGGCAGCAATTGCAGTGGAGAAAGGCTGTGAGCGCTTCGAGTGGAGCGTTCTGGACTGGAATGAACCGGCCATCCGCGTCTATCAATCCATCGGTGCCGAGGCGCAGGACGAATGGGTGCGATACCGTCTTTCAGGCGCAGCCCTTAAGGCTTTTGCTTCAGCCGACTGATTTTTTTTGGGGGCGCCTTCAGTCTCGCTTGGTCTGGAAGAACGCCCGCAGGATTTCGGCGCTCTCCACTTCTGCGAAGCCGGAATAGACATCGGGTGCATGATGGCATGTCGGCTGGCTGTAGAAGCGAACGCCACTCTCTACGCCGCCGCCCTTCGGATCGTTCGCGCCGTAATAGAGCCTACGGATACGGGCAAAAGAAATAGCCGCCGCGCACATGGTGCAGGGCTCGAGCGTGACGTAAAGATCGGCGCCTGGAAGCCTCTCCTGGCCAAGTTCTTCGCAGGCCATGCGCATTACGGCAATTTCGGCATGGGCGGTAACGTCGTTCAATTCACGTGTGCGATTGCCGGAACGGGCAAGGACGCGGCCTTCATAAACGAGCACGGCGCCGATCGGCACTTCGCCACGCGCACCCGCTGCCTGCGCTTCTTCGAGCGCCATGTCCATGAAATGCGTCGTTTCCGCCATGCTTGGTGCAATTTCCTCTTAACCGCCGCCGCGTGACCTGATAGGACACGGCAAACAACAGGCAAACAACAAATGACATTCAAAGACAAGCCGAAGCGCGCTGGTGGCAAGACATTCGACCGCGACAGGAAGCCGAAATCATCGGCTAAGCCGTCAGAAGCGCGTGAGAAAAAGCCTTTCAAGGAAAAGCCGGAAGTCGCCGCCGTCGAAACGACGGCCGGAAAGCCGGAGCGCATCTCCAAGATCATGGCGCGCGCAGGCGTGGCCTCGCGCCGCGATGTCGAGCGCATGATCATGGAAGGACGCGTGTCCTTGAATGGCGTGAAGCTGGATACGCCAGTCGTCAACGCGACGCTCGACGACAAGATCGAAGTCGACGGCGTGCCGATCCGTGGCGCCGAGCGCACGCGTCTATGGCTCTATCACAAGCCCGCGGGCCTCGTGACCACCAATTCCGATCCGGAAGGCCGTCCGACGGTTTTCGACAATCTGCCGAAGGAACTGCCGCGCGTTCTTTCGATCGGTCGTCTTGATATCAATACCGAAGGCCTGCTGCTGCTGACCAATGATGGCGGCCTGTCGCGCGTGCTTGAACTGCCGACCACCGGCTGGCTGCGCCGCTACCGTGTGCGCGCCCATGGCGAGGTTGATCAGGCAGCGCTCGACAAGCTGAAGGACGGCATTGCCGTGGACGGCGTGCTCTATGGCGCGATCGACGCGACGCTCGACCGTACGCAGGGCCACAATGTGTGGATCAGCATGGGCCTGCGCGAAGGCAAGAACCGCGAAATCAAGAACGTGCTTGGCGCGCTTGGTCTTGAGGTCAATCGCCTGATCCGCGTTTCCTATGGCCCGTTCCAACTGGGCGATCTGCCGGAAGGCCAGGTCATCGAGGTCCGCGGTCGTATGCTGCGCGACCAGCTTGGACCGCGCCTGATCGAGGCCGCAGGCGCCAATTTCGATGCGCCGATCTATGACCACAAGTCCGAAGAAGATGAGGACGAAGGACCTGCCAAGCCGGCCAAGTCCGAGTGGGGCAAGCAGGACCAGACCGAGCGCCGGTCGCGCGATGGTGACGAGCGTTCCGCTGGCCGCTTTGAAGGCAAGCGCTCCGACAAGCCTGCCGGCAAGTTCGGAGCGAAGCCAGCCGGCAAGTTTGCCGGTAAGGGCAGGGACGAAGCCGAAGCCGATGATCGCGGGCCGAAGCGTCCGCCTCTTGGCAGCAACCGTACAGCCAATGTCTGGATGGCGCCTGGCGCCAAGCCGACCCGCGACGGTAAGGCGCGTAAGCTCTCTGCGCGCGCTGAAGCCGAGAGCGTCTTTAAGCAGCCATCGGCACAGGCTGAGGCCCGCCGCGCTGTCGTGCGCCATGCCGATGATGAGGGCGAATGGATCCGCTCGGATTCGAGCAATGAGGCCGGACGCGATGAAGGTCGCGGCCGAGGCCGTGGCGAGCGCTCTTTCGGCCACCGCACCCCCCGTGAAGCTGGCGATCGTCCTGCACGCGGTTCGTTTGCGGACAAGCCTCGTGGTGACCGCAAGTTCGGTGATCGCCCCTTCGGCGATCGCAAGCCGCGCGAAGATGGCGAGCGCAGCGAACGCCCTCGCAACGACCGCCCCCGTGGCGAACGATCCTTCGGCGAAAAGTCCTTTGGCGATAGATCGGCCCGTTCGGATCGTCCGGCCCGTTCGTTCGATGATCGTCCTGCCCGCAGTGAGCGCTCATTCGGTGATCGCAAGCCACGCGATGACGGCGATCGCCCGGCGCGTAGCGAACGTCCCTTTGGCGACAAGCCCGCTGGTGCAAAACCTTTTGGTGCAAAGCCTTTTGGTGGCAAGCCCTCTGGTGGAAGACCATCTGGCGGCAAGCCTGGCTTCGGCAAATCCCGAGGTGAACGCTCCGAAGGCGGCAACGGCCCAAAGGGCTTCGGCGGCAAGGGCGGCAATAGAGGTTCCGGTGGTAAGCCATCGGGCGGCGGTGGTCGCGGCCCCGGTGGTAAACCATCCGGCGGTAGGCCGTCCGGTCCACGAGGCGGCTCGCGAGGGAACGGCGGCTGATGCGGATCGTCGGCGGTGAGTTTCGCGGTCGCAGCCTGGCTGCGCCCAAGTCCAATGCCATCAGACCCACGATCGACCGGACGCGGGAAAGCCTGTTCAATATTCTGAGCCATGCTTATCCGGAAAGCCTGGACGGCACCCGTATTCTCGATGTCTTCGCGGGCACAGGTGCAGTTGGTCTGGAAGCGCTGTCGCGCGGCTGTCGGGTCGCCCTGTTCGTCGAAAACGGCGTTGAGGGCAGGGGGCTGTTGTGGGAGAATATCGATGCGCTTGGTCTGCATGGCCGAGCCCGCATCCTGCGCCGCGATGCGACCAAGCTTGGCGGGGTCAACAATATCGAACCCTTCGATCTTCTATTTGCTGACCCGCCCTATGGGCAGGCTCTCGGAGAAAAGGCCTTTCAGGCCGCCCATCTCGGTGGTTGGCTGGTGCCTGGCGCCCTGGCAATTCTGGAAGAGCAAGGCGATGTGGCCGTGATGGTCGATCCGGCATTCAAGCCTTTGGAAAGCCGCACCTTCGGCGACACCAGAATGCATTTCTACCGCTACGAGCCTTGAAGCCCCTCGGTTGACGCGAGAGGAGACCTCCCGCGTCACTGTCCTGTCGTCTTTATGTCATAGAGCCAGTGCCACGGTGACCGTCGCCACGCTTTGCCCAGGCGACCGCATGACAGGAAATGAGGCTGTTCTCGTGGCTGCGAAGAAAAAGAAACTCTCCGAAAAAAAGCGTAAGCGCAAAGAGTTGCCACCGGAAAGAAGCGATCCCACCTTTGCCGTCGCATTCGGCGGTGGCGGAGCGCGCGGCATCTGCCATATCAACGTTATAGAAGCGATGGACGAACTTGGTATTCGTCCAAGCGCGATTGCTGGCGCCTCGATCGGCGGCATCATGGGGGCTGGCATGGCCGCGGGTATGAGCGGCAAGGAAATCCGCGATTACACGCTGGCGCTCATGGGCAAGAAGGGCAGCGTTGCCAACAAGCTCTGGAGCCTTGGTCCAGCCTCTATGCGCCACGCCGCCTTCGGTTTTCGCTTTGGTCAGTTTAATCTCGAACTTATTCTTGATGCGCTTTTGCCTTCCGCGCTGCCGCGCGATTTCGCCGAACTCGGTGTCCCGCTCAAGGTGATCGCGACCGACTACTACGCCCAGATGGAAGTCATCTGCCAGGACGGCGATCTGCGCCAGGCGCTTGCTGCATCCGCCGCCATTCCTGCGCTCTTTATGCCGATCCGCATGAATGATCGCATCATGATCGATGGTGGCATTTTCAATCCTGTTCCGTACGAGCATCTCCTCGATGAAGCCGATATCGTCATCGCAGTCGATGTCGTGGGTGGGCCGGAAGGTGATGGCACCACCATGCCGAGCCGCATAGAGAGCCTATTCGGGGCGAGCCAGTTAATGATGCAGTCAGCCATCGGTCTGAAGCTGCGAATGCGCCCCCCGCATATTTTTCTGCGCCCGCCAGTCAACCGCTTCCGCGTATTGGATTTCCTCAAAGCCCATGAGGTGCTGGCCGAATCTGATGTCATCAAGGATGATCTAAAGCGGCAGATCGACATGCAAATCGAGCTGTTTCATCGCGGGCGTGGCCTCGATATTTAAGCGCTTCTGCTCAAATGCAGGTGAAATGGCGCTTTGACCTTGATGCGGCAAAAGCGCGGCCATAAATGAAGGTCAACGAAAGGCCCGCCTCATGTCCTCAGAAATCGATTCGTCCAAGCTTCTCGACCGTGCAAGCGAACTCGTCGCTCTCGCCAAGCGTGCCGGTGCCGATGAGGCCGATGCGGTGATCGTCCGCTCCCGCTCGCAGTCGGTCGGCGTCAGGCTTGGGAAGGTTGAAAGCACCGAATCGTCGGAGAGCGACGATTTCTCGTTGCGTGTCTTCGTCGGCAAGCGGGTTGCGAGCGTGTCGGCCAACCCAGGCTTCGACCTGAAGACACTTGCCGAGCGCGCCGTTGCCATGGCTAAAGTTTCGCCCGAAGATCCTTTTGCCTGCCTTGCCGAGAAGGAGCGTCTTGCGACGTCTTACGATGACCTGCAGCTTTTCGATCCGACGGAGGTCTCCACAGATCAGCTTCGGGATGCGGCGCTGGCTGCGGAAGAGGCAGCACTTGCGGTAAAGGGCGTGTCGAACTCCTCTGGCGCTGGAGCATCCAGCGGCATGGGCGGGCTCGTGCTTGTGACTTCCCACGGCTTTGCTGGCAGCTATATGGGAAGCCGTTTCGGCCGTTCCGTAAGTGTCATTGCTGGCGAAGGCACGAAGATGGAGCGCGACTATGACTACGACAGCCGCCTCTATTTCGCTGATCTAGACGCACCGGAAGAGATTGGTCGCCGTGCGGGCGAGCGGGCGGTTCGGCGCGTCAACCCAAGGCAGATCGATACCGGCAGCAATATCACCGTTGTTTTCGATCCCCGTATCGCGCGCGGCTTTGTCGGCTCCATTGCAGGCGCTATCAACGGCGCTTCGGTGGCGCGCAAGACCAGCTTCCTGCGTGACAAGATGGGTCAGCAGGTCCTGAAGAAGGGTCTCTCCATCACCGACGATCCGCAGATCGTGCGTGGTCCATCCTCGCGTCCGTTCGATGGGGAGGGCGTGCGTGGTGAAAAGCTGGTGATGATCGAGGACGGTGTCTTGAGCCACTGGTTCCTCTCGACCTCGACGGCGCGTGAAATCGGCCTCGAGACCAATGGTCGCGGCGTGCGCGGTGGGACATCCGTCTCGCCCGCATCCACCAACCTTGCCTTGGAGCCGGGCGATATCTCGCCGGAAGATCTGATCCGCCAGGTCGGCACGGGCTTCTACGTCACGGAGTTGATTGGCCACGGCGCCAACATGATCACTGGGGAATATAGCTGTGGCGCGAGCGGTTTCTGGATCGAGAACGGCGAAACCTCCTTCGCGGTCTCAGAGGTGACGATTGCGTCGAACCTCAAAGACATGTTCATGCGTGTCACGCCCGCAAATGACGTCGACCGGAAATATGGTGTTGCAGCACCCACGCTTGCCATCGAAGGCATGACGATTGCGGGACGCTGACATGCTGATGTGCGGTTGCTTTCCAGCAACCGTCATGCGCATGTGAGAGCATGATTGAACATGTGCGATACGCGCAGAACGATGATATGACACCGAATGTTTTGGGATATGAGTGGCAGGCTGACCTTGACCTTGTATTGAGGGCTTCCCGCGAGGCGGGACAGGCGGCAATCCAGTATTTTCGCAAGGACCCGCAGGTCTGGTGGAAAGACGGCGGACATTCGCCGGTCAGTGCCGCCGATTATGCCGCCAATGAAATTCTCGAAGGTCTTTTGCGTTCTGCCCGCCCGGATTATGGCTGGCTCTCCGAAGAGACCACCGATGACGAAAAACGTCTTTCGCATGAGACGCTCTTCATCGTTGATCCGATCGACGGAACGAGAGCTTTTATTGGGGGCAAGGATACCTGGTGCGTCAGCGTTGCTGTTGTCCACAAGGGCCGACCGGTCGTTGCGGCCTTGGTGGCGCCTGCTCTGGCGGAGGAGTTCACTGCTGTTCAGGATGCGCAGGCCTTTAAAAACGGCGCCGCCTTGCAGATTGCTGGCAACCGGGAAGGCCCAATTCAGCTAGCCGCTCCCGAGGATGTGATCGGACGTCTGCCGGCAGACTTCAGACCGTCTGTTCGGCGCATTCCGCATGTTCCTTCACTGGCTTACCGACTGGCGATGGTGTCGGACGGGCGGATCGATGGCACGCTTGTATTGCCGAATTCGCATGACTGGGATCTTGCCGCAGCCGATTTGATTTTGCAGCAGGCTGGAGGACAACTCGTCGATATGGACGGCAAGCCGTTGATTTACAACCGCGCACGCGTCAAGCAAGGCGCTCTTTGCGCGGCTGCCAACCACGTGTTGCCAACCTTGCTCATGCAGCTTGGGAGATCGAGGAGAGGTTGATTTTTGCGGCGAAATCCAGCAGATGGAAACTTCGTTGAACGCCTTTAAGAAGAAAGAAGAGACGACAGGACATGACGCAAGCGGATAACAAGAAACAGCTCCTTCACCTCGTATTTGGCGGCGAACTCGACAATCTTCAGGACGTGCAGTTTCGCGATCTGAACGCGCTTGACATCGTAGGCATCTTTCCAGACTACGCGACCGCGCTCAGCGCCTGGAAATCCAAGGCGCAACAGACGGTAGACAACGCCCATATGCGCTATTTTATAGTGCATATGCACCGTCTTCTCGACCCTGAGAACAAATAACGTCTTTTCAGCCGTTTTTTTACTACTATAGTTCGTCATGCATATGGGTAGTGCGTCTCCATGGGAGAGACGCACAATATCTGGCGGTGAGCTATATTGTTTGTGCCCACGCCTGATCACAACAAAAAAGACGCATTTTCGTCAGAAGTAGCCGGGCATGAGAACGGGGAAAAAGCATTGCGGAAAGTGATCGAGGGCAGCATCGTATGAACAGCCGGATCGCACGTTTTGCCCTCTCGGGTTATAGAATAGCGGGCATGGCGGCTTATCCATTCGCTCGGCCCTACCTGTCTTACCGGGCGGCCAAGGGCAAAGAAGATAAACAGCGTCGGCTTGAACGTTTTGGCTATTCGAGTGCAGATCGCCCGCGCGGTCCGCTCGTCTGGTTCCATGCCGCAAGTGTCGGCGAAACGCTGGCTCTGGTTCCGCTCATTCGCGAAATCCGCAAGCGCGACATTCACGTGCTTCTCACCACCGGCACCGTAACGTCGGCCGATATCAGCCGCACCCGCCTCGGCGACGATGTGATCCATCAATATGTGCCGCTCGATATCAAGATTTGCATCAACCGTTTCCTCAATTACTGGGCACCGGATGCGGCCATCACCGCTGAATCGGAAATCTGGCCGGTCACGATGATGGAACTGGAGCGTCGGCATATTCCGCAAATCCGCGTGAATGCCCGCATATCTGACCGCTCCTTCGACAGATGGCGGAGCCATTCCGACTTCGCCGAAGCTCTTTTCAGCAAGCTCGCTCTGGTGGTCGTCCAGTCGGATCTGGACGCTGAACGGTTTCGCGACCTCGGCTCCTGGCCTGTCGTAACGTCTGGCAATCTCAAGGGTGACACCGATCCACCGCCCTGTGATCAGGCGGTCTTGGACATTTATCGCCGACAGATCGGCAACCGGAAGACATGGGCAGCGATTTCCACCTTCGATGGTGAGGAAAAGGCAGCCGCCACCGTCCACGCGGCGATCAAATCCCGCAATGGCCAGTTGACCATTATCGTTCCACGTCATCCTGAACGTGGCGATGAGGTCGAAGCTATGCTGAAGAGTATGAACCTCAACGTCGCGCGCAGAAGCCGCAACGATGTGATCGGTCCCGACACGGACATTTTTCTCGGCGACAGCATTGGCGAGATGGGGCTTTATCTGCGGCTGACGGAGCTTGCCTTTGTTGGAAGATCGCTCACGGCTGAAGGCGGGCAGAACCCTCTGGAGCCGGCCATGCTTGGATGCGCGGTTCTTTCGGGCGCGCACGTGCAGAATTTCCGCGAGGCGTATCAGAAGCTTCTGCGCTCCGGCGGTGGCCGTATCATTCGCGATGTCGAGATGCTGGCGAAGGCCGTCCATTATCTGCTTGCCAACGACAATGAGCGCTACAAGATGATCGATGCTGGTGGAAAGGTCATCCAGGATCTGCGCGGCGCCTTGTCGCTGACGCTCAAGGCGCTTGAGCCCTATATCAACCCGCTGACGGTATCGGCGAAACTTCAGCCACGCAGCGCGGTGGGTTGAAAGTTGGCCGAACAGGTTTCACAGAAATCCACTGCCGCCATCGCCGCGGTCCTTTTCGATAAGGACGGTACGCTGATCGGTTACGACGCCAGTTGGGGGCCAGTTAATCGTGAACTCGCATCCATTGCAGCCAAGGGCGATGGGGAGCTTGCCGATCGGCTTCTGCTCGCATGCGGCATGGACCCCGTCAAAGGACATGTTAAGCCCGACAGCCTGCTCGCGGCTGGCAATACGGCAGAAATTGCCGCAGGATTGATTGCTGCGGGGTCGCCTTGTGATCTAAAGCCTTTGACCGAACGCCTCGATCGCCTTTTCACTGCGGCAGCAAGCCAGTCTGTGGCCGTCACAGATCTCAAGTCCTTCTTCGGGCGACTTAAGGACAGGGGCTATAAGCTTGGCATTGCTTCGAGCGATAACGAAGCCTCCATTCGCGAGACGGCCAAACGTTTCGGCTTCGATGTCCATCTCGATTTCGTCGCAGGCTATGACAGTGGTTACGGCGTCAAGCCGCAGCCAGGCATGGTCCTCGGCTTCTGCGAGGCGATCGGCCTGACGCCGGAGCGCGTCGCAATGGTCGGCGATAACAATCACGATCTGCATATGGCTCGCAATGCCGGTGCAGGCTTGCGTGTCGGTGTGCTGACGGGCACTGGCTCGCGCGAAAGCTTGTCTGCCGATTGCGATTACTGCTTCGACGATATTACCGGAATAGAGGCATTGCTGCCGGAACGCGCCTCTGTCTGATTTCGGACAGGCTTTGCAATGTCGTTTCTTTTCTGGGATTTATATGCGTCTGGCGATCTTTCCCTTTGATGTGTAGCGCACCTTATCGTCGCAAAACGCTGGACACTTTTGCGCGACATGTTGTAGCTCTTGCTACCATAAATGTGCCCATGGAGTTGATACGCCAATGGTGTCTGAAGCGCCGCCTTTCTGGTGGAGAAAAGCTGGCTGGGAAGCATGGGCACTAAGTCCCTTTTCATATCTCTACGGCCGTGTGGCTGGTCGACGGATGAAGACGGCCAAGCGCGCCTCGGTTCCCGTTCCAGTGATCTGCATTGGCAATTTCACCGTCGGCGGGGCAGGAAAGACACCCACGGCAATCGCTATTGCCCGCGCGGCACTCGACAGGGGTTTGAAGCCCGGCTTCCTCAGCCGCGGCTATGGCGGCACGCTTGACGTGACGACGCTGGTCGATCCGGATCACCATCGCTCCGCTGCTGTCGGCGACGAGCCGCTTCTACTGGCACGCGAAGCAACGACGGTCATTTCACGCAGGCGCATCGAGGGTGCCGAGCGGCTGGTCAGGGAGGGCGTCGATCTGATCGTGATGGATGACGGTTTTCAGAGCGCCCGGCTGACACTGGATTACGCCCTGCTCGTTATCGATACGCGGCGCGGGATAGGCAACGGACATCTCGTGCCGGGTGGCCCGGTGCGTGCGCCGCTGGACGAACAGATCCGGCAGTCCTCGGCTCTCCTGAAGGTGGGGGACGGGCAGGAGGCAGATGCGATCATTCGTACCGCAGCCCGTGCGGCAAAGCCTGTCTTTGTGTCCTCCACGCAGCCGCGTCCCTTGCCAGGCATTGCTGGAAAACGTGTTCTGGCCTTTGCCGGTATTGCCGATCCCACCAAGTTTTACCGCACGGCCGAAGCTCTCAATGCGGAAATCGTCGTTCGACGATCGTTTCCCGATCATCATCAGTTCAGCGACGATGAACTAGCCGATCTGATGGAAGAAGCGAAGAAACAGGATCTCATGCCGCTGACGACAGCCAAGGATGCCGTGCGGCTTTTGGGCAAAACCGGGCCGGCGGCTGAGCTTCTCTGGATGAGCCAGGTTGTTGAGATCGACATGGTCTTCGACGATCCTCAAGCGGCCTCAACGATGATCGATACGGCCTTTGAAAACTGCCGTGCGCGCCGACTGCGTCAGAAATAGATAGAGAGCCTTCTTCCGCATATCGGCAAGGGCAAGGAACAATCGGCCGTTGCAGCCCTTTTACTCCACAGTAGGCCCCAGCCGGGCTCTGATCCCAGGAGGAGAGATATGCAGCAACCGAACGTGGAGAAGAAGACATTCACGCCGCGAGAAACCCGTCAGGGCTTCAAGGGTAAGCCAGTTCTGGCCATTCTCGTCATCAGCCTGTTTCTGGCACTCGCCGTTTGGCTGGTCGCAGAAATATGGGGTGAGAGCACCGCCCCTGCGACGACGGAAACGCCGCCACCACCAGGCCCCGCCACATCCAGTCAGACGCTCAATCCCGGTGCGCAGGGCGGACAGAGTTTCGATAACAACCCGCCATCCGGCGCAACGCCACCGACCGAAGGCGTCGATAAAAATCCATCGACCCAGGCGCCATAAAGCGCCTGAACATTCTTGACGTTGGGCGGACTGGCTGCGCTGGTCGCACGAAAAAGCCGGAGCGAGTGCTCCGGCTTTTTGAATGACTGGAATGATGTCAGGCGGCTTTCTTGCCGGCTGCGTTCAAGGACTCGGTCGCCAGTAAAGAGAGGTCGTCATCTGTCTTCGTCTCTTCTTTCAACGTTGCATCAAGCAACTGGACGGCCTGCTTGTGCCCGAGCTGCTGCGCCCAGGCTTTGAGCGTGCCGTAACGCGCCATCTCGTAGTGTTCGACCGCCTGCGCCGACGAGATCAAGCCCGCGTCGAGCGCTGGGCTTCCTTTGAAATCTTCCATGATCTCTTCGCCTTCTGCGATGATACCCTGGATTGCTTCACAGGTTTTTCCCTGGGCGCGCTTGCCGATGATTTCGAAGATTTCCTGGAGGCGCTCGATCTGGCCCTGGGTTTCTTCCTTGTGCTTTTCGAATGCCGCTTTCAGCTTGTCGCTGCTGGCTGCGCGCGCCATTTTGGGGAGCGCCTTCAATATCTGGCGTTCCGCAAAATAGATGTCCTTCAGCGTATCATAGAAAAGATCGTCGAGCTTCTTCTCTGCCATGTGTATCTCCCAAATGTTGGTGCTGGTCATAGCACGGCACACCGAACCTGGCGGGCTCCTGATGGTTCCGAAAATGGGCCGACAAAGTTGGGATCCGGATATCGCCGTCCTCAGTCGACGATGACATGTGGCACGAAGCGCGAAAGGTTGGTGGTGATACGGCTTTCATCTTCGCGGATACTCAGGCCGCACGCTGCATCGCCCACGATCCAGCTTCCGAGAATGGCGTGAACATTATCCACATCGAAGAGCGGCGTCATTGCCTGAATGACATAGCCCTCCGCGCCGTAGATGCCGGGGTTTTCGGCGACCAGTCGTTGGCCCTCAAACAGGGAGATGCTTTCGCCTTCTCGAGAAAAGAGGGGCTTCTTCACATAATCGGCGAGGCTCTGTGCCTCGCAATCTCCGGCAAAGTAGCTCTCAAGGAGGTTCGGATGGCCTCTATGACGCTCCCACAACAAGGGAAGGATACCTTTGTTGGACAGGATGGACTTCCACATCGGTTCGACAAAAATGCCGCTGGCATGTCGAAGATGGGTCGCGAACGGCTCCTTGAACATCACTTCCCAAGGGTAGAGCTTGAAACAGCGCTCGATCAAGCGATCCTTCAGATCGGTGAAGCGACCTGCGCGATCCACACCGATATCGCGTATGTCGATGAGTTCTACTTGATGGCCGGCCTGCATGGCGCAGTCCATCAGATAGGTCGTCGTTCCGCGGTCCTCTTCATTGTCGAGCAGGGCCGAGAAATGAAAGATGCTGGTCGTCGGAAAATGACCGAACGCTTCGATCAGGTTTTCCTGAAGAGAGTTGAACTGGTCCGCACCCTCCGGCAGTACGCCTGCGTTAATGCGATCGGTCAGCCAGTCATACTGAAAATAAGCACTTTCGAAAATCGAGGTTGGAGTGTCGGCATTATATTCGAGAAGCTTGGCGGGCCCTTCACCTGTGTAGGCGAGATCGAACCGTCCGTAGAGATGGCGGTCGCCGCGTAGCCACGACTGTCGGACCGCATCTCTCATCTCTTCCGGAATGCGGAGCTTTTCGAGCGTCTCCTCGCTTTCGATGACATCGGCGACGAGATCCATGCACATTTCATGAAGCTCTTGCGACGGCCCTTCTATATTCTCTTCGATCTGATCGAAGCTAAAAACATAGGCAGCATCGTCCACCCAATAAGGCTCTCCATACATCTCGTGAAAGCCGAAGCCGACGGATCGTGCCTGTTCGCGCCAGTCAGGTCTTTCGGGAAGGGAGATGCGCCTCATTCAACTGCCGTAACGCCTCGACGACTCCCAATGGCCAAACCCGCTGCGCGCCGTGGTTTCAGGAACGCCATAGCTGACATTGCTGAGAAGCCGGTAGGCGTTGCTTCCGCCTTCGCCTGCCTTGCTACGTGCGACCATAGCGGTGTCTCGACGGTCCTTGTAGACCGCCGAACCGCTACCGAAACGGAACGATCCGCCACCGCTGCTTCCCCCACCGCCGGAACTTTCAGGCGCCTGTTCCTCTTCCTCCTGGCGTTTTCGGTCCGCATCGTAATCCGCCATGGAGCGAACGTTGCGCGACAGGTAAAAGCCGGTCAGCACCGGGATGAAGGGCGCGGTGTCTTGCGGACTACGAGCCGAGCGCGTGCAAAGATCGGTGCCGAAACTGTCTTCACAGGCCGTCTGATTTGCAAAACGCGGAGCGTTCTGACCGTAGTCCTTCATCGCATCGCGAAAGGCGATGTCGCAGACATCTGCGCCGATCCCGCTCATCACGCATTGCTGAGGGGACTTGAAGACGAAGGCATCCGGAGACTGCTCGCCACAACTCGCCAGAGCAAGGCTCGAGACGGTAATGGTTCCCAATGACAGCATCGGCCGTGCATGGCTTCGCATGCGTCTTTTCATGCGAAGTCTCCTCAGTATGTCATGCAGGCGGCATTGAGAATGCCAATGATAAGCGCGATTCCGCCGCCCCAAACGCCTGCGGACATCTCTCCACGGCTGATCTTGTCATGGATCCCGGGGAGGCTGGCGCGGGCAATGTAGAAAGCGAGGATCTGTACGACGATACCGATAGCCGACCAGATAATGAAATCGACGATATTGACGGAGTTCGCTGCTGCCGATGCCATGGGAAGACCGAAGCCGACTAGGGCACCGAGAAAAGCGATGGTTGCGGAGAGATTGCCCGAGCGGATGAGGCCGATTTCATCATGGGGTGTCAGTCTTGTATAGACGCTGGCAAAGACCGCGTAGGCAAAAAGACCCACCGCGAAATAGCTCGCAAAGGCAGGCAGGCCAACGACATATCCGAACATTTGAAATCTCTCGCAATAATGATGTATGCAGTGGCGCCGGAAATACTGGGCTCAAGCCCGTTTCTGGTTCGGTAAAGCACCCGCCCGCTTTTCCGCCTCGACCGACGCTGCCGCATCGGCATAGGGCTCCTGACGCACGACACTCCAGTAGCGTAACTCATCGACCGGAATCTGAGCACCCGTCATGGCGCAGACCACGTAGGAGCCGCTCTGGATGACACGCAGGTCCCCATCGAGATATTCGATCTTCGCTTCCCGCAGCCCACCGTCAAATCTGTTCATCCGCGTCCGTCTCCTCGGTCTTCTCATATGTGGATGCGATCTCTATTCCTACACAGCCTGCAATTCTAGTGGTCAGATCTTGCACATGTGACCATCGGTGCGGCCGCATAGCTACGTCGAACGTCATATTCAGTTCGCCCCGTGCGCTCAACTTCTGCCAAACAGCTTTTCGATATCGGCGAGTTTGAGTTCGATATAGGTGGGTCGTCCATGATTGCATTGGCCGGACCCCGGCGTGTTTTCCATCTGGCGCAAAAGCGCATTCATCTCCTCTGGACGCATCCGCCGTCCGGATCGAACAGATCCGTGGCAGGCCATGGTTGCGGCCACGTATTCCAGCTTGCTGGAAAGGCTGCTTGCCGTATCCCACTCGGCGATTTCATCGGCCAGTTGTCGCACAAGCCCCTGGACGTTGACCTCTCCCAGCATCGCAGGCGTCTCGCGAACCGCAACCGCGCCCGGCCCAAACCGCTCGATCGAAAGCCCCATCTTGTCGAAGCCCGGCGCATGCTCCATCAGCCGGTCGCAATCCTCTTCCGGCAGGTCGATGATTTCAGGGATGAGGAGCACCTGCGAGGCAGGACGCTTCGCATGCAGCGCCTTGCGGATTTCCTCGAAGACGAGACGTTCATGCGCGGCGTGCTGATCGACGATCACCAGCCCGTCATCGGTCTGGGCCACGATGTAATTGGCGTGAACCTGCGCGCGCGCCGCGCCGAGCGAATAGCGTGAAGGCTCTGAGACGGCAATGGTTTCTTCCTCCCGCGACGTGAAAATGTCGGATCGGGCCGTGGGCATGGTGATATCGACGAACTGCGCTTGCGCCGGCTCGCGAAGAGCCATGTCGTGAGACATCTGAAGGGGCCGGGAAGGGGAGCTGGCCGGCGTCCAAGCCTGGGACGGGTACGGTCTGACCGTTGACGGACTGTAGCCCGGCCTGAAAGCACTCATCATCTGCGAAGCACCAGTGGTGGCGGCGCGATCTCCCTCACGCGCAAGCGCCTGACGGATCGCTCCGACAATCAATCCGCGTACGAGCCCTGGATCGCGAAAGCGCACATCGGATTTGGCCGGATGCACATTGACATCCACTAGCGCCGGATCAAGGGTCAGCGAAAGAACCGCGACAGGATACCGGCCGTGCGGGACTGTTTCAGCGTAAGCGCCTCTGATGGCCGACAAGAGAAGTTTGTCCTGTACCGGGCGACCATTGACGAAGACGTATTGATGGGCGGAATTGCCCCGGTTGAAAGTGGGAACGCCTGCAAAACCGGAAAGCGTCACGTCTTCGCGCACGGCATCGATCTCGATGGCATTATCCTTGAACTCGGCTCCAAGGATCTGCGCCATGCGCGCCAGATGATCGTCGCCGGTGGATGGAAACTCAAGCGTTGACCGATCCGTGCCGGACAGCACGAAACGGATGTGGGGAAAGGCGATCGCCATCCGCTTGACGATCTCGGTGATCGCCGCCGCTTCTGCCTTTTCGGTCTTGAGGAATTTCAATCGGGCAGGGGTTGCGAAGAACAGGTCGCGCACCTCGACGATCGTGCCGGTATTGGCAGCGGCAGGTCGTACCGGCAGCAGTTTGCCGCCACTGACCGAAATGACGGCGCCTTCGCTTGCCCCGTGCTCTCGGCTGGTGATGGTCAGCTTGGCAACCGAACCAATGGAGGGCAGCGCCTCGCCGCGAAAGCCCAGTGTGCGGATGTCGTCGAGCGTTGACGAGATCTTCGACGTACAATGGCGGCGGATTGCAAGCTCCAGATCGGACGCAGACATGCCGCATCCATTGTCGGTGATGCGCACGAGCCCCTTGCCGCCGCCGGCGGTTGCGATCTCGATCCGCGTCGCTCCTGCGTCGATGGCGTTTTCGATCAGCTCCTTCGCCGCGCTCGACGGGCGCTCGATGACTTCACCCGCGGCGATCTGGTTGATCAGTGTTTCTGAAAGCTGCTTGATTGACATTGGTTCATTGTCGCGGATTCGTTGCCCGGACGAAAGCGAAATTGCGAAGCTTCATAGAGAGCCCTTCAGTTCGTTTTTCCTCATGAAGGTTTTTATCGTAATTTAAGACGTCCTTAATTTTGGCCCGCTAAGACTGTTGATGCTTGAATGATCGACACAATCCCCTTTCCAAGGTGGCTGACAAGTGCAGAACGGAAGCGCTGGGCGCCGTCTGCATGACCTGGAAAGACTTCTCAAGCAGTTTGCCTGCATGTTTCCATAAAAACTGAAGCTTTTTGCCGTCGCGGATTTTCACGATGAGTTGAGCGCGTTCTGGAGACGTGTATAGGGAATTGTCATGAATGATTTAGCGCCAGATGGCGTGGCCATTCAAACTGCGCTGTTAGATGCCGTCAGAGATGCAATTTCAGCAGCGCTTCTGATCTACGATCGTGATGATCGTCTTGTTTTCGTCAGTCAGCGCATTTTCACTTTGCTGCCGATCGATAAAGGCGATGTTGCCCTTGGATCGAGGTTGAAGGATGTCCTGGGCGCATTCTACGATCGCGCGGGGTTTGGCGAGGGTGTGTCGCGCGGCACACGGATCGACCGGGACGAATGGATTGCCAGGAAGCTGGCCTGCCATTGGTCGGAGCGTTCCGAAACGCTGGAGCAGCGGCCAGCCGACAAGTGGCTGCGCTTCACCAAGCGCCGGATACCATCCGGTTTCTGCATCTGCGCCATATCGGACATTTCCGAGCAGAAGAGGCGCGAGGAACACTGGCGTGCCGATGTCTCCAGAGTGCAGATAACCGAAGAAATTCTCGATAATTTGCCGCTGTCGATCTTCGTCAAGGATCGCAATCGGGTCTACTCCGCCGTCAACAAAGCAGGATGCTCCCTTATCGAAACCTCGCCCGATCTGATCTTGGGTCGCACCGTCTTCGATATTCACGCGCAGGCTCTTGCCGCCTCGATCGATGAAATCGACAAGCAGGTTCTAGAGACTGGCGTTCCCGCCGTCCTGCCTGAACTTGTGACATTACTGACCGGCGAGCAGATCCTTGTGATCACCAGAAAGCACAGGGTCGGCAAACCCGGCAGCCATTTCCTTGTCACAACCATGGATGACGTCACCGCATTTGCGGTGACGCAGCCTGATGGCAGACGGATCATTCCGGGGCTGGAGTATCTGACCTTTACCCCAAGTTCCTATATGGACGACGAGAACCACCAAGCATCGCTAGTGCTGAAAGATCGTCGCGTTCTTTTGGTCGTCTCAAACGCTGAAGCCGGTGAGGCCGCCCGCAAACGGCTGTCGGCTGTCGGGGTAGATTGCGCCGTTGCGGTGAGCATGGCGGAACAGGAAGCCTTCCTGGCTGTGGCCGATTCCATGGGTCTGCGCATAGATCTCGTCGTCGTGGATATAGAGCTACCGCTGCAATGTCTCGATCTGCCTGCGACATTCGGGGTTCAGATCATGACTGCGGACGAATTCGAGATCGGAAGCTCTCTTGTCAATCGACTGACGCGCCATTTTCGCTCGCTTGGAAACGTGCAGCAGGGTCGCGGCATGGACGACGACTGGGTTGTGATGACCGGCATGGACGACGAAGTCGCCGACGGACAGGCCCCCGTCGTTCTCGTGGTGGAAGACAACAAGATCAACCAGATTGTCTTTTCGCAAATTCTGGAAGGTTTCAAGATCGAATACCGGCTGGCACCTACGGGCCAGGAAGCGCTTGCGCTGTTCGAAAAGGAGAGCCCTGTCCTGGTGCTTATGGACACGACGCTGCCCGACATCGACGCCTTCGAGGTTACCCGGCGCATCAGGCAGATCGAGGCTTTGACGGAAGGCAGAACACCCATCGTCGGGGTCGTGCCGCTTGCTTTCGAGGGTGATCGACGGGCCTGCCTCGATGCGGGAATGGACGACATGATGTTGAAGCCCATCAGCCCGGACATGATCGATATGCTACTGAAGCGTTTCCTGCCCCAGCAGACGCAAAGCCGCCTTGCATGACCTCGGACCTTTATTCCTGATGGTAATCATATTTTGTCGGCCCATGGACAGCCTTTGTTAAGGATGGAACCCGGATAATCCGCACCACCATAGAGCCCTCAGGATATGTGAATGAATCCGTCCGTGCCGACACTTCCGCTCATCAGCCAGCACGAGTTGCAGGCGATGACCTATAGCGATCCGCTGACGGGGCTGGGCAACAAATATCGTTTGCGCGACAAGGTGAAGCTTCTCGCGGCGGAACGGGCATCCGATCCCGCTCCCTTCACGGTGGGCATCGTTAATATTGACGGTTTCAAGCCGATCAACGATCTCTTCGGGGCACATGCAGGCGACGAGATTCTGTGCCAGGTTGCGCACCGCCTGCAGGCATGCATGATGGACGGTTCGGTCGTCACGCGCCATGAAGGCGATGAGTTCGCTTTCATCCTGCCGCTCATCTTCGAGCGCGGCACTGCCGAGCGCGTCGGCCAGATGTTCAAGGATGTGTTGTCGGCGCCATACGATCTCGGCGATCGCAGCGTCCGTTTATCGTCCTCGTTCGGCTTTGCCATCCATCCTTTTGCAGGAGAGGAGTTCGACGATCTGATGAAGAGCGTCGAGACGGCCCTCTACCGCTCGAAAAGGCGCGGACGCGGGCAGATCACGGTCTATTCCCAGGAGATAGCCCAGGAAATGACGCGCGCCACGCAGTTGGAACAGGCGCTTCGAAATGCGATCATGGCCGATAGTATCGATGTGCATTTCCAGCCAATCGTCAGGCTGGCGGATGCTTCTGTAATCGGTTTTGAAGCGCTGGCGCGCTGGCGCGACACGGATCTCGGTTTCGTACCGCCTGACGTTTTCGTGCCCCTGGCGGAAGAGCGCGGCTTCATCGACGCTCTTTCCGAAGCGTTGCTGCGAAAAGCCGCTGAAACGGCGCTGTCATGGCCACGGGAACTGTTCTTGTCCTTCAATCTCTCATCGGCGCAATTGATGAACCCGTCGACCGCCAGCAATATCCTGTCCATTCTCGCCTGTGTCGGGTTCGACCCACGCCGGCTGGAGCTGGAAATTACCGAAACTGCCGTCATGAGTTCGGCGGACACCGCTCAGACGATCATCGCAGAACTACAGCAGGCAGGTGTGCGCATCTCGCTGGACGATTTCGGAACCGGACAATCAAGTCTTGGCAGGCTACGCGACTTCACCTTCAACAAGGTCAAGATCGACCGCGCCTTCGTCTCGCGCATCAGAACAGATCGGCCATCGGAACATATCATCAAGGCGATCATCGCCATGTGCGACGGCCTCGATCTTGAAGTCGTGGCCGAAGGTATCGAAGATGCTGGCGAAGCCGAAAAGCTCAAAGGGTTGGGCTGCGCCATGGGACAAGGTTATTTTTACGGACGCCCCGCGGACGCCGCCTCAACGCGCCGCTATCTGCGGGAAAAACATCACTTTATCGATGTGGATGTGATCTGATCAGACCTTCCCCCTTGAGGCGCCGACCTCGAAGATCGTGATCGGCGTTGCGCGCGCATTGCGCATCACAGCCTGTAAAGCCCATCCAGCCTGCCGTTGACGGTTACGCCGAGATCAAAGGTTGCGCCATGATGCGGGTTTGCCTTGACCTCTGCGTCCTCAAGGCCTTCGCAGGCAGAAGTGACCAGCAATCTGTCCGCGCCGCTAGCAAAAAACGCCGGGCAGGTCGTGCGCGTGGCCGGAACCTCATAGCGGTCGATATGTCGACCCTCGGGATCGTAGCGATCGACCGCGCCTTCCCCCCAGCGGGCATTCCAGATATGTCCTTGAGCGTCGCAGACTGCCCCGTCGATCCCGCCATCCTCTTCGGAGCGATCGATGAAAACACTGGAAGGGCCGATGGGAAGCCCGGTCGCTGGATCGAGCATGACCTTCATCAATCGGTTCACCTTGGTGTCGACATAATAGCCCGTGGCGCCGTCCGGCGAGAAGCAGATGGCGTTTGGAATACTGATCGCATCAAAGAGCATCGTCACGACGCCCCTGGCAACGTGGTAGATTGCTCCCGCACCATCCTCCGCCTTCTTGCCCATGGTGCCGATCCAGATCGCGCCGCTCTGATGCACTCTGCCGTCATTCGAACGGTTGCCCGGTTTGCCCGGCTCGAAGTCGGCATGCAGA
Organism: uncultured Agrobacterium sp.; assembly: GCA_913777615.1. GTDB lineage: Bacteria > Pseudomonadota > Alphaproteobacteria > Rhizobiales > Rhizobiaceae > Agrobacterium. Next base: position 67,053 of record CAJYTK010000019.1, on the reverse strand, counting down.
GATAGTTCGCCAGTGGCGCGGTTACGAATGAACAGTCCGTTTTCCGTTCCCAGCAATTGTCGCTCCCCATCGATTGCAGCGACCACGCTTGCCATGACGGGCAGGGAGACGACCGTCTTGTCGCCGGATACCGGGTCGAGCTCATGCAGCTCCTTGCCCAGAATGTTGAGCCACCCGATCTTGTGGGAGATCGGATCGAAGCTCGGCCCCTCACCAAGCATCAACTGGGTGCTGTCCAGAACCTTGCCCTGAAACGGATGAACGGTTGCCATATCTTAACCTCCCAGTGCGCTTTCGTAAGCCTTGACGGTAATTTCGGCGCGTTCACGCGCTTGCTCTGCAGTCGTACCAGGTTTGTACAGACTTGTTCCAAGCCCGAACGCCTTGATGCCGATGCTGGTGTAATCGGAGAAGTTCTTGTCGGATACGCCGCCCACAGCGGCAACCAGCGTGTCCTTTGGCAAGATGGAGCGTATCGCGGCAATGCCGGCCGGTCCGAGCACGCTTGCGGGGAAGAACTTGAGGCCGGTGGCGCCCGCTTTGAGAGCGAGCAACGCTTCCGTCGGCGTCAGCACGCCTGGCATCGTCACCATGCCCTTTTCACGGGCCGCAATAATGACATCCGTGTCGACATTGGGGCTGACCATCAGCTTTCCGCCGACGCTATCCAGACGGGCAACGTCTTCAACCGTCAAAACGGTGCCGGCGCCGATCAGCGCGTCGGCTGGCGCAAGCTTTGCGGCGATTTCGATAGACCGGAATGGATCTGGCGAATTCAGCGGGATTTCGATGGCGCGAAGCCCGCTTTCCAGAAGCGCGCTGACGACACCCTCGGTCTCCTCGGGGCGGATGCCACGCAGGATGGCGACGAGCGGATATTTCATCTCGGGGAAGGGAACGTACATTGGCTTGAAGCTCCTCAGTGCCAGATGGATGTGGCGGCGGCGATCAGCCCCCGGCGAACCGCATCATCGGCGTCTATGGTGGTGAAATCGATGGAAAGCGCTTGAAACGCTGACTTGTATAGCTCACCCAAAGCGCCCGAGGCGACCAGCACGACAGAGGAATCGGGCGGCGCGCTCGCATGAGCTCCGGCTATCTCCAGACCGATCATGGTTCCCGATAGCTTCGCCTTTGCATCCGTTGCCGACAGTCCGTGCAACAACTGCCCAGACCGCAATGTGAAGAAGCGATTGGTTGCCATATGCGGATGATTGTAGATGTCGATCACGGCATTGCGGAATGCGGGAAGATCGCCATCGAAGGTCTCGGCATCGACAATGGCATGGGAGAGAATCGTGTGCTTCGAGACGACATCGAAGATTTCCCCCGTCATGAAGGTCGAAAACTGGGTAACATTCAAATCTCTGACGCGAACCCATTTGGAGTGTGTGCCCGGCATGCAGACGAGTTGAGAGCCTGTAGGATACTGGGTGGAAAGCGCGCCGAGAAGCTGCGTTTCTTCGCCACGCATCACATCCGGCATGATCCCGTCTCTTTGGGCAAGCCCTGGAAGAATGCGGATGTCGCTGTTCTGGTCGGGAACTGGCGTCGCATGCTGCATGATTTCCGACAGGTTAGCTGGAACATCCACATAGCCCGCCTCGATCCAGCCTTGGCGTGCACCCGCCATCCCGCAGATAATCACCGGCAAACCTTCCGGTGCGGATATGGCAGACAGATGAGAGGCCAGAACCTGCGCAAATCCGGTTCGCATCGCTGTTGTCATGCCCTCGGCGCTACGGCGTTCGGCGAGAACATTGCCCGACCGGCTCATCAGCCAGAGGCGAAAGCTTGTCGTGCCCCAGTCCACGGCAACGAATGCGGCATTTGACATTAGAGAAGACCTCCATCGATGATCATTGTTTGTGCGGTCATGGCGGCAGAGGCATCTGACGCCAGGAAGAGGCAGGGCCCGACCAGATCCTCGCCGGTCAGTGTGCGTTTGAGACACTGGCGATCGACGGTGCGTGAGATGGACTCCTCGGTGAGCCACAAATCCTTTTGCCGTTCCGTCACGATCATGCCGGGGAGGATCGCGTTCACCCGGATGTTTTCCGGACCGAGCCTCCCTGCCAGACTTTTCGTCATGCCGATGATGCCTGCCTTGGCTGCGGCGTAGATGGGCAGCTCGCCCATATTCAACAAATACGAGATAGACGAAAAGTTGATGATGGAGGCACCTTGCTCTTTTCGAAGATAGGGGAGCGCTGCCTGCGATACGAAGAAAACCTGTTTCAGATTGACGGCCTGATTGGCGTCCCAATAATCGCTCGTGACCGTCTCGATGTCATGCCGATCGTCCCACGCCGCATTGTTGATGAGGACCTTGAGCCCGCCTAGCGCGTCGCCCGCCTGCCTTACCGCGATGGCAAGCTGAGACGGATCGCGCAGATCCGCATGCAAGAATAGCGGAGACGTTTTGTTTTCCGTCGACAGCCGGTCGACCAATGCTTTGCTAGTGCGCGCATCGATGTCGATGAAGGCGACATGGGCGCCTCGTTTCACGAACGCTTCCACCAATGAGGCGCCGATGCCTGATCCGCCCCCGGTGATTAGAACGCCTTTGTTGGAAAATTCCTGCGATTGGCCCAAGCAATTGCCCATGATGATATCAACTTGACGGTTGAAAGTTCTACTATTTGGAACTAAGTTTTATTTAATGGAATAATCATCGTCTTACCCCATTCCTGTCAAGCTCAGTTCTTGCCTTGTCGAGAAAATCGCTCATGTCCCGTTCTTCCGATGCTGAAACAAAGGATATTTCCACCGGAACGCTCGGTAAGGCCATTGCCTTGCTTGAAACGGTGGTAATGGCCGATGAGCCGCTCCGCTTCACCGATATTCTTAAAAGATCGGGTCAGCCGCGTGGAACGCTGCACAGGCAACTAACGCATTTGGTCGAAGAGGGACTTCTCGAACAGAACTTGGATCAGTCCTACAGCGCCGGGATCAGGTTGCTGAAGTTTGCTGCCAAAGCCTGGAGCGCCAGCGACCTGCGCACCGTCGCCGCACCGCATTTGCGCGATCTTCATGAGCAGACAGGCGAATCCGTCCATCTTGGCGTCGTCCGCGGTTGCGAAATCATCTATCTCGACAAGATCGATGGGAAGCACGCCGTTCGCATGTATTCCCAGATCGGCCGTACTTCACCCCTATATTGCACTGGCGTCGGCAAGGCGGCGCTGTCCCTAATCCCTCAGGACGCGTTGTTGCGCCTGGTTCGATCCTTTTCGTTTAATGCCTTTACGTCCAATACGCTGACCAGCGCGGACGCTCTGCTCGCGGAGATCGCCGCGATACGCAAGCGCGGATACGGGTTCGATCTTGAGGAGCACGAGCAAGGCATTCAATGCATCGCCGTGCCTGTCAACACGGGCAGGCAGGGCCTCTATGCGGCAATATCGGTGACCGGTCCGGCCTATAGGCTGACGAGAGAGCGTCTCGAAGGATGGGCGCCGATGGTGCAAGCCATCGCGCGTAGTATTTCCGATGAGACCTCCATACGGCTGTCACCGTCCACGTGAGGTAAAATTTTGCTTATTTTTGAAAATGGTTGCAACCAGGCCAGCGAGAGACGTTTTTGGGCCAACTTTTGCTTGCGTGAAACTTATATTTTGCTAACTATGAGGCCATTCACTAAGTTCGACTATAAAGATTTGTACGAATGCTCGATGCCGGAGTAGAAAAAACTTCTCCAATGGGCGCGGACTGCGTCCAAGAATTACTACGTCTCGAAAGCCAGTTCGACATTTTCCGGTTTATGAAGAGGATTACTGAAAGCTGGGGCATGAAGGCGTTCCTGGTCGTGGATGTACCGACGCCGATATTGGTCAGCCTGTCGCAATGCACTGTGATGAGCAGTTGGCCCGCGGATCTTTTTCAGGAATACGACGACAATAGTCTTCTGCGTAAAAGTAATATTTTCAAAGCCTTAGAGAAGGCGAGCGCGCCCTTTTTCGTGGATCTGGAGTTCACCTCTAAGGGGCATCGCCCTGCGCTTGGCGCGAAATTGGTGGATTTGTTTAGACGTTTCGAAATGACGAATGCCATATGGTGTCCGGTGCAGGATATGAGGGGGATGCGGGGTGGCGTGTCCATTTCAGGCAGCAGGTCGTCATTCTCGCCCTCGGAAGTGGCGGAAATTTTCTACGTGGCCGCCCATCTTTACGGACATCTCGCCTATGTGCGCAGTCTGGATTCGCGGGTCAGTGAAACCTTGACGGATCGCGAGATCGATTGCCTCAACTGGACTGCTGCGGGCAAGACGAGTGCGGAGATCGCCGACATTCTTTCGCTTTCCGAGCACACGGTCAACCACCACCTTAATCGCGCAACGAAGAAGCTCAATACCGTCAACCGCACGCAGGCCGTCGCAAAGGCGCTGCGTGCAGGCTTGATAAAATAGGGATATGCTCTTTTTCCTGTTGTTATCCGCCACAGGGTGAGTGATCCTTCACACCTCGACAAAGAGGGAGACTGATTTGGCAGGAACACGGCGCTTCAGAGCAGCGTTTTCTCCTACCGTAGACTGCGCCATTCTCGTCGCAGCACTAGAAAAAGGCTTTGCCGCCGACGAAGGTGTCGGACTCGAACTCATCAGAATGAGCGCCCCGGGCGATATTCTCCACGCATGGTCGCAAGAGCGCATCGATGGCGCCCATCTTTCCGCTTCTCTACCCGTATCACTCGCCCTCCTGCCATCGCCTGAGCCGCGAACCGATCTTATCGTACCATTCATTCTGGCGACCGGGGGCTCCACGCTGGTCGTCAGCAATCTGCTATATGATGATCTGGTAGAGCAGGGCATGAAGATCCCAGAGCCTGGTTCGGTCTCGCGGGCACTATCGCGCATTGTGATTGCGCGTCAAAACGCGGGTCTTCCGCGTCTAACGTTCGCGACGGAACATCCACACTCAAGTTCCAGCTATGAACTGGTCTACCTGATAGCCAGCGCTCGCCTGGCAGGACATGACGATGTTGCCATCAGGCAAGCCGCATCCAGAAAAATGCCGCATCTTCTCTCAAAAGGCGACATTGACGGTTTTTACGTTGGCGAACCCTATGGAAGCGCTGTTGTAACGGAGGGAGTGGGGCGTATCGTCACGACAAAATCTCACATTTGGCAGAATGGATCGGAGAAGGCGCTTGCCGTTTCGAAGGCGTGGGCAGAGGAAAACGAGCAGACGCTTCATTCGCTACTGCGTGCGCTCTACCGCGCGGGAGAATGGTGCTCGGCGCAAGCGAATATCGAGGAGCTGGCCGAACTTCTGGCGGCTGATCTCTATCTCTCCTGCGAGAGCGAACGGATCCTCCCCTCCCTGTCCGGCTTCATTCCCAACTCCCCGGCACGATTGCTCGAGTGTCCAGACTTTCTGGCATTCAGCGCCAATGCGGCAAACTTTCCATGGCAGAGCCAAGCTCTTTGGTTTTTCAACCAGATGGTCCGTCGGGACGAATGCCCAGCGCATTATATCGCCGATCAGGTCATGCGCCAGGCTGCCGCCGAAGTCTTTCGCCCGGACATTTTTCGCAAAGCGTTGAAACCGATATTCGCGCCCGTGCCTGCGGCCAATATGAAGGTGGAGGGAGCACTGAGTAGCCGCTCGCCGGTCGGGGCCTATCGCGCGCCGCTTTTTCTTGGACCCGATGCGTTTTTCGACGGTCGCGTTTTCGATCCGGATACGCTTGAAACCATTTAGCGCGTCTTAAGGTCCTTGGACGCACACACAACGCTCCATTCCGACCGACGCGATGCATCTTTATCACCTGCGCAGAAATCTGGGCACCTTCGTGTTTCTTTGACGAATGCAAGGGTTGTGACATTGGCGAATGGCGTGGGCTGCTCTATCTAACCCTTGCTGAAGCGGATTGGGTGGAGTGGCATGGCACAGCTAGATAAGAGACAGATCGAACAGGCACTCGAGCAGGTGATCTTTCCAGGCAGCGATAAAAGCATCGTCGCACTGGGCATGGTATCGGAGATCTTTCTGGCCGATGCCAAGGCCTATTTTTCCATTACGGTGCCTGCCGCAAAGGCGAATGAACTTGAACCACTGCGTCTGGCTGCGGAAAAAGCAACGCTGACTGTTCCTGGCATCAAGGTCGCCGTCGTCGCCCTCACGGCCAATAGCAGGCCCGGTAGTTCAGCCACAGCAGCCGCAGCGAAAGCACCGCCTGCACCACAGCGACCTGCGCCGCAACAACAGGGAAAGGCCGGTGTGCCTGGTATCGGCGCGATCATCGCTGTCGCTTCCGGTAAGGGCGGGGTGGGTAAATCCACCACTGCCGTCAATCTCGCTCTCGGGTTACAGGCGCACGGCTTGCGCGTGGGCGTGTTGGATGCAGATATATATGGTCCGTCCATTCCGCGATTGCTCGGCATTTCGGGTCGCCCTAAGCAGGGCGAAGGACGCACGATCATGCCCATGGAGAATTACGGCCTGAAGGTCATGTCCATGGGATTTCTGGTGGACGAAGAAGCTGCAATGATCTGGCGCGGTCCGATGGTGCAGTCGGCGTTGATGCAAATGCTGCGCGAAGTCATGTGGGGCGATTTGGACATATTGGTTCTCGATATGCCGCCGGGAACTGGCGACGTGCAACTGACGATCGCCCAGCAGGTGCCGCTGGCAGGAGCGGTCATCGTTTCCACCCCGCAGGATCTCGCCCTGATCGATGCACGTAAGGGCATCACCATGTTTCGCAAGGTCGAGGTGCCGCTTCTCGGGATCGTTGAAAACATGAGCTATTTCGTCGCGCCCGATACTGGAAAGCGCTACGATATTTTTGGCCATGGTGGTGCCGAGGCCGAGGCTGGCCGCATTGGCGTTCCGTTCCTTGGCGCGGTGCCTTTGACCATCGCGATCCGGGAAATGTCGGACGCCGGCACGCCCATCACCGTCAACGAGCCGCAAGGTCCACAAGCGCTTGCCTATCAGGATATCGCACAAAAGGTGTGGACAGAGATCTCAAGAGGGTCCGGACGAACCGCGCCAAAGATCGTATTTGAATAGAAAGCGTTGAAAAATATGCCGAAACTGCTCCGGCATCGATGCATTGATCGCATATCAACTGCTCATAAGAAGCAGGGCACCAGTATTGGGTCCGAGTAAAAATCGGACCAATAGTTTGTTTTGGATGACATTTTCTGAAGTATGAGGTGGTTTGTTGGCCTTGAGCCAGGATGGGCCAACGAAAATACCGCTTGATTCTTTACCTCGTTGGGAGCATAGCCCTGCGCCGTCTGAACCGCAGCCGTATTCGTGCGTTTGCGAACGCCACGCATGATGTGCTAGATCGACCAGCCGACGATATTCGGCACCGCGGACCGGAGAAACTGATTGATAAAAGCCTATCGCTCGAATTGCGAGGCGATCAGCCTGTCCTCGGACAGAGAGCTTACGCATATCGCGGACGACATCATCTGGATCGATCTTATCAATCCCCATCGTGACGAGGAAAAACGTGTCGAGACTCTGCTTGGCACAGAGCTTCCCACCCGTGAGGATCTGAAAGATATCGAGCCCTCCAGCCGGCTCTATAAGGAAGACGATAATGTCTTCATGACGGCGTCACTCGTCTGGAAAGCTGATTCTTCCGATCCGCAGCTGACCGATGTGGCGTTCATCCTGGCGGGCAACAGACTGGTGACGATCCGATACGCCGAGCCTAAGTCGTTCAACCTCTTCATCGCGGCCATCACCCGCACGCCGCATGAGATAGCGAGCGGGGCCGTTCTGCTGTTGAAGTTGCTTGAGACCATCGTTGATCGTACGGCAGAGATCATCGAGAATAGCGTGATTGGCATCGATCACGTAGCGAAGGGAATATTCGGCGGCGAGGCGCGCAGCAAGCGCAAGGCGCCGCGCTACCTCGAAGACAAGATCGCTGAAATAGCCTCTTTCCATCGGCTCGCTTCTAAAGTCCGCGACAGTCTGACTTCGCTCGCACGCATGCAGTCATTCCTCCAGGCGACTTCCGTTGTTCACCAGGACAAGGACGCAAGAGAAATGGGCGCCTCCATTTCGCGGGACATCCATTCTCTTTCTGAACACGTTTCCTACATCTCCGGCAATCTTACCTTTTTGCTGGATGCATCGCTCGGCATCATCAATGTCGAGCAAAATGCGATCATCAAGATTTTTTCCATCGCGTCCGTGGTGTTTCTGCCGCCAACGCTGGTGGCCTCCATTTACGGAATGAACTTCGCGCATATGCCGGAGTTGCAGTGGAGCTACGGTTACCCGCTGGCAATATTCGTCATGCTGATATCGGCGATCATCCCGTTCATTGTTTTCCGTTGGAAGGGCTGGCTCTGAAGAGCTAGAATGCACATGCCAAATCCGTTTGAGAAGGAAATGCTGGACAAGCCGGACGTGGAGGAGCACCAAGCTAAGGGCTTGTTCGCTGCCATGCTCGGCTCCATCGGCGTCGTTTACGGCGATATCGGCACCAGCCCTCTTTACGCCTTCCGCGAAGCCTTGAAGCCGATCTCACAGGACGGGCTGACGGAAGCCGAGATTATTGGCTTGATTTCGCTGATGATCTGGTCTCTGACTATCATCGTCACCATCAAATATATCAGCTTTCTCCTGAGGGCGGACAATGACGGCGAGGGCGGCACGCTCTCGCTTCTGGCGCTGCTGATGAAAACGGCCGGCGCACGGCGCAATTTCCTCATCATGCTTGGTCTGATTGGTGCTGCGCTTTTCCTGGGCGACGCCATGATCACACCGGCGCTTTCCGTTCTCTCTGCCGTGGAAGGGCTGAAACTCGTCACGCCGGCAATGGATGAGTTCATCATTCCCATATCGCTCGGTATTCTCGTCGGCCTCTTCGCCATCCAGTCGCACGGCACGGAGATTGTCGCTAGGTTCTTCGGCCCAATTACCGCCGTCTGGTTCATCGTGATGGGCCTCGTCGGTCTTCTACATATCTCCGACGATTATAGGATCCTCTATTCCTTCAATCCGATCCATGCGGTCGAGTTTCTAATGAACGAGGGCTTCTATGGCCTCGTGGTGCTCGGTGCTGTCTTTCTGACGATTACAGGGGCCGAAGCGCTCTATGCGGATCTTGGCCATTTCGGTCGAAAGCCCATCCAGTGGGCCTGGTTTGTGCTGGTTTTTCCGGCTCTCACCCTCAACTATCTCGGTCAAGGCGCGCTGGTCCTGAAAGACCAGTCCACCATGTCAAATCCCTTCTACCTCATGTTCCCGCAATGGGCGTTGTTACCAGCAGTGATCCTGGCAACGGCCGCGACTATCATCGCCAGTCAAGCCGTCATCACCGGGGCGTTTTCGATGGTGCGTCAGGCGATCAACCTCGGCTACCTGCCGCGCATGGAAATCCTCTTCACATCGGAAACCAACACGGGACAGATCTATCTGCCATCGGTCAACACCGTGTTGCTCTTCGGCGTCGTGGCGTTGGTTCTGACCTTCAAAAGCTCCGATGCGCTGGCTACCGCCTATGGTATCTCCGTGACCGGCGCGATGGTGGTAACCAGTCTGCTGTTTTTCCAGTTCGCGCGCAGCCATTGGAAATGGTCGCTGCCGCTGACACTGCTGGTCGTTTTGCCTTTCATCACGCTGGAACTGATCTTCCTCGGCGCCAACCTCTTGAAGATCCATGATGGTGGCTATGTGCCAGTGCTGCTGGCGATTGCCTTTACCGTCATCATGATCACGTGGCAGCGCGGATCGAAAATCCTCTTCGCGAAGACCCGTAGAACCGACGTGCCTTTGAAAGCCTTCGTCGCCTCTGTAGAGAAGGAAAGCGCCCATGCGCCCGTGCGCATTCCCGGCACGGCGATCTTCCTGACCGGCGATCCCGAAACTGCGCCCGCCGCATTGCTCCACAACCTCAAGCACAATCACGTTCTGCACGACAAGAACGTGATCCTGACGATCCGAACCGAAGATACGCCGCGCGTTCATCCGGACAAACGTTACACCATGACCAAGGTCAGCGAACGCTTCGTCGTGGTGGAATTGCATTTCGGCTTCATGGAAACCCAGAACGTCACCCAGGCACTCGGCTATCTGCGTCGTACGGGCTACAAGTTCGACATCATGTCGACCTCGTTTTATCTCGGTCGTCGCAAACTTGTGCCCGATCCGAAGTCTGGCATGCCGGGCTGGCAGAACAGGCTTTTCATCGCTCTCGCAGAAAACGCTGCTGATCCATCGGATTACTTCCGCCTTCCCGCAAACCGGGTCGTCGAACTGGGATCGCATGTGGTGATCTAAAGCGTGTCGCGATCTTTCAGATTCGCTCGTACGCTTTAGATCCTAACCTATATTCTGGATTGTCGCATGAATTGGATTTTATTATAAGTTGTATTTTCAAGGGCGAGTTCGAGGCATATTTGTCGTATTAAGTTTGTTTCGTGTTTAGCTGTCCTGCTGTTAATAAATAATACGTATCTTTCCGCGCAAATATCTGCACGTGTCGACTCGACTACGATGCCATTTCTTGTTGTTTCAATCCGCACTTATATTCGTCAATATTCAACGATTATGAGAGTGAAAAATAATTTTCTTTAACTCAGCGATCTGAGTTTATTCCCAGATGGCATGAGGCCGAAGCCGCCATAACGCTGCCTTTACTGAACCTCTTTTTGAATACGAAAGATTTTCTACATTGAGGTGCTGATCTCACGTTCGGAGCAGGCGCCTTCTATTTCGGTATGGGAGACGAAAAATGCGACGACGCGCGCTATAGCCTCTGCTCCTCCGGAAAAATAACGATAGGCGGCCCAAGTAAATTTGTGCTGGACGCGGGTTTCTATGTCGGTGGTGGGGCATCACTCAAACTTGGCCTCGGCACCTCCAATAGTTACACGATTGGAAAATCGAGCGGCCGCAATGCCGTTGCGCTGGGCGGCGGCGCTGTCGCGGTGATGGCGGATGCCAACACCGGCAAAGGTATTTTCAGATTGAACGGGGATTTAAATGGCGGCGGGGGTGGCAGCTGCATTACGCTTCCCGCAAGTGCCGAGCACGACATATCCGGAAACGTCAATCTGGCTGGCGGTGCCAAGCTTGGTTCCGGCACCTACACGATCGACGGCTATTTTTCCGTCAATACCGGTGGCGCATCGTGCAGCGACAATGTCGCGGTGTCCGGCAAAGACGTCACGATCATTGTCTCAGGCGTCGACACACCATCAGGCTCGGATTGTAACAAGAAGTCTTTTTGTCTGACGGGGGGCAATGCAATCACGCTAAATGCGCCCAAGGCCGGCGCTTATGCCGATTTGGCGATTATAGGCCCGCAGTCTTCCACTAAGAAGGGAGGTGCGGTGATCACGTCCGGCGGCCAGGCAAAAATCTCCGGGGCATTTTATTTTCCGAACGGCACGGTTGAGTTCGGAGGCGGGGGACAGATCGGCGATGCCAGCAGTGGCTGCCTCCAACTGATTGGAACGAGCATTTCCCTTTCAGGCGGTTTCCAGGCTATTTCCCCATGCACACAACTGAGCAAGGCCGGAAAGGTGGCGTGGCTGCAATGATCGCGTTTTCGAAAACAAGGATCGGCCGATGGTTCGCGACACTCGGTCGCGCACGCGCTGCTTTGAAAGATAAAAGCGGCAATGCGGCAATCGAATTTGCGCTGGTTATACCGCTTTTTGCTGTCATCGTTGTCGGAAGTGCGGATATCGGAATGCTGATATTTTCGCGCTTCAAACTCGAAGGAGCGGTGTCGGCAAGTGCGAGCTATGCGGTCGCCCATGTCGATCAGGTCGATAGTGCCAATGGTGGCGCGCTGGCCAAAAATCTCGTCTCTATCGTCGCCAACAACTCATCGGACGACGTTGACGTCCTTGTCGATATCAATAACGGCCCGCAGGCGGTCAATGATGGAGCGAAGGTGACGCTCGACGGTCAGCCGGCCAGAGCTGATGCCTGCTATTGTCCCAAAGGCACGCCGTCGTCTTTAGAATGGGGTGCTCAGTATAGCTGTAACGCGGCCTGCCCGAATGGCGGACGCGCCGGAAAGTATGTCGCCATCATCGTAAAGCGGGATTACGCGCCTTTCTCCTCGATGCTGGGTGCTTTGAACGGTAGCACTATCGCAGCCAGTGCAATGGTGCAGGCACAGTGAGCAAGGCCATTCGCAGATTTTTCGTCGAACGTCATGGTGCAAGCGCCGTGGAATTCGCTCTGGTTGCGCCTGTATTTCTTCTTCTGTTGTTGGGCATCATCGAGTTGTCACGACTGGTCTGGACGAGCCATGCCCTCTACGAGACGGCGATCGCGACAGCACGGTGCATGGCTATTCCCCAGTTGGAATGCGAAGATGGCGGCGTTTATGATCAAAAGCGCTCGATGTCTTTCGCGCACGCCCAGGCGGCCGTCTGGATCATCGACCTCGATTCGGCGGACATCACTCTGGCTCGCAATGTCAGTTGCAGCGGTCTCGAAGGGTTTTCCAAAGCAACTATCGAATACCGGTTCGAAACCGTCATACCAGAACTACTGACATCACTTGCAGGTGGAAGCAGGCTTAAAGCGGAAGCATGTCACGCCGATAACTGAGATTCGAAGCCTCCTCCCCATCGATCCCATATACAATGATCCTTCAATATCCGGGCAGGTTTGATCGCCTGAATGCAAGAAACCTTTCCGCGTGTCCGTTAACCAAGCATCAAGGTTAATGAGAGATTATCCGGTTGTGTAGCAAGTTGTTTGCGTGTGTCCGGAGTCATGGTTTTGCGTTCAAGAAAAGTATCGCGTCGCGGGCCCCTCATTGCCTATGAGAAGTGGACCTCGCCTGTTGTTTTTGGCCTCGTGGCCTGGCTTGCCTTTCCCTCTCTCGCGGCACGCGCCGATCTCGCATCTCTTCTTGCTGGTCTGGATGCTGGCGGCGAGCAGTGGCGCATGGTGCTGACGAACTCTCCCGCAGGTTCCGTCCACAACGCTTCACTGGCCTTCAATGATGCAAGCGATACCGCCGCGATCGCCGGGGCGGGGATGACGCTTCCGGACGGTCGCAAGGTTGCTTTCGTCACCAATAAGAGCGGACGCGAAACGACACCTGATAGCGAACGCGTCAACCGTGCTGCGAAGAAGGGCAGGGTGATGGCGACCGAAGTCATGCAGCCCCCCAAAGCTTTTACTGCAGGCTCGGTTTTGCAGCGCACCAGCATGATTGATGTAGAGCCGCTGAAGCGTAAGGACCGAACCGCCTTCGTTAAGCCGAAGAAGAGCAAAGACATCGAGCTTGCGTCTTTCTATTTCCGTCGCGATGAGAAAAAAGCGGACAAGTCGATGTCGCCCATGCTCGCGGATCTCGTGACCAATCGCACCCCGGATATTCTGGCAACCGCCTATGCGCCCGCAGAACCCGATTTCGCCCGCGAATCTCCCTTTGACGCGATCTTGAGAAAGCCGGACACGGGCCGTTTCATTCCACCGGTCTCTTCCGATGACCATGCCTGGGCCGCGACCCCGCTTCCCGCCGAAGCCTTTTCAGCCGCAGAACAGCAATGCTTGGCTTCCGGCATCTATTTCGAGGCGCGCGGCGAGTCCGTAAAAGGGCAGGCCGCCGTTGCCCAGGTCATTCTCAACCGCGTGCGCAATCCCGCCTATCCGAAGACGATCTGTGGTGTGGTCTATCAGAACAAGGACTGGCGCAATCGCTGCCAGTTCTCCTTTGCCTGTGACAACATCAAGGACCGCGTTAACTCCGAACGCCATTGGAAGATGGCGCGTGAAGTCGCCATGGCAACCACCGCCGGCAAGATCTGGCTGAAGGAAGTGGGCTCCGCAACCCATTACCATGCCGTATACGTGCGTCCGGCCTGGGGGAGGTCCATGAAGAAGGTCGGCAGAATCGGGTTGCACGTCTTCTACCGTACCTATGGTGGCGGTTGGAGCTAGAGCCTATCCATTAACGAGGAAGCGCTCTCACGATCACGTGGATTTTCCTGCAAAACTCGCGTCAAAAATGCCGATTCTGGCATCAAACAGCGCGAAGATTCCGTGTTTGTCAGGTAAGCTATTGATTTTAATTCATTAATTTGTGCTGAAACAAGCGCCGACGGTGCCTTGACTAGAGAAGTCCCTAAAACTATGTTGCGCGCGACTTCAGAGCGGGCTGGAACAGGCTGAAAGCCCTGCCGTTTACAACTCCAAAGGGTTCTGGCGCAGCTGGAACGGAGCGAAAAGGGCGGGATTTGAAATGACCGGCAACCGTAACGATAGTCTGGATGAGCGGCGCAAGCGTCTTGCCGAGGGACTGGCAAAGGTGCATGCGGAGGACGCAGCGGAGAGGCGGACGGAGCAGAACGCACAGGAGAGCCGAAAAGGCTTTGCACTGGCGATCAAGCTTTCTTCCGAGTTCATCTCCGCAGTAATCGTCGGCGCGATGCTAGGTTATCTTCTGGACCATTTTGCCGGCACATCGCCGTGGGGGATGATCATTCTTCTCCTTCTCGGTTTTTGCGCGGGTGTATTGAATGTTCTGCGGTCCGCAGGGGTAGTGGCCAAGCCGCCGCTGCTTGAGGACGGGCTGGGGAAAGATCAGGGTGGGGAGAAAAACGGCTGAGGCCGTTCTTTCCATTAAATATAGATACGAGGTGCCGCCTTTGTGCGGCAACAGGTAAAGAGGGCAGCCGGTGGCAAACGATCCGACTCATCAGTTCTTGGTGCAGCCGATTATCCCGATCAACATCGGTGGCGTCGATTTTTCGTTCACAAATGCGTCGCTTTTCATGGTTGCTACCGTCGCAGCGGCGTCCGGCTTCCTCTACTTCGCAACGTCGAACCGTGGTTTGATCCCGGGTCGCATGCAGTCCGTTGCGGAAATGTCCTACGAATTTATCGCGTCCATGTTGCGTGAAGGTGCGGGTAAGAAAGGGATGGTTTTCTTCCCCTTCGTGTTCTCGCTGTTCATGTTCGTTCTGACGGCTAACCTTCTCGGAATGTTCCCGTATTTCTTCACGGTCACGAGCCAGATCATCGTCACCTTCGCACTGTCGTGCCTCGTCATCGGTACCGTCGTCGTCTACGGCTTTTACAAGCATGGTCTGCATTTCCTCGGCATCTTCGCGCCATCGGGTGTTCCAGCTGTGCTTCTGCCGCTGGTTTCATCCATTGAAATCATTTCCTTCCTGTCGCGTCCAATCAGCCTTTCGGTTCGTCTTTTTGCGAACATGCTGGCCGGTCACATCACGCTAAAGGTCTTCGCAGGCTTTGTCGCCTCCATGAGCGCGCTTGGCGCTCTGGGTGTTGGCGGCGCGATCCTGCCTCTCCTCATGACGGTCGCCATGACCGCTCTCGAATTTCTCGTAGCCTTCCTGCAGGCATATGTCTTCGCGGTACTGACGTGCATGTACCTGAATGACGCCGTGCATGGTGGTCACTGAGAAGTAAAGTCGCTGGCCCCGAAACCGGGTGTCAAAAAACAGCCGCAACAACCATTTCAAGGAGCTTAATATGGAAGCGGAAGCAGCAAAGTACATCGGCGCAGGTCTCGCATGCCTCGGCATGGCTGGTACGTCCCTCGCTCTCGGCCGTATCTTCGGCGATTTCCTCTCCGGCGCACTGCGCAACCCGTCTGCCGCTGACAGCCAGTTCGGCCGTCTGGTATTCGGCTTCGCCGTTACGGAAGCTCTGGGCATCTTCTCGCTGCTCGTTGCTCTCCTTCTCCTGTTCGCTGTCTGATAGCAGCATCAGGTTTGGATCACGGCTCGCGAACGGCGTGCCGTGATCCTTCGCATTTGCAGTACCCCTGGAGGTGAGCATGTTCGTGACCGAGGCTCTTGCCCAGTCAGCAGTGCCGTCAACCGGAACGACGACGGAAACACCCGCTGTCGGCCAGACGGCCCCGGAAGCAACGCATACGGAAACCGGAGTGGCGCATGACGCCGGTCACGGATCCGGCGTATTTCCGCCATTCGATTCGTCGACCTACGCGTCCCAGCTGCTCTGGCTGGCGATTTCGTTCGGTCTTTTCTACGTGCTCATGAAGAAGGTCATCGTGCCACGTGTCGGTGGCATCCTTGAGGATCGTCATGGCCGCATCGCGCAGGACCTTGATGAAGCCTCCCGGCTGAAGTCTGAGGCTGACGCCGCGATCGAAACCTACGAAAGAGAACTTGCCGCAGCGCGTGCGAAGGCTGGATCGATCGCTTCCGCCGCTCGTGATGCCGCAAAAGCTAAGGCTGATGCGGACCGCGCGACAGTCGAAGCGGAACTGGCTGAAAAGCTCTCCGCTGCCGAAGCGCGTATCGCGTCCATCAAGCAGCAGGCTCTGGCCGATGTCGGTACGATCGCAGAAGAAACAGCGACCGCGGTTGTCGATCAACTGATTGGCGCCAAGGTCAAGGAAACCGATGCCAAGGCAGCCGTTGCCGCGGTATCCGACGTGAAGGGGGCTTGAGATGGCGTTTGATGCAACATTCTACGCACTCGTAGGTCTTATTCTCTTCTTCGTCCTGATCGCATACCTCAAGGTTCCGGGCATGTTGGCAGGTTCGCTTGACGAGCGCGCCAAGAACATCACTGAGGAATTGGCAGAAGCCAAGCGCCTGCGCGAAGAGGCTCAGCACCTGCTGGCCGAATACCAGCGCAAGCGCAAGGAAGCCGAAGCGGACGCGGCCAACATCGTTGCAGCCGCTGAACGCGAAGCTGCGGCACTGACCGCAGAAGCCAAGGCAAAGACGGAAGAGTTCGTCGCTCGCCGCACAGCTCTATCTGAGCAGAAGATCAAGCAGGCTGAAGCAGACGCGATTGGCGCTGTGCGCTCCGCCGCTGTCGATATCGCCATTGCAGCATCGGAAAAGCTGATCGCAGAAAAGACCACCGCTGCCGCCAAAGGCAAGCTGTTCAAGTCTGCTGTCGGTGAGGTCAAGTCGCGGCTGAACTAGGTCGGACGAAAACGTCGTTCATCTAAACGTCAAAACCCTTCCGGCCATGGCCGGGAGGGTTTTTTGTTTTGCTTTTTAAGGTGTTGCGATCTTCCGGCTTTACTCCCAGCTATCTTGCTGAAATGTCCTTCGATAGCGAAGCTAAGCCAATTTAGCTTTATATAGTTGTGCCTAAAGTATATGGACAGTTACGAGCGTTGGATAGAAAGGGTGTGTACTAAATTATTCGAAATTATGAGCTTAATTAAATGTAAATACTATTAGATGATCTTAACACTATGCATTGCGGGCAAGTTGGACGGATAAGTTCTGTCCACTTCACTTGACGTGATATGTGGTGACGTCTCGGCCATTAGGAAGACGGGTCCGCTATTACATCCGATATTATATGAGGGGATGTTATGAAGTTATCGATCGGCAAGGTTTTGGCTGCTCTGTCAGGCATCATGATTCTTGTGGCAGGGATACAGGGCATCTCCTCGATTATATCCATGTCGCAGATCGAGCAGGGCATCAATGTCATCGTCCGGGAACGCGTCTCCGCCTTCATTGTGATTGGCGCAATCAATGCCGACATTGGAAGCATTCGAAACGCACAGGGCGCCATCGTTATCGCCGATCCCGATGCCCGAGCCGATTTTCAGGCAGAACTCTCCAAAGCCGAGAGTGTTCTGGCCGCCCGGCTTAAGGAGTACGGGGAGCATCTCGTCGATGATGCGGATAAACAGAACTTTCAGAGCTTCAATGCACGATGGGCCGTCGCCAAAAGCGAGTGGGACCAAGTGCAGGCTCTTGTCGACACCAACAAGATGGATGAGGCAAGGTGGTTGTTTGCTGGCGGTGCGTTGAACGCGTACAACCAGGCTAAAATGAGCCTTCAGGAAGCGGTCGACGATATCGAAATGGACGTTCGCGGTGAGGGCGATCACACCGTTGCGGCGGCTGGCACGGCCATTACGCTCAACTATATTGCGCTGGCCGTTGCGCTCACGATCGGCGCTGGCGCGGCGGTCTTTGGCAATCGTTACATCGCAAGGCCGCTGCTACGGATGACGGGAGTGATGCGCAAGCTTTCTTCAGGCGATACCGAAATTGATATTCCTGGCCGTAGCCGCAAGGATGAAATCGGCTCTATGGCTGACGCGGTGGAGGTCTTCCGTCGAAGTGCCATTGAGAACAAGCGGCTTGAAACAGAAGCGGAAGTCAATCGCAAGCGTGCCGAAACGGAGCGGCTTGAGGCGCAGATCAAGGCTGAGGCTGAGGCCGAAGAGCGGCTGCGCGTGGCGACATCTGGTCTGGCCACGGGACTTCGCCGGCTTGCTTCCGGCGACTTGGCTTTCCGCCTTAATGAGACCTTTGCGCCTGATTTTGAACCTCTGCGAACCGACTTCAATCAATCCATTCAGCAGCTTGGCAATACGCTCATTGAGATCTCGCACGCGATCGACGCGATGAACAGCGGAACACGGGAAATCGCCGAAGGCTCCGCAGATCTCTCCCGACGGACTGAGCAGCAAGCAGCGACCCTTGAACAGACAGCGGCGGCGCTGGATGAGATCACCGTCAATGTTGCCAACTCGACAAAGCGAGCACAGGAGGCGACGGGTGCCGCGAGCGAAGCCAACCGGGCAGCAAAAATCTCCGGCAATGTCGTGGCAGCTGCAGTCGACGCCATGCAGCGCATCGAACAGTCTTCGGGCCAGATCTCCAACATCATCGTTGTGATCGACGAGATCGCCTTCCAAACCAATCTACTGGCGCTGAACGCGGGTGTCGAAGCAGCACGCGCTGGCGAAGCCGGCAAAGGCTTCGCGGTTGTCGCTCAAGAGGTGCGCGAACTCGCGCAGCGCTCTGCTCAGGCTGCCAAGGAAATCAAGGAGCTGATCGGCAAGTCGTCGGATGAAGTTGAAAACGGCGTAAAGCTGGTGCAGCAGACTGGCGAAGCGCTCAAGACGATCAGCCATCACGTCGAAGCCGTCAATGCTCATATGGGCGCGATCGCGACTTCGTCTCAGGAGCAGGCGACAGGTCTTTCGGAGGTCAATACGGCCGTCAATCAGATGGACCAGACGACACAGCAGAATGCAGCATTGGTGGAGGAAACCACAACCGCAACTTCTGCCCTGGCAGCAGAGAGCGACAGGCTGCGTATGCTGCTGGAGCAGTTCAAGCTGGCCGATCAAGCCCAGCAGGGCGCGGGCCGCGACGATTACATGCGTATGGCCGGCTGACGCGGAAAACGGCTCCCCTCTGAGACGCAGGGGAGTTCAGGACACATCAAGCGACATCCGCTTCGGCAAGATCTTGCCGAAGCGGTCTAAAGCTCATTCGATGCAGTGGGCAAGCACCATGGACCTCTATGGCGCGAAGATGCACAGGCGTCCCATAGCCTGCATGAAGCTCAAAACCGTAGGCGGCATGCACTGTGCCCGCCCGCTCCATCATCCGGTCTCTGGTAACTTTGGCAACGATCGAAGCGGCAGCGATTGAAAGGGATCGGGCATCTCCCTTGATCACAGCCTTTGCCTCGCAGGACACGCCGGGCGGCTGGTCGCGCCCATCGGCAAGAACCAGACGCGGCGCAAGCTCGAGTCCAAGGACGGCGCGACGCATGGCGTCAAGACTTGCTCTGAGGATGTTGATCCGATCGATCAGTACCGGGCCAGATGACGCCACGGAGACCACGGATGTCTCCAGGATCTTCGTGAACAGTGCTTCCCGCTTGGCCTTTGTCAGCTTCTTGGAGTCATTGAGACCGTCGGGAATGTTGTCGGGATCAAGAATAACTGCAGCGGCTACGACCGGACCGGCCAGAGGTCCGCGGCCAGCCTCATCCGTTCCTGCCACGGGCCACAGGCCGCGCTGGCGCGCTTCAAGCTCCATGCTGAAATCCGGGCTTGGCGGAACAAACTCGAACAGGGCAGGAGAATCGGATGCTGTGCGTCGCTTCATGCGGCGGAAACTTGCACAAACATCCGATCTCCCGCAAGCCCCCGGTGCGGCGATCAAGACAACCCGTGGGGCGTGGTTGTCATCCTTGCCTCATGAAGGCAGGATCGTTTTCTCAAGTGGCGGAAAACGAGAAATCGCACGCGAGGCGGCGGAACCGGGGGCAATGCCGGTACGTCAGGGACGCGCACCGAACATTTCTTCGAAGAGCGGTTTCATGGCGGACACTTCGGTGATCTTATGGAGATACGCCGCGAGCCCATGGCATGCTCGAACATTGATGTGGTCGAGGGTTTTCCTCCATCAAAGCAGGGACAGCTGCACGCCGGCGCCGCCTGGCGGGGCAAACAGATCGTCGCGCAATTGGATGCCCCTGCGAATGAGACCAAGCCTTTTGGTGGCCATCTCGAAGCGGCGACCGATCTGCCAGGCATAGGGCCCGGCACCCTTCATGCGCTTGCCGAACTCAGCATCGTAATCCTTGCCATCGCGCATGGAGCGCACCAACGACATGACGTGGCGATAGCGATCAGGATAGTTGCGCAGCAACCAGTCTCGAAATAGCGGGCTGACCTCCAGAGGAAGCCGTAACAACACATAAGACGCTTCCGTCGCACCTGCGGCTTTACCAGCCTCCAGAACGCGTTCGATTTCATGATCGTTCAACGCAGGAATGACGGGTGCCATCATCACGGCCACCGGAATGCCGGCTTCCGTCAACGCCTTGATCGCCTCCAGACGCTTAGATGGCGTCGATGCCCTGGGTTCCATACTGCGGGCCAACTTGCGGTCGAGCGTCGTGATGGAAATACCGACCTTGATCAGCCCCTTCTTCGCCATGGGTGCGAGGATATCGATGTCGCGCGTGATCAGAGCTGATTTCGTGACGATGGCAACCGGATGCTCTGCCTTCGCCAGAACTTCCAGAATCTGGCGCATGATTCGCCATTCCTTCTCGATCGGCTGATAAGGATCGGTATTGGTACCGATCGCGATCACTCGCGCCTTGTAGCCAGGTTTGGACAACTCCCGTTCCAGAAGCTTGGCCGCGTCGGGTTTTGCAAAGAGCTTTGCTTCGAAGTCCAGCCCAGCTGAAAGGCCCATATAGCTGTGCGTCGGCCGAGCGAAGCAATAGATGCATCCATGCTCGCAGCCGCGATAGGGGTTGATCGAGCGGTCGAATGGAATATCGGGGGAATCGTTGCGGCTGATGATGGTGCGCGGTTTTTCCACCTGCACGTCTGTTTTGAACTCCGGCAGTTCCTCGATGATATCCCATCCATCATTGAAAGCTTCGTGTTGCAGGGCCTCAAATCGACCACCGGGATTGATGCCTGCGCCTCTGCCGCGACGGCGATCAATCTCGATCCTGAGGCCGGAGTCATCTGCCAGCGCATTGGCAATATCGGGCGTATGGCCAGGCTGATAGGCAGCCTGCCCCGAAAGAACATGGTGTCTCATCTGATGCTCCTGACCGGCCTCAGCCAGCGAATTGGATAGAGCAGTCATATCGCACGTACGAGAACAATACAAGAACAAATTCGAGTTGAGGCCGTCTCGGATCTCTGCGCATGGGGTGAGAAGAATGATGCGCGTGCGTTGGATGCATCGATTGATGCTCCTACTTAGCCGTTGTCCGCTGAACAGGCGGCAGAACCCGAAACGATTTTCGAAAGCGATGTAAAGGCTCAAGGCAAAGAGGGTGTGCTCCCACAACAGTGTTTCAATAGATTCGATTTGGGTTTGCAGCGACGATGCTATAGGAGCTTTAGGGGTGGTAAGGGATCGCAAGCGACAAGATTATGCTGACAGTCATCATGGAATGCCGAAACCAGGAGCCTGAGCTTGCGCACACACTGTCTGCGCTGGTCACGGGTGCTGTCGAGGGGTTGGTCAGTGATGTCATTATTCTCGATCATGCCTCGCAGGACGGCTCGGCCCGTGTAGCGGAGGCGGCTGGTTGCCGTTTTCACCAGAGCTGGGAGATGGACGCTGTCGTTCAGTCGATCCGTGGCGAGTGGATATTGGTCATCGAACCAGGTAGTCGTCCGCAAAGCGGCTGGATAGAGGATATCCTCGAATACGTGGCGTTGAACGAAGGCCCGGCCCGGTTTTCACCCTCCCGATACCATAAGCGACCCCTGATCGAGCGGTTGTTGCGCCGTCGCCCGCCGCTCGAGTTCGGTCTTTTGCTAAGCAAACGAGACGCCGCTCGTCTGGCAAAATCCGGACTCCCGCTTGCACAGTTCCCTGTATCGCAAAAAAACCGACAATTGAGGGCAGAACTCGTACCAGCTTGGGCGCTCCGCAGGACGCGTTAGCTCGACCAAGGTAGGCGCAGAATTACGCGGGGGTCATGCGATGACGATAAGCGGTGAAACAAGCAATTGAGGCGTGTAAGCAAATTTGAAAGATCGCCCCGCATCGCTAAGCGTTCGCTTTCAGCCCTTCGAACGGCGTAGATGCTCATCTAGGCGCGGCATGATTTCCACGAAATTGCACGGCATGTGGCGGTAATCCAGCTGCGCCTTCAAGATCCCGTCCCAGGCATCCTTGCAAGCACCGGGCGAGCCCGGCAGAACGAAGATGAAAGTGGTATTGGAAAGCCCCGCTGTTGCCCGTGATTGGATGGTCGACGTGCCGATCTTGTCGTATGAGATACGGTGAAAGACTTCGGAGAAGCCGTCCATTCGCTTGTCGAATAGCGGCTCCAGCGCTTCCGGTGTCACGTCACGCCCCGTGAACCCCGTGCCGCCCGTCGTGATGATGACGTCGATCTCGTCCGACAGCGTCCAAGCCTGTACCTTGCCGCGTATGGCTTGACTGTCGTCCGGGACGATAGCGCGATCCACAAGCCGGTGCCCGGCCTCCTCGATGCGCGCGACAAGCGTATCGCCGGATTTGTCGTCAGCAATCGTGCGCGTGTCCGAGACGGTAAGGACGGCAATGCCCACAGGGATGAACTGTCTCTCGTTAGGCACCTTGTTCTGGCTCATAATGTCCTTCCCGCAATCGTCATTGTCTCCTGAACATACCACCCAGGCTGCGTTTGTCGAAGTGCCGCAGCCGCAGCTTTTGCCTTCTGGATGGTGGGAAAAATCCCGAAGCAGGTGGCACCGGAGCCCGACATGCGGGCAAGCTCTGCCCCCTCTGAGCTCAGCATGGACAAGATAGTATCGATCTCAGGCAGGAGGCTGATAGCGGATGGCTGGAGATCGTTTCTAAGCCTGCCAAGCATTTGCAGTCCACCGGCCTCGTTTTCATCGACTATTGGAGGGAGTGATGGATTGTTCTTTTCCGTCAGAAGGCGAAATATGTGCGGTGTCGAAACGCCCTTTAGCGGGTTTGCGAGCACCATTGACAAGTTTGGAAACCGGGACAGCTGCTCGATTTTCTCACCAATGCCGCGTGCAATCAGTGGTGTGCTGGTCAGACACATGGGCACGTCGGCTCCAAGTGCCAAGGCCATCTCTTGCAGGGTGAGATCGCCAATTTCCAACTTCCAGTGCCGCCTCAGTCCCCTAAGAGCCGCGGCAGCATCCGCCGAACCGCCACCAATGCCGGACGCAATCGGCAGATTCTTTTCAAGATGGATCGCGACTGGTCGCGTGGCTGACCCATTCTTTACCGCGAAGTTGCGGAAAAGATCGCGGGCCTTCAGTACCAGATTTTCACTGGAACCGCTCGCCATCAGTTCCGGGGCAAACCGGCCGGATATGGAAAACCCGTCTTCTTCCGCTTCGCGGAAGTGGAGCACATCGCCCGCCAGCGTAAATGTCACCAGCGTTTCTAGAAGATGATAACCGTCTTCCCGCTGACCCGTCACGTGCAGGGCGAGATTGATTTTTGCCGGAGCGGCCTCGATGGTTTCGACCGCTCCATGTCCGTCAGCCGAAGCCATTCGGACGTCAGGATTTCTTGTCCGGGGCAGGCGCCGGTGGTGCGGGAGGCGGCAAAGCCTGATCTTTCTTTGCGGTATTTTGCGCGTCCTTCTCCAGCGGCGGCAGGCCGTTGGCGATCTTTTCCTTCACCTTTGCCTTGTCCACGTCGTCGCTGTCTCCAATCAGCGCGCGGTTCCACTGATAGACGGCTTCAAGCTTGCGCCCGACGCGCCAATAGGCATCTCCGAGGTGATCGTTGATCGTTGGGTCGCCAGCGCGAAGCTCGACAGCGCGCTCGAGTTCGGTCACTGCCTCGTCGAAGGCGCCAAGGCGGTAATGCGCCCAGCCGAGCGAATCGACGATGTAGCCGTCATTTGGCCGAAGCTCCACTGCGCGGCGGATCATCTCAATGCCTTGGTCGAGGTTCATATTCTTGTCGACCCAGGAATAGCCAAGATAGTTCAAAACCTGTGGCTGGTCAGGGTTCAGTTCCAATGCACGCTTGAAATTCGGCTCGGCCTTGTCCCACTGTTTCAGGCGCTCATAGGCAATGCCACGCTGGAAGAAGATGGTCCAGTCGGTCTTTTTCGGAACAGCTCCGATGACCTCCACCGCCTTGTCGTAGTTGGCTGCCATCGCGGCGTAGTCTTTTGCATCCGAAAGGACGGCGCCGTAGGCAAGGTAGGAGCGAATATCGTCAGGATCGGATTCGAGCAGCGCCTTCAGATGCTGACGCGCCTCGTCCATCTTGCCGGTCTGCGACAGCGTCAAGCCAAGCTGAAGCTCCGAAATCCGGTGCATGGGCGAATCGGCGGGCACTTCGCGGTAGAACTCGATTGCACGCTCCGGCATCTTCTGTGCCTCGGCCAGGCCGCCAAGCAGAATGAGCGTGTCGGCGCTTTTCGGGTCCAGTGCGCGCGAAGCCTGAAGATAAAGTGTGACAATCTCTTCCGCACCGTCTCGATTCAGCGCGCCGGCAATCGAGAACATTACCGAGGCAGCACCTTCTACAGGGGTCTGAACCTGCTGATCCGGCTTTTCGCCTTTTTCGATGCTCTGCCTGAGTGCCTTCAAGGGCGCGTAATTCGGTGCAAACCCGTCGCCGACAGCAATCGTATCCAGCGCCTTCTGCTTGTTGCCAGCTTTCGCTTCCAGCCGGGCCAGCGCCATGACGGCGCGCATATAGGTGTCCGTCGCCGTGGCGCCGCCTTCACGGTCGGCCACCGCTTCGCTGAGGCTTTTGCGTGCCGCCTCCGTATTGCCTGTAACAAGCGCGATGGACCCTGCATTGTACTTCTGGAAGATAGAGAACCAACCGGGACCCTTCATGCCATTGACCATGGCAAGCGCTTCCTTGCTTTTTCCAGAGCCAGCGCGAGCCCAGGCGGCTAGAAGCGTGTTGACCATCCGGTCCAGATCGTTCGGTCCGCTATATTTCAGAATCTTCTCCGCGGAGGAAAATTCCTTGTGCTTGATGGCAGCGAGCGCACGCACGATCGTCGTCACGCGCTCTACGGAGCTGTCATCCTTCAAGCTGTCGGCGATTTTCGCACCGGCCTCGAAGTCACCGCTCAGCAGCTGCGCAATCATCAGACGTTGACGGATTTCAGTGTTGGCCGTGTCGAAATCGAGAGCCTTCTCGTAAAGCGTAATCGCTGTCTTGTAATCCTGATCGACATCGGCGGTGCGGGCGGCCAGAAACGCACCCGAGAAGGTGTTGACCTTCGCCGGATCGAACTTGACGGCCTCTTCGGTCTTGCTATCGGCGGGCTTCGTCTCTGCCAGCGCAACAGTGCCTGCGCCCATTGTGAGGGCGGCGATGAAAGCCGCGCTGCAGAGAAGACGAAATGCTGGTTTGCGCCGCATGAAGGAACCTTTGCTCTTGTGCTTACGTACCGAAAAATCAGCTTTAAGCTCTACAGCCTCAAGGCTTAGAAATGCCCACGCACACTGCATCGCTTCAGATAGGTCATGGCTTTCGAGATCGAAATCGAGTCAGGAAGCCGCCAAACTACCGCATGATAGAATGGCTTTTTTGAAGCAGCCCTGCAAGAAATTCCGCCGCTCATCTGAGCTCTTTAACATGGTTTCGCGGTGACGATGTCCGTCAGTTGACGCGCTGGATGCAGAAGTCGATGACTTCCATGAGCGCGTCCTTCCATGGGCTTTTCGGCAGCGGCGCCAAGGCGTCGCGTGCAATTGTGCCGTAGTGATTGGCGCGAGAGATCGTGTCCGTCAGCCCGTTATATTTCTTGATCAGGCCAAGTGCTACGTCGAGATTCTCATCCGTGCTTTCGCCGTTTTCAATCGCTCGCTTCCAGAACGCCCGCTCATCGGCCGTGCCACGGCGATAGGACAGGATGACCGGCAGGGTGATCTTGCCCTCGCGGAAATCGTCGCCCGTGTTTTTGCCGAGATCGGCGGAATGGCCGCCATAATCCAGAACATCGTCCACAAGCTGGAAAGCCAGACCGAGATTCATTCCGTAGGACTTCAGTGCGCCGCGGGTGGCCTTGTCGGTCTTGGCAACGATAGGTCCCACTTCCGCTGCCGCCGCAAAGAGAGCGGCCGTCTTGGCACGGATAACCTGGAGATAGTCGTCTTCCGTCGTTTCCATGTTCTTGGCGACAGAAAGCTGCAGCACCTCGCCTTCGGCAATGACGGAAGCGGCTGTCGAGAGAACGTCCAGCGCGTCCAGCGATCCGACATCCACCATCATGCGGAAGGCCTGACCTAGCAGGAAGTCGCCGACGAGAACGCTCGCCTGGTTGCCCCAAATGGTACGCGCCGTGGATTTGCCGCGACGTAAATCGCTCTCATCCACCACGTCGTCGTGGAGGAGGGTGGCCGTGTGCATGAATTCGACGCTGGTGGCAAGCTTGATATGATGGTCGCCGTCGTAACCGAACATGGATGCCGATGCGAGCGTGAGCATCGGGCGCAGACGCTTGCCGCCGGACGAGATCAGGTGGTTTGCCACTTCCGGGATCATCTGCACATCCGACCCGGCTTTGGACAGGATAAGCTGATTGACGCGTTCCATATCTGGACGCGTCAGGTCGACAAGCGGCTTGACGGATGCGAGTTTGTTTTTGCTTTCTTCAAGCGGTATGACGACGCCCAACGGACCGGACTCCTATTCGATTTCGGTTTCGACAATAGAAAGCGACGATGGTGGCGGCAAGTGTGGAATTGCCTCAGAACCTTCAAAAATACGGGATGTGGAAACTCATTGATGCGTGAATTGATCCGAACGAATGATGCCGTCCTGCTTTCTTTTGCGGAAAGCCTGATGAAGGATGCCGGCATCCATTGTCTGATTGCCGATCAGGGCATGAGCATTCTGGAGGGATCGCTCGGCCTTCTGCCCCGCCGGTTCCTCGTGGAGGATGACAGATCCGAGCAGGCGCGTCGGATCCTGATCGATGCGGGGCTTGCCGACGAATTGCGGGACGAGGCCTGATCAACGATGACGTCGCAGACCGTCGACGCTTTTCACCGGGGCCGGTTTCACCTGGTTCAGCCGAAGGGCAGGGGGCACCGGGCTGGCATGGATGCCATGTTGCTTGCCTCGCTCGTGGCCGATGACATGCGGTGCCGTGTGGCGGATCTCGGTGCTGGCGCAGGCGCTGCGGGATTTGCCGTCGCTGCCCGTCTGGAAAAAGCGGAGGTCACGCTTTTCGAATATGTGCCCGAGATGGTCGATTTCGCCACCCGTAGCATTGCTCTGCCGGAAAATGCGCATCTCGCGAGCCGGCTGACCGTTCGTCAGGCAGATGTGACGCTGCGCGCTAAAGCCCGTGCCGAGGCGGGTCTCATCGACGATCACTTCGATCATGTCATCATGAACCCGCCCTATAATGATTCGGGCGATCGCAAGACGCCGGATGAGCTGAAGGCGCGGGCGCATGCCATGACGGATGATCTTTTCGAGCACTGGATCAGAACGGCAGGCGCCATCGTGGTTCCGGGCGGGCAATTATCCCTTATCGCCCGACCGCAATCGGTGGCCGATATCATCGCCGCATGCGGGCGTCGTTTCGGTGGTCTGGAAATCACCCTCATTCACCCAAGGCCTGGTGAAGACGCCGTGCGGATGCTCGTCACCGCCATCAAGGGTTCACGCGCGCGTCTGACATTTCGCGCCCCGCTCATCATGCATGAACAGGAAAGCCACGCATTCTCCCCCTTCGTTGACGAACTGAACAATGGCCGTGCCGCCTATCGGCGCAATGACAAAAGCCTCCATTCTCGAGCCTAGGTGTATCGTCCGCTCTGCACACAGCAAACGAATTTCCGTGACCACCATTGCGTTTATCCCGACGATACATACATCCCTCTTCACGATGAACGACCAAGAGGATGAGATGGCCGGGTTTTTGAAGCGCATTGTGCCGAAGCGGTTTCGCAAGCAGGAATTGGTCGTGCCAGTGGTGCGCATGCATGGTGCGATCATGGCGGGTGGCAGCCAGCTTCGCCCGGCTCTCAACCTTGCAGGCTATGCGCCGCTGCTCGACAAAGCCTTCGGCATGAAAGATGCGCCGGTCGTCGCCATCTCTTTGAATTCTCCCGGTGGCTCACCGGTTCAGTCGCGCATGATCTACAACCGAATTCGCCAGCTGGCCGAAGAGAAGGACAAGAAGGTTCTGATCTTCGTCGAGGATGTCGCAGCCTCCGGTGGCTACATGATTGCGCTGGCAGGCGACGAGATCATCGCCGATCCCACCTCCATCGTAGGCTCCATCGGCGTCGTTTCCGGCGGCTTTGGTTTTCCCGAAATGCTGCGCAAGATCGGCGTGGAACGCCGCGTCTATACGTCCGGCAAGAACAAGGCGATCCTCGATCCCTTCCAGCCGGAGAAGGAAGGCGACATCGAGTATCTGAAGTCGCTTCAGTCCGAAATCCACAATGTCTTCATCGACATGGTCAAGCTTCGCCGTGGCGCGAAATTGAAGGACGATCCCGCTCTCTTCTCGGGCCTGTTCTGGACGGGCATGCGTGGCGTCGATCTCGGCCTCGTCGATGGGCTCGGCGACATGAAGGACGTGCTGCGCCGACGCTATGGCGAGAAGGTCAAACTACAGTTGATCAGCGGTGCAAGAAACCTGTTCGGCAAGAAAGTGCCAGGCGTCGATCTTTCCGCCCAGGCGATTGCCGCTTCCGCGGCTTCGGGACTTGCGGAGGTCGCGCAAGAAAAGGCATTGTGGGCCAGATACGGATTGTGATGGACGCGATTTAAATGGCCCAATTGATAACGCTCGCCCTGCTCGTGATCGGGGCGATCATCCTCTACCGGCGCTTTGTGACGGATGCCGAGAAGCTGTCCGCCAAGTCGAAGCGGCAGGAGAAGGAGCGCCAGACGGGCGCGACCGGCACCTTGGTCAAGGACCCGACGACGGGCGAATATCGCGTCAAGAGAGAAGACGAGGTTTAAGCGTGGCGCGGTTCGCTGGCCGCGATGATTGCTATGCTTGCTCATCGCCAGAAGTACTTCGCGACGAACCGACGAACCGACGAACCGACGAGCGTGAGGGCGCAACGGCGGCTACCAGCCGCCACCACCACAGCCGCCGCCACCAGAGCCGGAAAAGCCGCCTCCTGAGAAACTCGATGATGACGACTGCGGAATCGTCGTCGAAATGGTTGACGCCACGGAGGACGAGAACGCACCGATCCAGTCGCTAGGGCCTTTCACGAGACCGTAGTACCAGCCCGGCACATAGTTTTCGGAATCCTCTGTCGCTTTTGAAAACCACCTCTCGAATGCCTCGGTCCAAGGTTCCTCGACATTGAGCGCCACTGCATAAGGCAGCAGCGTTTCAAAATGCCGCGGCGACATTGTCGGCGCCCCTTGTATGTTCATGCGGTCTTTTTCCGCGACACGCAGATAGAGACGCAGACCTTCAATCTCATCCATGACTTTGCGACCGAGCGGTGTCGGTGCGTCCATCAGAGAGAAGAAGAGTATGTTGATCAGGGTGATGAGTCCGGCGGCCCCAAGGCCAATCAAGTTCGGCTCGCGTGTGATCTCGAACCAGACTAGGCCGACGATGTATGCGCCGTATGCGATCATTCCGTATGCGAGAAGAGATAACAGCGCAATCCCGCCGAGCTTGTCCTTGAGCGATGCCTTAGGGTGCAGGAGGTCCCCGATCCAAATCGTTAATAGCGCGATCATTACTGGCACACATACGTAAGCGACGAGCATGAACTCCCACATGTTGTCTTTGTGTTGAGAGAAATACACCGTTCCAATTACAAAGGCGGCGCTGACAAGGAAGCCTACCGCGCTGTAGATGATGTTACTCTTGAAGTACCTGCCTTTATGTTCCTTTTCGACAGCAGCGAAAAAACGCTTTCCCATTTTCTCAACGGCCCTGCCGGTATCCTCATTAATGGTGAAGCTATGACTGGGTGGCCCGATGGTCGTGAGCAGTGTTTTTTGTCCGACAGGCAGGCTGTCGTCCATTTGCTTGGGCGTGCGGTGCATAATGATGGCGTCGTCCAGATTCTCGATCTCGACATAGCCTTTGACGGCAAGATCGAGCGCGCTGGCGGAAACGGCCGTCCATCCATCTTCTTCAAAACCCTGATGGTCGATATAGTTCATCAGCCCGGGTGAAACACCCTCAGGCGGGTCCCAGCGCGGTACGATGATGCCCGCGGCAGGATCGCGGCCAACCGCGTGCCACGCCTTGAAGTAGTAGGCCAGCACGACCAGTAGACCGACGCATCCTATGATCATCGTGTTATGATCTCGTATCCACCATTTAAGTTGCAGCACAGTCGAGGGCCGATCTAGCACACCTTTCGGCAGCTTCACCGCCACTGTCATACCTTCGCCCTTGCTGAAGGGGCGGGTCGATAGGAACGATGTCCTGTCGCCTTCG
The DNA here is from genome assembly GCA_913777615.1 of uncultured Agrobacterium sp. Taxonomy (GTDB): domain Bacteria; phylum Pseudomonadota; class Alphaproteobacteria; order Rhizobiales; family Rhizobiaceae; genus Agrobacterium. The sequence continues at coordinate 36,454 of CAJYTK010000019.1, read as the reverse complement.
ATCACGACGCGTGCGTCCTTGCCTACTGCGCCAGGTGGGCCGGTGAAAACTATGGTTTCGCTCGGGCGTGCTCCGTTCGGCAGGAAGATGGTGGCAGAGATATCTCTCATAGGAAATTCCCAGCCATTGCCTGTCACGTTCCAGGTCAATTCGTGATAAGTCTCGAAGTGGCGGATCTGTCTGTCTGTCGTATAGGTGATCTGAAAGACATGATCGCCCTTCGTCAGCACATGATCGGCGTCACCAACATAAATGCGAATACCGCCATCGATCCATTTCGTATCCCAGTACTCCACCGCACCGTCACGCTTCACCGAAACGATATTGAATCCGACTTTGGTGATTTTGCCGTCAGCATCCAAGGTGTAGAGCGGAAAATCCCGATAGATACCGTGTTTGATGCGATCCCCTTCCGCCCGGGCCTTGATGGTTTCGGTCACCGTCAACTCGCCATTTTTGGCGATGGTGATCGTGGAATCGTAGGAGAGGATGAATTCTTCGGCGGAGGCCGGCAGCACCATGGCGAGAAAGAAAAACAGCGCAAGAAATCTGGCAAAAGTGGTCGTCACGTAAAATCTTCTCCAGATGTCAGGCTGTCGTCAAGTCGTATAGAAAAGATGGATGGCGCCAGGCTTTCTCAGCGTTCGGGGCAGTTCGTGCCCAAGAGAATGCTGCCACGAATACGGCATGTCGAGGCCTTGGCGTCTTACCAGCCGCCGCCGCCGCCACCGCCGCCGCCAGAGCCGGAAGACCCTCCGCCGCCTGAAAAGCTCGATGACGAGGAACTGGGCGGTGCCGGAATGGTCGAGGCAATCGTGGAGGCCATGGAGGAGGAAAATCCGCCGATCCGGTCGCCAAAGCTGTTGTAGTTGCCATTATACCAAGTCGGCGCATAGGCCGCAGCACCGGCAGAAGCGGCGGCAAGCCACGTCTCGAACGCTTTGCTCCAGGGCTTCTCCACACCGAGCGCCACTGCATAGGGCAACAAAGTCTCGAAATGCTGCGGCGACATCTGCGGCGCGCCCTGCATGTTCATGCGGTCTTTCTCAGCCACGGTAAGGTAAAGCCGTAAGCCCTCGATCGCATCCATCAACTGCCGGCCAAGCGGTGTCGGCGCGCCCATCACGAGAACGAAGAGCACATTCAAAAGCACGATGAGCGCCAGCGCAACGACCGCCAACGTGTTGGCATCATGGACGTGATCGAAAAAGATGCGGCCAACGACGCCGGCGATCAGCGAAAAGATCAGAAAGCCGGAGATGGCCATAAAAACGATGCCGCCAAGGCGTGAGAGGACGCCGCGTCCGCGACGGCGCTGTTTGCCGTAGATGGTGGCGCTGACGGCAAAGAACACCGCCGCCATCGACAGCGAAATGATGGTACCGATATCGCCTTCATCGAAACTGCCAAAGATCAAGGCGGCGACGATGACGCCAAAGCTGAGGACAAGTCCGCCGACGATATAGCCGCTATTGCTCCTGTAATATTTCCCGCGATGCTCTTTCTCGATGGACGAGCGGAAATCCAACCCGACTTTCTGTACCGTCTCGCCATTCGCCTTGTCGATCGTCAAGCTATTGCCGGGAGCACCGATGGAGGACAGCAGTGTCCGTTGACCGACCGGCAAACTGTTCTCGATCTTCTTCTCCGTGCGGCGAATGATCAGGCCGTTCTTGAGATCTTCGATCGTGACGAAGCCTTTGACCGCCAGATCGAGTGCCGTGGCAGACAGCGCAGTCCAGCCACCGTCTGCAAAGCCGCGGCCATCGACGTAATTGACAAGCGCAGGCGACAGGCCCTCTGGCGGATGCCAGCGCGGCACGATCACGCCCGCTGCCGGGTCGCGACCAACGGCCCCCCATGCTCTATAGTAATAGGCAAGAACGATCAGCAGACCGAGACCGGCGATGATAAGGGCGAGGCGATCGCGCAGCCACCATTCCCGCTGCTGCGAGGCGGAGGGTGCATCCAGCACACCCTTCGGCAGCTTCACGGCCACCGTCATGCCTTCGCCCGGATAGAAGGGGCGGGTGGAGGCGAAAAACACATCGTTGCCTTCGGTCAGGATGCGCGCGTCCTTGCCCGTGGCACCGAACTGGCCGGTGAAGACGGCCGTATCGCTGGGTCTTGCGCCTTCCGGCAAAGAGATTGTGGCGGAGATTTCGCGCATCGGAAACTGCCAGCCATTGCCGGTGACGTTCCAGGTCAGCTCGTCGTAGCTATCGAAATAGCGGATTTGCCGATCGGTGGTGTAGGTGATCTGGAAGATGTGCTCGCCCGTGGGAAGAGTGCGGTCGGCATTTCCGGTGTAGATGCGAATGCCGCCGTCGATGTTCTCTGTGTGCCAGTCTTCCGGCGCGCCGTCGCGCTCCACCGAGAGAACCTTGAAGCCGACCTTCGTCCGCTTGCCGTCCTTGTCGAGCGCATAAAGCGGAAAGTCGCGAAAAATGCCGCGCTTGATGCGGTCACCTTCAGCCCGTGCCGTGATGGCTTCCGTCACCGTCAGTGTCCCGTCTTTGGCGACATCGACGATGGAATGATAGGAGCTGATGAATTCTTCTGCGGAGGCAGGCAGTACCCATGCGAGCAAGAGGCAAAGCCCGAGAAGTCTGGCGAACATGGTCTTCACGTGCGATCTCTCCAGATGGTGTGTGCTTCTCGAGCCGATCCGTTGCGCCAAGCGCGTTTTAAACCGGCTTTTCCACTTCCCGATAGGTGACGCCAAGTGACGCCAGCGCCTTCCAATATCCCGGATAGGTCTTGCCGACGCAGGCCGGGTTCTGGATCGCGATACCGCTCGTCTTCAAGCCGGCCAGCGCAAAGCTCATCGCGATGCGATGGTCGTGGAACGTGTCGATTGAGGCATGAACCGTCTGTCCGGCAAGCGCCGGATCGGCATGAACGATCAAGTCGTCTCCCTCTTCATGCGCGAGGCCGTCCCTGATCTGATTAAGACCAAGAGAGAGCGCCCGGATCCGATCGCATTCCTTGACGCGCAGATTGGCAATGCCGACGAAGCGCACCGGCGTGTTGTTATAGGCGGCCAGCACGGCAATGGTGGGAATGGCGTCCTGCATCTGGCTGCCGTCGATTTCGGCGGGCAGGTTGGGGAACTGCGCCATCACCGCATGCGCTTTGGCATCCGGCTGGGTGAAAGCTTCGGCCGGCGTTCCGATATCGATCTTGCCGCCGGTCAGTAGCTCCGCCCCCCAGAGATAGGTCGCAGCAGATGCGTCGGGCTCGATGTGAAAATCCGTCGCCTTGTAGCCGGTCGGGTATACGCGCCATAAGGCATTGCTGACGCGCTCAACCTTGGCGCCGAAGGCTTCCATGGCGGCAACCGTCAGATCGATATAGCCTTTCGCGCCGATATCTTCTCCGGCCAGAATGATGTCGAGCGGCTGCGCGCCGCAAGGGGCGGCCATCAGAAGCGCCGAGACATATTGGCTGGAAAGATTGCCGTCGATCGTGACACTGTCCCTGGTGAAGCCTCGGCCATTGCCGTTGACCGTGACAGGCGGGCAGCCGGTCTCTGCTTCCGCCTCGATCCCCAAGGCTGTCAGTGCGTCCACCAGTGGCTTGATCGGACGCTTGCGCATATACTCGTCGCCATCGACGACGACCGTGCCGTTTACCGATGCGACCGCCGCTGTCAGGAAGCGCGTCGCCGTGCCGGCATTGCCCAAGAAGAGCGGCTTTTCCGGTGCGGTGAGAACGCCTGAGCTCTCAACCACGAAGCTTGTCGCGTCCGGCTCCGTCACTATCACACCCATCGCCCGCAAGGCTTCCGCCATGTAGAGCGTGTCGTCGCTTTTCAGCGCGCCCGTCAGTCTGCTCGTACCTTTGGCAAGGCCTGCCAGAAGCAGCACACGATTGGTGATGGATTTGGAGCCGGGCGGCTCAACCTTGCCGAAAAGCGGTTGGCCGGGCGGGGTGATGGTCAGTTCGATCATGTCTTTATCGTCTTCTCGCCAGCAGACTGGCTTTCAAGTCTCAGAATTTCACGGTGGGAACGGCGCGATCCGCCTCGTTGGTGATTTCGAAATAGGGCGCTTTCGAAAATCCGAATTGGCCGGCGATCAGGTTGGAAGGAAAGCTTTCCACCTTGACGTTGAGGTCACGCGCAGCACCGTTGTAATAACGGCGCGACATCTGGATTTCGCTTTCCAGCGTCTCAAGCGAGCGCTGCAATTCGACGAAATTCTGATTGGCCTTGAGGTCAGGATAGGCTTCTGCCAGAGCAAAGAGCTTTCCGAGAGCCTGACCGAGCAGGCCTTCCGCCTTGGCGCGCCCCTCAACGTCACGGGCAGGCACAGCCTGCGCCTGGTTGCGCAGGGAGACGACCTCTTCAAAGGTGCTTTTCTCGTGGGCAGCATAGCCCTTCACCGTTTCGATGAGATTGGGGATAAGGTCGGCGCGGCGCTTCAACTGCACGTCGATGCCGGACCACGCCTCTTCCTTCATCTGCCGCGCTTTGACGAGGCCGTTATAGGTGAAGACGACATAGAGCGCGACAAGCGCAACGATGGCCAATGCGGTGAACATGCAAGCTTCCCCCTCACGAAATCCGGCGAGCCGCACCCATCAGACGCGCCCCGCTTCACCACCTGACTGTTCAGCGCAAGAACAAGAAGACCTGGATCGATCTTCGTCACGTCGCGCTTAAAGGCGTCAGGCCGCCTTGTTCCAGTTCAAACCACCGGCATCCGTCATCAGGAAGGCTTCACCGCAGGCCTTTGCCAAGGTGCGTACCCTCAGAATATAGCTCTGACGCTCGGTCACCGAGATTACGCCGCGCGCATCCAGAAGGTTAAAGACGTGCGATGCCTTGATGCACTGATCATAGGCGGGAAACACACATTTGTGCAGCATCTGGTTGGCGTTGTCGCCGGGTGCACCGGCGGCCAGAAGCGCTTGGCACTCCTTCTCGGCATCGATGAAATGGCGATGCAGCATGGCGGTGTCGGCATATTCGAAGTTATGGCGGGAATATTCCTGTTCAGCCTGTAGGAAGACGTCGCCGTAGGAAATCTTGTCCTCGCCTTCGCGGCCATTGAAGTTCAGGTCGTAGACATTGTCGACGCCCTGGACATACATGGCGAGGCGCTCGAGGCCATAGGTTAACTCACCCGCAACCGGCGAGCATTCGATGCCGCAGACCTGCTGGAAATAGGTGAACTGCGACACTTCCATGCCGTCGCACCAGCATTCCCAACCGAGACCCCAGGCACCCAGCGTCGGGCTTTCCCAGTCGTCCTCGACGAAGCGCACGTCATGAAGCAGCGGATCGAGACCGATCGCCTTCAGCGAGCCGAGGTAAAGCTCCTGGAGGTTGGAAGGGTTCGGCTTCAGAATGACCTGATATTGATAGTAATGCTGCAAGCGGTTGGGGTTCTCGCCATAGCGTCCATCAGACGGACGCCGGGATGGCTGCACATAAGCCGCTTTCCATGGCTTCGGACCAAGCGCACGCAGTGTCGTTGCCGGATGAAACGTACCCGCACCCACTTCCATATCATATGGCTGCAATACGGCGCAGCCCTTGTCCGCCCAGTAATTATGCAGCGTCAGGATCAGCGCCTGAAAGGAACGCTTGGGGTTCATATGGTCTGGAACGTCGGTCATTGCGGTCATCTTGGGTCAAGAGAGGATAAGTAAGGACTTACTTCGATTGCGGACAGGTGCCATGGCAAGGGTTGCGGGTCAAGAACTTCCGTCACGCTGTAGCGGGAGAGCAGAGTACCGTCTCGCGACGCTCGTTCCGATATTTACATTGTGCATCTGTCGCAAATTTTGCTAGCAGAGGCCAACCGAAAAATCCGAACCCGAATATCTCTGACACCGGAAAACCAATATGCCCGATCTTCTGCTTGAACTCCGCTCCGAGGAAATCCCTGCCCGTATGCAGCGGAAAGCGGCTGGCGATCTGAAGAAGCTCGTCACCGATGCACTGGTGGAAGCGGGCCTGACCTATGAGGGTGCACGCGAATACTGGACGCCGCGCCGCTCGACGCTGGATATCCGTGGTCTGACCGCACGCTCTGCCGATGTGCGCGAGGAGAAGAAGGGACCGCGCACCGATGCCAATGAAAAGGCCATCGAAGGCTTTCTGCGCGGCGCGGGCCTGAGCGATATTTCTGAGGCGCAGGTCGTCTCCGATTCGAAGAAGGGCGACTTTTACGTCGCGATCATCAACAAGCCGGGTCGCGCCGCCGAAGAGATCATCGCCGATGTGATGCCCGGCATCATCCGTACCTTCCCCTGGCCGAAATCCATGCGCTCCGGTGCTGCGTCCATGCCGAAGGGTTCGCGCTATGCCGGGATCGAAGGCAAGGGCTCGGAAAGCCTTCGCTGGGTGCGCCCGCTGCAATCCATCGTCTGCCTGTTCGGACCCGAGCACGACGAAACGCAAGTCATTGCCTTCGAGATCGATGGCATCGTTGCTGGTAATGTCACCTATGGCCATCGCTTCCACGCGCCAGACGCCATCACCGTGCGCCGCTTTGATGATTATGTCGCGAGCCTTGAAAAGGCGAAGGTCATTCTCGATGCGGAACGCCGCAAGGATATCATCCTGCATGATGCAAAAGACCTAGCTTTCGCCAATGGTCTCGACCTCGTGGAAGACGAAGGCCTGCTGGAAGAGGTCTCCGGCCTGGTCGAATGGCCGCAGGTATTGATCGGCACCTTCGAAGAAGACTATCTGCAGATTCCGGCCGAGATCATCCGTCTGACGATCAAGACCAACCAGAAATGCTTCGTCACCCGTCCGCAAGGCGCGGAGGAAGGTCTGTCGAACCGCTTCATCCTGGTGTCCAACATCCAGGCGAGCGATGGCGGCAAGGAAATCGTTCACGGCAACGGCAAGGTCGTGCGTGCACGCCTGTCGGACGCCAAGCACTTCTGGACGCGCGACCAGGGCGATCTGCCGGACCTCGAAACCTTGACGGACTCCGCGAAGAAATTCGACCTCGATCTCAGCAAGCCACTCGACCAGCGCATGGCAAAGCTCGACGCGCTGAACGTCACCTTCCACGCCAAGATTGGCACGCAGGGCGAGCGCGTCACGCGTATCCGCGAACTGGCAAAGCAACTCGCGCCCGTCATCGGCGCCGATGCCGCCCTTGTCGACCGCGCCGTGGTTTTGGCGAAGGCCGATCTGCGCACGGAAGCCGTCGGCGAATTCCCGGAACTGCAGGGTCTGATGGGACGCAAATATGCGCTCCTGCAGGGCGAAAACGAAAGCGTCGCTGCGGCAATCGAGGATCATTACAAGCCGCAAGGCCCGTCCGATCGCGTGCCGTCCGACAAGGTGGCCATCACCGTGGCGCTTGCTGACAAGCTGGATACACTTGCTGGCTTCTGGGCGATCGATGAAAAGCCAACAGGTTCGAAGGACCCGTTTGCACTGCGTCGCGCCGCACTCGGCGTCGTGCGCATTCTGCTGGAGCGCAGCGTTCGATTGCCGCTGTTGACGGTCATCAAAGACGCCGATCTTCTCTCCTTCTTCCATGATCGTCTGAAGGTCTATCTGCGCGATCTTGGCGCCCGCTACGATCTGATCGAAGCGGTGCTGACGCCGGACTCCGATGACCTGCTGATGGTCGCCCGCCGTGTGGAGGCGCTGACCGCCTTCATCACCGGTGAGGATGGCAAGAACCTGCTGGCCGGCACCAAGCGCGCGACGCAACTTCTGGCCGCCGAAGAAAAGAAGGGCACCGTCGTTGCCGATGGCGTAGCGGACGAACTCCTCAAGCTCGACGCCGAGAAGGCGCTTCATGCTGCAATTAAGACCGCCTCCGCCAATGCGGCCAAGGCTGTCGCGGCGGAAGATTTCCGCTCTGCCATGCAAGCGCTTTCCACACTGCGCGCACCGGTCGATACCTTCTTCAACGATGTTCTTGTCAATGATGAAGACGTCGCCATCCGCGCCAACCGTCTGGCGTTGCTCAAAGCCATCCGTGAAGCCACCGGCACGGTAGCAGATTTCTCCAAGATCACGGGATAAGAGGGTTCTGCGCTGATGACCTCCAACATCCTCATCAGCGCCTGTCTTCTCGGCCACGCCGTCCGATATGACGGCAAGGGCAAGCCGCTCCATCATCCCGCCATCGAGCGATGGCGGGATGATGGCCGTCTCGTGACGATCTGTCCGGAGATGGCAGGCGGCATGCCTGTTCCACGCCCTCCTGCGGAAATCGAAAACGGCGCGTCCGGTGTGGATGTGCTGGAGGGCAGGGCGCGCGTGCTGGAGATCACCGGTGCAGATGTAACAGACGCGTTTATTGCTGGGGCAAACAGAACTCTCGCCTTTGCCAAACAGCACGGCTGCGCCTATGCGCTGCTGATCGATGGAAGCCCGTCCTGCGGCTCGATCGCCATCTATGACGGGACGTTTTCAGGCGTCAAACATGCGGGGCATGGCGTGACAGCGGCCCTGCTGTTACGAGCTGGGATCAAGGTATTCTCGCATACGGATATCGACCGTCTCGACACCATCACCCAATAAAAAACGCCGGAGAAATCTCTCCAGCGTCTTTCAAATCAACCGTGCTTATCGCGATCAGCTTGCCATGCGCATCTGGTGCGCCATGCCGTGTAGCGAACCGGACTGATGCTGGGATACGCGGAAAGTACGGATCAGCGTCAGCAATTCCTCAGTATCATGCGCCAGTGCCTCGGCAGACGCCGTCGTTTCTTCGGCCATGGCAGCGTTGTGCTGCGTGGCGGCGTCCAACTGGTTGAGCGAAGAGGAGATGGAGCGCAGCGTCGTATCCTGTTCGGCAGCAGAGTGCGCAATCTTGCTCACGATGTCGCTCGCCGACTTGATCTGATCGGAGATACGCTTCAGCGCATCGCCAGCTTCACCGACCAGATGGACACCGTTCTGAACTTGATCGGATGAACGAGCGATCTGGGTTTTGATCTCCTTGGCGGCAGCGGCGGATTTTTGCGCAAGTTCACGTACTTCCTGAGCGACAACCGCAAAGCCCTTACCGGCTTCGCCTGCCCGCGCTGCTTCAACGCCCGCATTGAGGGCGAGAAGATTGGTCTGAAACGCGATATCGTCGATGACGCCGATAATCTTGGAGATCTCGCCTGCGGACTGCTCGATGCCGCTCATAGCGCCGATGGCTTGCTCCACGATCGTGTCGCTGCGGTTTGCATCACTGCTGATGGACATCACCCGCGTGGCCGCTTCAGTGGCGCCATCGGCGGTCTGGCGAACCGCGACGGTCAATTCGTCCAGCGCTGCGGATGTTTCCTCAAGATTGGCGGCCTGGCGCTCGGTGCGCTGCGACAGTTCATTTGAAGCCTTGCGAATTTCTTCTTTTGAACCGCCGATGTCGATGCTCTTGGCATTGACCTTTGCCATTGCCGCATCGAGATGCGAGATAGCCTCGTTGAAGTTCTTACGCAGGTCGGCATAGCGTGAACCCAGATCGCCGCAGCGCACCGTCAGGTCACCCGCTGCAAGCTTTTCCAGGGCTTCACCGATCGTCGACACAACCCGAGCCTGGAGCGCTGCTTCATCCCTCTGCATGTCAATATTGGTCTGGCGTTCGGCATCCAGTTGCAGTTGTTGTTCTTCCTGGTGCCTTTGCATGGCCTGGCGTTCACGCACCTTCTGCTGCAGCGCCTCAATCGCTTTTGCCATCATGCCCACCTCGTTTCGCATTTCGGTGTGGGGAATAGGCATTGAGACATTCTCGTTTGCCACCTCGCCCAAAGCCTGATGGATCTTTGTAAGCGGGCCCGTAATGCCCTTGATGACGTAGAAGGCAAGCGCGATGCCGAGACAGAAGACGATAAGACCGACGGAAACGGCGCCGACCACCGTGGCTCGAACCTGTGCCTGAAGGTCATCCACATAAACGCCCGTGACCACAACGACCTGCCATGGCTCGAACGCCATTGCGTAGGAGCTCTTGAGGAAGCCGTCGCCCTCCTGGCCGGGCTTCGGCCCGTAAAAGCTGGTTTCCCCACCGCCCGCGCGAGCCAGACGCACCAACTCGTCACGATAGTTGAAGCCCTGGGAATCCGGCTTGCCTTTGAAGCTTTGGCCTACACGGTTGGGATCGGGATGAAAAAGCATTTTGACATCGTAGTCATAGCCGAACATGTATCCGTCCGGTACGTATTTCATCGATGAGACGATCGTGTAAGCCTGACGTTGTGCATCTTCGCGGCTCAGCGATCCAGCTTTTTCCTTGTCGTAGAAGGACTGAAGAATTGCAATCGAAGACTGAACCTGTGTCCTCAACATATTATAACGCTCTTCGTAAATCGCGTTCACTGAGGATTTGATCTGGAAATAGGTCGCAAGGGTAAAAGCCGCCATCAGTGCAATGACAAGCAAGATCAGTTGCCGTGAAATTGGAATGTTCTTCATCGTCGCTCTCAATAAAGGGCGTTCCGTATCATCTGCCCTGAGACTAAATGTTCGTCATAGGGAAGCACGCGATCCAATTTCGCGGCTTCTTACATGAAGGAAATCTCACAAACAGCTTTAGAATTGATGAATGTTTAAATATACGCGCCGGATAAACGGGTTTTCCGGCGTTCAGACGTCAACTGTATCTTCTGGCCACAAGGCCGGCCACGACACAAGGTCACCATGGCGAAATCAATGCGAGGGACGTATCGACATCAAAGTGATGTTATCCAGTCCATCGGCACCTGCCAAAACAGGCTGGCGATTCTGGGTGAGCGAGGTATTCCCCTCGAGCGCGGTCTGGTCTTCTGCCACGTGAGGTGTGTACTCGGCAACAACCGCTTGGGAATGGTCTTGGGGAAGCCACACAGGATTGCTGCTGACGAAGGTGACTGGCGAGCCGCCGAGCCACGCTTCGGTCCGAACTGTCTCCTTGCGGCCAGCGACATCACGCGTGGAGATGCTTTGCGTTCCGCGCTTCAGAACAGCCTTCGTCACAACCCTGCCCGTCGATGGGATGGAAGAGCATGTGTCACAGGTGATGATCACCACGCTTCCATTCGAAGTCCTGGCGCCATGTAGAACCTCGATCGAGGATGCCATCGCCGTCCCGCCGATGAACATCATGCCCGCCGTCAAAAGAATTCTAAACATGTGCAACCCCGTAGCCCGCGGTCTGATCGCCGCTTTAAACAACGGCGATCCTACGGATTCTTCCTTTCCATCCGGTCACGATGTTTGGTAAAAATTGAACGAAAGGCCTGTTTCTAATTATTCTCACGCGCCACAGCCTGCCAACCGATATCGCGGCGGTAGAAGCCGTTTTCCCATTTGACCGCATCGGCTAACTCGTAGGCGCGGATATGGGCTTCGCTGACCGTGCTGCCGAGAGCCGTGACGTTGAGCACGCGCCCACCGGTGGCGACGAGTTGTCCGTCGTTGAGGGCGGTACCGGCGTGGAAGACCTTCGCGCTCGTGCTTTCGTTCGGAATGAGGGCGATCGGTGTGTTCTTGTCGTAAGGCCCAGGATAGCCTTTCGATGCCAGAACCACAGTAAGCGCTGGTTCGTCGCGCCATTCGGCGCTGACTTTATCCAACGTGCCGGTGGCAGTGGCATGGAGGATCGGCAACAGATCGCTCTTCAGCCGCATCATCAGCACCTGACATTCCGGATCGCCGAAGCGCACATTGTATTCGATGAGTTCCGGGCCCTTTTTGGTGATCATCAAGCCTGCGAAGAAGACGCCGGAGAAGGGGTTTCCGTCCTTTGCCATGCCCTCGATCGTCGGATCGATGATGTCGCGCATCGTGCGCTCAACCATCTCTTCGGTCATGACCGGGGCAGGGGAGTAGGCGCCCATGCCACCGGTATTCGGCCCAGTATCGCCATCGCCAACGCGCTTGTGGTCCTGGGCGGTGGCAAGCGCAAGCGCGGTCTTTCCGTCGGAAAGACAAAAGAAGCTTGCTTCCTCGCCATCCAGAAAGGCTTCGACCACCACTTCAGCACCGGCTGCGCCGAAGGCGCCGTCGAAGCAATCGTCAACTGCGGCGAGCGCTTCCGCTTCCGTCATAGCGACCGTCACACCCTTGCCCGCGGCTAGCCCATCGGCCTTGATGACGATCGGCGCACCTTGCTCGCGGATATAGGCCTTTGCGGGTTCGGCAGATCTGAAACGCTGATAGGCCCCCGTGGGAATGTTGTAGCGGGCACAAAGATCCTTGGTGAAGCCCTTGGAGCCTTCCAATTGGGCAGCGCCCTTTGAGGGGCCGAAGGTGGCGAAGCCTGCCGCGCGAAGATCGTCGGCAAGGCCTGCGACGAGAGGTGCTTCTGGGCCGACGACCACGAAGTCAATGGACTGTTCACGGCAGAACGCCACCACGGCATCATGGTCTTCGACACTGAGCGACACAATTTCAGCATGTTCGGCAATACCAGGATTGCCGGGGGCGGCGTAAAGCTTGGTCAGCTTGGGTGATTGAGCGATTTTCCAGGCCAGTGCATGCTCGCGTCCACCGGAACCGATCAACAGAACTTTCATGCTTGACACCCCTGTTTCCAATTTCCTGCGGCGTTAAGGGCAGGGGGCCCAAAGGTCAAGGCAAAAGGCGCCCCTTATGCGCTGCTTTTCTGTGGAGCCGTCTTGTGTCCATGTTGTCACGCCACAATCTGCCTCTATGGTCGGCCAGATTTCAAGAACAGTTTAGAGCCCCATATGTCCGTAGATAACGCCCGTCTCTCATCCCTTATCGCCTCCGAGATCAACGCCCGCGCCGAGCAGGTGAAGGCGGCGATCCAGCTTCTGGATGAGGGCGCGACCGTTCCCTTCATCGCGCGCTACCGCAAGGAAGTTACGGGCGGTCTGGACGACACCCAACTTCGCACTCTGGCAGAGCGACTGTCCTACCTACGTGAGTTCAACACCCGCCGCGCGACGATTGTCGAATCTATCAATGGTCAGGGCAAGATGACCGGTGACTTGATGCTGAAAATCATGCAGGCTGTGACCAAGGCTGAACTGGAAGATCTCTATCTCCCCTATAAGCCAAAGCGCCGAACTAGAGCGGAAATTGCCCGAGAGCGTGGCCTTGGCCCTCTGGCTGAAGCGATATGGGACAATCGCGCGGCCAATCCGACAGAGCTCGCTAAAGACTATGTGGTGGGAGAGGTCGCCGATGTTAAGGCAGCACTCGAGGGCGCGCGCGATATCGTCGCCGAGACCATGACGGAGAATGCTGAGCTCTTGAAACGGCTGCGCGAGTATATGCGCCAGAATGCCATGCTGCGTGCCAAAGTGGTAGAGGGCAAGCAGGCAACCGGTGAGAAGTTTTCCGACTATTTCGACCATGTCGAAAAATGGGCGACGGCGCCGGGGCACCGGGCGCTCGCCATGCTGCGCGGCTGGAATGAGGAGGTGCTGACGCTGACAATCGATGTGGACGCCGACGATCCGTCTCCCATCAAGCCGGCACACCGCAGCATTGCTTCCGCCTTCGATATCCGCAACGCCGGAGCTGCCGATCAATGGCTGATGGAGGTTGCGGGCTGGACCTGGCGCGTCAAGCTGTCCATGTCGCTGTCGCTGGATTTGATGCGAGAATTGCGCGAGCGAGCCGAAGAGGAAGCAATTCATGTTTTCGCGCGCAACCTGAAAGACCTTCTTCTAGCAGCGCCGGCCGGATCTCGTCCGACGATGGGGCTCGATCCAGGCATCCGTACTGGCGTCAAGGTTGCTGTCGTGGATGGCACGGGCAAGCTCGTCGAGACAACCACGGTCTACCCGTTCCCGCCAAAGAACGACATTCGCGGCGCACAGGCCGAACTCGCCTCGCTCATCCGCAAGCACGGCGTCGAACTGATCTCCATCGGAAACGGTACTGGCAGCCGCGAAACCGAAAAGCTCGTGGCCGATATGCTGACGCAGATCACTGGGCCGAAACCGACCAAAGTGATCGTATCGGAGGCAGGCGCTTCGATCTACTCGGCGTCCGAGCGCGCGGCGGCAGAGTTCCCTAACCTCGATGTTTCACTGCGCGGTGCCGTTTCGATTGCCCGTCGTCTGCAGGATCCACTCGCCGAACTCGTCAAGATCGAGCCGAAGTCCATCGGCGTCGGGCAGTATCAGCACGACGTCGATCAGGGCAAACTGTCGCGCTCTCTCGATGCGGTGGTGGAAGACGCGGTGAATGCGGTCGGGGTCGATCTTAATACCGCGTCGGCGCCGCTGCTTGCGCGCGTCTCTGGTCTTGGGAGCTCGATTGCCGATGCCATCGTGCTGCATCGGGATCAGGTCGGGCCGTTCGCCAGCCGCAAGGAGTTGTTGAAGGTGCCGCGTCTCGGCCAGCGCACCTTCGAGCAATGCGCAGGTTTCCTGCGCATTCCAAATGGCAAGGAGCCGCTCGACGCTTCATCCGTTCACCCGGAAGCTTATGATGTGGCAAAGAAGATCGTCGCCGCCTGCGGGCGCGACCTTAGAACCGTCATGGGTGACAGCGCTACTTTGAAGGCGCTCGACCCCAAGCGTTTCGTTGATGACCGCTTCGGCCTACCGACCGTCAAGGACATCATCGCGGAGCTGGAAAAACCTGGCCGCGACCCACGCCCGAGCTTCAAGACCGCGACCTTTGCAGAAGGTGTCGACGAGATCACTGACCTAAAGCCTGGAATGCTGTTGGAAGGCACTGTCACCAACGTGGCTGGCTTTGGCGCCTTCGTCGATATTGGCGTTCACCAGGATGGCCTGGTGCATGTCAGCCAGTTGGCGGACCGTTTCATTAAGGATCCACATGAGGTGGTGAAGGCCGGAGACGTCGTCAAAGTTCGTGTGGTTGAAGTCGATGTAAAGCGCAAGCGGATCGGTCTCACGATGCGAAAGGACGGTGGCGAGGCAGCGCCTCAGCCGATGCGCGAAAAGGGCAATGCCAACGCCATGCGCCACGCCAGCGCAAAGCCGAAGGACCGTGCGGAGCCTGCGCAATCCGGAGGCGCGTTGGCAGCGGCTTTGGTGGAGGCCATGAAGCGCCGCTGATTTACATAAAATGGCTCTTACCCACTGAGTAAGGGCCGTTTTGTTTCACGAAATCAATCAGTATTTTTGAAACTACCCCGTCTTGCAACTCTGGCGGAAAGAGATACGGTAACAGGCACTTGATAAGTGAGACTTAGCTTATTGGGGGTGATATGGCCTCGTCTCTGCATGCCTTGCTTGAGAAAATCGTCAAGACCGGCAACCTGCTCGTCACGGGTCCTGCCGGCCTCCAGTCCTTCGGAGACGGGCGCGGAGAACGCGTCGCGCTGAGTTTCACGGATGAGCAGGCGATGGAGGAGATAGCCGCCGATCCAGCGCTGAAACTCGCCGAAATCTATATGGAAGGCCGGATGTCGGTCGTCGAAGGCGACATCTACGACTTCCTGGCGCTTGTCAAAAGCAATACGCTCTCTGAAGCCTTGACGTTCGGCATGGTCTGGCGTGGTATGGCGCGCATCATCGCCTCGCGCATCAAGATGCATTTGCCCGTCAATCACAACAAGCAGAATGTCGCCCACCATTATGATTTAAGCGCCAAGCTCTTCGATCTCTTTCTCGATCAGGACTGGCAATATTCCTGTGCCTATTTCAATCCCCCTGACATCACCCTTGATGAGGCGCAGCTTGCCAAAAAGCGTCACATCGTTGCCAAGCTCATGCCGGAGCCGGGACACCGCGTTCTGGAGATCGGCTCCGGCTGGGGCGGAATGGCAATGTATCTGGCTGAAAGCTCGGGCGTTGACGTAACGGGTATTACGCTCAGTGAAGAGCAACTGCGCGTCTCACGGGATCGGGCAGAAAAACGGGGGCTGACCGATATCGTGCGTTTCCAGCTGCAGGATTATCGCTACCTCCCGCCCGATACGAAATATGACCGCATCGTTTCCGTTGGCATGTTCGAACATGTCGGACCCACCCATTACCGGGAGTATTTTCAGAAGGCGGCGGAGGTGCTGGAAAACGACGGCGTCATGCTTTTGCACTCCATCGGTCAACCATATCCGGCGCTCGCTACCAACCCCTTCATCGAAAAATATATTTTCCCTGGCGGATACATTCCCTCCCTGGCGGAAGTTCTGCCGGCCATCGAAAAGGCAGGCTTACTGGTCAAGGATATTGAAATCCTGCCGATGCACTACGCCCACACTCTACGCCACTGGCGTGAACGTTTCGTCGCTCGAAAGACCGATGCTCTCGCCCTTTACGATGAGCGTTTCTTCCGTATGTGGGAATTCTATCTGGCAGGCTCGGAAATGGCGTTCACGCACGAGAATTTCCACATCTTCCAGATCCAGCTTGCCAAACGTGGCGGTCTCGTGCCGGATAATCGTGATTACATCGCGCGCAACGAAGCGCTGCTGATGGAGTTCGAAAAGACGAGGGCACCGCTCGAGAAAGTCGTTTTCTGATCCCTGTCGGTAACAAGTCGCAGGTGATGATAGCCTTAACAAAAGCTTAAATCCGAGCTACCGCTTCACTTGCCCATGGGGTAGAAGGCTGGCATGGTTCACCATAGCGATCTTTCCGGCCGCGTTTCGGACGCGCCTTCCAACAATTGGGTCTATCGGATGTTGCCGAAGGCTCTCTGGCCCTATGCTCAGCTTGCCCGTTGGGATCGCCCCATCGGTTGGCAGCTTTTAATGTGGCCTTGTTTCTGGTCCGCCGCTCTGGCTGCCAATGCGGCAAAGCAGGTCGGTTCGTTCTCCTGGGGCACGCTGCTCTTCCATCTCTTCTTATTTTTCGCGGGCTCGGTGGCCATGCGCGGCGCGGGGTGTACCTATAATGATCTGGTCGATCACAAGATCGATATGGCGGTAACCCGCACCCGCTCCAGACCGCTGCCGTCGGGTCGCGTGACGCGAACCCAGGCCAAGATATTCATCGTGGCCCAGGCGCTTGCCGGGCTGATTGTTCTGCTTTGCTTCAACAGCTTTGCGATCCTGCTCGGCCTCTCGTCTATGATTTTCGTGGCGATTTATCCCTTCGCCAAGCGCTTTACCGACTGGCCGCAGTTTTTCTTAGGCCTTGCCTTCTCGTGGGGCGGGCTGATGGGTTGGGCCGCACAATTCGGCTCGCTAAACGCCGCGCCTGTATTGATTTATATCGCAGCCATTGCCTGGACCGTAGGATATGACACAATCTACGCTCACATGGACAAAGATGATGACGTAGCCGTTGGCATCGGCTCCACGGCTCTCCTGTTCGGAGATTGGACACATGGCGCACTGGTGGCGCTTTATGGCACAGCCCTTATATGTCTCGTTCTGGCGTTTGCGGTCGCGAATATTAACGCGCTTGGGTATGTCGGGCTCATAGCTGCCGCCGCTATGCTGTTTTATCAGGTGAGGGCTCTGGATATCGGCAACGTGGAAAAGTGCCTGGCTCTCTTCAAGTCCAATAACCGCGTCGGCTTGCTCGTCTTCGCAGGTCTGATACTGCCGCTAATTTTCTCATGACGAAAAGCCCGGACGCGGTGCGCGCGTGCCGGGCCTGCTTTCGTCCGCACTCGTAACGCCGGCTGAACAGCGGCGTTACGTGGATCAGGTGCGGGCGATGATTTCTTTGCCTTCGATCCGCATCGTCAGGCCGAGCGAACCGGTGCTACGACGTACGAGAAAGCGCGGACGTCGATCGGCGAAATAGGAGTGGCGACGGCGCGGACGCGTAGACTTCGTGCGCACATGGCCGAGATGATCTTCGAGAGGGCGGGCAACACCGTCGGCTTCTACCATCAGCATAGGGATATTGTACTTTTCCGACCAGCTGCGCCAATCAGCGGCGATGTCGCACAGATCGTGCGCCACCAAGAGCGGAATGCACAGGTCTGGATCGTCGTGATGAAGTTCGAGCGTGACCGTTACACCGCCATCGCCATGGTCGATCGCGCGGGCGGCAACACCCTTGAAAGCGCGTGCAGGCAGGGCGAAGGACAGCGGTAGACCGCTGGAATGAAGAACCTTGCGTAGAACGGCGCCGCGCTCATCGAGCGTGATGGCGACATCCGACGAACCATTGCTGTTGCCATAGGTCAGCTGCTGCGGGAACCGCGTCGGATCGAGCCGGAGAGTTGCGCCTGCCCATTCGGGCTTCAGAACGGTGTTGTTCATATCATGCTATCCTTGTTTTACCTGAGAGCCGTTTCATGGCCTCGTCCGGGACTTTTCGTCCTCTGATAGGTGGAAGATAGCCAGCGCATCTTCGAAACAGCTTAAAAATCGAGGTTAAGAAAACTTTGCATTCCCAAATGGTTAGCAAAACCCAGCCGCGTAAGGTTTCGGATTCCTGAATTGGGACGATCGTGCATTATCCGGCGCACGGACCGCACGGATCGACGAAGTGTTTGGAAAAACACCAGGGATCGGCCTGAGCGCATTTCCGCAAATGCACTTCAACAGGTGTGAAGGAAGGGGGCAATAGCCAAAGCTGGCGCGGCCAAAAATGAGCGTGGAGACGCACTCCACAGCATCAAAATACAATGCTCAGCTTGAGGGTGATAGAAAGTACGACATGCGAGAAGGATGCGGCTTCATCTGAAGCGTTTCAGGTTATGCGTCGCCGCTTCGACGCCGGTCAATGCGGCAACAACAAAGACACAGAGCATTATAGACGATCGCGTGATCGCTGCACATGCCCTAGGAAACGACAACCTTGCCGGGATTCATGATGCCTGCCGGATCGAAGGCTGTTTTGATGCGGCGCATCAGCTCCATCTCGATTGCCGGGCGGATGGCCGCCAGCTCGTCTCGCTTCAATTGCCCGATGCCGTGTTCCGCTGAAATCGAGCCACCGAAAGACAGAACAATGCCGTGGACGATCTCGTTGATCTCTCTCCAGCGGGCGAGGAAGGCGCTCTTGTCGGCACCGACCGGTTGGGAGATGTTGTAATGGATGTTGCCATCGCCCATGTGCCCGAATGCGCAGATACGCGCATCTGGAATGGCGCGTAAGACGGCGCTTTCCGCTTCGTCCATGAAGGCCGGAACATGCGAAACCGGAACCGACACGTCATGCTTGATGGAACCGCCTT
Organism: uncultured Agrobacterium sp.; assembly: GCA_913777615.1. Classification (GTDB taxonomy): domain Bacteria; phylum Pseudomonadota; class Alphaproteobacteria; order Rhizobiales; family Rhizobiaceae; genus Agrobacterium. The sequence continues at coordinate 17,466 of CAJYTK010000019.1, read as the reverse complement.
CCGGCTTCTGGGCGTCCGACATGCTCTCGCGCATGTGCCACAGCGCCTGACGCTGGCTCTCGGACGAGGCGATGACGGCATCCTGAACGATGCCTGCCTCAAAACCCTGTTCCAATAGGGTTTCCACCATCGTCTGCGCGGTGCCTGCCGAGTCGGAGCTTGAGATGTCGATCAGCGCATACCAGGGATGCGGCGTTTCGAGCGGATCGCGCACGCCGGGAATGTGTTTTGCGGTGAATTCGACGCCGATGCGAGGCATGAGTTCGAAGCCGGTTAATGCAGAGCCGCAAAGAGTGGATGCGCGCTCGAACAGTTTGAGCGCATCCGCTGGCGACTTGAGACCGGCAAAGGCGACCTGATGGCCAAGCGGTTTTGGAAAGAGCTTTAGCACCGCGCCAGTGATGATGCCGAGCGTGCCTTCGGAGCCGATGAAAAGATCACGCAGATCGTAACCCGTATTGTCCTTCTTCAGGCGGCGCAGGCCGTCCCAGATCTCGCCGGTGGGCAGAACGACTTCCAGCCCCAGGCATAGTTGGCGCATATTGCCATAGGCCAGCACCGCAGTGCCCCCCGCATTGGTGGCAAGGTTGCCGCCGATGCGGCACGAACCTTGCGAACCGAGTGAAAGCGGAAACATCCGCTCAACCTTCTCGGCTGCCTTATGAACCTCGTCCAGGATGCAACCACCATCAACAACGATGACATTGGCGACGGGATCGATATCGCGAACCCTGTTCATGCGGTCGAGAGACAAAATGACGTCGCTAGCGCCACTGCGGGGCGTCTGACCTCCGACCAAACCGGTATTGCCGGTCTGGGGTACGATAGCCGTGCGGCTCTCGCTGGCGAGCTTCATGATGGCTGCGACCTCCTGCGTCGTGGAGGGGCGCAACAGAAGTGGAGAGGTGCCGTGATACAGCCCGCGGTTCTCGACAAGGTGGGGCGCGAGATCGGAAGCCTCACGTAGCGCATCTTTTTCACCGACGATGGCTGCAAAGCGAGACATCAGTGCGTCGGGCAAGCTTACAGGCGTCATGATCACTTCTCCGGATGTAATCGTCAGATGGGGTCAGGATCGGGGCGCGGCAGCGCGCTCCAGCCTGTCGTTGATCGCTTCGCCAAGGCCTGTCGATGGAATGGGTGTTATGGCAATCGTGTTCGCGCCACTGGCATCGGCCAGTTTAAGGTAGTCGAAAAGATTGGCGGCAGCCTCGGTAAGGTTCCTCGAGGGACTGAGATCGAAGACGGCGACCGCATTGGCCTCTCCCTCCACCGCCTGTCTGCCGAAGCGGATCAACGCCTCGCCCTTCTGGACCGAGGACGCCTTCAACCGAACCGATGCGCCCGGTGCGTAATGGGAGGCGAGCATGCCGGGGGCCTCTATCGCGGCTGATGCCGCCGCCGGGCGTATCAGCTTGACGCCAATGACACGCTCTATTTCATCTGCTACCAATCCGCCTGGACGCAGGAGGCGTACCGAGCTGTCGCTCTCTACCTTGATGATAGTGGATTCGACGCCGACCGGTGCGGAACCACCATCTAGAATTAGATCTATCTTCTGTCCGAGATCCGCCTCCACATGCGCCGCACTGGTGGAACTGATCTTGCCGGAACTATTGGCGCTCGGCGCAGCAAGTGGTTTGCCGAGCTTTTCGATCAGCACGCTGGCAAAACCCTTCGGCAGGCGGATGCCGACCGTTTCGAGACCGGCCGTCGCTAGCGAATGAATGGGGCTGTCTTGTCTCAAGGGCAGGATAAGGGTCATTGGCCCAGGCCAAAAGGCCGCCGCCAGCCTGCGGGATATCGGATCAAAGACCGCATGTTGCTCTGCCATGGCGACGCTGGCCATATGGCAGATCAGCGGATTGAACTGTGGGCGCCCCTTGGTTTCGTAGATGCGGGCAATGGCTGCGGGATTGGTTGCGTCTGCCGCAAGGCCGTAAACCGTTTCTGTCGGTATGGCGACGGGAAGCCCGGCCTTGAGGATGCGGACCGCCTCTTCCAGTGCTTCGCCGGGTTGCTCCTCGATATCGATATGTCGCGCCATTCCTGAAGGCCCCTTGCTTGGAAACAGCGTCTTAAAGCATCCCGCCCAGATGTGTGAAGCTGTTTTGTAAAGAAGACTTTGCAAAAACCGGCAGGCGCATACTTGCACGAAGGATAGGAGCGATCGAGGCACGCACACGGGTTTTCATGTGTATGAAGCGCGTTCAAAACAGGGCTGGACGATAGCGCTTCACATGTGGCGAATGAAATCGCGCATCTTCTCCGAGCGCGTTCCCAGCATCAATACGTTTTTCAAGGCTTCTTTCGGATCTTGCGTCTGGAACAGCAAGCCGCCGCGATGAACCGATTTGTCGATCGTCACGTTCTTACCGCCGTTGTCGGCCTGCATGGCGACGGCGAAATACATGCGGGAGCGACTCTGGTCGATCTTGCCGAAGAACTGGTCTTCGCCACACAATTCGGCAAAGAAATTGGCAAGGTAGAATGACCAGAGCACCGGCTTGCGCGTATCGAAACTGGTTCTCGATGCAGTTACATGGCAATAGCCCAGATGTGGACTGTCTTCGATCAGCCTGTGAAAAATCATGTCGGGGAAGTGGATCGTATGGTGAAAGCTGTTCAGCCGCGAGTAGGTCGTGGAGCCTGCCTCCTGCAAGCGACGGCCGGTGATCTCCGCCACCTTCTCATGGGAGAGCAGGCGTCGCTCCTGCGAGAACGGCATGTCTTTGTAACGGGCGATGCGTCCGGTGCGCAGGAATTCGGAATGCGCCGTCTTCGTACGTTCAGCAGCCGTGTGAGGCCTTTTTACATCGACATATCGGATCCGGTTTCCCTTTTCCAAAACCATATCCCCCTTGAAACATAAGAACTTTTTGCCAGATCTGGGTTAACGCCCGGTTTCCGATGAAAACAAGGAATAGAATTGGGTCGCAGACACAGGCGGTCGTAATGCGACGCAGTCGGCTTCAAGATGTGTCGCAAGTCGCTGTTTTATATAGTGAAATTATTAGATAACACTTTTGCGCACGATGTCGCAATTTGTCGTCAATGCGGGATTGAATGTCGCGCAATGTGGTGCTGGAAAAAGACGTCAATGATTAGATCAATCCACACCATGCGGCCGGATTCATCGGGTGGGGCCGCAGTATATATTCGAGGACATGGCCATGGAACTGCGTGAAACCGTATTGCGCCAATTGAAGAATCGCCGCGAAGGCTTCAGCCTTGAGCAGCCATTTTATACCGATCAGGATTACTTCCAGCTCGACATGGAAACCATCTGGTATCGCGATTGGCTGTTTGTGGGTCATGACTGCGAAGTGCCGAAGTCCGGCATGTATTTCACAGTTCAGGTCGGCAACTATGCTGTGGTGATCGTTCGCGGCAAAGACGGCACCGTGCGCGCATTCCACAATTCTTGCCGCCATCGCGGTTCGCGCGTTTGCACGAGTGAGAAGGGCCAGTCCGCCCGTTTGGTCTGTCCTTACCATCAGTGGACATACGATCTCGATGGTAAGCTGCTTTTTGCCCGCCATATGGCAGAAAACTTCAACAAGGATGATTATGGCCTGAAGCCGATCGCGTGCGAAACGGTTGCCGGTTACGTCTTCATCTGCCTGGCTGATCAGCCCATGGATTTCGCGCCAGTGCGTGCCGAAGTGGAGGCTTACATGAAGCCGCACCGCGCCTGGGAAGCCAAGGTAGCCCATGAAAGCACCATCATCGAAAAGGGCAACTGGAAGCTCGTCTGGGAAAACAATCGCGAGTGCTACCACTGCGCGGCCAACCATCCTGAGCTTTGCCGCACCTATCCGGAAAACCCGAGCGTTACCGGCACAGACGGTGGCGCCAGCGATCCCGAAATCGGCGGCCATTGGGCGCGCTGCGAAGCGGCAGGGCTGCCGAGCCGTTTCAAGATCGACCCGAAGGGCCAGTTCCGCGTGGCCCGCATGCCGCTGATCGGTGAGGCCGAAAGCTATACCATGTCCGGTAAGCCTGCAGTTCGTCGCCCGTTGTCTGACGATGTGACCATCAGCCACATCGGCGCGCTGCTGCTCTTCCATTATCCGACGACCTGGAACCACTTCCTCGGCGACCACATGATTTCCTTCCGCGTGCTGCCGCTCGGTCCGCAGGAAACCATGGTGACGACCAAGTGGCTCGTTCACAAGGACGCCGTGGAAGGCGTCGACTACAATCTCGAAGACCTGACCCATGTCTGGAACGAAACCAACGATCAGGATCGCCGGATCGTCGAAGAAAATGCCTTCGGTATTCGCTCGCCGGCGTATGAGCCAGGTCCTTATTCCATGGAAGACGAAGGCGGCGTCATGCAGTTCGTCAATTGGTATGCCGACTTCATGATCGACCGGTTGTCGGGCGACAAGAAGAAGCTTTCCGCAGTAGCTTGATGCAGATGACCATGGCTGTGACCTATAAGCATATCGATGAGATGAAGCCCTGGAGCGACAAGCTTCACATGCTGGAATGCATTTCGGTAACCCCCGAAACGCCCGATGTGATGACGTTCCTGTTTCGCTCCAATGACACGAACTGGTTTCGCTACATTCCGGGACAGTTCGTGACGCTGGAACTGCCAGTCGGGCCGGAGCCGCTGTTCCGGACCTATACGCTGTCATCGACACCGTCTCGTCCCTATGCCGTGGCGGTCACGGTCAAGGCACAGAAGAACTCGATCGGCACCCGGTGGATGTTCGACAACCTTAAGCCGGGGATGAAGATCCGCGCGCTTGGTCCTCTGGGTGACTTCTCCTACGTTAAGCACCCGGGCGACAAATACCTGTTCATCTCGGCAGGCTCTGGCGTCACACCAATGATGTCGATGGTGCGCGACATGTGCGATCGCGCGCCCCAGAGCGACATCTCCTTTATCAATTGCTCTCGCACGCCCGCTGACATCGTTTTTCGCCATGAGCTCGAATATCTCGCGCGCTACATGCCGAACCTGTCGCTGGGGTTCATCGTCGAGTCCTGTGGTCGTACTGATCTCTGGTCAGGTCTGAAGGGCTTCGTCGACAAGGCGAAGATTGCGCTCCTGTCTCCTGACTTCATGGATCGCACGGTGTTTTGCTGTGGGCCTGAACCATTCATGGCTGCGGTCAGCTCCATGCTCGAAGCCTCAGGCTTCGACATGACACGCTACCATCAGGAAAGCTTCGCGCCTGCCGCACCGCCGGTTGCCGTTGGAGAAACGGCACTAGAAGCCGATGGTGAGGCGATGACGACCGTCGGCTTCACGCTCTCCGGCAAGGAAGTGCCTTGTCAGCCCGGACAAACGGTTTTGATGACTGCAAGATCGGCCGGCGTTCGCATCGGTGCGGCTTGCGAATCCGGCATCTGCGGCACCTGCCGCGTCCTGAAGCTGTCGGGAGAGGTCGAGATGAACCACAATGGCGGCATCCTCGACGAAGATATTGCTGAAGGCTATATCCTGGCCTGCTGCTCAAGGCCGCTTACTGACGTCAAGGTGGAGGCGTAACGCCTCTACCCACCTTATCGCTTCTGGAAATTGGCATTCGCTGCCAAGTCTATGGAACGAGTTCCTAGTTCTTCCGTTTCTAAAATGTCTAAGGCTGTGTCACTGCGGGCGTTTTTCCGCGTTTCTGCCGAAGGATATAAAAACAGCACAACATCAATGTGCAAAGAAACGGAGGAAATTCATGCTGAATTTGCGGAAGACGAGCCTCGCCACCGCTTTTGTCATGGTCCTGACGAGCTTTACGCCATCGCAGGCCTTTCAGGTCCCAACACCTATTCCGGCACCCGTTGCTGCCCAGGATCACGTCGTAGACGTGCAATATCGCGATTGGCGTGACCGTCGTGACTGGCGTCAGCGGCACGGTCGCGACTGGCGTAACCATCGCGAGTACCGTCGCCAGGGCTTCTATAACGGTCACCGTGGCTATCGCGAACGCCGTCCAGGCTATCGTTACCATAACGGTTACTGGTTCCCGCTCGCAGCCTTTGCCGCTGGCGCGATCATCGGCGGCGCAACGAATCAGGCGCGCCCTTCCTACGGCAGCAGCCATCAACAGTGGTGCGCGAACCGGTGGCGCTCTTATCGCGCTTATGACAACAGCTATCAGCCCAATAACGGGCCACGCCGTCAGTGCGTTTCGCCCTATAGCTGAAACCGTTGATTTGGAAGGCCCGGCTTGTCCGGGCCTTCTGCCGTCTAGCAGCAATCCGTTCAAGTATCTGTGATCGTCTCGTTAATGCTGCATTCAGGCTGAGTTTCCTAACGTGAGTATAAGGCGAGTCCACGCCGTTAAAAATGGATAAACAGGAGAATAATCGTCGTAGTTCACCCCGTTCGGTTGAGTATCCGGACGCGAATGGAGAAGGTCAGATGAAGAATTACATGAAAGCTATTTTGGCTGCCGGCCTTTCTGCAGTTGTGGCTGCTGGATCTATTGTGCCAGCACAGGCCATGCCGATTGTGCCCGCAGCACCTTCAGCGCCCCAGGCCGACAACAACATCGTCAACGTCCAGTACTGGCGCGATCGTGGCTATTACCGCGACTATGGCCCAGGCTACTATCGGGGCCATCGTGGCTACCGCGATTACCGTCCTGGCTATCGTCGCCACAATGGCTACTGGTTCCCGTTGGCAGCCTTTGCGACAGGCGCTATCGTCGGCGGCGCACTGGCGCAGCCACGCGAGGTGTATCGCCCTGTTCCGGAATATCGTCCTCGCCCGGTCTACCGTGAGTATCGTCCGGTTGTGCGCGGTGGCGTGAGCCAGGCCCACGTGAACTGGTGCTACGGTCGCTACCGTTCGTACGACGCCCGTAGCAACACGTTCCAGCCTTACCACGGTCCGCGCCAGACCTGCTACTCGCCGTACGGCTGATCGGACAAGGGTATATTATTGATAAGAGCCGTCTCGCATTCGCGGGGCGGCTTCTTTGTTAAATGATGCCGACACGTCGCAGCAGGAACCATGCCAGAAGACTGGACGCTATGATGAATCCGCCCGCGTAAAGCGTACCGTTCCCACCATCGATAAACGGCAGTGCGCTGGTGTTCATGCCGAAGAAGCCGGTGACGAGCGTGGGTGGCAATAGAAACGCCGTCATGATCGAGAGGATGTAGAGATGGCGGTTGGTTTCCGAAGACAGTTTAGAGTCGATTTCTTCATGCAGCAGACGCGCTCGCTCCTGCAGCGCATAGACATCGTAATCGACAGACTCCAGCCGGCTCGTCAGTCGCCCGGCAATTTCTTCAAAACCGACAGGCATGTCATCTTCATCGGCCGCTGATGCGCGCCGCATCAGGGTCAGCACCGTGCGCAGATGCCGATGCAGTCGCACGACGGTGCGTCGCACAGGCGCAAGCCTGCGCCTCTCATCCCGCGGCGTGGTGTCATAGACATAGTCTTCGATTGCGTTGAGTTCTTCGGTCGTCTCCATGACTAGGTTGATCAGGCTGCGCTGGAACTCCGCCACCAGCGCTTCGAAAATATGAGACGGCGTGGAGTAGCGCTTTGAGTTCTTGTCGATGGCGGCGCGCAGTCGGTCAACGGATCGTAGCGGCTGAAGCCTCGTCGTAATGATGAAGCGATCCGTAAGGGCAAAATGCAGCCAGCCAAGATCGCGTGTTTCCTGATCGAACTCACGCTGAAAGTCGACAAGCGTGCCGTAAAGCGCGCCTTCATCGACGGTGATCGAAGGGTGCGTCTCATGGGTGGTCAGGCTGGCGCGGAGATTCTCATCCAACCCCTGGATGGCTTCAAGAAAGGTCGCCACCCGCGTGTCTGCTAGGTTGAGGTGCAGCCAGAAAAATCCGTCGTGGCTCTGTAAGTCTTCCCAACGGGCGCTGGGCGCCAGTCGGGTACAAGACAGATTTCCCGGCTGGAAGCGGTAGGCCCAGACAAGGCCGGGAATGGCGGGGTACTGTATATCCATATGTCAGTCCTGAAAGCCGGAATCTTGGACGGCGAGATCGAGCAGAGGCAAGGGGCTATTGCTGCTCTGAAGGCTGGTGATGCTGCGCAGAGTTTTATGACAGTTTCATAACAAGCGCGATCCCATTGGCGGCAAATTTAAAATTGACGTTTACGTAAAAATCAATTAGCCCGTAGAGACATTGCATTGTAGGCAGACGCTTCGGGAGGAGGCAGGATGTATACCGCGCCGGTAGACGATATCGCTTTTACGTTGAAACACGTTGCAGGGCTGGGCGATGCTCTTCAGAGCGGTGCGCTCGGTGATCTCGATGAAGATCTCGTCGACGCCATTCTCCAGGAAGCAGGGCGTTTCGCGACGGAAGAGGTCGCTCCGCTCGCGGAAGTTGGCGATCGTCAGGGTTCACGCATGGTGGATGGTGAGGTTCGCACGCCGGATGGGTGGGCTGGGCTATATCATCGCTGGGCGGAAGGTGGCTGGAACGGCCTGACGGCCCCTGAGGAATTTGGCGGGCAGGGCCTGCCTCACATGCTCAATGTCGCAGCACTGGAGATGTGGAACTCGGGCTCTATGGCGTTCGCTCTTTGCCCGACGCTCACCATGGGCGCGGTCGAAGCCATTTCTGCTCATGGCAGCGAGGAGCTGAAAGCCGCCTATCTCGAAAACCTCGTTAGCGGCAAATGGACGGGCACCATGAACCTGACGGAGCCGCAAGCCGGCTCCGATCTCGCGGCGCTCAAGGCCAGAGCAGAACGTGCCCAAGACGGTACATACCGCATTTTTGGCCAGAAGATTTACATCACATGGGGTGAACACGACGCTGCCGAGAACATCATTCATCTGGTGCTTGCCCGCCTTCCGGATGCACCTGCCGGCACGCGCGGCATCTCGCTCTTCCTCGTGCCGAAATTCTTGCCCGATGCGGCCGGCAATCCGGGTGAACGCAACGATCTGTTCTGCCATGCGCTGGAGCATAAACTCGGAATTCACGGTTCGCCCACCTGCACGATGATCTTCGGCGATGGCCGTTTCGGTCAGGAGAAAGGTGCGATCGGCTGGCTGGTCGGTGAGGAGAACAAGGGTCTGGCCTGCATGTTCACCATGATGAACAATGCGCGCCTTGCGGTCGGTATGCAGGGTGTGGCGATTTGCGAAGCCGCCACGCAGAAGGCGATTCAATACGCCAATGAGCGGACCCAAGGCAAAGCGCCGGGAACGAAGGCCACGGGCATGAGCCCGATCATCGAGCATCCGGATATCGCCAGAACGCTGCTCACGATGAAGGCGCTGACGCAAGGTTCTCGCGCCATCAGCTTCGCCTGCGCTCACGCGATCGACATGAGCCATGCGGAAAGCGATGCTGGAACGCAGAAGTTGTGGCAGGAGCGTGCAGCCCTTCTAACGCCGATTGCCAAGTCCTTCTCCACCGATGCCGGTGTGGATGTGGCGTCCCTCGGTATTCAGGTACACGGTGGCATGGGCTTCATCGAGGAGACCGGTGCGGCCCGCTATCTGCGCGACGCTCGTATCGCTCCGATCTATGAAGGCACAAATGGCATCCAGGCTATCGACCTCGTCATGCGCAAGCTGCCGCTTTCCGAGGGTCATCACGTTCGGGGCTTCATCAACGAGTTGAAGGAAATCGCCGAAGCCGTTCGTGCATCGAACAAGCCGGAACTGGGCGACACCGCACGCTATCTGGACCAGAGCATCGCCGACCTCGAAGCTGCCACCGACTGGCTACTTGAGGCCCAGGCCAAGGGAGAGGCAGCATCAGCACTTGCCGGTGCCACGCCCTACCAGCGGCTCTTTGGTCTTACCCTGACGGGCGTCTATCTCGCCAAGGGCGCGCTGGCTTCTGTTGATGACGGTAATGGTGCCAAGCGAGCATCGCTTTGCCGCTTTGCCGCTGAAAATCTCTTGGCGGAGACGGTTGCCTTGAGGGACCGCGTGGTGTCGGGTGCTGCGAGCCTCGAAGCCGCACGCGCTGTGCTTGCCTGAGGAGGTTGCTGATGTCTGAAGACCATATCCTTCTCGAGCGTCCGCAGGCCGCACCCGGTGTGCAGGTTATCCGGTTCAACCGTCCGGACAAGAAGAACGCCATCACAGATGCGATGTATCGCAGCCTGATCGATGCCTTGACGGCGGCCAACGCCGACGCTGATATTCGCGTCATCGCCTTTCTCGGTACGCCGGGATGTTTCTCGGCTGGCAACGACATGGCCGATTTTCTCGGCTTTGCCATGTCCGGCGGCAAGGGCAGGCTCGCTGCCGCAGACTTTCTGCACACGCTCGTTGGCGTCGAAAAGCCTATTGTCTCCGGCGTCGATGGCCTTGCTATCGGCATCGGCACGACACTGAACCTGCACTGCGATCTGACGCTTGCCTCCAGCCGCAGCCTGTTCAAGACACCCTTCGTCGATCTGGCGCTGGTGCCGGAAGCCGCGTCCAGTCTTCTGGTACCGCGCATCGCTGGCCATCAGCGGGCATTCGCGCTGCTGGCTGCAGGTGAGGGTTTCACCGCCGAACAGGCGCTTGCGGCGGGCTTGATCTGGAAGATTGTCCATGAGGCGGAGTTGGAGGCGGAAACGCTCAAAACTGCCGCTCATCTTGCATCCAAGCCACCGCAGGCGCTGAAGATCGCTCGTGATCTGGTGCGTGGCGATATCGACGGTATCCGAAAGAGGATCGACGAGGAAATCGTCCACTTTGCAGCCCAGCTTCAGAGCGCGGAGGCGAGAGCTGCGTTCGAAGCATTCATGCGTCGTTAAGGCTTAGCGAAGAAAGGCGGCGACCTTTACGGAACGGGAAGTGTTTCCGGTTATTCGATCAGCATCTTTACTGTTGGGAGAAGGCCGTCATGATGCGTAAAACCGCTCTTGCAATGATCGCACTACTGTCCGTATCCGGTGTTGCGGAGGCGGCCCTGCTTCAGTCTTTTAAAACGCCGTTGCCTGCACAGAGCGATGTGGTGCTGGTGCAGGACTTTAACAGTAGCTCGCAACGCAGCAACCAGAACCAGAACAATGGTTGGGACCGCCGCCAGCCGCGTTTCGTCTGCGTCATCACCCCGCCGGACAGTGCTGAGCGCTCGCGCCCCTATGTCTGCCCCGTCCAACAGGGCAGGGTTGGCGGTCGTTGCCGCTGCTCCGGCGTTGTCGGCAGCGGCAATATCGATACCGCCTGGTAAAAAGCCTTATTTTTCCAGCGTCACGACCGCCTCGACATGCGGCGACCAGAGGAACTGGTCGATCGGCGTAACGTTCGTAATGCGATAACCGCCCTCGACCAGGATAGAAAGATCGCGTGCCAGAGACAGCGGATTGCAGCTGACGGCAACGATCTTCTTCACTGTGCTGCGAGCGAGCTCCTTGCACTGCGCTTCAGCACCGGCTCTCGGCGGATCAAAGACGACGGCGTCGTACACCTTCAGTTCCTTGGCAATCAGCGGATGTCGGAAAAGATCGCGCCGTTCGATCGTGACCGGCTTCAGGCCGGGGGTGTTGCGTGCGGCAAAATCCAGCGCCTTCAATGGCTTGTCTTCGGCTTCCACACCATGCACCTTGCCGATGCGCGCCAGCCGTAGCGTAAAGGTTCCGGTACCGCAGAACAGATCGGCGATCCGCTTCGATTTGCCGATATGCTCCAGCACACGTTCGGCCATTGCGTCTTCCGCCACCTTGGTTGCCTGAAGGAAACTGCCAGCGGGAGGAGCGACCTTGACGCTGCCAAACTCGATGACCGGCTTTTGCGGCTCGATGAGAATTTCTCCTGACAGCGATACGCGGGCGATACCGCGCATGGAAAGAACCGTTTCGGTCAGTGCCCGACGCTGCTTGTCATTGACTGATTTGATGCCGTCCACGGCAATATCGAGCCCAGATAGCGTCTCCAGCACTGTCATGCGGAAAGGTTCGGCATTGGATGCCAGCGGCAGGCCGATTGCGCGGATTGCATCCAGCCTCGATACGATGGCAGGTGACGCGATGGGACATTCTTCGATCGCAACAATATGGTGGCTATTGGCCTGGCTGAAGCCGAGAAGAAGTCCTTTCTCCGTTTTGCGTGCGGTGAAGACGACGCGACGGCGCTCACCGGGCCGACAGATCACCAGTGGCGCGACCTCGGCATCCAACCCTTTGGAGCGCAGCGCGGAGACGACGAGGTTGCGTTTGAAGGCGTGATAGGTTTCGTCCGCCACATGTTGAAGCGAACAGCCCCCGCAAGTGCCGTTCTTGCCATCCGGCCCGAAATGACGGCAGGCGGGCTCACGTCTCTGCTCCGACGCCTCGGTGATCGACATGATCGTTCCCTGGTCTTTCACTCGGGCGATCGCGACTGTTTCCCCCGGAAGGGAGAAGGGCACATAGACAGTGCCTTCAGGGCAATGTGCGATGCCGTCGCCCTGGGCTCCCAGACTCTGGATCTTGACGGTCTGCGTGCTCATGGCTTTCTGCCTCCGAGAAGGAATTCTACATTGCCATCCCCACCCGCAATCGGGGAAGGGATAAGACCAAGGCTTTCCCAGCCCATATCTTCGGTCAGCCAGCGTTCCAGCTCTGCGGCGACTTGCGGCGCTGTCTCCGGCTCTTTCAAAAGACCAGCCTTGCTGATCGCATCACGGCCTGCCTCGAATTGCGGCTTGACGAGAAGCACGGCGAGCGCGCCCTCGACTGCGAGATCGAGTGCGGGCGCCAGCGCAAGCTTCAGCGAGATGAAGGAGACATCCGACACGATGAAGCTGATCTCGCGACCGTCGATATCGTCCTGTGTCAGGAACCGCGCATTCAGCCCCTCGATGCTGGTCACGCGTGGATTGTTCTCCACCCGTGGATGGATCTGCCCATGACCCACGTCGATCGCCGTCACGTGGCCAGCGCCGCGCTCCAGCAAAACCTCCGTAAAACCGCCGGTGGAGGCACCCACATCCAGGCACTCTTGGCCTTTCGGGTCCAGCTCGAAATGATCGAGTGCGGCAACGAGCTTCAAGGCGGCGCGCGAGACATAATCCTGCGCCGGATCGTCAATGGCGATCACTGCGCTCTCAGCGAAGCAGAGGCTTGGCTTGGTCACGATCTTGCCATTCACGCTGACGGTGCCGCGCGATACGGCATCGCGCGCGCGGGAGCGGCTTGCAAACAGGCCCTTGGCGACCAGGAGCTGGTCCAGGCGTTGGTTTTCAGATGTTTTGGTCATGGAGAGTGTCAATGACGGCCAATCGGGCGCAGCGCAAGCGGTTTGTGTCCGAGGGCTCTTGAAGACTTCGTTTACCCTGCCCGGCACTACTCAGCTTTGTTTTTTTAGTACCTTCAGATTTAAGCAAAAATCAACCGCTTTGCAGCAGTTTGCGAAGCTGAAAAAAGAGCCGTCGCTGACATGAAGGTTAGGCCGGAAAACTTGCGGTTCGCGGTCTGATGACTGATGCGCGGTCCTGCGTCGAAGAAGAGTTGTCGATGTCTTTGAAAAATTTACCTATCAATATCAAACTGATGATGACCTTCGTCGCCTTGATGGGTGTGTGTCTAGTCGCCTCGGCATTCGTCTTTCTTCAAACGCTAGACGCGCAGCATCTGTCTGAAACGCAAACTCGCACAGCTCAACTGATGCAGACGGTCGACGAAGCGAAAGCCGCCATGCTGGAGCAGGTGGTCAATCAGCGCGGCTTTCTTCTGTTCCGAAGCGACAGCACCTACAAAGACGTCTTCGCCCAGCGCGACGTGATGCTCGCGAAACTGAAGGAGGCACGTGGGTACGCCGCAGACCAACCGGATATTCTGAAATCCATCGACGAGATGGAAGCCACTGCGACTGTCTTCTTCAAACAACTGGCCGAGCCGCAGATCGCCGCTCGCAAGACGACGGAAGCCCCAATTTCCGAAATCATCGAGATCGGCCGCAACCAGGCCAAGGGCCAGGTCGATGGCTTCCGCGCCGCTGCCGACAAGATCAAAGAACAGCTCAACACGTTGACCAGGTTGGAGGTCGCTGCGCAGCAAGGCGCTCAGGCCAATCTTCAATATGCGCTGCTCGGTGGTGGTGCTGCAGCTGGCCTCGTTTCGGTTCTGTTGATCTGGGCGTTGTCGCGCGCCATCGTCACGCCCATCGTCGGCATGACGGATGCCATGAGCCGTCTTGCCAATGGCGATAACAATGTCGATGTCCCTGCGGTTGATCGCGGCGACGAAGTTGGGAAAATGGCCAAGGCCGTTCTGGTCTTCAAGGACAGCGCGATCGAGAAGCAGCGTCTTGCAGGTGAGACGGACCGCATGCGCTCCGCGACCGAAGCTGATCGTCGGCGCAACGAGGCTGAAAAAGAGCGCGCCGAAGCTGAACAGGCTTTTGCCCGCGAAGAACTTGCCAAGGGTCTCCAGGCACTGGCCGACGGCAATCTCGACTATCGCATCGAAAAGCCGTTCACCCCGTTCGTCGAGCCGCTTCGTCTGAACTTCAACACCTCGCTCGATAGCCTGCAGCAGACATTGCGTAAGGTGGGCGAGAACGCTGCTGCAATTCATGCCGGCGCCGCCGAAATGCTGTCCGCAGCCGATGATCTGTCGCGCCGCACGGAACAGCAGGCAGCTTCCGTCGAACAAACCGCTGCTGCCCTGGAAGAAGTGACCACCACCGTTCGCGATAGCGCCAAGGGTGCTGAAGAAGCAGGAGCTCTGGTGCAGCGCGCCCGTGCCGGTGCCGAACAATCCGGTGCGGTCGTGCGTCGCGCCGTGGCCGCAATGCAGGAAATCGAAAAGTCTTCCGGCGAAATCACCAACATCATCGGTGTGATCGATGATATTGCCTTCCAGACAAACCTGCTCGCGCTGAATGCTGGTGTTGAGGCTGCCCGTGCCGGTGAGGCCGGTAAAGGTTTTGCCGTCGTGGCACAGGAGGTTCGCGAGCTTGCTCAGCGTTCCGCCAATGCCGCGAAGGAAATCAAGGCGCTGATCAGCAACTCAAGCAGATACGTTGAAAATGGCGTAGGCCTCGTCGATGAGACCGGCAAGGCGCTACAGATGATCGTCGCTGAGGTGGAAGAGATCAACGCTCATGTCAGCGCCATCGTCACGGCATCACGCGAACAAGCGACGGGCCTGCAGGAGATCAGTACTGCCGTCAACAGCATGGACCAGGGAACGCAGAAGAACGCCGCCATGGTCGAACAACAGACCGCAGCCAGCCATTCGCTGGCTCGCGAGGCTGAGGCGTTGAACGGACTGATCGGCCAGTTCAACCTCGGGGCAGGGGCAGAACAGCGCATCGCGTCCTACATACCGCCCGCCACTCCCGTTGTCCCGCGTTCCGCCCCAGCGGCTTCCGCCAAGCCGCTCTATTCGACGAAGCCGAGCTTCACGCCCGCTGCTGTTAAGCCAACCGCACGCCCTGTAGCCTCGCCCGCGCGTGCGCTGGGCAATACGCTCGCCAAAGCCTTTGGAGCGTCGGCAGAAGCGGTGCAGCCGAAAGCAAGCGAACAGAACTGGGAAGAGTTCTGAGAGCAGGCTCATCGCGAGCTCGCTGAACTGCCAAACCATGAGAACATATGGCAAGGCAGATATTAAAACCGTTACGGCGGATACAACAAAATGGTCCCAGATCTAAAGGACCTTTGAGCCCGCCGTACAACTCATGAAGTCTCTTTGAGCCGGAGATAATTTCCGGCTCTCGTGTCGCAGCATGCGCTGCGACCGACGGCGTTATGCCGGTGTCTGCGCGAAAAGCCGTCACACACGAAGGTATTGCACCTCTCGAAGTGTCTCGACACGCATAGCATTCCCTTATTAGGCTCCCCCAATTCGCAACCTGATCCCGGTCCGTTCTTGTTTTCATTTCAAGACGTTCCGAGAACCTGATCTCGTCGCGCATCTAACGTGGAGCGGTCAAAATCAATGAAGGATGAGTTTTACCGAATCAGCACCCCACGCTCGCCCTCCATCAAGATTCAATGCCAGCCGCTTCATCGAAAGCTGACGGGATGCACTGTCAGACGATTGCACGTGAAAGTTTAGCCAGTAGTATCGTGATGATCTGCTGATGCGACGGTGAGACGCAGTATATCTCGTAACGATATTGCTGGAAGAGTGATGATTACTGCCAGTATCAAGCCCGCGAGGGCATTCGATTGAATGTCCTAAACGGCGAATCATGCAGAAGAAAAACAACTTTACCGGGTTTTCTCCGTTAACTCACGCCGGGTGTCGGAACGGAAACCAAGGCCCCAGAAACCGTATTCATCGCAATTACACTTCGATAAAGTCGATATTATATCTTAAAATCGATGTATTGTAATTCATTTATGTCAATATAATAAAAAATATGCTTGTGTTTAACCCTTTTTTTTATGTCGTTATCTCTGCTGGCGGTTTACCTATTTATTTTCCGACGGGGTTTTCCTTGGAAAGGAAAAAGACTGCGTGAATGATTGAGAATCTGAGTCCGAATTAAAATTTTTCGCTCTTGATAGATGGTTAAAATGATGTAGGTGGCATAGTTTTCCTTTGAAATTTAGCGTTTGATTCGGCGAGATACATGTGTCTCAAGAATAATCAGATGCGTCACCAATATTAACTTGGCTTTAAATGTTTGCCTGATAAGACACCCTTACAGTTAGGTTACTCAAGCAACCAAATTTATTAGCGTCATTCGCAATAACTAGCGTGGAAAATCCGGGCTTCCCTCTCAGGCTCGAATTGCATGAAGCGGTTCCTACGCAGGTTCACATGAGCCATGTTCTCAACAATTTCGCTTCATTTGCGCGTGTCGGATTCATGTCTATTTGGGCGATGTCTGACGGCAGATAGGCGTGACCAGTCGCCATCCGGTAAGGGACACGTTCATGACTTCCATTATTTCTTCGCTGTCTGCTGCGCAGATTTCAAAGCTTTCCACATCGACTATTGCGAGCTTGACCTCCGCGGACGTGAACGCTCTTGATAATACAAAAATCAAGGCCCTTAGTTCTTCGCAGATCGCAGCCCTTAGTACCGCGAATATCGCTTTGCTCGACTCTGAAGACATGCGCGCCATTTCGCCGAGCGCCGTCAAGGGTCTGACGCTGAATCAGCTGGAGGTGCTCAGCAGCGGCCAAGTCAGCAGCCTGAGTGCGGCGCAGGTCGTTGCTCTTTACACCAGTCAATTCGAGGCTCTTGGGACAAGCCAGATCGAGGCGCTCACCTCGGCGCAGGTTGCTGGCCTCACAGCAGCTCAGGTCGGTACACTGGACAGTGCCGAGCTCGCGCTCTTCTCCACCAGTGAAATTAAAGCATTCAGCGTCACCGCACTGTCAGGCCTGTCCCCCGCGGCTCTGGCAAACCTAGCTACCGCGAGCGCAGAAGCACTGACCAAGGCGCAGATCACCGTTCTGTCTTCTGGACAGCTGAATGCCCTGTCGTCGGACGCTCTGGCAACCTTTTCCTCCGATGAGATCAAGGCAATCAGCGCCAAGGCACTGTCTGGGCTGAATGTCTCCAATCTCAGCACCGACAACATCGCCGCTCTGACCAAGGCTCAGGTTGGCTCGCTTTCCTCGGCGCAGTTTGCA
>CAJYTK010000018.1 GCA_913777615.1 uncultured Agrobacterium sp. | reverse complement strand
TCATCCCGATCATTCCGCCAGTGCCCGACACCGATCTCAACGAGTACTTCGACCTGATCGAGCGCCGCTTTCTCAACCCGAAGATCGGCGACACCATTCCGCGTCTGGCGCAGGACGGCTCCAACCGCCAACCGAAGTTCATCCTACCCTCGACCGCCGACCGTCTGGCGCAAGGCCTCGACATCGTTGGTCTGTCGCTGGTTTCCGCTCTGTGGTGCCGCTACTTCTACGGAACCTCGGACAGCGGCAAGCAGATCGTCTTCAACGACGCCAGCGCCGAACGCCTGCAGGCGGCAGCGATAAAGGCCAAGGACGATCCGATGGCGTTTCTCGCACTCAGCGATATTTTCGGCGACGTCGCAAACTCAGACCTCTTCCGCACCCGCTTCGCCCATGCTCTAAACACATTATGGGAAAAGGGTACCGCAAAGACGCTCGAACTCTATCTGGACGATAAACTTATCGAAAGCTGACATCATGCCTACCGAAACCGGCCCCTTGGTGATTTTCGACTGCGATGGCGTGCTTGTCGACAGCGAGCCGGTTTCTGTCGCAGTGCTGATCGACATGCTGGCACATCTCGGTGTCCAGATGACCGAGGAAGAGGCCTATCAGCGATTTCTCGGTCGCAGCCTTGCCAATATGACGGCAACACTTTGGGAGGAGTACGGTATCGAGACCGATATCGATTTTCTCGAACACATGCGAAGCGCGCTCTTCGAACGCTTTCGCCTGGAATTGAAGGCGATTGACGGCATTGCCGAAACGTTGGACCGTCTCAACGTGCCGCGCTGCGTGGCCTCGTCCAGTCAGCCGGAACGCATCCGCTATTCTCTGGGCCTTACGGGTCTTATCGAGAAATTCGAGCCACATATTTTCAGCGCCACCATGGTGAAGAACGGCAAACCGGCGCCAGATCTCTTCCTGCACGCCGCGCAAGAGATGGGTGCGGAGCCGGCCAGTTGCATCGTTATCGAAGACAGCCCGGCGGGCATTGCCGCGGCAAAGGCGGCGGGTATGTGCGTTTTTGCTTTTACAGGGGGCTCTCACGCACGCTTCCCCGCGTTCCGTCAACAGATCGCAGCACTTGAGCCCGATCTCGTGTTTGACGCCATGCCGGATTTGGTTCACCTTGTGCGCGACCGAAAGGGCCGCCAGGGCTCAAGAGCAGAGGCTGGTTGACGTGCAGATAACGACACGGAACGGTTCTCTCCCGGTTTTCGGTAAAACAGGGATGGGAAACTAGCTTTATGCGCCAATATCTCGTTGCGGTCGATGTCGGAACAGGCAGCGCGCGCGCCGGGGTGTTCGATCGTCATGGCGCGATGCTGTCCCGTGCGACCCATCCCATCCTAATGCAGAGACCGAAGGAAAACCACGCCGAGCACGATTCCGAGGACATATGGAGGGCCGTGTGTCTTTCGGTGCGGTCTTCCATGGCTGAGGCAGCGATTGGCCCTGCAAGTGTGGCCGGCATTGGTTTTGATGCAACATGTTCGCTTGTTGCGCGCGGCAAATTCGGCGAGCAAGTGTCGGTCTCAACCACGAGCGAGGACCGCTTCGATACCGTGGTCTGGCTCGATCATCGCGCCATTGCCGAGGCGGATTTTCTGACAGCATCGGGTCACCCGGTTCTGGATTTCGTCGGAGGATCGATATCCCCCGAAATGCAGATGCCGAAACTGATGTGGCTGAAGAAACACCTGCCTGAAAGCTGGTCGAAAGCAGCCTATTTCTTCGATCTTGCCGACTTCCTTACTTGGAGGGCAAGCGGCAGTGCGGCGCGCTCCAACTGCACACTGACGGCAAAGTGGAATTTCCTAGCGCATGAGCAAGAAGGCTGGTGTCAGGATTATCTTGACTTTGCAGGTCTCGGGGATCTGAAAGAGCGGGCTTCGCTCCCTTCAAGCCCCGTCGCGCCTGGTCAAGCCGTTGGTGTTCTGTCGGCCAGGGCTGCCGATGAATTGGGGTTGGATACTGAGTGCCAGGTCGCAACCGGCATGATCGACGCCTATGCGGGCGCCCTGGGTGCGCTCGGCGGTAGTCTCGGCAACCATGTGGAAAACAATGTTGCGCTAATAGCCGGCACATCGAGCTGTCTCGTCGCTCTCACGCCCAATCGCAAACATGGTCGCAGTCTGTGGGGACCCTACTGGCAGGCCGTTCTGCCCGATCACTGGCTGGTCGAGGGCGGGCAGTCGGCAACGGGTGCTTTGCTCGACCATATCGTGCGCATGCATGCTGCGGGCGGCGAGCCGGATGCGGCGCTTCACCGTCGCATCGTCGACCGAGTCATGGCGTTACGGGCCATAGAGGGCGACGGGTTTGCCAACCGTCTGCATGTCCTGCCGGATTTTCATGGCAACAGATCGCCTTTCGCCGATCCACATGCTCGGGGCGTGATCAGTGGCCTCACTCTCGATACTTCTTTCGATAGCCTCTGCGCTCTTTACTGGCGTACCGCCGTGTCGATTGCGCTCGGGACGCGCCACGTTCTGGAGGCGCTGGAGAGTTTTGGATATCGCATCGCGACGCTTCACCTCGCGGGCGGGCATGTTCATAATCCACTGTTGATGGAGCTCTATGCTGACACGACGGGTAAGCACGTCGTGGTGCCGCAGACCAGCGATGCCGTGCTTCTGGGAACCGCCATGACCGCCGCGGTAGCGGGTGGCGTGTATACGAGTTTGTCTGAAGCTGGCGCTGCCATGTATCCCGGTTATGAGGAGCGCCACCCGGATGGGACGCGCGCATCCGGCTACGAGCGCGATTACAGAAAATTCCTCGCAATGCATCGGCATCGCGAGGAACTGGATCGTCTCTGAGCGGCGCTTCAGATCACGGGATAGAGCGACCAGAAAAACAGATCATGTTCCTGATCGCGATCACGCTGTTCAGCCTCGTCACGAACGGGGTGATCTTTTCTCGATCCGCTCTCGCTTTTGAGCTTTTCTTCCTGCGCCCGACGGCCGAGGCCGAAGAGATCGAAGGAAAGCATGTTGTAGCCTGCAACCATTTTCATTCCTCCAGTCATCGAACTTAACAATGTGTAAAGTTTCGCGTTTTGCCACGATTTCGTCAAGATTGCTGGAGGGATTCCTATATTAGAGCTGTGGACGGGAGAGAAAGATCCTTCCATTTGCAGCGTTACAGCTAGGGATTTTTTCTCGGGAGCATCAGCCGCCCCGCAGAGTCGGACCGCGTTATACGCCGATGAACGCGGCTTTTTGCTTGTCCATCGGGCCGCCCGGGCTCTATTGCTTGGCGGCAGAAGAGTAGGTCTCATCTACCACCTCGATTGCCTTATCCACTTTGTTTGAATGTCCGTGGTGGCGCAGTGCGTGGGCGAGGGCTTTGATATTGGCCAGCACGGGCTCTTTGTTGGCGCGCAGTCCCGTATGGTTGAGGCGGATCAGATAGTCTGTTCCGGGGCCGACAGCGGCTGAGATATCGGACCCATCGATTTTTGCCTGAGAGACGAGATCGGCGCGCTGGACAGCTACCGGGAGCTTGACTGCTGTGACGAGTGCAGAGGCTTCTTCGTCCGGCACCCAGAGCTCAACGCCGAGTGCGGTGAGAGCTCTTCGCGTTGCCGTTGCAGCCAGCCGATGTCGCTTCTGGCTGAAGTCTATGCTTTCCGCCTCCACACGATCCAATGCAGCTTCGAGCGCAAAAAATTCAAGCGGTGCGGGCGTACCAGGCAAAATCCCTCTGCCGGTATCGAGCCATTGTTCTTTTTGATCGAGAAGCGAGAGCATCGAACCGCGTGGCGCGTTGCCATGGTTCAGCATGGCCCAGGCGCGTTTGCTGACTGAAATTGCCGAAAGGCCTACCGGCCCAGCCAACGATTTTTGCGGACCGATCACGGCGATGTCGATGTGATCCTTGTCCACATCGAGACTATGCCCGCCAATCGATGCAACTGCGTCCACGACGGTGAGCACGCCTTTTTCCCTGGAGAGCCGGACAATCTCTTCCAATGGGTTGAGAATGCCGCTGGCGGATTCGGCGTGAACGAGAGACAGTACGGCAATATCGGGGTGTTGATTAAGCTCCCTCCTGACAGCGTCTACCGTGATGGGACGCCCAGCTTCGGCCACGAGATTGACGACCTCACAGCCGCCGCGCTTCAGCCAGTCGCCGAACCATGCGCCGTAGGGGCTGGTAATGATGTTGAGCGCTTTCAGTCGCGGCTGGGCCAGGCTGGTCGCCACCGCTTCCAGCGCGAGAACTGCTTCGGCCTGAATGAGGAGCACGTCGTTTTGCGTCTTCATCAATGCGGCCAGCCTGTCCGCGAGCTTTGCATAACGCTCTTGTGGGAAAGCTGGGACATCGAGCAGGTGGCTCCAATTGCGGTCAGACATGGTTCTTGTCCTGAAGTCGAAGTGTGGGAACGGCGGCAATCAATCGCTTGGCAGTGTCCGATTGCGGGCTGGAGATGATGCGGCCTGTCTGGCCATATTCGACAATCCGTCCGCTCTCCATGATCGCGACGCGATGGCATACGGCGCGAATGACGGCCAGATCGTGCGAAACGAAAAGGCAGGAGAGACCGGTCTCGGACTGGAGCGACACAAGTAGCTCCAGAATTTGAGCGCGAATGGAGATATCCAGCGCCGAAACCGCCTCGTCCATCACGAGCAAGGACGGGCGGCAGGCGATCGCACGCGCAATCGCAACACGTTGCCGCTGGCCCCCCGAAAGATGAAGTACGGGACGTTTGGCCACGTCCGGGCTGAGACCGACGCGTTCCAGCAGCCGGGTGATTTCGTAAGGTCTTTGACCGCTCGCCACAATGCGGTGGATGCGCAGCGGATCGCCAATTGCATCTTCCACCGTGGCGCGCGGATTGAAGGCGCCATGGGTATCTTGAAACACCATCTGCAGGCGGCGGCGAGCGGCTCTCAGTTCACGGCCTCTCAGGTTCAGCCAGTCCTGGTCCTCAAAGCGCACTTGGCCACTATCCGCCGGAGAGAGCCGCATGATGATCCGTGCGAGAGTAGATTTTCCGCAGCCTGATGGACCCGCAAGTCCAAGTGTTTCGCCCCGTTCCAGCGTGAAGGAAACATCGGCCAGCGCCTGCACTGCTCGGCCTTCCCATTCATATCGCTTCGAAAGATGGCTGACTGAGAAGAACGGGGTCATCAGCCTGCAGTCCCGATGAGCGGCGGAGTGGTGAGGTCAAGATGAGAAGACAATAGACGTCTGGTGTAGACGCTTCCCGGATTGGGAAGCACGTTATATACTTTGCCGGCTTCCACCAAGTGGCCCGATTTGAACACGGTGATATCATCTGCGAGGTTGGAGGCGAGCGCAATGTCATGCGTTATGAAGATCAGCGTCATACCGTTGGTTTGAACCAGTCTGTCCAGCAGACTTGCGATGGCCGCCTGGGTTATCGTGTCGAGCGCGCTTGTGGCTTCATCCGCAATCAGGATTTTGGGGTTAGCGGAAATGGCAGCGGCGATGGCAACTCGTTGCCGCTGACCTCCGGAAATCTGATGCGGGTAGGTCGAGAGCAGCTCTTCCGCACGGGTCAGTTGTACCTCTGCGAGCAGATCGCGTGCATGATTTAGCGCCTGTCTGCGTGTCAGGCCGAGATGGCGTATGGCCGCTTCACACACCTGCTCGCCAATCGTCAGGACAGGATTGAGGCTAGCGCCGGGATCCTGAAATACATAGGCGATATCGCGTCCAGGTGCCGGAAAAGACCCGTGTTTCGTCCTCACCTTCGCATCATTCCAGATCAATTCGCCGGTCGTTCTGGCGCCAGATGGCAGCAGCCCTGCAATGCAGCGTGCCAGCGTGCTTTTGCCCGAGCCGCTTTCGCCGATGATGGCGAGCCGGCGTTTTTCTTCAAGGGTAAGCGACACATCGCTCAAGGCGGGTCCGGACGCGCCACGATAGGTGACGCCCAAGCCCTTGATCGTAAGAAGTGGCAATGGGCTCATTGCACACCTTTTTGGAATGCGAGCGCCTTGTTGATGCCCTCGCCAAGCAGATAGACCCCGAGAACCGTGGCAAGCAGAGCGATACCCGGAATAATTGAGAGGTAAGCAGCAGAGCGAAGCACGTTTCTTCCTTCCGCGATCATTCCACCCCAGGTGACGATATTCGGATCGCCAAGACCAAGGAAGGAAAGCGCTGCTTCCGTCAGAATGGCTGCTGCAACGATGATCGCGGCAAGTGCCATGACGGGCGGCACTGCATTTGGCAGGATTTGTCGAAAGGCGATTTCCATTGGATGCATGCCGATGGTCCGAGCGGCTGCGATATAATCCCTCTCGCGAATTGAGAGAACCTGCGCGCGCGTCAACCGCGCGGGATCGGCCCAAGCGCCGAGTGCAATGGCCATCACGACAATCGGCAGGGACGGGCCCACGGTGCTGACAAAGGCAAGCGCGAGAAGAAAACTCGGAACGATCTGGAAGGCATCGGCGATCCGCATCAGTGCTTCGTCGACAATGCCTCCGGCAAAGCCCGCTATCGTGCCCATGAACGTGCCGATCAGAAGCGCCGCTGCTGCAGCGGAAAGACCGACGAGAAACGAACTGCGCACGGCATGGAAGAGACAGGCAAGAACATCGCGGCCGAGCGTATCGGTGCCGAGCGGCAGGGCACGGTCGGTAAAGGGCGGGATCAGTGGTGCCGCGACGATGGAAAGCGGATCGTTGGGGAAGACAAAAGGCGCCGAAATGCCAGCGAACGTCACTGTGAGAAGGATCACGAGGCCGGCCACACCTTCTGGACTGCGAGATACCCGGCGAAGAATGGTCACGCCGCTTTCTCCCCCGCACCGATACGCGGATCGAGAAATGCGTAAAGCAAATCGACGATCAGGTTGACGAGGATGACGAAAACGGCGCTGACAAGGATGATGCCCATCAACAATGGGGTGTCACGCCCTGCGACCGCCTCTTGCGCCAGTCTCCCGAAGCCAGGGATTGCAAAGACGCTCTCGATGACGACGGAACCACCGAGCACGGTAGCCGATTGGAGACCGAGCACGGTGAGAAGAGGAAGTGCGGCATTGCGCGCAACGTGGCGCAGCACCACCCGGCAACGTGACAGCCCTTTCGACTGAGCGAAGGCGACGAAATCCGTATGCCAGAGGTCCCCCATGGCGCTACGCATCACGCGCAGGAAGAGGGCTAGGTAGATAAGGCCAAGGCTTGCAACTGGAAGGACGAGATGGCGCATGATGTCGAGTGCCCGCGCAAAACCCTCTTTGCCAGAGGCTATGGTTTCCAGACCCGAGGTCGGGAGCCAGCGGAGCTTGACGGCGAAAACGAGCACGAGAACGAGGCCGAGCCAGAAGCCCGGAACGGCGTAAAGCGCCAGCGATACAGATGACAGCACCCGATCCAGGAGGCTTCCAGGCCTTGAGCCAGCGACAATCCCCAGTGACGTGCCGAGGATGAACGACAGGAGCGTCGCGCTACCCATCAACAGCAGAGTGTTCGGTAGACGCTCTAAGATCAGCGAAAGGACGGGCCGATCAAAGGCGACCGACCAGCCGAAGTCCAGCCGGACGATCGATGTGACGTAGAGCCACAGCCGCCAGAGGACCGATTGGTCCAACCCGTATTGTGTACGCAGAGCATCGCGAAGGCTTGCATCCCCGCCGCCGATGGAGACGAGATAGGCGTCAACGGCATCACCCGACGCATTCTCCAAAAGCAGAAACGTAAAGATCAGCACGATGACCAGCACTGGTACGGCGCTGATCATTCTGCGACGGAGAATGCGGCCTGCAACTGCCACTCTATTCCTCGATGGCGGTATCCGCCCAGTTCGAAACCGCCCATCTTGGGTTACTGGCAACGTTTTTCACCGTGTCGCGGGCAACGGTAATGAAGCCCCACTCTGCCACGTTAATCAACGGCAGATCCTGTTTCACCTTCTGCTGAAATTCCTTGTAGAGCGCAGTACGCTGCTTTTCGTCGACAGTTTCCGCCGCCTTGTCGATCAGAGCGTCCAATTCCTTGTTTTGATATCCGCCCTGATTGGAGAAGGGAACACCGGCAGGTGTTCCCGATTTCACCAGAATGGTTGTGGAAATGGCGGGATCGCCGCGAAAGACGGTCGGTGCTACGGCGAGGTCGAAGTCGTGGTCAGTGTAGACCGCCTTCTGATGAGCGGCAGCATCGTTGTTTACCTGTTGCGCATCGATACCGATGGCAGACAAAGCCTGGCGCAGATAGGCGCCGAACTGTTTGGTCTCATTGAAATAAGGCGCAGGCAGCAACTTCAGGGAGAAACGGTTCCCATCCCGACCGCGTGGATAGCCAGCCTCATCGAGAAGAGCGTTCGCCTTGTCGATGTTGAAGTCGTACAACGTGACGTCGGACGTGTAGAATTGCGACGCGTTCTTCGGCACAGGACCGGTGGAATTGGTCGCGTAGCCAAGAAACACCGTGTCGACCACGAGCTTCTTGTCGATTGCGTGAGCGATGGCTTGTCGCACCTTGAGGTCGGCAAGCTCTTTCCGGCGGTGATTGATTTCGACGACGAGTTGATAGGTCAAAGCCTCATAGCCATCGGCAATCACCTTGATGCCGGGTTCCTTGGAGATACGCGCAAGATCGGAAAGAGGAACGGCAGAAAAAGCGGCAAGCTGTATCTCCTCCGCTTCCAGCGCGGTTGCTGCGCCAGCGCGATCGGGAAGCACCCGATAGATGATTTCGCTGAGCTTTGGCCGATCCTTGCCCCAATATGTCTCGTTGCGCGTCAGGCGATAATATTCGCCGGGCTTGTACTCGGCAAAAACGAAAGGTCCGGTGCCGACCGGTTTGTTGTTCAGCGGGTTGGTGGCGATATCGGTGCCGTCGTACAGATGTTTCGGCAGAACGCTGGTGACTACCGGCAGGGCATTGCGAATGAGCTGGAAGGGTGTAGGCTTTGAGAAGCGGAAAATTGCGGTGTGCTCGTCGGGCGTGTCTACGCTCTCAAGGTTGGCAAAGACCAGCCGTCCGAGGTTCTGCAGCGGTTTCCAGACGGACAGAGCAGAGAAGGCCACATCCGCCGAAGTGAAGGGTTTGCCGTCGTGCCACGTCACGCCTTCACGCAACTTGAAGGTTGCACTCAGGCCATCCTGCGAGCCTTCCCAAGCGGTTGCAAGCCGAGGCTCAAGCCCATCTTTCCCGTTGTAGGACGCTTCCGCCAGCGGTTCGACAATCTTGCTGGAAATATAGAAGACGCCGTTGGAAGCGACGATTGCAGGGTTGAGATTTTTAGGCTCGGAGTCTGCCGCGACGACGAGGCGCTCGCCGCTCTCCTGCGCCCAGGCACGGTCGATCCGCATCAATGCTGTGGATGCGGTGAGCAGTGCCAGGGTCTTGAGGAGGGATCGGCGCGAAATCGGGGACGGCATGAAGGGCTCCGGATTGAGACGGTGGTTCTCGTTCGCATTTACGACCATGACCACTTCAGTGTCCATGGGAAGCCGCCACATGGACAGCAATGTTTTCATCCTGCTTGAAACGAGGAGGATATTTCTTTTCCTCGCCCGCGGTAACGAAGCGAAATCATTCGCATTCATGCGAATGTCTGTCTGTTTCTGAAATATCGAAGAAACTGATAGACCTATCGCGGTTCCGCGGTCTTTGACTTCAATGCCTTCAATACTGCGTCGGCTTCGTAGATGGCGCAGACGATATGATAGAAAGTGCTTGCAGGCGCTGGCTCCTCGATGATTGGTGCATCGTCGGGCCATTTGTCGAACCACAGGCCGCGGATCTGTGTGTCGAGGAAGGGTTGAATTGCCACGACTGCCCGCAAGGCGGAGGTCAGATATCGATGCCGCTCCTCTCCTTCCGTCGCACTCGCCAGTCGAATTGCCGCCTTGAGCCATTCCGTTTGCGGCCAGAAGCGGGCGAGCCGGTCATGCGGCGAGAAATCGTCGAGCAAGCTCATGACGGCGACTTTTCGCCGTGGGCAAATACCGTGACTTTCGGCGATCTCGAACAAGCGCTTGGCCGCTTTCACCGCATCGAAACTGTTGCGCAGAAGCCCCCAACGGGTGAGAAGCCACGCCCATTCGAATTGGTGGCCGGGCTCCATGATACGGCCGTCCTCACCAGAAGCCGGCATCCAGTCCTTATCGAAAAACTCTCGCAAGCCACCATTGCCCTGATCGATGAAGCGGCTCATGGCCAGATCGGCAATCTCATCGGCAACGGCTGTCCACGGGCCGGATGGGTCGACTTTTTCCCAAGCCAGCATCGCCTCGAAAAGGTGCATATGCGGGTTGGAGCATAGAGGATAACGGGGGGGATTATCTTCCTCGAACCCCTGAACCGGATGGGCGTACTGCGCTTTCAATATTGACAGGATCAAAAGCGCTCGCTCGCGCATCTCGCCCTTTCTTTCGGGCAGCACTTTCGCGGTCTGGGCCGCTGCGAAAAGGGCAAAGGCCTGATTGTACAGATCGAACGACGGATCGATGAGTTTCCCGGATGCGTTCGCCAGGTTGCCGTATAGCCCGCTTTCCAAACGGTAGACCCTGTCAAACCACGAGAGGCCATGATCTAGGGCGGGTTTCCAGTCGCCGCCCCAGTCGTTTTCGCCCGCCGCCGCATAACAATAGGCCTGGCGCGGTTGAACGCGGGCGCGGCGATCATCTCCAAGGATAGGCCTGCCGTCCTGACCGACCCGTTCATGAAATCCACCATCCGGCTTTGCCGCTCCGGCCTCCCACCACAGAGGCAGGGCAGCCTCCTCCAGCCATCTGCGCAGTGCGGTAATTTCCTCTGTCAGTCGTGCTGTCGTGCTTAACGGTTGGTCAGTCATCCTGCTACGCTATTTGATCATTCATTTCATCATGCCGCACGATAGGCCATCATGGCGACGTTCAACAATTCCAAATCCTTCTGCACCTGCAAAGTTCCCGCAGGCTGTCTTAAAGCGTAGACTACAACCGCAGGCATCAGTCTCAACCCCCCATATTTAGGATTGCTAAATCGTAGGGCTCACGTATTTCGAAACGATGAACTGGTCACACGTGATTCGTTATGCTCGAACCTCGTTAAGGGGATATGGTGCAGGGGCGGAAAAGGCCGCTGCCATTGCATCATTGTGTGGTATGGCGCTTGCGCTTTCGGGCTGCAATACTCCAGCGGGCGTGCAGCAATCAGGCGCACCGAAAATGGCATCCCCGGAAGAGGCGTTGATCTTTCCACCACCTGGTGGTCCAGAGATCCTTACGGTTATCAATCGCAATTATTCCAATGCGGTCCAGCAGGATGTGATCCTGCGCTCGGACGCAACGACGCCTGGCCAGAATTACTTGAAAGTCCAGATTTTCGGGCCGCAAAAAGCCGAGGATACGGGAAAAGATGGGCTTTCGGAAAGCAGTCTGCGCGCTTCCTCGATCTCGCGCGAAATTCGGAGCGCATTCCCCGGTGTGGCCATGTCGATGTCCGCGGAATATCTCCAGAACAATTACGGCGCCTTTTCCTACGCCTCAGGCAAAGGTTATGGCGGTGACGCCTGCATATACGGTTGGCAGCAGATCCGCTCTGCGGAAAGCATGCGCCAGGGCTTCAAAAATCTGGGCCGCATCAACGTCACGTTGCGCCTCTGCCAATCTGGCGTCACCACCCGCGATCTTCTGGCTGTAATGTACAATTACACCATTACCGGCAATTATCTGTCCAGCAATTGGAACCCCTACGGTACGGCGCAGGGTCCTGACAGTGGACTAGGCCGCGCCGGCAATCCTGTCTACCCCGTGTCGGGTAGCGCTCCGATGTCGCCTGGAACGCAAACGCCCGCGGCGGCGCCAGTCCGCGCGGTGGCAAGACCTGCCCCTATTTCGGTGCCTGCGTCCAATTCGCGCCCAAGCCCGCCTCAGCCTCAGCCAGCACCTGCCGTGGTGATTCCCTCTCCCGCACGACCCATGGCAACCAGTGGCCGACCGGCGGATGTGGCTCCGCCAGCGCGACGTATTGAAACGAAACGGATTGCCATCCCGTCGCCCGGCTGTGTTGCTGGTCAGACGAGCGGGCAAACCTGCAATTAACTGTTTTGGGTGTAACTGCTCCACAATGGTTTTTCGACATGCCGTCGGATGGCCGGTGGCATGAGGCCAAAGGAGCGACCTGCTTCTTATCGACTTGATGTAAAGGTTTGCGGATGAGCAAGGCCATCACTTTCATCCTTTGGCTGTTCGTGTCGGCCTGTGTGCTGCTGATCATCACTCTGCCCGTCAGCCTGCAGACACACCTCATCGCAACCGCAATCTCGCTCGGTCTTCTCGCGACGATCAAAACCCTGAACGGCAAGGGAGCATGGCGGCTGATCGGCCTGGGCTTCGGAACCGCCATCGTTCTGCGCTATGTCTATTGGCGCACGACAAGTACCCTGCCGCCCGTCAATCAACTCGAAAACTTCATTCCCGGCTTTCTGCTCTATCTCGCCGAGATGTACAGCGTGATGATGCTGGCGCTCAGCCTCGTCATTGTCTCCATGCCTTTGCCCTCGCGCAAGACACGCCCCGGTTCTGCCGGTTATGTGCCGACGGTGGATGTCTTCGTTCCGACTTATAATGAGGACGCCGAACTTCTCGCCAATACGCTGGCTGCGGCAAAAAACATGGATTACCCGGCGGACAGGTTCACGGTCTGGCTGCTGGATGATGGTGGGACGCTACAGAAACGCAATGCGCCGAACATTCTGGAAGCGCAGGCGGCCGCCAGACGGCATGCGGAATTGCAGAGGCTCTGCGCCGATCTCGGCGTCAACTACCTGACGCGTGAGCGTAACGTCCACGCCAAGGCCGGCAATCTGAACAACGGTCTTGAGCATTCTACCGGCGAACTGGTGACAGTTTTCGATGCAGACCATGCCCCGGCTCGTGACTTTCTCCTCGAAACTGTCGGCTATTTCGAAGAAGATCCGAAGCTCTTCCTCGTGCAGACGCCGCATTTCTTTCTCAATCCAGATCCCATCGAGCGCAATCTGCGCACCTTTGAAACGATGCCGAGCGAGAACGAAATGTTCTACGGCATCATTCAGCGCGGACTGGACAAGTGGAACGGTGCCTTCTTCTGCGGTTCGGCGGCGGTTCTGCGCCGGACGGCATTGAAGGAAACCGAGGGATTCAGCGGGGTCAGCATCACTGAAGACTGCGAGACCGCGCTTGCACTTCATTCGCGCGGCTGGAATAGCCTTTATGTCGACAAGCCACTGATTGCAGGTTTGCAGCCAGCAACTTTCACCAGCTTCATCGGCCAAAGAAGCCGTTGGGCGCAGGGCATGATGCAGATCCTGATCTTCCGTCAACCGCTGTTTCGCCGAGGACTCTCCTTCACCCAACGGCTTTGCTACATGTCGTCCACGCTGTTCTGGCTGTTTCCGTTCCCGCGTACCATCTTCCTCTTCGCGCCTCTGTTCTATCTCTTTTTCGATCTGCAGATCTTCGTGGCCTCGGGTGGCGAATTCCTGGCCTACACGGCCGCGTATATGCTGGTGAACCTCATGATGCAGAACTTCCTCTATGGAAGTTTCCGCTGGCCCTGGATTTCCGAACTCTACGAATATGTGCAGACGGTGCATCTTCTGCCGGCCGTGGTCTCGGTCCTGTTCAATCCCAGCAAGCCGACCTTCAAGGTCACCGCCAAGGACGAATCTATCAGCGAAGCCAGACTGTCGGAAATCAGCCGTCCGTTCTTCGTCATCTTTTTCGTGCTGGTCATCGCCATGGTCTTTGCGATCTATCGCATCTACGCGGAGCCCTATAAGGCGGATGTGACGCTGGTCGTGGGCGGATGGAACCTGCTCAATATCATCTTTGCCGGCTGCGCACTCGGCGTCGTGTCCGAACGCGGCGAAAGGTCTGCTTCACGGCGCATCACCGTCAAGCGTCGCTGCGAGTTGCAATTCCAGGAAGACGGCCCGTGGTTGCCGGCGACCGTTCAGAACGTTTCGGTTCACGGCATGCTGATCAATGTTTTCGAAGACGATCTCGATCGTATCGAGAAAGGCAGCTCGGCTCGCATCAAGGTAGAACCCTACAGCCCAGGGTCTCCGTCCACGATGACGATTGATATTGTTAGAACCGTCAAGCAACAGGGTTTCATGTCCATCGGCTGCACTTTCGCGCCTAAGGAAAATATCGAACGCCGACTGATCGTAGATTTGATTTTCGCCAATTCAGAGCAATGGACGGAATTCCAGCGCGCTCGCAGACGAAATCCCGGTTTGATCCGAGGAACAGCCTCTTTTCTGGCGATTGCGCTCTTCCAGACGCAGCGAGGCCTCTTTTACTTCATGCGGTCTTTCCAATCCAAGGCAAAGCAGAAGGTTCCCGCGGGAGTGGCAAAATGATGAAAAAGCCGCTTGCTGTTCTGGCCTTTTACGCTGCCTTCGCGGCGACAGCTTTTGCTCAGTCCGCACCTTTCGATATGTCACCGGAGCGGCCAGCCGGTTCGCCGCCAGCAACGACGGGTCCAGTGCCACCGTTCGCACCGTCAGCGCCCACGACAGCGTTACCACCGACCCCTCAAGTTCCTGTCAGGCCGCCACCTGCGGCTTCGCCCGCGGGTGCGCCACCAACGCAGCAAATCGCTCCATCGTCTGTTCCATCCGTCACGCCCAGCGCCTCGACGCCGCCAATGGCGGCACCGCGGTCGGCGCAGGCAGCCCCTAAGCCCATCACCACATCCGTCGATCAGCGCCGCCGCTACATCCTGCCGTTCACCGAACTCAGCCTGTCTGGCGAAATGGACCAGCGGCAATGGACGATCTACATGACGCCACAACAGGCTGATGCGGCCAAGGCTTTGACCGTCGCCTATCAGAACGCCGTGGTGGTTGCGCCGGAAAGCTCAAGCCTCGAGATCGCGATCAACAATGTCCCGCTGGAGCAAAGAAGCATTGCCTCTCCCGACGCGGAGGGCAATCTTTCCATCACCATTCCGCCCGGTCTACTTCAGGGTGGCGCCAATGTGGTGACACTTGGCGTCAAGCAACGGCACCGAACTGACTGCACGATCGAATCCACATACGATCTGTGGACCGACATCAATCCGTCCGGTACCTTCATCACTCTCAATGCCGATGTGGCAAGCCGTTTCGAGACAATCGAGGACATACAGGCTATCGGGGCCGGTTCCGACGGGCTGACCACCATCGACATCGTCGCGCCCGGCATGTCCAACCCTGTGATGGCTGCGTCTCTGCTGAAACTCTCGCAGGCATTGGCGTTGCGCACGCAAATGCCCAATCAGGAGATCGTCTTTCACGCAAACGTTCCGCAGGCAAGAAAGGCGGGTTCGCTTCTCGTGCTGGCTGGCACTTCGCGTGAGATTGCAGCGGTTACAAACGCAGTCCCCGCAGAAGTCCTTGCAGGCCCCTATGCTGGCTTCGAAAGCAATCTGATCAATGGTGCGTCGGCTCTGATTGTCGGAGGCCCGACATCGCAAGCCACGCAAGCGGCGATCGCCAGCCTGGTTGCGTCGGTCGAACCTCCCGACCAGTCGTCTCGTTCCTTTTTGTCGACCAGGAACTGGCACACGCCAGATGCGCCTCTTGTCCTTGGCGACCGCCGTCTCTCGCTGTCGTCGCTTGGTGTGACGAGCACCGAATTTTCAGGAAGGCGCTTTCGCACCGATTTCACTATCGGCGTCCCCGCAAATTTTTACGCCGCAGCCTATGGCGAAGCCACTCTTCTTCTGGATGCCGCCTATGCCGCAGAGGTGCTTCCCGGAAGTCATATCGACGTCTACGTGAACGGAAACATCGCATCCACCGTGCCGATTTCCAACCGGGGCGGAGGCATCTTCCGGCACCTGCCTATCAACGTCACGTTGAGGCACTTCGTGCCTGGCGCAAATACAGTGACAATAGAAGCTGTTTTGCAAACTCAGGCGGACGAGACCTGCCTGCCCGGCACCACGGCGAGCGCGACACCGCGTTTCGCTCTCTTCGATACGTCTGAGTTTCACATGCCGAACTTCGCCAGGATCGGGCGCGCACCGGACCTTGCCGCTACCAGTGGGGTTGCGCAGCCATATCGTTCCGCAAAACAGCCCGTGGCTATATTTCTGGAGCGGATCGATCCCGATCTCTTGTCGTCTGCCGCCACCCTTATGGGGCGTCTGGCCGTTGCGGCGGGGCAGCCCGTCGACGTGGATATGGTAGGATCTATCGCAGGCGTCGGAGACAGGGATGCGATCTTCATCGGCACACTTCCGCAGATCCAGCCGGCGCTTGCCGCCCAGTTCAACATAGCGTCCGCCAGTCAGACCGCTTGGGGCGAAGGAAGGCAGTCGGCTCCAGCCGCCGAGCAGACAGACCAACTCTTCGAAGACTGGCGTCAGCGTGTGGATGGTGGGCTCTGGCAGGGCCAGATATCCTCCTTCGAGGAGTGGATGCGGCGCAATTTCGATATCAGCGCCGACACGTTGCGGTTTCTGCCTGGAGCGGAGGAGATCTACGCACCGCCCGCAAATGTTAGTTTCATGCTGGCGCAAGGCCTCAGCCCAGGAGGAGAAGGCGTCTGGACCCTTGCGACCGCACCGGCGACAGACACCCTGCGCTCCGGCATGAAGGCGATGACGGAAATGAAGCGATGGTCTGGCCTTTCCGGGCGGATCGCGACCTACGATGCGGGCGCCGACAAGGTCGAGTCGATTGTCGCAAAGCAGCAGACGTTCTTTACCACCGGCCCCTTTACATTTTCGAACTGGCGACTGATCGCGGCCAACTGGCTGTCCAGCAACACCTTATCCTATTCGCTGTTTTTCATCGGCTTTCTGTCGCTTCTGGGGTTTGTGACTTTCCTGCTTCTGCGGGGGCTGGGTCGCAAACCATGACGAGATTTGTCCTAAAATTCCTCCAAACGATAGTGCTGCTGGGGATCGCGATGGTTCCGTTAAGCGGCAGGGCCGCATCTATCGATGCAGCGGATTGGCAGAGCTATCGCGCAGCCTTTCTGGATGCCTCGGGACGGATTGTCGATACCGGCAATAACGGCATCAGCCATAGCGAGGGACAAGGCTATGGCATGTGGCTTGCGGTTCTTGCGGACGATCCCGCCACGTTCGAGTTGATCTGGTCTTTCACAAGGACGGAACTTCTCATTCGGGATGATGGCCTCGCCGCCTGGAAATGGGATCCGCAATCCAAGCCGCATGTCTCCGATATCAACAACGCAACGGACGGCGATATTCTCATTGCACAGGCGCTTGCCCTTGCCGCTCGGCAATGGGGACGCCAGGATTTTGCAGAGGCCGGTCGCGTTATTGCAAAGGCGCTGCTTGACAAGGCGGTTATCGAGCGGGGCGGAAGGACGTTGCTGCTTCCGGCGGTGTCGGGCTTCGCAGACCGCGACAGACAGGACGGGCCGGTCACCAACCCATCCTACTATATCTTCGAGGCGTTTCCGCTGCTGAACGAACTTGCGCCTTCGCCCGTCTGGGACAGGCTTTCGGCAGACGGTTTGAGCGCTCTTAACGGTTTTGCATTTGGCCCGCGCAAATTGCCTGCCGACTGGGTGTCAGTCCGGACCAAACCCCGCCCTGCCGATGGGTTCCCGAGCGAGTTCGGTTACAATTCCGTTCGTATTCCACTTTATCTCGTGAGAGGCGGTGTCGGCTCGCCCGATCTTTACATCCGTATGGCAGCAGGCATGTCGCTGGAGGGTGGAGATATCGCGACCTTCGACCTGAAATCAGGAGCGGCCAAGGATGTGCTTTCGGATGCGGGCTACCGGATCATGCCTGCTCTTCTGGCCTGCAAGGCCGCGAAAAAGCCCATTCCGGCAGAACTTCTAAACTACACGTCAACACTTTATTATCCATCTACGTTGCATCTCTTGGCTTTGTCTTTCGTAGCGCAAGCGAATCAGGAATGCCTATGAACAAGAAGCCACTTCTGCTTTCCGCTGCCGTGCTGTCTCTGTGCGCCGTCGCACTGTATCAGTCGCGCGACGAGCTTCTTGGTCAGGTGAAGAGCGTTCATTCAACCTCGGAACATAAAACAGGGGCTTTCGCCGCCGAACTCGGCAATGGAAATGCGCAAAAGAGTACCGCCCCGCTGACCTCGGGTCAGAGGCCGGCGGAATCCTCCACCACTCTCTCCGCGCCGCCGGCGTCATCTGTAGATGTCTCACAGGCGCCACACAATGCGCCATCGCCGCCGCGCACCAGCCCAGGCACTGTCCAGTCCGGACAGCCTGTCGCTAGCGAAACCGTACCGGTGGTGGATGAAAGTGCGCTTCGTTACTTTGCCGCGCGCGGCGATACGGCACGTCTGCAAGCGGAAATTGCCCGCTTGAAAGCCCTTTATCCAAACTGGACGCCGCCCACCGATCCTGCGGCAGCCGCTCCGACCGGCGACCCGCAGTTGGAGGCGATGTGGCAGCTTTACGCCAGTGGCCGCTACTCCGAAGCGCGAAAGGCGATTGCCGATCGTCAGGCTGCCGAAGCCGGATGGCAGCCGCCGGATAATCTCAAGCAGATGCTGGACCTTGCCGAGGCCCGCCAGCGCCTCGTCAACGCATCGGATCTCAAGCAATATAATGCGGTGATCGGGGTCGCTGCTGAAAATCCCGGTCTGTTGACCTGCAGCGAGGTCGATGTGCTCTGGCGCGTGGCGGAGGCTTTTGTCCGCGTCGAAAAGCCGGAGCGTGCGCGTGACGCCTATAATTACGTGCTCAGCAACTGCCAAAATCCGGCTGAACGTCTCGCGACGGTCCAAAAGGCCTCGGAACTGCTGCCGATTTCAATGACCCAAGATCTTCTGTCTCGTGAGAAGCCTGGGCCTGACGGCCAGCTCGAATTCGAGCCGTTAAAGGACGACCTCGCACGCCAGTTCGTTGCGAAGGCTGGTGAAGATCCCAAGGTGACTGTGCCGCCTGCCTATCTGTCCCGTCTGGAAAGGTTGGCGGAAACCAACAAGCTTGCAAGCGATGCGCTTCTGCTTGGGTGGTACAATGTCGAGCGTGAGAAGATGGACGATGCGGAAAAGTGGTTCCGCCGTGCAAGAGAGGTTGACGATTCCGCTTCGGCTTCGGAAGGACTCGCGCTGGCATTGGTGGCGCGCGGAGAGCCGCGAGAGGCTGAGGAGATCATGTTTAAATGGCGCGACTCTTCGGATGGCGCGCGTGCGACCTATCTGGCGGCGGCTGCGAACCTTCTGGCGCTCGATCCACCAGTCGTTCTGGCGCCGGATGTGTTGCAGCGTATCGCTGCAGAAACGGTGGCGCAGAAAGACGCGGCAGTCGCACAGGAATTTGGCTGGTACTCTCGCGCCTTCCAGCAGCCGCAACTGGCGCAGCAGTGGTTTTCAACGGCGTTACAATGGAAGCCGGATGATGAGCCTTCGGCTTATGGTCTTGCGCTGACGTATCAAGAGCTCAATGATATCGCAGAGGTTCGCCGTCTTCAGCAGCAATGGGGGTCCAAATCCCAGCGCATCCTCGATGTCGGCCGCCCTGTGGCCCAGACGGGCGTTATTGCGTCCAACCCGGCGGTAACGGCGCCCGCACCTGTCCAGGCATCCTCACGGGCAGTCGCCGAAGGGTCGCGCCTCGTATCACCACCCACCGGTCCGGTCGCCTACGAACCGGCAATGCCGCGTCAGGCACAGAACGTTCGGACTGGGCGCAGGCCGGGACGATGTTCAACCCATCCCAATCCGGAAACATTGTCCGCGCAAGGCGCGCTGCAACAGGGCTGGTGTTTGATGGAGGTGAACAGACCAGCCGAAGCGGCACAGGCTTTCTCCGTCGCCATCAAACGTGGGGAGCCCACAACCCGCAGCGATGCCGCCTATGGCCAGAGCCTTGCCTATCTTCGCATGGGGCTGACCGACAATGCAGCGGTGTCGGCCACGAAATCATCGATGGACCGGCAAAAGGCAACGGAGCTGCAGGTCGCGATCCTCACCGACCGTGCGCTCGCAGCCTATCGTAACAAACATTACGAGGAAGCGCTCATCCTTCTCGATCAGCGGGCGAGGTACGCCAGCGAGCGCATCGATCTGATGGTCATTCGTGGTTATGCCTATCTCAATATGAACCGGTATGGCGAGGCAGTCCAGGTTTTCGAGGCAACTGCAGCAACCGGAAATCCCGATGCCATTCGAGGTCTGGCTGCAGCGCGCGACGCGCGTCCGAGCCGCGGCCCACAAGGCGGATAAGCCAGCGTCCACCTATTCGACTATTTTCATGGAATTCATTGAAAGTTCATGTCGGGAACAGTATGTGGTTTTTAAAGTCAGCTGGAAGAGCGTTGCGATCTTTCATCGTGTGAAACACACTTCGGATTTTCTGTTTCGGCGTGAATCTCGTGACCGCAGGCTGGCTGGACAGGGTTATTTCGTACGAACGTTCGAACGCGTTTTTGACCGTCAATGCGTGAATGACCAGTACGAGCGATGGGGTCAGCCGATTTGCAAGCAACAACTTTTGATGAAAGACCGCAATGCTGACAAAAAAGGGAAAATACGGCCTGAAAGCGATGATCGATCTTGCCGGTCTCGACAAGGGCCAGACCGCCTTTGTCAGCGATATTGCCTCCCGTAACAATATACCGAAGAAATTCCTTGATGCGATTTTGCTTGAGCTTCGCAACGAAGGCATGTTGCGGTCCAAGAAGGGGCCGGGCGGCGGCTATGCGCTGTCGAAGCCAGCCTCTGAAATCTACATAGGCCAGGTTATTCGTGCGCTTGATGGACCGCTTGCCCCCATCCGTTGCGCCAGCCGTACGGCCTTCGAAGCTTGCGAAGACTGTTCCGACCCGGAGATCTGTCAGGTCCGGCGCTCGATGACGGATGTCAGGGACGCCATGGCTTCGGTTCTCGACACCATGACGCTCGAGCAGTTCGTACTGAACACCGGCGACAAATCGGTGAACAAGACGGCTTGAGGCAATACGATCTCGACAGCATCGGCCCGAAAATCGAAGCCAATTTTTCTAAAGCACAGTGTGCCGATTAAAGGCGACTGAGCGTCCCATGTGCGTTTAGGAGGATACCGGCGCTCTGAGCGTTAGCACCTAACCGACAGGAAAATATTGACCCGCGCGGTAGACGAGCGCTTGTCCTTCGCTATGGGTGATGGACAGCACCCGACCGATGACGATGGCGTGGGTGTGGCGCTCCACCACATCTTCGACGGCGCAATCGATCACCGCAAGCGCGCCGCGCAAACCAGACGCTCCGCTTTCAAGCTCGAACCAGTCCGCCCCCTCATAGCGTTCAGCACCCTTAAAACCACCCAAGCCCGCAAAGCGCGACGCAATCGCTTCCTGATCGCTGCACAGGATATTGACGCAGAAGTGGTTGAAGCGGGCGATGACCGGCCATGTGGAAGAAGATCGGTTGATGTTGACGATCATCGTCGGCGGTTCCGTCGACAGCGCCGTTGCTGAGGTGACGGTTGCGCCCGTACGATAGCTGCCATGACCTGCCGTGATGATACTGACGCCCGACGCAACCTGGCGCATGGCGGTTTTCAGGTCTGCCGCTTCGCGAGCGATATTCTCTCGCTCCTCATGTATGTAAGTCACTGTCGCTGTCATCGTCTCCACCTTTCAGCGTCCGTCCTTGAACAGCTTAAAGCTAGCAACGTCGCTGCGCGGGCCACAGCCAAAGGATTTCTTTGTTGATCGATTTTGTAGAATGATCTGTGTGCGACTGGCTCCTACCGTAGCGCTTGCATATCGAAGCGTGCTCGGAATCCCATCCACCTGAGGACCAAGGTCGCACGTCAACTCACCTTGATGTCTCTCTACTTGAATCGAAAATTCACGCGCCCCGACTCGACAAGAAGGCTTGTTTCGAATAACGTGATTAAACGTTTAAGCAAGAGTTAGCAGGGGCGACGAGTGATGGCTTCGCAAAAGCCTGCCGCAAATCTGACCGGGATTGCCGCCGCCCTCGGCGTTTCGAGCGCCACTGTGTCCAACGCGCTCTCCGGCAAGGGCAGGGTATCATCGGAGCTGACGGACCGGATACGTCGCATGGCGGCTGAACTCGGCTACGTGCCAAGCCCGGCTGCGCGGGCGCTACGTACCGGACGAAGCGGCGTTCTGGGCCTCGTTCTTCCCGATATTGGCAATCCTCTCTTTCCTCAGATCGCTCAAGCTATCGAAAAGGCTGCGGCAAATGCCGGTTATGGCGTTCTGATTGCGGACTCCCACGGTGAGGTCGCCAAGCAGACAGAAGCGATCAACCGGCTGATTGAGCGCGGTGTCGAAGCCATGGTCGTCATTCCACGCCGCGGCACCAGGATTGCAAATGTCGATTGCCCGGTAGCGGTGATCGATTCTCCCTCCACGCCTGGCAACACCGTTGCCGCCGATCACTGGGACGGCGGCGTGCAAATCGGCCGCCACCTTGCCGGGTTCGGCCACCGGGATGTCGTGATCATTGCCCGAAATCCGGATTCCAACGTGCAGAACGATCGCGTTGGAGGAATTCGCGCCGGTCTTTCCGCATCGGCCCGTAGCGAAACGCTCTGGATCGCACCGCTCGAACACCAAAGGGGTGAGGGCTGTCGGCTCGGTGTTGCCGATAAGGTGCAGGAAGGTTTTACCGCTTTTGCCGCTGCGTCGGATTTGCATGCGCTGCGTGTCCTGACCGAACTTCAGGACGAAGGGATTGCGGTGCCGGAGCAGGCAAGCGTCACCGGTTTCGATGATCTTATCTTTGCGCCGGTCGTCACGCCGTCGCTCACGACTGTACGCATGGATATGACGCGCATTGCCGATGCTGCGATCGCAGCGCTCGTTCGCGCC
This sequence comes from uncultured Agrobacterium sp., assembly GCA_913777615.1. GTDB lineage: Bacteria > Pseudomonadota > Alphaproteobacteria > Rhizobiales > Rhizobiaceae > Agrobacterium. Next base: position 85,706 of record CAJYTK010000018.1, on the reverse strand, counting down.
ATCGACACCGAAGACCCTACGCTCCGGCCCGAGACGGGGGGCGTGATCGCCGATATTTCCAAAGTGGCCATGGAGCTCGTCATTCGCCGTTCCTCCTCCGCCGCCAATAACAAGAAGCAGACTGAAGACAGACCCCTCACAGCTGGAGAACACACATGAAGAAGATCATTTTGACATCGGGAACGGCCCTGATGCTGTCCCTCGGTGTCGCTCAGGCGCAGGATAAGACATTGACGATTTCCGTCTATGCCTTCGCGCAGGACGAGTTCAAGGAACTGGTTTACACGCCCTTCGAAAAGAAGTGCGGCTGCAAACTCGTCGTCGAAACCGGCAACAGCGTCGAGCGCTTGGCCAAGATGGAGGCCAACAAGGCAAATCCGGTCGTCGATCTCGCCATCGTCTCGATGGCGGATGCATTGTCCGCTGCACGCAAGGATTTGATCCAAAAGATCGACACGGCCAAGGTGCCGAACATCGACAAGCTCTACGACATTGCCAAAGATCCGAATGGCGATGGCATGAGCGTCGGCGTCAATCTTTATGCGACCTCCATCGTCTACCGGACGGACAAGATGAAGATCGATAGCTGGGCCGATCTTCTCAAGGATGGTGTGGTCGATCACATCGCTTTCCCGAATGTCACCACCAATCAGGGTCCGCCGGCACTCTATATGCTTGGTAAGGCCCTGGATAAGGATATGCCGGATCTCGGCGGACCGATCGAGGCCGTCGGCGCCAAGAAGGATGATATCGTTACTTTCTACGTAAAGTCGTCGCAGTTGGTGCAGCTGATGCAGCAGGAAGAAATCTGGGCAGCACCCATCGGTCGTTTCTCCTGGGCGCCTTTCACAAAGCTCGATCTGCCGCTCGCCTGGGCGACGCCCAAGGAAGGCCAGACAGGCGGCATGAACGTGCTCGTCGTGCCGAAGGGTACGAAGAACGAGGATCTGGCGCTGCAATTCATGGATTTCTGGCTCTCGACCGAAACGCAGAAGGCGCTGGCAGACAAGTTGGTGGATAGCCCGACCAACAAGGAGGTCAAGGTTTCCGAAGAGGTGGCGAACAATCTGACCTATGGTGAGGAAACGGTCAAAAGTCTCCAGCTCATCCCATCAGCCACGGCGCTCGACTACCGTGATAAGTGGGTTGCCGAGTGGAACGCGAAGGTGGGGCAATAATCTGCAGTTGGGCGTCAACCTCGGATCCGATCCGGATTTCCAGGATGGCGTCTTTTTGCTGATGGACCCTTGAGGACACACAGCCATGTTTCAAAATCGGACCGAGGCTTTTGTACTTGCCTTGCCCGCCGCAATCTTTGCGGCGGCAGTTTTTCTCGTGCCCGTTTTCATTCTGCTGTCGGAAGGCTTTCGCTCTGCGGACGGATGGACGTTGCAAGCCTATACGAGCTTCTTTTCCGATCCCTTGAACCAAGCGGTGTTTCTGCGCACTTTAAAGCTCGGAGCGCTGGTGACGGCCGTTTCGGCCGTTATCGGTTACGCTGCGGCCTTTGCCATCGTCAGCCTGCCGCCAGGATCCAAGGGACATATGATCAATCTGGTCATTCTGCCCTTGATGATTTCGCCGGTGGCACGCACCTATGCCTGGATCGTCATTCTCGGTCGCACCGGTATCGTCAACGAGGCGCTGAAATTCCTCGGTCTGACCGACAGTCCCATCCGTATCCTCTTTAGCGAAACGGCGGTGTTCATCGGACTTTTGCAACTCTTCCTGCCCTTGATGATCATTTCGCTGATCAGCGCGCTGGAAAACATGCCGCGCGATGTAGTGGCCGCCTCGCGGGTTCTGGGTGCAAACTGGTTTCAGGTGTTCTGGAAGGTTATCATTCCGCTGACCAAAGAGGGCCTCGTCGTTGGCGGCACGCTGGTCTTCACCGGCTCGCTCACTGCCTACATCACACCCGCCATCCTCGGCGGATCCAAGGTCCTGATGCTGGAAACGTTGCTCTATCAGCAGGTGACGGTGTCCAACAATTTCGTCGCTGCAAGCGTCATTGCCTTCATTCTGATCGTCATGAGTTTTGCGGCCAATATCCTGCTCAAGCGCATTGCAACGGCAAGGAACAGGAAATGACCCGCCATCTCTTCATTCCCCTGACCCTTGTCCTGGTCATCGGCTTTCTGATCGGGCCTTTCCTGATCATCGTTGCCGCCTCGTTTTCGGCCGGCGATACGCTGGCCTTCCCGCCGCAGGGCTTCTCGCTGAAATGGATCGCCAAGGTCTTCACGGTGGAAAGCTTCCGCGACAGCTTCGCCATGTCGATGTTCCTCGCCATTGGCGGTACATTCGCAGCACTCCTGCTTGGCATCCCGGCGGCTTATGCCATGTCTCGCTACAAACTTCCCTTTTCGGAAACGATCCGCACCGTCGTCTCCGCTCCGATCATCGTTCCGGGAATCATCGTCGGTCTGGCATTGCTTCGCTATTTCGTTGTGCCTTTCGGCATCGGCATTACGCTTGCCCTTTTCCTCGCACACACCGCGCTGATCCTTCCCTATGCCGTGCGAGTGGTGTCCGCCAGCCTGACGAATTTGCGCTCGGATATCGAAGAGGCTGCGGTGCTGCTCGGCTCGTCGCGGCTTGGTGCTTTCTTCCGTGTCGTGCTGCCGAACATCCGGGGCGGCATTCTGTCGGCCTTCATTCTTGGTTTCGTCACCAGCTTCAATCAGGTGCCGGTCTCGCTCTTCCTGTCGGGGCCGGGCGTTCGCACGCTGCCGATCGACATGCTGGGCTATATGGAAATCGTCTTCGATCCGTCGGTTGCCGCTCTTTCCTCGCTCCTCGCTTTCCTGTCCATCGGCATCGTTTTCATGGCCGAACGTTTTCTGGGATTCTCCCGCTATGTCTGACGCACAATACCTCTCGCTGCAGAACCTTTCGCTGGCTTATGGCTCCACAATGGCCGTCGAAAAGCTCAATCTCGATATCCGCAAGGGCGAGCTTCTGGCTCTGCTCGGCCCCTCCGGCTGCGGCAAGACCACCACGATGCGTGCGATTGCCGGGCTGATGCCGGTTGCAGGCGGTCGTATCGATCTGGATGGCGCGGACATTACGCGCGTTTCCGCCAACAAGCGCGCCGTTGGTCTCGTCTTCCAATCCTATGCGCTCTTTCCGCATCTCAGCGTCTATGAGAACGTCGCCTTTGGTCTGCGGCTGAAGGGCATGAAAGGCAGTGATCTTGATACGAAGGTGGCATCGGGCCTTAAATCTGTCGGTCTCTCAAGCTTTGCCTCGCGCAAGCCGGCAGAACTTTCCGGCGGTCAGCAGCAGCGCGTGGCGCTTGCCCGTTCCATGGTCATGGACCCGAAAGTCCTGCTACTCGACGAGCCACTCTCCAACCTCGATGCGCGACTTCGTCTGGAAATGCGCACCGAGTTGCAGCGTGTGCAGAAGGCAACGGGCGTGACAATGATCTTCGTCACGCATGATCAGGTGGAGGCCCTGGCACTGGCTGATCGCATAGTTGTGATGAAGAACGGCGCGATTGAGCAGATCGGAACGCCGGAAGAAATATATAATGCTCCTGTTTCGGCCTTCGTTGCCGATTTTGTCGGCTTTGAAAATATTTTCCGTCTGGAAGGCACGGCGCTAAAGACAGACGCTGGACGCATTACGCTTTCTGGCCAGGTTCCGAGTACGGCGGGACTGGCATGGAGGCCGCGCATGGTAACCCTCGGTTCAGGTCCTTTTGAGGGAACCGTGCGCGGCACGTCTTTTGCGGGCAGCAGCCGCGAATATCTGCTGGACAGCGCGCTCGGGACCATTAAGGCCGAGGTCGATGCAGCCCTGCCAGCTCATGAAATCGGCGCACGTCTGGCCTTCGATCTGCCCATTGAAAAGGCGGCCAGCCTGAAGGTGTTCAGCTAAGATGGGCCTCTGGATCGATACCGATATGGGCTTCGACGATATCGCTGCCATTCTGGTGGTGGCTGCATCGGACCTGCCGATCGACGGTGTGTCGCTGGTCTTCGGCAACGCGCCGCTCCATCAGGTGCGCAGGAACGCTGCCGGCGCGGCGTCCGCCTTTTCCTGGCGCTTTCCAATTCATGCCGGGCGTGAAAAGCCCGTGCTGGGTGAAATCGAAACTGCACAGCGCATTCTCGGCGAAACCGGTATTCCGACCGTCGGCACCACGCTTCCCTTAGTGGATGATCTGTTCGCGTCCGATGGCTTCGAAGCTCTTTGCCAGTGGCTGGCCGATGGGGAAGGGGAGAAGCGCATCCTGGCGCTTGGCCCTCTCACCAACATCGCAGCGGCCTGTCTTGCCAAGCCAGAGCTTGCTGCCCGCATCACCGAACTGACCTGGATGGGCGGTGGCGTTACGCTTGGCAATCATACCGCGTCTGCCGAATTCAACGCCTTTGCCGATCCGGAAGCCGCAGCGATTGTTATCTCACACGAACTTCCGTTGCGCATGGTCGATCTCGATTTCTGCCGCAAGGTAACGGCCTCCCTTTCGGATGTAACCCCTATCCGTGAAGCGGGCGGCAAAAACGCAAAGCTGTTGGCCGACATGCTGGAAGGCTTCATCAATATCGCCATCAGCCGGGGACGCGACGCCATGGCGCTTTACGATCCTTGCGCTGCCGTTGCCATCGTCGCTCCACAGAGAGTTACCTGGAAACAGGCCCGTATCGATATTGAATTGCACGGTGTTCTTACCCGAGGGCGAACGGTTGTGGAGGCGCGGCCTGCCCATGCCGAGCGCTTCAATGCCCATTATGCGCAAAGCGTCGATGCTGAATTTGCGCGAGAGGCCATTCTTGGCGCGCTTCTGCAAGAGGCAAGCCGATGAGCGAAACGTCGATCGTTGTCGATCGCGATGGCATGAATGACGCGGATCTGCGCATTCGTGCCGTCGCAGCAGCGCGGGGTGATGCGCCTTTCGATATCCTGATTTCCGGCGGCACTCTGGTGGATGTCGTGACCGGCGAATTGCGGCCAGCTGACATCGGCCTCGTCGGCCCGCTGATTGCGAGTGTCCATTCTTCCGGCTCTCGGCAGGATGCGGCGCACGTGCTGGACGCCAGCGGCGGTTACATCGCGCCGGGATTGATCGATACGCATATGCATATCGAAAGTTCAATGGTCACACCGGCGGCTTATGCTGCGGCGGTGGTGGCCAAGGGTGTCACGACAATCGTCTGGGACCCGCATGAATTTGCCAATGTGCATGGCCTGGATGGCATGTGTTGGGCGTCAACGGCCAGCCGCAGCTTGCCGCTGCGCACAATCCTGCTTGCGCCCTCATGCGTGCCGTCGGCGCCCGGATTGGAGCAGGCGGGTGCCGACTTCGATGCGACTGCGCTCGCCGAAATTCTCTTCTGGGCGGAAGTCGGTGGTGTTGCTGAAGTCATGAATATGCGTGGCGTCATTGATCGCGATCCGCGCATGAGCGCTATTCTGCAGGAAGGACTGCATGCCGACAAGCTGATCTGCGGACATGCGCGTGGCTTGGCGGGTGCCGATCTCAACGCCTTCATGGCCGCCGGCGTCAGCTCGGATCACGAACTGACCTCGGCAGAGGACTTGATGGCGAAGCTGCGTGCCGGTCTGACGATCGAGCTGCGCGGCTCGCACGATCATCTGCTGCCGGAATTTGTCGAAGCCCTGAATAAGCTCGGTCATCTGCCGCCTACGCTAACACTCTGCACCGATGACGTCTTCCCGGACGATCTATTAAAGGGTGGCGGGTTGGACGATGTGGTAAGGCGGCTGGTGCGCTACGGTCTTCGTCCGCAATGGGCTTTGCAGGCCGCGACACTCAATGCCGCCGCGCGCCTTCAGCGCAACGATCTCGGTCTTGTAGCTGCGGGCCGCCGGGCCGACATCGTGGTTTTCGACGATCTGACGCAATTTGCCGCCCGCCATGTCCTGGTCAGCGGCACGCCGGTTGTCGAACAGGGGCGGATGATCATTGATGTCCCCACGGTTGATGCGGCGCCCTTGAAACATTCCATGAAGCTGTCGCTGCGCTCGCCTCAGGATTTCCGGGTGAAGAGCGAGGGAAAGCGCGTGCGTCTTGCCACCATCGATAAACCCCGCTTCACCCAATCGGGAGAGATCGAAGCCGATGTGATCGATGGCTTCGTTGTGCCGCCAGAGGCAACAACGATGATTTCCGTCACGCACCGGCATGGTAAGGCTGAGCCTGTGACGCGTATAGGTTTTCTGACAGGATGGGGAACTTGGAATGGCGCGTTCGCGACCACCGTCTCGCATGACAGTCATAACCTGACGGTCTTCGGCGATAACGAGACGGATATGGCACTCGCTGCCAACGCGATTATCACGGCGGGCGGCGGTATGGCTGTGGCCTCCGGCGGAAAGGTGACGGCTCTGCTGCCTCTACCTCTCTCCGGTCTTGTGTCCGATGCGCCACTGACCGAGGTCGCCGCAGGTTTCGAAGCGGTGCGAGAGGCTGTCGGCAAGGTGGTCGAGTGGCAGCCGCCTTATCTCGTCTTCAAGGCCTGCTTTGGCGCGACGCTCGCGTGCAATATCGGCCCGCACCAGACCGATATGGGCATTGCCGATGTGCTGACGGGAAAGCTACTGGAAACGCCGATACTCGAGGTTCTGGCGTAAACGCGGCTATTGCGCCGCCAATTCCTGCTCCACCAGCGTTTTCCAGAAGGCAACGCCGGATGCGATCGCATCATCGTTGAAATCGTAGGAGGTGTTGTGGTGCAGTGCGCCGTCCACGGCAGGTCCGTTGCCCAGCCACACGTAGCAGCCCGGTGCTTCGCTGGCAAAGAAAGCGAAGTCGTCACCGGCAGTGGACGGCGGAAAGGCCGTGCGCACCTTGGCTCCGAACACGCTTCGCGCCGCCTTCAATGCGCGCTCGGTCGCGCTCGCCTCATTGACCACAGGCGGGATGCGGCGGATGAATTCGTAATTGGCCTCAATGCCAAACATCGATGCAGTGCCGTGCGCCAGACGGCCGATTTCTTCCTCCAACTGATCGCGCACATGAGCCGCATAGGCCCGGGCCGTGCCGCCAATATGGACGAGATCGGGAATCACGTTCAGCGCATTCGGATCCCCCGCCTGAAGCGAGCAGGCGCTGACGACTGCGGGTTGCAGCGGATCGACCACACGTCCGACAATGCTCTGCAGCGAAGCGAGAAAGCTTGCTGCGGCCGTGATCGGATCGCGCCCGAGATGCGGTTTTGCGCCATGGGTACCGACGCCCTTGAAAACCACGCGCCAGCTGTCGGAAGACGCAAGCTGCGGCCCCTCCACCACCGCCATCTCATCAGTATCGAGGCCGGGCATATTGTGCAGACCATAGACCGCATCGCAGGGGAAAAGCTCGAAGAGCCCGTCTTCGACCATTTTCCTGGCACCGCCGCGACCCTCTTCCGCAGGCTGAAAAATGAAGTGTACGGTGCCGGAGAAGTTTCTGGTCTGCGCAAGTACGCGGGCAGCACCGAGAAGCATGATGGTGTGTCCGTCATGACCGCAGGCATGCATCTTGCCCGGTCTGGTCGATTTATACGGTCGCTCCGCGAGTTCAGGCATGGCAAGGGCGTCCATGTCTGCGCGCAGCCCGATCCGGCGCGTGCCGTTTCCCACCTGAAGCGTGCCGACCACACCTGTGATCCCCAGACTGCGATGGACGGAGATTCCCGCCTTCTCCAGCAGCGAGGCGACGATCTGGCTCGTCCGCTCCTCTTCGAAGCCAAGCTCTGGATGGGCATGCAGATCGCGACGCAGCGCCGTCAGATAGGAAAGCTCTTCGGCGGTCATGATCGACGCAGTCATCAGTGAAGTCCTTGGGATTTGTGTGTGGAAGCCGAGCAGTGTTGCCCGGATATCAGAGGTATTTGTAGTGCAAAAGTACGTTGAATTTAATAGGAAATTTAACAGGAATGCAGACGATGTTGAGGAAACAAATGATGGGGAAAGACGCATGATGGAGCCTCACGAGTTCTGGCAGGAGCTACATGAGCCAGGCAGCTTTCCCACCGAAGGAACGAAGGTCGGCTTCTACCCGGTGACGTTGGACGATGGGCGGCAACTGCGTTTGCCGATCCGTCCGCTTGCCGATGGAGCGCATGCGCTGGCCTCCCTGATTATCAATCAGGCCTCCTTCGAGGTGCTGGGGGTGCTGGCGGATGATCTTGCTGCCAAGCTGAAGGCCTTCGAACCGGATGTGGTCGTGGGATTGCCCACCCTTGGCCTGACGCTCGCAAGCGAAGTGGCGCGTCGCCTCGGCCATTCACGCTATGTACCGCTCGGTACGTCGCGGAAATTCTGGTATCTCGATGCGCTCTCGGTGCCGATGTCGTCCATTACGACGCAGCAGGAAAAGCGCCTCTATGTCGATCCCCGCATGCTGCCGCTTCTGCAAGGGAGGCGCGTGGCGCTCATTGACGATGTTATTTCCTCCGGTACCTCCATTGTCGCGGGCCTCTCCCTGTTGGGTGCATCCGGTATCGAGCCGGTCGTCGTTGGTGCTGCCATGCTGCAATCCGAGCGCTGGCGAGAGGCGTTGGAAAAGCTCGACCAAAAGTGGCCACTGCGCGTCCGTACTGCCTTCTCCACGCCTTTGTTGCAGAAAGAAGGAGAGGGCTGGATCTGATAGTCGGGGAACTTCATCTCCGCTCCGGGGATTAGAAGAGGCTGTTGGAAGAAATCGTCGCCTCCGAGGAGTTTCCATGCCGAGACAGACATTCTGGAAAGGTCACCTGAGACTGTCGCTTGTCACGGCAAAGGTGTCACTCACGCCCGCAGTCTCTGAAAGCGGCAAGATCCGTTTCCACGTCATCAACCGCGAAACCGGAAATCGCGTGGAAAGCCGCTACGTGGATAGTGTCACGCACCGGCCCGTAGCGGAAAAAAATCAGGTGAAGGGTTTCCCGAAGGAGGACGGTGACTTCGTGCTTCTCGAGGATGACGAGATCGATGCGGTCGCCCTGGAAAGCACCAGAACCATCGATATCCAGACCTTCGTGCCCGCAGGCTCCATCGATTGGATCTGGTACGATCGACCGCACTTTCTCAAACCGGAAGACAAGATCGGGGCAGAAGCCTTCAGCGTCATTCGTGAAGCGATGAAGGCCAACAAGGTGGTGGGCATCGCCCGCCTGGTGCTTTACCGCCGCGAGCACGCGGTGCTGCTGGAGCCGTCGGGCAAGGGCATCATCCTCTGGACGCTGCATTATGGCGACGAGGTTCGCGAGGCCGTCGATACGATCGACAAAAAGATAAAGATCGACAAAGAGCTGCAAGAGGCGCTGGATAAGCAGATCGACAAGCAACTGACGAATTGGAAGCCGTCTCTGGTACAAGATACCGTGCAGAAAAAGGTACAGAAGCTGCTGAAGACAAAAGCGAAGAGCGGGCCGAAGTCGAAGACAAAGACCTCGCCAGGGCCGGTGAAAAAGGGCGGCAATGTCATCAATATCATGGACGCGCTGAAGAAGAGCTTACAGTCCTAGAAATCCACGTTCATCTTAACCAGGAAGCGGCTTGGCGGATGCCCAGAATTCGGCCCATGGGTCTGTCTTCCTCTCCTTGACGTGCTTCGGCGTGTTCTTCACGTTGAACTCCGCCGGTCCTTTGACAGTGGAAAGCTCGGGCCATTCGAGCGGCATCGACACAGTCGCGCCAGCCCTCGCACGAGTGGAATAGGGTGCGACCGCCGTGCTTCCGCGCCCATTACGCAGATAATCGATGAAGATGCGACCATTGCGTTTGGCCTTCGTTGCGACAGCCAGATATTTATCCGGCTCATCTCTGCCCATGTCAGTCGCAAGCTTTTTCGCAAAACTCTTTACCTTGGCCCAGCCCGCCTTCGGCTCAAGGGGTACGACGACATGCAGGCCCTTGCCGCCGGAAGTCTTTACGAATGCTGCCAACCCCGCCGCTTCCAGCCGGGATTTGAGATCAAGCGCGGCTTCGACCACCGCGCTCCATACCACGTCCTTCCCCGGATCGAGATCCATGGTGATCAAGTCCGGCTTTTCCCAAGCCTTGGTGCTCGAACCCCAAGGGTGAATTTCAAGCACTGCGGATTGAACGAGCGCCATCATGCCATCGAAATCGCTGATGACCACAAGCGGTTCGCCCGCGCGGTCTTTCGGGTCCTTAATCGAACCGATCGCTTTATTCATGCCGCGCCAGGGGTGCTTTTGGAAGAATGTTTGGCCGTCGATCCCTTCCGGGCAGCGGAGCAGGGAAAGTGCGCGATTTGTGACGTAGGGTGCAATATACTCCCACACCGTGGCATAATAGTCGGCCAGGTCTGCCTTGGTAGTCTTCTGATCCGGCCAATAGACCCGCTCGGGATGGGTGAATTTGATCTTCGTCTGTGGTGTCTGTGTTGCGCCACCTGTCTTAGACTTTGTTACGTCTTCTATCTCCCGGCTGACCTCCTTGGGTGCCTTGTCTTCGCGCAATCCTTTGAAGGAGGCGTGGCGAAGATTGCCATCGCCGGACCAGCCACGAAACTCGACTTCCGTGACAAGCTGCGGTTTGACGTAGTGAAGATCGCGCCGGGCAAGTGCTGTAAGCTTCTGCGAGAAGGGACTTTCTGTCTGCGTCAGAGGTTTGAGCCTGTTAAAGATCATCTCTGCGGTCGCGCCGGTGAAGCCGGTTCCCACCCGGCCGACATGCCGAAGCTTGCCATTCTCGTAAACGCCAAGCGCCAGAGAGCCGATAGCCTCGTCCGATGAGGAAGACAGCGTATAGCCTCCGATGACAAATTCCTGACCGCTGCTGCACTTGGACTTAATCCACTGTCCCTTGCGCCCGGAGACGTAGGGAGACTCGGCGACCTTAGAGATGACACCTTCCAGTCCAAGCGAGCAGGCATTCTGGAGAACCTTTTCTCCGTCCTCTTGAAAATGCGCGCTGTAGCGCAGCACAGGGTCGTCGGAGGGTAACAGTTTTTCCAGCAACGCCTTGCGATCCACAAGTGGCGCTTCCTGCAGGTCCCGGCCATCCAGATAGAGCAGGTCGAAGAGGTAGTAGCGAAAACGATCATGCCGACCCTCGCTAAGATCGGACTGAAGTGCGGAGAAGTCGGAAACGCCACTTTGCTTTTCGACAACCAGTTCGCCGTCGATGATGGCAGTTTCCACCGGCAGTGCGGCGAGCGATTGGCGGATGGCCTCTCCGAATTTCTCCGTCCAGTCCAGCCCGCTACGGGTGAGGAGCACGACTTCACCCTTCTCGATCCTGGCCTGCAGACGATACCCGTCGAACTTGATTTCGTGCAGCCAGCGAGATCCTTCCGGCGCCCAGTTCTTCAAGGTCGCCAAGGCGGGCTTTATGAAGGAGGGCATTGCAGCCTTGCGGCTGCCCTTTGGGAAATCATGCACCTGTTTGCTGACGGTCCTCGCGCTTTTGGCCTTTGAAGACACCGGCTTGGAATTCCAAGTGTCCTCGGGTTTTTTCGCCACCTGCTCGATGCTGCGACCGGTATTGACGGAATCGGCAGCCTTGTCGAGCAGATCGATTGTGTCGCTGGCCTCTTCGTCATGCGCCTTGATCAGCAGCCAGTTTTCCCTTTTCTCGTCTGGTTTTCCCTTCATCCGTACCAGATGCCAGCGGCCCTTCAGCTTCTCGCCGTCGAGTTCGAATTCCATGTGGCCTTTGCGATAGGCCTTCTTCGCATCGCCGATTGAAGACCAGGTGCCGCGATCCCAGACGATAACGGTGCCGCCGCCATACTGTCCCTTCGGAATGGTGCCTTCGAAGTCCGCATAACTTAGCGGATGATCCTCGACATGAACGGCAAGCCGCTTTTCATTCGGATCGAGACTCGGGCCTTTGGTCACCGCCCAACTCTTCAGCACGCCGTCCATTTCCAGGCGGAAATCGTAGTGCAGCCGCCGGGCATCGTGTTTCTGTACCACGAAACTGTTGCCGGCGGTGGCAGCCGCTTCGCCTTTCGGCTCCGGCGTCTTGTCGAATTTGCGCTTCTGATTATAGGTTTGAAGGCCCATGGATCAACTTGCCTTCTTGCTTTTAGCGGTGCCGGATGACTTGGGCTTGGTAGCCTTTTTGTCAGAGGCACCGGCGCTCTGGCGCAGCGCTTCTTTCAGATCAATGACGTTATCGCGCTTCTCGGGCTCGCGCTTCTTGATCGTCTTGCCTTCGATTTTCGCCTGCACGAGTTCTGTCAGAGCATCATTATAGCGGTCGCTGTAATGCGACGGATCGAATTTGCCTGCCCGCTTCTTGATGATGTGACCTGCAAGTTCCAGCATCTCATCATCGAATTCGATATCGGGAATGGACTTGAATGCGGCGGCTTGCGAGCGCACCTCGTAATCATAGTTCAATGTCGTGGCGATCAGCGCATCGCCATCGAGCCGGATCAATAGCATTCGGTTTCGGCGAAAGAGTATCGCTTCCGCAAGTGCCGCGACTTGGCGGTCTTTCAGCGTTTGCGCCAGAAGCGATAGGGCTTCACGATCCTGGTCGGTAGATGGCGAGAGGTAATAAGGCTTGTCGAAATAGAGTTTATCGATTTCGGTACAATCGAGGAAATTCTTGATCCGGATTGTCTTGTTGGCATCTGGCAACAGCTCGGCAAGCTCATCGCCCTCTATGACGATATGATCGCCATTCTCAAGTTCGTAACCTTTAACCTGTTGGTCCCGCTCGACCTTATCGCCAGTTTCACTATCCAGGTACTGTCGCTCGACACGATTACCCGTTTTGCGATTAATGATGTTGAATGAGATTTTCTCCGACGATGAGATGGCTGTGTAGAGTCCAACATCGCACTGAAAATCAGCGAATTTGATACTACCTCTCCACACGGCTCTCGGGGACATTTGTCAGCTTTCTTTCACTTTGGATCGGTCGGAACGATCCCGCTCGATGATGCGCTCTACTGCGACCAGATCGTCCTGCGAGAACGCCGGGACGGGGTCAGAAGTCATAGCCTCCATCACCTCCGGCGATAGTCCGCCGTGGCGAGCGACCCATTCCATCGCTTCACGCGTGTCTCGCTCCGCCTTTAATTGCGCATAGAGCGCCACGATCAACCGGTCGCGAATGTCGGGTTGATGGTTCTGCGCCTGTGCGGGTCTAGCGGTATTTGCCATGTCTCTTAAATTCGGCATGGGATCGAAAGTTCCCTGAACACGAGCTTCGCCAGGTAGAGGGGGTTTCCGGTGCTCCTAGCCCCGGAAATCGCCCTCGTTCATTTCACGCTCGTCGTAATTTACGTCCCAGTCCTTTTCAGGCTTTTTTTCACCTGGCGGGATTTTGTTGGCTGTCGCGTCGTCGGAGCCAGTAATGACAGTGGGTTTGGCGCTTGCAACGCCGTTATTGTCCGAGGTCTTTTTGCCCGGCGCAAATTGCGGTCTTGCATCCGCATGGATCTTGTCGACGTTTTTTTCCGAACTCATGGGAACCTCCGTTGGTTGATGGGCCTAACCTTGGAGTGTGAGATGTGTTCCTTCAGGAGAACGTGACAAAGGCGCGATGTTGACTGTAGGCGCACAGAGTGTTGGGGAAAGGGCGGAGTTTGCGCCTTTCCCCCAAGCGCGATCAATCGATCGACATTAGCGCGGCGCCGGCCTGGAGATAATCGCCTTCCTTGACCAGCAGGCGGATCTTGCCGCTTTTCGTGGCAATGATTTGCGTTTCCATCTTCATGGCTTCCATCACCGCCAAGAGGTCTCCCTCGGAGACGCTTTGCCCATCTTCAACCTTGAAGGATTGCAACGTGCCTGAAACGGGAGCGGCGATCTCGCCATCCTTTTGAACGGCTGCGCTATCTGCACCAATCGGAGATACGGTGCCGACTTTGCCGAGGGCGGAGAGGAGAACGGTGGGTAGACCCACGGAAACGCGCTTGCCATCGATTTCGAGGTAGGTGCGTTGGATGGATGGATCTTCTGCTTGGACAGGGCGCTCCATCGCATGCGGCATTGCGGCGAAGTCGGTTTCGATCCAGCGGGTGTGGACGTTGAAACGATCCTTGCCTGCAAAGTCGTCCGACTCCAGCGCCGCACGGTGGAAAGGCAAAACGGTCGCCACACCTTCGATCTTGAACTCTTTCAGGGCACGGCGCGCGCGTTGCAACACTTGCTGGCGATTTTCACCGGTGACGATCAGCTTCGCCATCAGAGAATCGAACACGCCAGGCACGCTTGAGCCAGTCACGACGCCGCTATCGAGACGAACGCCAGGGCCGGCGGGCGGATCGAAGAGTGTGATGGCGCCGGGTGTGGGCAGGAATCCACGGCCCGGATCCTCGGCGTTGATGCGGAACTCCATCGAGTGGCCGCGAGGTTCCGGCGTCTCCAGAACACGCAGCGACTTGCCTTCGGCGATGCGGAACTGTTCGATGACCAGATCGATACCGGTCGTTTCCTCGGTAACGGGGTGCTCAACCTGAAGGCGGGTATTGACCTCCAGGAACGAAATCGTGCCATCGACGCCGAGCAGAAACTCCACCGTGCCGGCACCGCTATAGCCCGCGGCGGCACAGATCGCCTTGGCGGACGAGTGGATTTTTTGCCGTTGCTCGTCCGAGAGGAAGGGGGCAGGGGCTTCTTCGATCAACTTCTGATTACGGCGCTGCAGCGAGCAGTCGCGGGTGCCGAGCACCAGCACGTTGCCATGCTTGTCGGCCAGAACCTGCGCCTCGATATGGCGCGGCCGGTCGAGAAAGCGTTCGAGGAAACATTCGCCGCGACCGAAAGCGGCGGTCGCTTCTCTGACGGCGGATTCGTAGAGATCGGCGATCTCTTCCATCTTCCAGGCAACCTTCAAGCCGCGTCCACCGCCGCCATGGGCGGCCTTGATGGCGACCGGCAGGCCGTGTTCTTCGGCAAAGGCGATGACTTCGGCTGCGGTGTCCACCGGGCCGTCGCTGCCAGCAACGAGCGGCGCGCCGACGCTCGTCGCGATGCGTCGCGCCTCGACCTTGTCGCCCAATGCGTCGATCACCTTCGGGTCGGGGCCGATCCAGATCAGGCCTGCATCAAGCACGGCTTGCGCAAATTCGGCGCGTTCGGACAGAAAGCCGTAGCCGGGATGGATGGAGTCCGCACCCGAACGCTTCGCGATGGCAATCAGCTTGGGGATATCGAGGTAGGTTTCCGAAGGGCGCACACCCTCCAGCGCATAGGCCTCATCCGCCATGCGCACGAACACCGCATCCTGATCCGGGTCGGCATAGACGGCGACAGACTGGAGACCGTAATCCGCGCATGCGCGAATGATCCGGACAGCGATTTCGCCGCGATTGGCAATCAGAACTTTCTTCATCGCTATTCTCCTCGGATTCAAATGTTCTTGGCTGTAATGTCGGCGAAAGGCCCGATCGGGCGGAACTGGATTTTGGCATTGACGGGGATCTGCCCCGCGAGATCGAGATGATACTCCGCCACGGCTCCGATCACCGGATAACCGCCAGTCAGCGGATGATCGGCAAGGAAGAGCACGGGCTGGCCGCTATGGGGAATCTGGATTGCGCCTGTGGCAGTGCCCTCACTCGGCAGTTCTGCGCTATCGAGGCGTTCCACCGGAACCTCACCTGCCAGGCGAATGCCCACGCGGTTGGATTGCGGCGTCACCTGCCAGAGTTGGTTTGTCAGCGTCTCGATACCCCTCTGCGAGAACCAGTCGGTGCGCGGACCGAGAACGACGTCGAGCGTGACAACATCGTCTACGGACGGCGGTTCGAAGCTCGCAACTTCATCGATGGCAACGCTAGACAGCGTCTTGGCTTCGCTTTTGAGCGGCAGGATCGCGCCAGCGACCACCGGCTTAGGCCCGACGATGGCCAGCGTATCGGTAGCGAAACTGCCCAGCACCGGCTCGACGTCGAAGCCGCTGCGGACGGAGAGATAACAGCGCATGCCCTTGGAAGGTTGGCCAAGCGTGACCACGTCGCCGGACTCAAGCGAGATCGGCGTGTATATATCGGCTGTGAAGCGCCCGTGTGCCGTCTCGATGGTAATGGGGCAGGGGGCTCCGGCAAGAGCGATCACGGCCCGGCTCGAGGCGCGGAAGGAAAAGCCGCCGAGCGTCAGTTCCAGACAGGGCGTGTTATGTGGATTGCCGGTGATGCGGTTTGCCGCATTGAAGGCGCCGCGATCAAGCGCACCGGAGGCGGAAACGCCTTGTCCGGTCTGTCCGAAGCGGCCGAGGTCCTGAAAAAGCGCGGGCATGGGTGCTGTAAGCACTTCGAAATGTGGTTTTTCTCTCGACGGTTCGGTAGCCTGCTTCGCAGGAGCGGACGCCGGTAGGCTGATCTTTCCCGTCACCTTGTCCATGTCGACAAAACGGACCCGGTAGCCTGGCTGGAACAGCGCGCCGGGATCTCGGTCGATGTCCCACATTTTCACCGGCGTTGTGCCGATGATCTGCCAGCCGCCTGGACTGTTTTGCGGATAAACTCCGCTGAAGGCACCCGCCAACGCGACGGAGCCCGCCGGAATGCGCGTGCGCGGGCTTTGCCGCCGCGGCACATGCAGTGCCGGGTCGCCACCAACGAGATAGCCGAAGCCCGGTGCAAAGCCACAAAAGGCGACAGTGAACTCGCTCTCCGTATGGCGGCGAACAACTTCATCAACACTCAGTCCCGTCAGACCTGCGACATCGGCAAGGTCTTCGCCATCGTAACGAACCGGGATTTCAACCAGTTGATCCGAAGGCGGGATCTTCGCCGTCAGGTCGCGACGGGAAAGTTCCGCGGCTAGCGCTTCGCGATCGATCTTTTCCGGACGGAAGCGGATCATCAGGGTGCGGGCCGCTGGAACGGTCTCCTCGACGCCGTCGACCGGATCGTTTTCGAGAGAGGCGAAAAGCGCAAGCGTCTCATCAAGATCGGCAAGTTCGACCAGGATCGTCGTGAGACTGACGGGAAGAAAACGCATCATATCCTCACGCGTGATAGGCGGAATCGGGAATGTCTGTGATGAACATATGGCCCGGCGCATGGGTGATGGCAAAGGGCACGCCAGACGCCATGACCGCCGCCTGCGGGGTCACGCCGCAAGCCCAGAACACCGGCACTTCGCCGGGCTCGATGCGCACAGGATCGCCAAAATCCGGCTTCGCGAGATCGGTGATGCCCAGTTCCTCTGGCATGCCGATATGCACTGGTGCGCCATGAACAGCCGGGAAGCGACCGGAAATCGTCGCCGCATCCGCAACCCGCGATGCCGGGATCGGCCGCATTGAGACCACCATATTGCCCTTCAGGCGTCCCGCAGGACGACAGGCGCGGTTCGTCAAATACATGGGAACATTGCTCTTGTCCGTCATGTGGCGGATTTCGATACCCGCTTCCACCATCGGCGTTTCAAAGGTGAAGCTGCAGCCGATCAGGAAGGCCACCATATCGTCGCGCTCGGCCCAGGCCGACGTGGCATCATGGGTTTCCTCAGCGAGCTTGCCATCACGCCAGATTCGGTAGAGCGGCAGATCGGTCCGTAGATCAGCACCGGGCGCCAGAAGCGTGGTGGGTGAGCCGGGATCGGAGACGTCCAGTACAGGGCAAGGCTTTGGATTGCGCTGCGCATAAAGCAGAAAGTCGAAGGCCCAGTCGCGCGGCAGCACGATCATGTTGGCTTGCGTGAAGCCCGGCGCGATACCGGAGGTCGGCTGCACGAGACCGGCGCGGTAGCTGGCGCGTGCTTTTTGTGCAAGCTCGACATTCTTGGCGGTGTGCGATGTAGGGATGGTCATTGGCCGCTCCTATCGTTCAAGAGGTGAAAGAGCGAACGGCAATACCGTCCGTTTCAAACCGGCGGCGAATTTCGCGTGCAATATCGACCGCGCCTGGGCTATCGCCATGAACGCAGATGGACTGCGCCTCGATCTTGATCACGCTGCCGTCGATGGCTTCCAGCGTTCCCTGGCGGGCCAGTTGCACCATGCGGTCGGCAATTTGATCGGCATCGTGGAGGACCGCACCCTTCTCGCGACGGGACACGAGTTGCCCATCCGGCGTATAGGCACGGTCGGCAAAAGCTTCTGCCACAACGGAAAGTCCCGCCTTGCGTGCCAGATCGAGAATTGGCGCGTTGGCGAGGCCCATCAGCACCAGCGATGGATCGACGGCTTTGATGCCGTCAATGACGGCCTGTCCCGGCTTGGAATCGTGGGCGATGCGATTGTAAAGCGCACCGTGTGGCTTGACGTAGCGAACCGTAGTTCCAGCGGCAGCGGCAATGCCTTTCAGCGCGCCGATCTGGTATATCACGTCAGCGATCAGATCCTCCGGCGTTACGTCCATATCTCTACGGCCGAAGCCGACGCGGTCAGGATAGGACACATGCGCGCCGATCACCACGCCATTGGCAGCTGCCGCCTTCACGGTCTTGAAAATGCCGGTCGGATCGCCCGCGTGAAAACCGCAGGCAATATTGGCGCTGGAGACGATGGAGAGCATCGCTTCGTCGTCGCCCATGCTCCATGCGCCGTAGCTTTCGCCAAGATCGCTGTTGAGGTCGATATGCGCCATGGTGATGTTCTCCTGAACCGTTTTGGTAAGCGTGGCCACCCGGGGCGGCCACGTGTTTTTGTCGCAGTCTTATCAAAGACCGAGCAGGCCGAAGATCGTGCCAGCAGACTTGTAGCCCATGTACCATGTCAATGCGCAGGTCAGGACGCCGAGGCCGAGCAGGACGCGGGAGTAGCGATGACCGCCCATCAGGTCTTCACGCTTCCATGCGGCGAAAAGGAAGATGCTAAGGCCAATCGGCAGGATCAGGCCGTTCAGACCGCCGACGAAGACCAGCATGGCCGCAGGCGGCGTGGTGATGAGCATGTAGGCGACGAGCGACACGGCAATAAAGATGACCGTCGCGATGTTGCGGGCGCGCTCGCTCATGTCCTGCTTGAAGACTGGGAGGAATGAAACGGAGGTATAGGCCGCCCCAATGACGCTCGTGATCGCGGCTGCCCAGAAGATGATGCCGAACAGACGGAAGCCGAGATCGCCCGCAGCCGAGCGGAATGCCTGACCGGCCGGGTTGGCCGCCTGGCTGGAGGTATCGATGATGACACCGCTGGCGACGACGCCGAGAATGGCAAGAAACAGCACGTAGCGCATGATGCCGGTGACGGCGATACCCGTCAGTGCTGCGCGGTTGACGGCAGGTAGATTTTCGATGCCGACCATGCCGCGGTCCAGCAGACGATGAGCGCCGGAATAGGTGATGTAGCCGCCAACGGTGCCGCCGACGATGGTGGTGATCGTTGCGAAATTGATCGTGTCCGGCAGGAACGTCTGGCGGAACGCATCACCGACGGGCGGTGCCGAAACAAACGCGACATAGAGCGTCAGCACGATCATCACGATCCCAGCGAATATGATGAAGCGGTCAACCGCCAGGCCAGCGCGCTTGGAAAGGAAGATGGCGATAGCGAAGACCGCGCTGATAGCGCCGCCGATCTTGGGGTCGAGGCCAAACATGGCGTTGAGCCCAAGGCCGGTGCCGCCGATGTTGCCAATGTTGAAGAACAGACCGCCGATAATGACCAGGATGGCGAGAAGATAGCCTGATCCCGGAATGGCTGCATTGGCAATGTCCGAGGCGCGCATACGCGTCAGTGTGACGATGCGCCAGATGTTGAGCTGGACGACGAAGTCGATGAGGATGGAGGCAAGAATGCCGAAGGCGAAGGCGGCGCCCAACTGCGTCGTGAATGTCGCCGTCTGTGTGATGAAGCCTGGGCCGATGGCCGATGTCGCCATCAGGAAGATGGCGGATAGCAGTGCAAAGCGTCTGGAGTTTGTTTTGGACGCAGCCGCGCTGGTGCGGCCGGGCATTTGCTCGGTCTGCTGCATGAGAGTTTTCCTGTTCTTATCGTCACCCGCCCCTCGCGGATGCTTATCAGGTCATCATGGATGGTTTGTTTGTGATGTCAATATTGTTCAACAATTTTTTTATTTTGTTCATTCATATGCCGTTTCTCAGATCAACAGTGACGTCTTGAACGCCACTTCCTCCTCCTTGCGGCGCAGCCGTTAAAGCCGTTGAAACTATTGCTTGATTCCTCCAGTCTTTTGTTATCTGAAGACCGCGCAAGAAGAAGCGAGGAAGCCTGTGACAGACACACGTGAAAGCATGCCGCTGTCCGACTGGATCGCCAAGCGCATCCGCCTCATGCTGATATCGGGCGAACTCAGACCAGGTCAGCGCATATCGGAAGCAGCCTTCAGCGAGCATCTGGAAGTATCGCGCAATTCTCTGCGTGAGGCCTTTCGCATCATGACGAAAGAGGGTCTTCTGCGGCACGAGACCAATCGCGGCGTTTTCGTGCAGACGCCGACCATGGCTTCGATAATGGATATTTACCGCGTGCGGCGCATGCTCGAGTGCGGGGCGCTCCGCAAGGCGTGGCGCCTGCATGAATCGGTCAAGGCCATGCGCCAGGCTGTCGAGGAGGCCAAGCAGAAGCGCGAGCAGGAGCTTTGGCTCGAGGTCGGTAGCGCCAATATGGCCTTTCACTCAGCCGTTGTAGCGCTTGCCGATAGTGAGCGGTTGAGCGAGCTTTATGAAAGGGTATCGGCCGAGCTTCGTCTGGGCTTTGCTCTCATCGAGGATCCGCGTCTGCTGCACTCACCCTTCGTCGACATGAACGAGGAGATCGTCACTCTGTGCGAAGAGGACAGGTTTGCAGAGGCAAGCGAGAAGATGGAAGACTATCTGGTGATCTCCGAGAACGGTCTTCTAAAAGCCTTTGGGAAACTTTCCAGCAAATCGAGATAAAGTGCGCGGCGCTTTGGGTTCGCTCTCGCACTAGCGCTATTCGACTTTCAAACCACTCGCCTCAACAAAAAAGGGACCGCGCACGGCGCGATCCCTTTTCATTTGGAGCGACCGTTGTTCGATCAGAACTGACGACGGAAGCCGGCGGTGATGGCGTGGCTCTTGAAGTCTGTGCTGGAAACCGTGCCGTCTGTAGCGGTGAAGTCGAAGTTGTCCGCACCCGTGTAACGATAGCCGATATCGAAGGTGGTGTTGGCAAACAGCGCGCTGTCACGCAGGAAGGAGATGGTGTTCAACTCAATGCCCACGCCTGCATCCAGATGGTATGCAAATGCCGTGTCGCTGTCGTTCATGATCACGCCAGGACCAGCTGTACCCTGATCACGAAGCTTGAGGTTCATCGCGCCAATACCGCCACCGAAGTAAGGGGTGAAGGCCGTGCCGGTCGGAACGTCGATGTAGCCGTTGACGTAGCCCTGGAAGTTGCGGGCGGAGCCGAAGGAGCCAGCAGCACCCACGCCGTTTACCGTATGCGTATCGACATCCGAGCGGCCGTAACCGACTTCAAGTTCCACGCGTGGGGAAACGAAGTCGTAAGAGCCGAAGCTGTAACCGGCGCGAAATGCGCTGTAGTAACCGACATCGTAATCGGTGTTGACGCCAGCGCCAACGATCGAGAAGTTTGTGTCGTCCATAAATGTCAGGCTGTTCAGGCTACCGATGTAGAAGCCGCCTGGATCGGCAACGACTGCCGGTTCGGTCTGAACGGCAAGGTCAGCCGCATAAGCGGTGGTAGAAGCAAGCGCTGCCATGAGTGCAGCAAGCTTGATGACGTTTCTCATTTGAAAACCTTTCTGAATCAGCCCCCGCCGAATGCCGTGACACTGCGCGTGAGTTCCTCCTGTGTCCACGACGTCGCATTCAATTAGCAGATGATTGCAAGCTGAAATCCTCGATCCGTTGCAAGGCGGCAACGAATGGAGGAGTTGACGTAAGGGTAGCCGAATGACCAAGCCTGCTCGACATAATGTTGTTGTTTTTTCAACGGATGGCCGTGCTCGCCAATTTGTTGGCACCAGAAGGTGCCACTCTCAGGAGACGTAAATGGACGAGATCAGAACGAAACGTTTGGCTCTTAGAAACTTCAAGGCGGAAGACGCGCAGGACCTGCTTGCCTATTTGCGCGATCCGCGGCCGAACTGCTTTCTCTCGCAACGGCTTCAAAACCTCGAAGAGGCCGAGGCAGAAGCAATCAAGCGTGGCGGCTCCGATGACTATATTGCAGTCTATTCCACCGAGCATGACAGGGTGATCGGCGATCTCTTTGCCATTGCCGATGAAGAGGGTGATACGCTGTCCGTTGGGTGGAATTTTAATGGCGACTATGCCGGCTGTGGCTACGCGCAGGAAGCGGCTCGCGCACTGTTTCGCTGGCTTTTCGTCGAGAGGCAGATACGTCGCCTCTACGCCTACGTCGAAGATAATAACTTTGCCTCTCAGAAGCTATGCGAGAGGCTCGGGATGCGCCGCGAAGGGCTGTTCCTGGACTTCATTTCCTTCACCAAGAACGAGGCTGGACACCCGCTTTACGAGAATACGATGCAATATGCACTTTTGCGCCGGGAGTGGCAGGCGCAGACATAAGGCTCCGTTGACAAAGAAGCTTGAATAGGACCAAAGTCGCGCCGATCATTGTGTTTTCGGGGAGAGACCGATGTCCTTTCGCGTCGTTACGCACGCCTTTGCTCTTGTTCTTGCCGCTTTGACCGCATCTCCGCTCCTGGCACAGGATGCGACGCGCAAGGTGGTGACGACCGCAAATGGCGACTATTTCGGTTTCGATCTGCGCACCGAGCAGAATGTCTCGCTTGACCAGTGCAAGACCATTTGCATCGATGACAAGGGCTGCAAGGCCTTCACCTATAACCCCAAGGTGAAGTGGTGTTTTCTGAAGTCGGATTACAACCAGCTTAACGCCTTTCCAGGCGCTGTTGCCGGCAAGATCGTCGAAGCAGCCAGCGAGCCAGACCTTGGCGCACCGCAGCGTCTCTCCTTCGTCGAGGACAGTCTCTACCAGCAGGCGCGAAAGCTGAAGGCCAACCTGCCGCAGGCCGATGACACGCAAGGGCTTGATGCTCTGCTATCGCAGGCCCGCCAGCAAGCGGTGTTCGACATCCCGCAGGCTGTGGAAGTCTATAAGTCCGCGCTTTCACTCAACCCAGAAAATGGTGATCTGTGGGCTGAACTTTCCTCCGTCGAAGCGAAGGTCGAAAACAATTATGAAATTCTCGGCGAGGCGCCAGCGGCAGCGCTCAACGCCTACCAGTTCAGCCGAACGCAGAGCGCTCGGTTGACGGCGCTGAACCGGCTGGCTCAGGCTTTCGAGAAGGGTCAGAACTATCGCGCGGCGCTGAATTCTTACAAGGCAAGCCTTGCGCTTTCGGATGTCGCCAAGACACGCGCGGCCTATAACGATCTTCGCACCCGCCAGGGCTTCCGCGTCGTCAACAACACGGTTGACAACGATAGCGTGACGCCGCGTGCCTGCATTCAGTTCTCAGAGCCCCTGGTCAAGAATGCCGATTATTCGCCATTCGTAACATTCGATGGCGCTGCGCCAAAAGCGCTCGAAGCCAAGGGCAGCGAGATTTGCGTCGAAGGTCTGACCCACGGGCAGAAATACAAGATAGCCCTTCGCGCCGGCCTGCCGTCCTCCGTGGAAGAGCCGCTGGAGAAGCAGGTTGATCTCGACATTTACGTGCGCGACCGCGCCGGCTCGGTGCGCTTCACTGGCGATAACTTCGTGCTTCCCGGCACGGCGCGTCGCGGCATTCCGCTCGTCTCGGTCAATATCGATCATGCGGATTTGAAGCTTTATCGTGTAGGCGATCGCAACATCACCTCGCTTCTGGCCAATTCACAGTTCCTTACCCAGATGGATGGCTATGGCGCCGAAAAAATCGAGAACGAGTTGGGGGAACTCGTCTGGCAGGGCGGGATCGATATCCAGACCGAACTGAACAAGGACGTGGTCACAAGTTTCCCGGTGGACGAGGCTCTGCCGGATCGCAAGCCCGGTATTTATGTCATGACTGCTGTTCCGCCGGGCACGGCTCCGGAAAACTGGGACGCGCGCGCCACTCAGTGGTTTCTGATTTCCGATACTGGCATCACCACCTATGCCGGAACCGATGGTCTCAATGTTTTTGTGCGGGCTCTGAGTACGGCCGAACCATTGAAAGGCGTCTCGCTTCAGCTTCTGGCCAAGAACAACGAAGTGCTCGGTTCCGCCACCACGGATGGCGAAGGCCGTGCAACATTTTCCGCAGGCTTGATGCGAGGCTCTGCAGGACAGGCGCCTGCCATCATAACAGCGCGCAATGGCGAAAAGGACTATGTCTTCCTCGACATGACACGCGCTGGCTTCGATCTTTCCGACCGGGGCGTGACCGGTCGCGCCGCACCCGGTGCCATCGATGTGTTCAGCTGGACGGAGCGCGGTATTTACCGCGCTGGTGAAACGGTGCATGCATCCGCACTTTCGCGCGATGTCGAAGGCAATGCGATCGAAAACCTGCCATTGACATTTATCTTCTCGCGCCCTGACGGCGTCGAGGATCGGCGCTTCGTCAGTGATGGCAAGGCGCTCGGCGGTCACGCGGTAGATCTGCCACTTCAGGAATCTGCCATGCGTGGGACCTGGACGATGCGGATTTACACTGATCCAAAGGCCAGCGCGATCAGCGAAAAATCCTTTCTGGTCGATGATTTCGTTCCTGATCGCACCGAATTCGAGTTGACCAGCGCATCGAAGGAGATCGATCCGGCGGGTGAGACCGAGATCGACGTCGATGGCCGCTATCTCTATGGCGCACCGGCGGCAGGACTTGAGCTGGAAGGCGAAGTGGCGCTGAAGCCGACGCGCACCAACCCGGCCTTCGAAGGCTACTTCTTCGGCCTGGCGGATGAGGAGACGGAAGAGGAAAGCCGCACGACGCTTGATAAACTTCCTGCCCTGGATGAAAACGGCAAGGCAAGCTTCCCGGTGGAGCTTGGTGATCTTCCCTCAACTACGCAGTTCCTGTCGGCCAACATCACGGTCCGCATGCGCGAGGCGGGTGGCCGTGCGGTGGAGCGTTCGCTGACATTGCCGGTGAAGTCCGACGCCAACATGATCGGCATAAAGCCGCAATTCTCGGGGGATCTGGCGGAAAACTCCATCGGCCGTTTCCATGTGATCGGCCTTGCGCCAGATGGCAGTAGGCAGGCCATGAAGGACCTCACCTGGAAGCTGATCAAGGTCGAGCGCAATTATCAATGGTATCGTCAGGGCAATTCCTGGCGCTATGAGCCGGTGGTTCATACCAAGCAGGTAGAGACCGGTACGCTTTCCGTAACAACGGATGGCGCGGAGATTTCCGTTCCCGTCAACTGGGGCCGTTACCGGCTGGAGGTTGAAGCCCCGCAAAATGATGGCGCAGTCTCCAGCGTGGAGTTCGATGCTGGCTGGTTCGTTACCGCAAGCTCGACCGAGACGCCGGATGCGCTGGAAATCGCGCTCGACAAGCAGAGCTATAAGGTCGGCGAGACCGCCAAGCTTCAGGTCACCTCCCGTTACGCCGGACAGTTGATGGTGGTCGCAGGTTCCGAAAAGCTGATCTCGGTGCAGAATGTCGAGATCGGTGACAAGGGCGGCGAAGTCGAAATCCCGGTGACCGAAGATTGGGGCGCTGGCTCCTATGTGACGGCAACCCTGTTCCGCCCCGGCGATGCGCAGGAAAGCCGCATGCCGATGCGCGCCATTGGCGTGAAGTGGCTTGCGGTCGATCCGGGCGAGCGCAAGCTCGGCATCGCGCTCGATCTTCCCAAGCAGACATTGCCAAGACAGGCGCTGCAGATTCCGGTGCATGTTTCCGGTGCGGGCGCTGGCGACAAGGCCTATGTGACGATTGCAGCCGTGGATGTCGGCATTTTGAACCTCACCCGCTACGAGCCGCCGAAACCGGATGAATGGTATTTCGGCCAGCGTAGGCTTGGGCTTGAAATCCGCGATCTATATGGCCGCCTGATCGATGGTTCGCTCGGAGCCACTGGGCGTCTCAGAACCGGTGGCGATGGCGGGCAGGTTGCGCTGCAGGGCAGCCCGCCGAAAGAGAAGCTCGTCGCATTTTTTGCCGGTCCGGTTGAATTGGATAGTGAGGGCAAGGCGACGGTCAGTTTCGATATTCCGCAATTCAACGGCACGGCGCGGGTCATGGCGGTTGCCTGGACCAAGACCGGAGTCGGCCATGCGGTTTCGGATGTCGTCATTCGCGATCCGGTGGTTGTGACTTCCAGCGCACCAAAGTTCCTCAGCCCAAGCGACGTGTCGCAGTTGCGGCTCGACATTGTCAACACCGATGGCGAGGCAGGTGATTACAAGATCGATGTCACCAGCAACATGGCTGTGACCGTGGATCAGGGCGAATTTTCTGAGGTAAAGAGGCTGGAGAAGGGTGGGAAGACGTCGCTGACCGTGCCTTTGACGGGCGAATTTCCCGGTGAAGGGGAGATCGCGATCAGGGTCAGCAACGCCAGCGGTATTTCGCTGGAGCAGGCGCTGACCATTCCCGTGCGTCCATCGGTTCTTCCGGTCACGACACGCCGCAACATCAAGATTGCGCCGAACAGCAGTCTGACGGTGGACGGCAACCTCCTGGCCGATAGCTTGCTGGTTGGCTCGTCGGTGTCGGTCAACGTCACCCGCTCTCCGGCCTTCGATGTTCCGGCACTGATGATGATGCTGGACAAGTATCCCTATGGCTGCGCCGAACAGACGACGAGCCGGGCGCTGCCGCTGCTTTACGCGGCCGAATTAATGAAGGACAGCGGTGGCAAGGACGATCCGGAACTGCGCAAGCGTGTGCAGGATGCGATCTACCGGGTGCTCTCTTTCCAATCGAGCGCAGGTAGCTTCGGTCTCTGGTCGCCGGGCGAAGGGGATCTATGGCTGGACGCCTACATCACCGATTTCCTGACGCGGGCACGTGAGCAGTCCTACGATGTGCCGGAAGCGGCCATGGTGCAGGCACTGAACAATCTGCAAAATGGGCTCGCCTATGACAGCAATGTCAAGGATCGCGGCAACGAGATCGCCTATTCGCTCTACGTTCTGGCGCGCAACCGCAAGGCTGCGATCAACGATCTGCGCTATTATTCTGATACGGCCTTGAACGAGTTCCCGACGCCGCTTGCCAAGGCACAGGTTGCGGCAGCGCTCTCTCTCTATGGCGATGCGGCACGCGCCAAATCCGCCTTCGGAGCCTCGTTGACCATGGCCTCTTCCAGCGCGAACGTGCCGCTGGCGCGCGCCGATTACGGTTCAGCGTTGCGAGATGGCGCCGCCTCTCTGGCGCTGGCGGCAGAAAGCCGTCCGGTTCCGGCGGTCGTGTCTCAGCTTGCGGGCGTCGTTGCCAAGGATTTCGAGTCAAGGAGCTATACCAGTACGCAGGAGCAAGC
This sequence comes from uncultured Agrobacterium sp., assembly GCA_913777615.1. GTDB lineage: Bacteria > Pseudomonadota > Alphaproteobacteria > Rhizobiales > Rhizobiaceae > Agrobacterium. Next base: position 58,491 of record CAJYTK010000018.1, on the reverse strand, counting down.
CTGGATGGTTCTGGCCGCCCGTGCCTTGAAGGGCGAGGACAAAGATATTCGCCTCGATGTGAACGGCACGTTGAAACGGGGCGGCTTCAGCCAGCGTATGAGCGGCGATGAATTGCTTCGGGCGCCGCTCAACGTCACCAACGCCTCGGCGAACCCTGTCACGGCGGTCGTCACCACCGTGGCGCCGCCGTCCAAGCCCCTGCCGGCGGGCGGCGACGGCTTTACCATCGAGAAGACCTATTACTCAATGGATGGCGAGGAGGTGAATGTCAGCGAGGTCGAGCAGAACCAACGATACGTTGTGGTGCTGACCGCCATTCCGCAAAATGACTGGCAGGCACGCATTCTCGTCACCGATCTTCTGCCAGCCGGTTTCGAGATCGATAATCCGAGCCTCGTCAACAGTGCAGCGCTTGCCAACTTCGACTGGTTGCCGGAAACGCAAGCGGCGCATACGGAATTCCGTTACGACCGCTTCGTCGCGGCTTTCGACAGAAGTGCGGGCGATGGTTCGGAAATCACGCTGGCCTATGTGGTACGTGCCGTAACGCCCGGCACCTATGACAACCCGGCCGCGAGCGTGGAGGACATGTATCGTCCGCAGTTTTCCGCCCGTACCGCGACGGGCCGCATGGAGGTTCGCGCAGCGCAGCAATGAGGGGTTGGCACAGCTTGTTCGTTGGCTTTGCTCTGGCGGCGTGCGTATCTGGCGCCGCCATGTATGGGCTTGACCGTCTGGATCGTGCCTATCCGCCCCCGTTGGAAAATGCCCGCCTTGTTTCGCAGGAACTGGTGGATGCCGATGGCAAGCTTCTGCGCGCCTTCGCTACGCCGGACGGACGCTGGCGACTGCAGACAACTGCCTCAGAGGTCGATCCGCAATTTATCAAGATGCTGATCGCCTATGAGGATCAGCGGTTTTACGACCACCACGGCGTCGATATCCAGGCGCTGGGACGCTCCGCGTGGCAGTTGCTGACCAATGGCCGCATCGTTTCCGGCGCGTCTACGCTCTCGATGCAGGTGGCACGGCTGATCGAGCCACGCGCCGATCGTTCTTTCAGCGCCAAATTCCGCCAGATGCTGCGCGCCGTGCAGATCGAGCGCCGTTTAAGCAAGGATGAAATCCTCGAACTCTATCTCAATATCGCGCCCTATGGCGGCAATATCGAAGGCATTCGCGCAGCAAGTCTCGCCTGGTTCGGCAAGGAGCCACGGCGGCTCGATACGGCAGAGGCGGCGCTTCTGGTGTCGCTACCGCAACTTCCCGAAAAGCGAAGACCGGATCGTTTTCCGGACGCTGCCAAAGAGGCCCGCGAGCGCGTGCTGCAAAGGCTCGCTGTCGCTCGCATTGTTGGGGAAGGAGAAGCCGAACGTGCATCCGCCACAGCTGTTCCCAGGGATCGTTTGGCGCTGCCTGCCTTCGCTCCGCATTTGGCGCAGGCTGCGCGGACAAAGTTTCCAAGCCAGCATGTCATCGGCTCCACGTTGCGGCGCGGCATCCAGAACGAACTCGAAGCCCTGGCGCGACATGCCGCAGACAGGATTAGCGACAAGGTCTCGGTCGCCATCGTCATGGCCGATAGCAGCAACGGTGAAATTCTTGCAGAAGTCGGCTCCGCCGGTTTTCTAGATAGCGACCGTCGTGGCTGGGTGGAGATGAGCCGCGCCATCCGCTCACCGGGCTCGACGCTGAAGCCCTTCATCTACGGGCTTGCTTTTGAAAATGGCCTCGTCTCGCAGGAGACGATCATCGAGGACCGCCCGGCGGATTTCTCCGGCTATCGACCGCGCAACTTCGATATGCAGTATCAGGGCGATGTCAGTATCCGCCAAGCCCTGCAATTGTCTCTCAACGTGCCCGCGGTCAAGCTTCTGGATGCCGTCAGCCCAGCCGCGTTGATGGTGCGCTTCAGGCGCGCTTCCGTCAATCTCACGCTTCCCAAGACCGAGCCACCAGGCCTTGCTATCGCGCTTGGCGGTGCGGGTTTGTCGTTGGTGGATCTCGTTCAGCTCTATGCGAGCCTTGCCAATCAGGGTCAGCCGGTCAAGCTTGGCGATGGCGTGAGAAACAGGCCAGAGGTTCTCGACGTCGAACCGATCTTTTCACGCAGCGCCATCTGGAACATTACCGATACGCTATCCGGCGTTCTGCCGCCACTTGGCATGAAGCAGCGCGGCATCGCTTATAAGACCGGTACGAGCTACGGCTATCGCGACGCCTGGTCGGTCGGTTACGATGGCCGATATGTGATTGGGGTCTGGGTGGGACGCGCCGATAACGGGTCCGTTCCCGGCATTGCCGGTTACGCGACTGCAGCCCCTATACTTTTCGATGCCTTTGCCAAGTCCGCCGTGGCGAACACGCCTTTTGCACCCGCACCAAGCGGCGTTTTAAGGCTGAGCTACGGCGACCTTCCTGCCAATCAGCGCCGCTTCACCACAACATCCAGCGGACTTCTCTCGTCATCCAGGCGCGAGTCTTCGCCTTTGATCGTCTATCCGCCGGAGGGTGCGCGGGTCGAATTGTCAGATAGCACAGGCGCAATTTCGCCGCTGGTCCTCAAACTTCAGGGTGGCCGTGCGCCGTTCCGCTGGCTTGCAAATGGAAAGCCGCTGCCGGATCTCACGCGCAAACGCAGCAACGAGTGGCAGCCGGAAGGTCAAGGCTTTTCCACGCTAACCGTCATCGACGCCGATGGCCGGGCGTCGAGTGTGCGCATTTTCGTTCAATAGAGCGGATTGCCGCCTCAGAGCGACGGCGCTTTTGCCGGGAAAACTCGGTTCTTGACGCTGTAGGCAAGGGCGAGCGCCATCGGAAAGGGCCTGCGAAGGAAAGCGACCTTGCGAACATAGGTGTCCACGCGCCACGTGGCCCACGTCCCAGCTTTGAAGTAGGCAACATCCCCTGCATGGAGATGATGTACCGACCCATCGGCCGCCGTTACATGCACATCTCCCTCGATGATATGAACGGTCTCATCCCACATGAAGAACCAACGGAACGTCCCCGCCGTGCAATCCCACAGCGCGGTATAGGCAGCCCGGTCACCACTGCGAGAATGGTCCGCCATGCGCGCTTGTGGGTCACCAGATATAATCCACTCCGGATTGATCGGAGCTGGCTTCATCTCCATATGTCCGGATGAAGCCGAAATCACCGGCGCTGTTCGTCTGCGCCCCATCGAAATCGGCATCAGTGGCATTGTCCGCGACGCCATCGCAATGGCACTCGCTATCATCATCTTTACAACCATCGTCGGTCCCCCACCTTGATCGGCTCGATTTTAGCAATGACGGGTGAGCGAAAACTTCACAAATTACGTCGAATTCGACTTATTCTCGGTGACAGATTGTCGGCGCGCCTTGATCATCAGGCCAAACCCTAAGGAAAGTCGTTGCACTTTTAAGTTCGTTTCAATTCAAAACTGGGTGTTGACTTCAGGCGCTCTAGACCTCTCCGCCATGCCGATCGGAGTGTTTTCCAAAACTCTCGTAAGAGCAGAACCCAGTCAACGCCGCGCGACACTTTTACCGCATAACCGAGATCAGCTTTTTGTCTCTTTTGCTGTGGGTCACTCCAGAGTTATTGCTGGACGCTTCGGTACGACTGGCTGATCTTGCCAACAAAAAGAATTTTTCACGTCATTTATCAAAGCCGTGGCAGTGAAACCGTCCGGTAAACAAATCAAGCCGCAGCAGAAAGCCTCTCACCGGCGATGCGGTAAGAAATAGCCTCCGCCAGATGCAGTCGCCCGACGACAGCCTTATCGTCCAGATCGGCGAGCGTCCTCGCAACCTTGAGGATGCGGTGATATCCGCGAGCGGAGAATTTCAGCTTCTCGGCGGCGTCGCGCAAAAGCTGAAGACCGGCTGCGTCGGGCTCGGCGTATTTTTCGATCAGTGCCGTGGTGCAGCGTGCATTGGTGCGGATGCCCTGAAAGCCTGCGGCTGCAAAGCGTTCTTCCTGCATCTGGCGGGCACGCGCGACACGGCGGGCCACATCGGCGCTCGCCTCTGCTGCCATGGGGCGGATCAGGTCGGCTGCGGAGACGGCAGGAACTTCGATACGGATATCGATGCGGTCCATCAGCGGACCGGAAATGCGCGCCTGGTAATCGGAAACGCATCTTGGGCCGCGTGCGCAGGTGAAGCCGGGTTCACCGGCCATGCCGCATTTGCAGGGGTTCATGGCTGCCACCAGCTGGATCTCGGCGGGATAGCTGACGCGGTGATTGGCGCGGGCGATGATGCATTCACCGGTTTCGAGCGGTTGGCGCAACGCATCCAGCACCTGCGGCGAGAATTCTGGAAATTCGTCGAGAAACAGCACCCCGTGGTGGGCGAGCGAGGCCTCGCCCGGCTTGGCGCGCAACCCTCCGCCGACAAGGGCGGCCATCGTCGCCGAGTGGTGCGGTGTTCTAAACGGGCGTCGATCGGAGAGTTTACCGCCTGAAAGTTGGCCTGCAATCGAATGTACCATCGAGACTTCGAGAAGTTCAGAAGCCGAAAGCGGTGGCAGAATTGAAGGCAGACGGGAGGCCAGCATGGATTTGCCGGAGCCGGGCGGGCCAACCATCAGGAGATTGTGACCACCGGCTGCCGCAACCTCGAGCGCGCGTTTCGCGCTCTCCTGGCCTTTGATGTCCGCCAGGTCCGGCAGATTGTCCGGGTTGGCGCGAATGGCGGGAACCGGTCTTGAGAGAAGTTGCGTGCCGCGAAAATGGTTGGCGATGGCAATCAGGCTGCGCGGCGCAAGGATGTCGATATCGGCACCCGCCCATGCGGCTTCGGGTCCGCTATCGGCGGGGCAGATCAGACCCTTGTCTTGCGTGTTGGCGGCAATCGCGGCTGGAAGAGCACCTGCCACCGCACCGATTGTACCGTCCAGATTAAGTTCTCCCAACACGACGAAGCGGTTGAGCGCCTCTGCTGGAATGGCGCCAAGTGCGGCCATAAGGCCAAGCGCGATTGGGAGGTCAAAATGCGAGCCTTCTTTGGGAAGATCGGCAGGGGCGAGATTGACCGTGACCCGCTTGGCGGGCATGGCGAGGCCGGATGCGTGAAGTGCCGCCTGGACACGTTCGCGGCTTTCGGCGACAGCCTTATCCGGCAGGCCGACGATCTGCATTCCGACTTTGCCAGGTGCCACCATGACCTGAACTTCGACAGGGACGCCCTCGATACCCTGAAACGCAATTGTATTGACGCGCGCTACCATGAATGGCCCCCACAGCCGTATTCGCCGTCCGCACGGCTCTACCCTATCGTGCAGTTAACTTGGCACGGGAAAGAGAATAAAACAAGAACATAAGGGTCAGATTCGATGTTCTTACTGCGGGTGGTGTTTGAGATCGTTCACGGCCACGGCTGGTAACCTGTATGACAACTAGACCGACCACGTTATCTGCGCTGCGGCGTGCGCAAACTTGTCGGCAAAAACCCGATAAACCTGCCAGGCGGCGGCTATGTTTGAGCTTGACAGAAAAGACAAACCTCCTAATAGCTTTGGCACGAAAAGGAGCGCAACGTCATGCGACATGTTCAGCACATGACCGTCATGCAAAGCCCGGCGGGTTCAGCCGGCGATCCTGCGCGCCTTTCCTACGCCATCCGAATTACGGCCAAAACGACGATTAAAATCGTCTGACGTCTCTGGCCCGCCGCTCTCTCCCCGGTTTGGCCGGGGAAAGGAAGCCGCAGTTTGGCGGCTCCCCCTCACCAAAAAGAGGAGAGGCAGAAAGAGAGCTTGATCATGGGTTTCAAAGTTGCAATCGCAGGCGCCACCGGTAATGTCGGGCGCGAAATGCTGAATATTCTGGCGGAACGTGGGTTCCCGGCAGACGAAGTCGTTCCGCTGGCCTCTGCCCGTAGCCAGGGCACGGAAGTGTCTTACGGCGACCGTACGCTGAAGGTTTCCAATCTCGAAAACTACGATTTCTCCGATACCGACATCTGCCTGATGTCTGCTGGCGGCGATGTGTCCAAGAAGTGGTCCCCGAAGATCGGTGCGCAGGGTTGCGTCGTTATCGATAACTCCTCTGCCTGGCGCTACGATCAGGACGTTCCGCTGATCGTGCCGGAAGTCAACGCCGACGCCGTCGAGGGCTTCAAGAAGAAGAACATCATTGCCAACCCGAATTGCTCGACGGCGCAACTCGTCGTGGCGCTGAAGCCGCTGCACGATGCTGCCAAGATCAAGCGCGTAGTTGTCTCCACGTACCAGTCCGTCTCTGGCGCTGGCAAGGAAGGCATGGACGAGCTGTTCCAGCAGACTCGTGCGGTCTTCGTGGCTGACCCTGTTGAAACCAAGAAGTTCACCAAGCGCATTGCCTTCAACGTCATTCCGCATATCGATGTCTTCATGGAAGACGGTTACACGAAGGAAGAGTGGAAGGTTCTGGCAGAAACCAAGAAGATGCTGGACCCGAAGATCAAGGTGACCTGCACGGCCGTGCGCGTGCCTGTCTTCATCGGCCATTCGGAATCGGTCAATATCGAGTTCGAAAACGAAATCACTGCCGATCAGGCGCGCGACATCCTTCGCGAAGCGCCCGGTTGTCTCGTCATCGACAAGCATGAAAACGGCGGCTACGTGACCCCGGTCGAGTGCGCAGGAGAAGATGCGACATATATTTCGCGCATTCGTGAAGATGCAACCGTTGAAAACGGTCTCAACATTTGGGTCGTTTCCGACAACCTGCGCAAGGGTGCTGCCCTGAACGCCGTTCAGATTGCCGAACTCCTGATCAACCGCGGTCTCATCAAGCCGCGCAAAGCCGCTGCGTGATACGGTTTTTTAACAACTATTAACTATAACCCGTCCGTTACTTTCGAGAATGGACGGGTTTTCAATTTTCGTGCCTATCACGGCCAGTTTATTTGCTGGTCATGAAGACGGTAGGCAATTTGTACCTCTTCAATTCTCGCTAGCAAGGCGAACACGGCGAGGGGCCATCCCTCGCCTTATCAAAGGCAGATACGGATGCGGGCAATAACGGCTTTTTCCCTTGGTGCAACGGTCGTTGCGATGCTGGCGGCGACGCCGCTGCAGGCAGCGCAATGTGGTAACACCTCGGCTGGTTTCGGCAACTGGGTGCAATCCTTCAAGCAGGAAGCGGCTGGCCGCGGCGTCAGCCAGTCGGTGCTTGATCGCGCTTTCTCGAACGTCACCTATAATCAGGCAACGATCCGCGCCGATCGCGGTCAGCACAGCTTCAAGCTTTCCTTCGATCAGTTCATGCAAAAGCGCGGTGGTCAGGCCATCATCTCGCGCGGCAAGGCGATGAAGAAGAACAATGCGGCGCTGTTTGCCAATATCGAGCGCGCCTACGGCGTTCCAGCCGGCCCGCTTCTGGCGATTTGGGGCATGGAAACCGGCTTTGGCGGTTTCATGGGTAACCAGCACACGCTGTCTGCCGTTGCGACGCTGTCTTACGATTGCCGCCGGTCCGATTACTTCACCGAGCAGCTTTACGCAGCTTTGAAGCTGGTGGGCAACGGTTCGCTCAACATCAACGCCAAGGGTGCTGCTCATGGCGAAATCGGGCAGACGCAGTTTCTGCCGCTGAACGTTGTGCGCTACGGCGTCGATTTCGACCGCGATGGCCGGATCGATCTCGTGGGTTCACGCGCCGATGCCCTGGCGTCGACTGCCAATTTCCTCGCCGGTCATGGCTGGCAGCGTGGCGCAGGGTATCAACCGGGTCAGCCGAGCTTTGCTGCGATTCAGGGCTGGAACGCGGCGACCGTGTACCAGCAGGCGATTGCCCATATCGGCAAGGCTATTGACGGGCAATAATCGCCACCGCGGCCCTTCGAAGACCTTTTGACACGATAGCATCCCCCCGGTTTGTGCCGGGGGTCACACGTCGGGGCGACGAAAATCGCCGGTCTTGCTGTCCATTACCCACAATTCGCCGGTTGAAATATCGAACCAGGCGCCGTGCAGCTTTACCTTGCCGGCGTTTTCCTGCTCCTTGAGGAAGGGGAAGCCGCGCAGATTGCGGATGGAGTTTCTGATGGAGACGCGTTCGAGCGCTGTCTGACGTTCGCCAGACGTCATCACGTCATTGCTCTGGATCTGCTCCGCAGCGGATTTGACGAGATTCATCCATTTGCCGATAAAATCACCTGGCGAGAGGGATTCGAAATTCGGGTCAAGTGCCGCCTGAATGCCACCGCAGCGGCCGTGACCCATAACAACGATGTCCTTCACCTTCAGAACCATAACGGCATATTCTATGGCTGCCGAGGTCGCGTGATATTGTCCGTCGGGCTCGAAAGGCGGCACCATGTTGGCCACATTGCGCACGACGAAAAGCTCTCCCGGGCCACAATCGAAAATCGTTTCGGGTGCCGACCGGGAGTCGCAACAGGCAATGACCAAGGTCTGCGGTCTTTGTCCCGTATCGGCTAGAACACGGTATCGGTCGCGTTCACCGGCGTAACGGCCGCTCATAAAGTTCTTGTAGCCGTTTAGAAGATAGTCTGGAAAATCTTTCATTCGATCTCGCAGTGCCGTTATTCGCTACCGGGAACGCCTTCTCATAAGGCGCATGAATTCGTCCGCTATTTGCCCTTGCCGCGAGCAGGATGCAAGAGATGGCGCATCTGAACCATCGCCATGGGTGTGGACAGACTGGATGCGTCGGTCTCGAGGGTCAGCTCGTTGGCGCCACGCTTCATGGTGCGGGCCAGAATTTCGAAGACACTAGCGGTTGCCAGCTGTAACGCCTTTTCGTCATCCACGCCCTGAAGCATACGGGCGAGAAAGACTGCGGCAAGCAGGTCGCCAAGTCCGTTCGGCACATTATCGATGGCGCGGTGTTCGGCAAGCAGCGCATGGCGGCCGCTGAGAAACAGATTGCCAATGCCGTTTGCCATCATTGGAACGGCGGAGGTGACGAGCATTTTGGGTGGGCCGAGCGCCAGGGCCGCATCCATGATTTCGGTATTGGTGTCGAGCGCAGCACCACTCATCCAGGCCAGCTCATAGCGATTGGGTGTGGAAACGGTAGCAAGCGGTACAAGCTCGTCGCGGATGGCTTCTGCTGTTTCGATAGGAACATAGAGCCCGCCCTTATCCCCCATGACAGGGTCGCAGACATAGATCAGATCGGGATTGTTCTCTCTCAATTTTCGGATCAGACGAGCAACGGAACGTACCTGATCGGCGCTGCCGAAATAGCCGGTCAGAACCGCCTTGACTTCGCCGCGCCATTTCGATGCAGCCAGATCGCCCATGGCAGCGTCGAAGGCCTCGCCGTCAAAACGCAGGCGGGTGGACGGTCCTTGGCCTGGGTGCCATGGCATGACGATTGTGGGAACGGCCCAGACAGGAAAACCAAGCGTCTCCAGACCGAAAACGGCCGCTCGATTGCCGACCGAGCCGCGCATCACATGGCTGGAAACGACGATGACGGAGCCGCTGATATTGTCTTGCACGAAGGTCATTCCATATTGGAAGAGCAGGAAAGGACATTCCTCTTCTGCCTTAAACAGAGGTCTAGAAGTTTCAAGGGTTTTAAAGGGCGCGACCCGCGCGCGCAAGATCAGGCGTCGTTCCGTGTTTTGATGCGCGGAGCCAACCGCCAGACATCTCACTGAAGTCCTGCTTGCCAGCGGCGTTTGGTGAAAAAGCCCCGGAGGATCAATCCGGGGCTTTCTTGAGAGACTATTCGTTGGCTGTCACGGTGACGCCGAGAACGCTCGGGATGGTGTTCGGGGCGCCCATCGCCGCACCCATAATCATCGGGAATGGAACGGGCTTCGCCGGTGCCGCCGAAATCGTGAAGTTCTTCGGATCGTCGACATAGGTGTTCACGGCTGCAGAAACTGCATTCTGCAATTCCGGAATGTTGAGCTGCGCGACCATCAGCGGGGCCATGCCCTTGATCATCTGCGAAAGCTGCTCGCTCGTCGTGCTCTGCTCCTTGGCGGCGTAATCGATGCCGCGCTTGGTGATGCCGGCATCATCGAAGCTGATCTTGGCATTATTGAATGTCAGCTGCTGCATGAGACCAAGCATTGCAAGACCGAAAGCCTGATCGGCCTGTTCCTTGTTGGGGTTGGCCTCTTTCGCGTTTACGGCGTCTTGCATCGACTTGAGGAAAGCCAGCGTATAGCCGGAGATGCTGAAGCTCATATCCAGGCGACCGACATTCTCGAGGTCGATGGCATATTGGTCGACATTGATCGTTCCGGGTGCCACTTCCCAGGAGCCGCTCATGGTAAAAACGCCACTGAGCGAGTTCAGCTGCAGCGCGTCGATCGCTTCTTTCGTTTTCGGATCCTTGGCGCCGCTCAGATCGCCCTTGAAGCCCTCTGCCGTGAGATCGAAGCTGAGCGTGCCGCCATCTTCGCTCTTGGTCAGCGTAACATTGCTCTCGGCGATCGAGAACGCTTCCTTGCCGTCGATCTTGATCGAGGCCGGGCCGGTATGGGCCTCGTCGTAAAACAGCATGCCATCAATTGTATTTGCCGTCGCCTCAGCTGGAGCCACGACGCCGGTCATGTAGATGTCGTCAACGGTGATCGCTAACTTTTCTTTGGCATAGTTGACGTTCTCGAAACCCATCTTCTCAATGGTGTAACCGCCATTGTTTTCTTCGACGCCTTCGAGCGTGATGTTGCCGATCGGAAGCTGCTGCGCCGGGCCTGCGGCGTTGCCGATGATGACGCCCGATAGTGTGACATTGTCACCGTTTGTGGCGATGGACTTGGCGGTGATTTCCGCGCCCTGCATGCGATAGGCAGCATTTATTTTCTTCAGCACATCGGCGCCGTCCAGGGCAAAAGCCGGGGACGCAAATGCCAGTACGGCCGCGCTGGCAAACAGAAAATTCCGTGTCGTTTCAAGTCTCATTCTGTTTCTTCCCTTAAGGTGCGAACATCCGCAACAACAATAGCCACGCCACGTGTCCATAGCTGCAGCACGAGCGCGATTGACCGAAGTGGTACTGCGCAACGAATGGCTGAATTGCGGCACAAAAACAAGATTGTATGGAAATATAGGCTTAACGCCTGTCATCCACAGCGCAGAAAGCCCGGATTTCTTGCCCGGAGCGCCTATTTCCGATAGGCAGACGCCATGGGAAAAAATTCTGTTCCGCCATCAGGCGGGGATGACGATCATATTGTGCCGGTCGATTTGAAGGCGGCGCTCGAAGAGCGCTACCTTGCCTATGCGCTATCGACCATCATGCATCGCGCACTTCCGGATGTTCGTGACGGCTTGAAGCCCGTTCATCGACGCATCGTCCATGCCATGAGCGAAATGGGCATCCGTCCCAATTCCGCGTTCAAGAAATGCGCTCGTATCGTCGGCGATGTCATGGGTAAGTTCCACCCTCATGGCGATGCGTCGATCTACGACGCTCTCGTGCGGCTGTCTCAGGATTTTGCCATTCGTTACCCACTGGTCGATGGCCAGGGGAACTTCGGCAATATCGACGGCGATGGCGCGGCTGCCATGCGTTACACCGAAGCGCGGATGACAGACGTCGCGGCCCTGCTCCTGGAAGGGATCGAGCAAGACGCAGTCGATTTTCGCCCGACCTATAACGAGGAAGACGAAGAGCCGGTCGTTATGCCTGGCGCCTTCCCGAACCTTTTGGCAAACGGTTCCTCCGGTATCGCGGTGGGTATGGCGACGTCCATTCCGCCGCACAATGCCCATGAAATCTGTGATGCGGCCCTTCATCTGATCAAGCATCCGGATGCGAGCGTCGAGACGCTGCTGGAATTCATCCCCGGTCCCGATCTGCCGACGGGCGGCATCATCATCGAAAGCCGCGAAAACATTCTCGAGGCCTACAAGACAGGTCGCGGCGGTTTCCGCGTTCGTGCCAAGTGGGAAACGGAAGATCTGGGGCGTGGCGGTTACCAGATCGTCGTAACCGAAATTCCGTTCCAGGTGCAGAAGTCGCGCCTGATCGAAAAGATCGCCGAGCTGCTGCTTGCCCGCAAGCTGCCGCTTCTGGAAGACGTGCGCGACGAATCCGCCGAAGATGTTCGTATCGTCCTGGTGCCAAAGAACCGTACCGTGGACGCGACGCTGCTGATGGAATCGCTGTTCCGTCTGTCCGATCTCGAAAGCCGCATTCCGCTGAATATGAACGTGCTGTCGCTTGGTCGTGTGCCGAAGGTGATGGCATTGAACGAGGTGCTCACCGAGTGGCTGGCGCATCGCAAGGACGTGCTTGTTCGCCGCTCAAGATTCCGACTGGCAGCCATCGACCGTCGACTGGAAATTCTCGGCGGCCTGCTGATCGCCTATCTCAATATCGATGAGATCATCCGCATCATCCGCGAAGAGGATGAGCCGAAGCCTGTCATGATGGCGCGGTTCGGGCTGACGGATAATCAGGCCGAAGCCATTCTCAATATGCGCCTTCGCTCTCTGCGCAAGCTGGAAGAATTCGAGATCCGCACGGAGTTCGACGAACTCACCAAGGAGAAGGGCGAGATCGAGTCTCTCCTGGCATCCGATGAGAAGCAGTGGCAGGCGGTCTCCTGGGAGATCGGCGAGGTCAAGAAGAAGTACGCGAAGGCAACAGAACTTGGCCGACGCCGGACACAGTTCGCCGATGCCCCGAACGCCGATATCGAAGCCATTCAGCAAGCGATGATCGAGAAGGAACCGGTCACGATCGTCATCTCGCAGAAGGGCTGGATCAGAGCGTTGAAGGGTCACATGTCGGACACGTCAAGCCTGACCTTCAAGGAAGGCGACGGGCCTAAGCTGGCGTTCCCGGCGCAGACGACCGATAAGCTGCTGCTCCTAACCACGGGCGGCAAGGCCTATACGTTGGGCGCCGACAAGCTCCCCGGCGGCCGCGGCCATGGTGAGCCTGTGCGCATCATGGTGGATATGGAGAATGATCAGGATATCCTGACCGCCTTCGTCCACGATGCTTCCCGCAAGCTGCTGATCGTCTCGACCGGCGGCAATGGCTTTGTCATCCCGGAAACGGAAATGGTCGCCAACACCCGCAAGGGCAAGCAGATCATGAACGTTTCTATGCCGGATGAAACGAAGCTGGTGGTGCCCGTCATCGGCGATCACGTCGCTGTCGTCGGCGAGAACCGCAAGATGCTGACCTTCCCATTGTCGCAAGTGCCGGAAATGTCGCGCGGCAAGGGTGTCCGCCTGCAGCGTTACAAGGATGGCGGCGTCTCGGATGTGAAGTGCTTCACGATCGCCACCGGTCTGTCTTGGGAAGACAGCGCCGGTCGCTCCTTCTCCAAGGTCGGGGACGAGCTGCTTGAATGGATGGGTGATCGCGCCGGTGTCGGCCGCAGCGTTCCGAAGGGCTTTCCGCGCAGTGGGAAGTTCGGCGGCTAAAGGACGTCGCAAAACCGTATAGCGGTTTTGCGACGGCGCAGGTCATCAGATGCTTGTCAGTGGGGTAACGTGGTCTTTTAGGAAGCGGGTTATCCCCTCTTCGTCAATTTCGCCTGCCGCCACAGCCATGACAAACGCGTAAAGCTTGGCGTCATCCGTTTCCAACATGAAGCCGTTGTCCATCAAGAAAACGCCGGTCGTCACGATCGCGATTCTCTTATTGCCATCAACAAAAGGGTGGTTCCTCGCAAGGCCCAATAGATAGGCTGCCGCGAGTTCGCAGACATCGTTGCATCCGTAGCCAGCTTCGTTGATAGGCCTATTGAGCGCAGAATCGAGCAATGCACCGTTCCTAAGCCCGTGGCTTCCGCCAAAGTGCTCAATTTGCATGTGGTGCAGTTGCAACAAGTTTGCCGTCGAGAAAAACGAAATCCGTCATTCTGCCAGCTTCTTCAAAGCGACCTTATATTTGTCCATGAAGATCCGCGCGTGCTCTAACTGCCGCGTAAAGGCCTCATCTGCTGGCCGGATGTGCCATTCACCTTCTTTTCTTTCGAGGCTTATAGCATCGCCAGCCTTTACTCCAAGGCTTTCCAGAACCTCTTTCGGGATGATGATCCCTTCCGAATTGCCAATCTTGCGAACCGTCACATTTATCTCGAACACTCCGTTATAACGTTGTTATAACATGGTGTGACAGACGTGGCATTGCAGGGTCAAACGGTTTCTGGCGTGTATAATTCCCAGCCGCGCGGCGTTAGATGCTCTTGGGGATGGTAGCGTGTCTTATATCCCATCTTGTCCGAGCCATCGACCCAATAGCCCAAGTACACATGGGGCAGGCCAAGCGTGCGGGTGCGGGCAATGTGATCCAGAATCATGAAGGTGCCGAGCGAGCGTTTCTCAAGTTCCGGATTGAAGAAGGAATAGACCATGGAGAGGCCATCGCCCATCAGGTCGGTAAGAGCGACAGCGATCAGTTCTCCGCGCTTGCTGTCGTCGATACCCGCGCCCGGCTCTCGCTTTCGGTACTCGATGATGCGCGTATTGACGTGGGTGTCTTCCACCATCACCGCGTAATCGAGTGCCGACATATCCGACATGCCTCCTGATGTATGACGATGATCGAGGTAGCGGCGAAAGAGCGAGAATTGCTCGGTGGAAGGTTCAGCCCGGTGGACCGTCGCCACGAGATCACTATTGATCGACAATACACGCCGCATCGACTTCGTCGGCGTGAACCCATCGGCCAGGATCCTGACGGACACACAGGCGCGACAATTCTCGCAGGCCGGGCGGTAGGCGATGTTTTGGGAACGACGGAAGCCGCCCTGGGTCAAGAGATCGTTCATTTCCGGCGCACGTGGACCCACCAGATGTGTGAAAACCTTCCGCTCCAACTGGTTCGGAAGATAGGGGCAGGTCGCCGGTGCGGTGAGGTAAAATTGCGGCGAAGGCGTCGTCTGCGTGTTCATCGAACCCAATCGCTCCCTTCGCAAATCAGCCTTCTCGGTCAGAATGACAAAAAGGCGGAAAACGTCAACTCTCGAAGAGATCTGTCAATAAAATTGAAGCCGCCGAAGCGGCCTCAGCATATCGTCATCGTGTTCTGACCGTAACCGTTCCGAGAAGAAAGTCGTGAACCAGTCTGGATCGCTCGGTGAAGAGGCCTGCGAGAAGGATGAACGGCGTCAGAATCGAATTGATCACCCAGAAGAGAACAATATGCGCGGTCGAAATCAGGAAGTCGATCCGGCCGCCGTCAAGCCGCGCCATCTGAATACCTGCCATCCGCATACCAGGCGTGGCCTGCGCCGAACTGCCAAGCGTCATCCCGAAATACAGGATCGCCACGATAAAGAACAACGCCGGAAAGAGCATCCAGACTAAGCCAAGTGTAATGACACCCAGAAAGAACACGATCACCGCTGCCGGAATGCACAGAAGGAGCACCATCATGTAGTCGATGATGAATGCAACGACTCGGCGGCTCAGGACGCCGCTATAGGCGCGCCAGTCCTCTGTCGGCACATATGTCGGGTTCGGGTTGAAGCTCATGGGCGGTTTCTCCTTTTCAACAAAGATATGGGTTGGACCACCGCAAATACAATGAGCTCGCCCTTCAGCCTTTTGCGAGCTTCTTCGCCACGTCGACGGCGAAGTAGGTGAGAATCCCATCGCATCCGGCGCGCTTGAAGCAGAGCAGCGTTTCCATCATCACCCGGTCGCCGTCGATCCAGCCATTCATCGCCGCTGCCTTCACCTGCGAATATTCTCCTGACACCTGATAGGCGAAGGTCGGGAGGCCGAACGCTTCTTTGAGGCGCCAGCAGATGTCGAGGTAGGGAAGACCGGGCTTTACCATGAGCATGTCTGCGCCTTCTTCAACGTCAAGCGCCGCGTCGCGCATCGCTTCGGTGCCATTGGCCGGGCTGATATAATAACTGTTCTTGTCGCCCTTCAGCAGGCCGCTCGTGGAGATAGCCTCGCGATAGGGACCATAAAATCCGGAAGAGAATTTCGTCGCATAGGACATGATGCCGACACTCTGGTGGCCCGCCGCATCCAGCCCACGACGAATGGCACCGATGCGCCCGTCCATCATCTCCGAGGGTGCGATGATATCCGCCCCCGCATCCGCCTGCATGATGGCCGCTCTCACCACCTGATCGACGGTCTCATCGTTGACAATATCGTCACCGCGCAAAATTCCGTCATGGCCGTGACTGGTAAAGGGATCGAGCGCCACATCGGTAATAACGCCTATATTGGGAACCGCCTTCTTGATTGCAGCCGTTGCCTGGTTGATCAGGTTATTGGCTTCCAGCACCTGCGAGCCTGTTTCGTCGCGAAGGTCCATTTCGATATTGGGGAAAGTCGCTATGGCGGGAATCCCGAGATCGGCTGCTTCCTTCACCGCCTCCACGAGTTTATCGACGCTCATGCGATTGACGCCCGGCATGGCTGGAATGGGATCGATGATATTCGTGCCGGGAACCACGAAGACCGGCCAGATCAGATCGTCCGCCGTCAACTGGTTCTCGCGAACGAGCCTGCGCGTCCAGTCCGCCTTGCGGATGCGGCGCATGCGGCGGTGGCCGGTGATGTGATCTACCAAATGGGTTTTGTCGGTCATGTCTTTTCCTTTGGAGTCTGTCCGGCGTACAAAGTCCACCGACCCGGCTCTCTCATGGTGTTTGCGTCTGAATGGTTGAAGCCAGGCGTCTAGCCTGCTGTGATCGAACGCCAGAATGTGCTTAGGGCATACCATAAGGGAAACAGGATGCGAATGCGACGCTGTGACCCACAGTGTGGCCGAAAATACTGGGCGCTGCTCTATCGCGATGACGTTTCATGTCCAGGCATTGCGGCGGCGCAAAAAAGGTTGAACTCCCCCTCGCTGAAGAGGGCTGTGGCCTTGCGCATTTATCGATTGGCAGACTGGGCCCGGCAAACGTATCTTCGCCGCATGGAACCTGATTCTCCAACCTCGCCTAAAATGCCGCTGACCGAAATCCTCTATCTCGTCTTTCTCAGACTGGTGGCGGCCTCGTGTTTCTGGTTCGGGCTGCAGTACTGGGCAATGCTGACCGGCTATTCGCTAAGCGGTCATGCCCGTTTCGACATGCTCAATCTGCCCTGGCGTGTCGCAGGCACGGGCCTCGCCGTCGTCTTTCCTGTTGCAGCGCTTGGTCTTTGGCTCGGTGTGTCCTGGGGTGCGGTCATCTGGGTTATCGGCGCCGGTGCGCAGATCGCTATGTATAAGGTCTGGCCCAACATCTTCGGCAGCAACACTCTGGTTCCCGTCATGCACTGTGTTGTAGCAACCATTTATATACTATTTCAGATCGCTTTCTGGCTGGATGCGCGTCAAAATGACGAGCGCGCAAGAATTGATTCACCATAATAATAAAGCTGTTTCGGCGCGATTTTCACGTTTTTATCGGCGCAAGTGATTGAATTTGTTGGACGTCGCAAATCGATCTCTATTCCTCTGGTGCATTGGCTTCCAGGCGCTGGTGTGCGGTAACCACTCGTTAATGATGCATTTTAAGTAGAATTTTATGCGCATTGCTTAGGTTTGTCCTCAAGGCGGGAAACAAAATCAACACCGCCAAACAAACAGTGAGGCAGTCATGATCAATAGCAAAGCAAAGCCACAGGCAGTTGTAACCGACGTACAGGAAGAAGCCATCCGTTCGCTCTACATGGAGTCTCTCCACCTGGTCGAACGCCTGCACCGCCGCCTTCTCGATGTCATCAAGGACGAGTTCGACCGTCAGGGCCGTGATGACGTCAACGCCGTTCAGGCGCTGCTCCTCTTCAACATCGGCACCTCCGAACTGACCGCCGGCGAGCTTCGTTCGCGTGGTTACTATCTCGGCTCGAATGTTTCCTACAACGTCAAGAAGCTGGTCGACCTCGGCTTCATCAACCACCAGCGCTCGCGCATCGACCGCCGCTCCGTTCGCATTTCGCTCACCGACAAGGGCCAGGACATCGCCGAAACGGTTGCTCGTCTCTATGAGCGCCACATCGGCTCGATCGAAAAGGTCGGCGGCATCGGCACCGGCGAATTTGCCGAAATGAACAAACTGCTGCAGCGCCTGGATCGCTTCTGGAATGACTCTATCGCTTACCGCCTCTAAGCTTGGCGCTAGCCATTTTGCAAAGCCGGATGCGCAAGCGCGTCCGGCTTGTTGCATTTTTGTGCGGTTCACGTTGAAAAGGCCGGGCGACACAGCTTCGTGAGCAGTGTAAAGGTGACACGAATTGGCCATATTGGTATGGGACCGCCAAAGCGAGGGAGCCGGCGGTCTCTTCCATCATCGCATGATGCGTCAGTTTTGATTTCGCATGAAGTATTTCCTGCCGGCAGGCGTCCGAAAACGTTTGTTAATCATGTTGTTCTAGGCATCCACAAGGTTGCCTGACGAATTGGCTGGTAGGTAGAATGACTAAGAAATCCGTTCCCGAATTGCTCTCTCGCCGCGCCATGCTGCGCTCCGCCGTTTCGCTCGGCGCTGTCGCGCTGGCAGCACCTGCGCTGGCGCAGGACGCGTTCAACGATCTGATCGGATCGTCGCGCCGCGGCAACTGGGACGATCAGTTCGATGCGAACTCTTCGCGCTCGGCCGTTGGCGTGGTTTCCAACAATCCGGTCCTTGGCCCCGAGGCGCCCGCCTATATGCAACAGGCGATCATGCAGTATCAGCAGATCGTCTCCAATGGTGGCTGGCCGGAAGTGCCGTCAAGCCAGCAGCGTCTGCAGATCGGCGTCAGCGATCCGTCCGTCCAGGCGCTTCGCCAGCGTTTGATGGTTTCGGGTGACTTGCCGCGCGAAGCGGGTATTTCCAGCGCCTTCGATTCTTACGTCGATGGTGCGCTCAAGCGGTTCCAGGCGCGCCACGGCCTTCCGGCAGACGGCGTGATCGGCGAATATACGCTTAAGGCGCTGAACGTTTCTGCGCAGCTGCGCATGGCGCAGTTGCAGACCAACCTTATCCGCATTCAGACGATGGCTGGCGACCTCGGCCAGCGCCACGTGATGGTGAATATCCCGGCTGCCTCGATCGAAGCTGTCGAGAACAATCGCGTGGTTCTGCGCAATACGGCAGTCGTGGGCCGCGCCAGCCGCCCGACGCACATCATCAACTCCAAGATTTACGAGATTATTCTCAATCCATACTGGACGGCTCCGCGCTCGATCGTCGAGAAAGACATCGTTCCGCTGATGCAGAAGGACCCGACCTATCTGGAGCGCAACAACATCCGTCTTTTGGATGGTCGTGGCCAGGAAGTGTCGCCTCAGACGGTCGACTGGTTTGCGCCCAAGGCACCGAACCTGATGTTCCGTCAGGACCCCGGCAAAAACAACGCCATGTCCTCGACCAAGATCAACTTCCACAACCCGAACAACGAATACATGCACGACACGCCGCAGCAGGGCCTGTTCAACAAGCTGATGCGCTTCGAATCCTCCGGTTGCGTGCGTGTGCAGAACGTGCGCGACCTGACGAGTTGGATGCTGCGTGACACGCCCGGCTGGTCGCGCCAGGAAATCGAGCGCGTCATTGCAAGCCGCGTCAACACGCCGATCAAACTCTCCACCGAAATCCCGGTCTACTTCGTCTATATCACTGCATGGTCTGCGAAGGACGGCGTGGTGCAGTTCCGCGACGATATCTACGGCAATGACGGCAATGCCGAACTGGCGTTGAACACGACCAACACCCAGGAGCAGCCTTCCGGCTCCATCGGCGAGGATCTATTGCCGCGCAACTAATCGCTGACCACAAAAGTTCAGGAAGCCGTGCTCTATCGAGCGCGGCTTTTTTATTTGGTCAATGTCGCGCATTTTGCATTTTTTATGCAGGACGTCGCAGTTTGACGGTCAAATCTCGCTGCGCTTATTGCTCTTATACGGGTGGAGCGCTAAGACGCCATCGCATTACTGTTTCAGGAGCCTTCATCATGTCGAACACAGATGCCTTCTTCTCCAAGCCGCTTGCCGAAATCGATCCGGATATCTTTGGCGCGATCGAGAAGGAGCTGGGTCGCCAGCGTCACGAGATCGAGCTGATTGCCTCGGAAAACATCGTGTCCCGCGCCGTGCTTGAAGCCCAAGGCTCGATCATGACCAACAAGTATGCGGAAGGTTACCCCGGCAAGCGCTATTATGGCGGCTGCCAGTTCGTCGATATCGCCGAAGAGCTTGCCATCGACCGCGCAAAGAAGCTGTTCGGCGTCAACTTTGCCAACGTTCAGCCGAACTCCGGTTCGCAGATGAACCAGGCCGTTTTCCTCGCGCTGTTGCAGCCGGGCGATACGTTCATGGGTCTCGACCTGAATTCGGGAGGACACTTGACCCACGGTTCGCCGGTCAACATGTCCGGCAAGTGGTTCAACGTCGTCTCCTATGGCGTTCGTGAAGGCGACAACCTGCTCGACATGGACGAAGTGGAACGCAAGGCCAAGGAAACCAAGCCGAAGCTCATTCTGGCTGGCGGCACTGCCTACTCCCGCGTTTGGGACTGGAAGCGCTTCCGCGAGATCGCAGACGAAGTCGGCGCCTATCTCATGGTCGACATGGCGCATATTGCCGGTCTCGTGGCCGGTGGCCAGCATCCCTCACCATTCCCGCATGCGCATGTGGCCACGACGACCACGCACAAGTCTCTGCGCGGCCCGCGCGGCGGCATGATCCTGACCAACGACGAAGATCTTGCCAAGAAGTTCAACTCGGCAGTCTTCCCAGGCCTCCAGGGTGGCCCGCTGATGCATGTCATCGCCGCCAAGGCCGTTGCCTTCGGTGAAGCGCTGAAGCCGGAATTCAAAGATTACGCAGCCCAGATCGTCAAGAACGCCAAGGCGCTGTCCGAAACGCTCATCGAAGGCGGCGTTGACGTCGTTTCCGGCGGCACGGATAACCACCTGATGCTGGTCGATCTTCGCAAGAAAAACGCCACTGGCAAGCGTGCGGAAGCAGCACTGGGCCGCGCCTACATTACTTGCAACAAGAACGGCATTCCTTTCGACCCGGAAAAGCCTTTCGTCACCTCCGGTATTCGCCTTGGCACGCCGGCCGGTACGACCCGTGGCTTTAAGGAAGCCGAGTTCCGCGAAATCGGTAAGCTGATCGTCGAAGTTCTCGACGGTCTGAAGGTTGCCAATTCCGACGAAGGCAATGCCGCTGTGGAAGCGACTGTACGCGAGAAGGTCGTTGCACTGACCGATCGTTTCCCGATGTACCCTTACATGTAAGAAAGCAACTGGATGCGCTGCCCTTTCTGCGGTTCTGAAGACACTCAGGTCAAGGACTCACGTCCGGCGGAGGATAACACCTCCATCCGCCGGCGGCGCATCTGCCCGGATTGCGGCGGCCGTTTCACCACCTATGAGCGCGTTCAGTTGCGCGAGTTGATGGTTATCAAGAAGAGCGGCCGCAAGCTGGCATTCGACCGGGAGAAGCTTGTACGATCTTTCGAGATCGCACTTCGCAAGCGCCCGGTCGATCGCGACCGTATCGAGCGCGCCGTTTCCGGCATCGTTCGGCGGCTGGAAAGCTCTGGCGAAACCGAAATCTCGTCGGAAGAAATCGGCCTCCAGGTGCTGGAAGCCCTCAAAAGCCTGGATGATGTGGCGTTCGTTCGCTACGCCTCGGTGTACCGCGATTTCTCTCACGCCGAGGATTTCGAAAACGTGATTGCGGAAATCAACGCCAAGATCGCCCGCGATACAGATTCCGGGACCTGATACTGTGGCTCCCCGGGCCGAAGACGAAAGATTCATGGCGCACGCCATTGAAATTTCGCGTCAGAACACTGGCTTCACCAATACCAATCCTTCCGTTGGCTGCGTTCTCGTCAAGGATGGCGTGATCGTCGCCGAAGGCATTACCTCCGTTGGCGGCAGACCGCATGCGGAGCGCAACGCACTGGATATGGCAGGCGAAGCAGCCCGAGGCGCGACAGCCTATGTCACGCTCGAGCCCTGCGCCCATTGGGGAAAGACGCCCCCTTGCGCCAATGCCCTGGTCGACAGAGGCATTGCACGTGTCGTCGTCGCCGTGGATGACCCTGATGAGCGCGTTGCGGGGCGCGGCTATCGCATCCTGCGCAATGCCGGTATCGATGTCGAGACGGGGGTGCTGCGCGAGGAGGGCGAGAGGGCACTTGCAGCCTATCTCACACGCAAGATCAGGAGACGCGCTCACGTCGTGCTGAAACTTGCTGTTTCCGCCGACGGCATGATCGGTCGCCAGGGTGAGGGCCAGATCGCTATCACAGGTCCGGAGTCGCGCCATGCCGTGCATGAGTTGCGCGCGCGTTGCGACGCCATTCTTGTCGGCATCCGAACTGCGATCGCCGACGATCCGGAACTGACGGTTCGCATTCCAGGCCTTGAGGATCGCTCGCCTGTGCGTCTGGTGCTCGACAAGCGGCTTGAACTGCCCCTGACCTCAAAGCTGGTAAAAACCGCGCGGCAGGTAAAGACCATCGTCGTAACGGACCTTCCCTACGACTATACTCACCGAAAGCTCCAAGGGCACCTGCTGGAAGCGGAAGGCGTGGAAATACTCGAGGCAGCCAGTCTCGATGCACTTTTGCGTGCGCTTGCTGAGCGTGGAATGTCAGAGCTTCTTGTAGAAGGCGGGGCCGTTGCCGCCCGCGCGTTTCTGGATGCCGGGTTCGTTGATCGGATCCTGCTGTTCGAAAGCCCGGTCATCATCGGTGCTGATGGTATTGAAACACCGGTCCGGCGCGCCGATATCCCACAGGACTATTTCCTTGCCAGCGAGACCGTCTATGGTCGCGATCGCTGTTTCGATTATGAAAGGCCGCTTTGATGTTTACCGGGATCGTCACCGACGTCGGAACCGTGTCCGAGCTTCACCCGCTCGCTGAGGGCGTGCGCTTGCGCGTCGCAACCAACTACGATCCGAAAACCATCGATATGGGCGCGTCCATTTCCCATGGCGGCGTCTGCCTGACGGTGACGAAGTTGCCGGAAGAGGGGAGCAACGAACGGTGGTACGAAGTCGAGGCCTGGGAAGAGGCGCTTCGCCTTACCACGATCTCCGCTTGGGCGAAGGGAACCCGCGTCAATCTCGAACGCGCCTTGAAGATAGGCGATGAGCTTGGCGGCCATATCGTTTCCGGTCACGTCGACGGCAAGGCGGAGATATTGTCCGTCGAGTCGGAAGGGGAGGCTGTGCGCATCCGTCTGCGCGCGCCGGAGCATCTGGCGAAGTTCGTCGCACCGAAGGGCTCGGTTGCGCTGGATGGAACATCGCTCACCGTGAACGCTGTCGAAGGACCGGATTTCGATGTTCTGTTGATCCGACACACCTTGACTGTGACCACCTGGGGCGACCGCAAGCCTGGCGATTTCGTCAATTTCGAAGTCGATACCATGGCGCGCTATGCGGCACGGCTTGCGGAATTTCCGTCGAAGTAGGATGCTCATTAAGTTGCAAGGGGCGTCGTTTGAGCGCCGAACCCTGCGGAGCTTACAATGGCGTCTTATGAACTGCTTGCGGCATTCCTGGTTACGACGGCTCTGTTTGCCTATGTGCCGGGACCCGCTATGCTCTATACAATCGCGCAGACCATGGCGCGTGGCCGCGCTGCCGGCTTGATGGCCGTGCTCGGCATTCATCTTGGCTGCTATATCCACATTGTTGCTGCGGTTGCCGGGCTTTCGGTGCTGTTTCAGGCGGTGCCGTGGCTTTATCTTGCTGTGAAGTTCGGTGGCGCTTGCTATCTCATCTGGCTTGGCTTTTCCATGCTGAGAGCCCGGCTGAGTGACGACACAACCGGCAGTTTCACGATTGGCCAAAAGTCTTCCAAGCGGGCCTTTATCGATAGCGTCGTCGTCGAAATGTTGAACCCGAAGACGGCTTTGTTCTTCCTTGCCTTTCTGCCGCAATTCGTCGATCCGGCGGCAGCATTCCCCGTCTGGCTCCAGTTCCTGGTCCTCGGCGTCGCGGTGAACATCATTTTCACCTCTGCTGACTTCGTCGTTGTCATGGTGGCCGGACTGGCCGCGGGGCGGCTGAAGCGGTCGGCTTTCGCCCAAGGAGTTGCCCGGCGTGCAGCAGGTGCGATTTTGATGGGGCTCGGTCTCCATCTGGCGTGGCAAAGGAGCTAATCGCGCGTGAGAAATCGGGTTCACCGGGTCGCGCACGCGGCAGCAATGCGTTAAAAGTGCTTGCCAAGCGCGGCCAGCCATGGTTTGACCGCGCCAAAAGCCGGTATGATCCGGCGCAGATTTTCAGGAAACTCCCATGTCCCAGCCTCATCTTCTCATCGTGGAAGCACGCTTTTATGACGATATGGCCGACGCTCTGCTTGATGGCGCAAAGGTTGCGCTCGAAGAGGCCGGCGCCACATACGACATCATCACCGTTCCAGGCGCTCTGGAAATCCCGGCAGCGATCGCCATGGCGCTCGATGGCGCAGACAATGGTGGAACGGAATATGACGGCTTCGTCGCGCTTGGAATGGTCATCCGTGGCGAGACCTATCACTTCGATATCGTCGCCAATGAATCGTCGCGCGCCATTATGGACCTGACGGTCAGCGAGTCGCTCGCTATCGGCAATGGCATCCTGACTGTCGAGAACGACGAGCAGGCATGGGCGCGGGTTCGCCGCTCCGACAAGGACAAGGGTGGTTTTGCCGCACGTGCTGCGCTGACCATGATCGAGCTGAAGAAAAAGCTGGGTGGTTGATCGGATGACGAGTGTCGAAAACGGCGCTGAGCCGCGTCAGCCTTCCATCAAGCCCGTCAACCAGCGTGGAGCTGCTCGCCTGGCTGCGGTGCAGGCGCTCTATCAGATGGATGTCGGCGGCACCGGCGTCCTGGAAGTGGTTGCCGAATATGAGGCGCACCGGCTCGGCAAGGAAGTGGATGGCGAAACCTATCTGAAGGCCGATCCCTCGTGGTTCCGCTCCATCGTGTCCGGTGTCGTGCGCGACCAGACCAAGATCGACCCGCTGGTGCGTTCCGCCCTTCAGGAAGACTGGCCGCTCTCGCGTCTCGATACGACGGTGCGCGCCATCCTGCGCGCTGGCACTTTCGAAATCCTTGAGCGTAAAGACGTTCCGGTTGCTGTTATCGTCACCGAATATGTCGAAATAGCCCGTGCCTTCTTCGAGCATGACGAGCCGAAGCTCGTCAATGCGGTGCTGGATCGCATCGCAAAGCAGGTTCGCGGCGACGCGAAACGATAAGTTTTCCGTCCTCGCTTTTTGATTTCCCGCAAAGATGAACTGACAGTCACGTTGTATTCTTTGCGGGAGATATCCCGGTTTGCAAGGTGGGAAACAGATGAGCGCGGTGCCAATTACGGGCCTGGAAGGCCAATTATCCGAGGCCAAGCGCAACGTTTTCCTGCTCACCGCCGCACAGGCCATTCTTGGTTCCGCCGGTCCATTAAGCTTTTCAGTCGGGGCGCTTGCCGGGTATCAACTCCTCGGTGCCGACAAATCGCTGGCAACAGCACCGCTCACCGGCTTCAACATCGGCGTCGCATTCGGCGCAGTGGCAGTTGCGCTTGCATCTCGTCTACTCGGGCGCAAGGCAGGCTTCATTCTTGGCGCACTCCTTTGCTCGACGGGCGGCGCCTTGGCGGCAGTCGCTCTCTTTCGCAGCGATTTCTGGCTCTTCGCTCTGGGTCTTATGCTCATCGGGCTTGCCGGCGGTTTCACTCAGAAAATCCGCTTTGCGGCGGCCGATGCCTCTCCTTCATACTATAAGCCTAAGGCCATCTCCTTCATTCTTGCAGGCGGGGTCGTATCCGCCATCGTGGGACCTCAGCTTGCCATCGTCGGCAAGGATGTGCTCGCTCCCGTCACCTTTGCTGGTACTTTCATCGCGCTCGTGCCGCTTGGACTTCTGGCTGCAGGGATCTTGTGTTTTCTGGAGCTGCCGGAGTTGAGGCAGTCAGTGTCCAGTGTTCCGGCACGGCCGCTTCTCGAGATCATCGCCACGCGCCGTTTCATCACTGGCATGATCTGCGGCATTGGTTCCTACGCCTTGATGACATTCATGATGACAGGTGCGCCGCTTGCTATGGTCGTGGGCTGCGGTTTTCCCAGCGAACTCGCGACACTTGGGATACAGTGGCATGTGCTCGCCATGTTTGGGCCGAGCTTTTTTACCGGGATGCTGATTACCCGCTTCGGTGCCGAAAAGGTTGTAGCGTCAGGCCTCGTCATACTGATGGCTTGCGCCGTTGTTGCGCATTTGGGTGTGGAGCTCTGGAACTTTTGGCTGGCGCTGATCCTGCTCGGGGCCGGATGGAATTTCGGATTCATCGGCGCGACTTCAATCGTATCCTCGAGCTACCGGCCGCACGAAGCAGACAAGGTACAGGGTTTTCATGACATCGTTCTGTTCGGTACGGTGGCTCTGTCGTCCTTCTCGTCAGGCCAGGTTTTCACTGCCTGGGGCTGGTCGGTGATGAACCTAGTCATATGGCCGGTCGCGGGCCTTTGCCTTCTTCTCGTGCTGTCGCTGATTTTCAGCCGGAAGCAAAAAGCCGTCTGAATCAGGACCATAAGCAGCCGGGCACTATCTTCACACTTGACGCGACGCCTCGTCGCAACGCAATCTCGCAACCGCAAGCCATTCTCCTGGGGAGGGGAACAAGTGGCTCATCCTGGTGTAAGGCGTTCTGCGCCTCACGCCCCGCATGTGGTTTCGCCCGCCGGGGAGATGTGACGAACCGGCACAATGGGAGGTAAGTGCGAATGACCGTCATTGCATTGGTAATTTTATGCGGAGCCCTTTCGATCGCATATGCGATTTGGGCAACGAAAAGCGTTCTGGATGCCGACCAGGGCACGGAACGCATGCGCGAAATAGCAGGTTATATCCGTGAGGGCGCGCAGGCCTATCTTGCCCGCCAATATCTCACCATCGCAATCGTCGGTATCATCGTTACGGTCGCCGCATGGTTTCTTCTCTCTCCAGAAGCCGCAGTCGGCTTCGTCATCGGCGCGGTTCTTTCCGGTGCTGCCGGCTTCGTCGGCATGCATGTGTCGGTACGGGCCAATCTTCGCACTGCGCAAGCTGCCTCCCATAGCCTCGCTGCAGGCCTGGACATCGCCTTCAAGTCAGGTGCCATCACCGGCATGCTTGTTGCCGGTCTCGCCCTACTCGGCGTCTCCATTTATTATTTTATCCTGACCTCGGTGCTTGGCCATCCAACCGGCTCGCGTGAGGTGATCGATGCCCTTGTCTCGCTCGGCTTCGGCGCATCTCTGATCTCCATTTTCGCACGCCTTGGCGGCGGTATCTTTACCAAGGGTGCAGATGTTGGTGGCGACCTCGTAGGCAAGGTCGAGGCGGGGATCCCGGAAGACGATCCGCGCAACCCGGCCACCATTGCCGACAATGTGGGTGATAATGTCGGCGATTGCGCAGGCATGGCAGCCGACCTCTTCGAGACCTATGCGGTGTCTGTCGTAGCGACGATGGTTCTGGCGGCCATCTTCTTTGCTGGCGCGCCCGTGCTGGAAAACGCCATGCTCTACCCGCTGGCAATCTGCGGCGTTTGCATACTGACGTCGATTGCCGGCACCTTCTTCGTCAAGCTCGGCACCAACAATTCGATCATGGGCGCCCTCTACAAGGGCCTGATCGCCACCGGTATCTTCTCGATTGCCGGGCTCGCGATTGCAACCTCGCTCACCATCGGCTGGGGTTCTATTGGAACGGTGGCCGGAATGGACATTACCGGCACCAATCTGTTCTTCTGCGGTCTTCTTGGCCTGTTGGTCACAGCACTGATCGTGGTGATCACAGAGTATTATACCGGCACCAACAAGCGCCCCGTCAACTCCATTGCCCAGGCGTCGGTCACCGGCCACGGCACCAACGTCATCCAGGGCCTTGCGGTCTCGCTGGAATCGACGGCGCTGCCTGCAATCGTGATCGTCGGCGGCATCATCTCCACCTATCAGCTCGCGGGCCTCTTCGGTACGGGCATTGCGGTCACCGCCATGCTAGGGCTTGCCGGCATGATCGTGGCGCTCGATGCCTTCGGCCCTGTCACGGACAATGCCGGCGGCATTGCCGAAATGGCCGGTCTCGACCCGGATGTGCGCAAGGCCACCGATGCGCTCGATGCTGTCGGCAACACCACCAAGGCCGTGACGAAAGGGTACGCCATCGGTTCTGCCGGTCTTGGCGCACTGGTCCTGTTTGCGGCTTACGCCAACGACCTTTCCTACTTCGCGGCGAATGGCGCGACCTATCCATACTTCCAGGATGTTGGCGAAATCTCCTTCAGCCTCTCCAACCCTTATGTGGTTGCGGGCCTGATCTTTGGTGGCCTCATTCCCTATCTCTTCGGTGGCATTGCCATGACCGCCGTGGGCAAGGCGGCAGGCTCCATCGTGGAGGAGGTCCGTCGTCAGTTCCGCGAGAAGCCGGGCATCATGCAGGGCACGGAAAAGCCGGATTACGGCAAGGCGGTGGACTTGCTGACCAAGGCCGCCATCCGCGAAATGGTCATCCCATCGCTATTGCCGGTCTTGGCGCCGATCGTCGTTTACTTCGGTGTGCTGCTGATCTCCGGCTCCAAGGCCTCGGCCTTCGCTGCCCTTGGCGCCTCACTGCTTGGCGTGATCATCAACGGGCTCTTTGTCGCGATCTCCATGACCTCGGGCGGTGGTGCGTGGGATAATGCCAAGAAGAGCTTCGAAGACGGGTTTGTCGACAAGGATGGCGTGCGCCATGTCAAAGGCTCGGATGCTCACAAGGCTTCGGTGACCGGCGATACGGTAGGCGATCCCTATAAGGATACGGCCGGTCCGGCAGTCAATCCGGCGATCAAGATCACCAATATCGTGGCGCTGCTGCTGCTGGCGATCCTGGCCGGTTGATCCAGAGGAAGCGGACCGCTCTTCAGCTTTGAGGGGCGGTCTCTGCCAACCAAGCAGTCATCGCCGCTTCTGCTTGCGTCCGCGTCGGCGTACCCGTCCGTCCGCCGAAAACCTGGCACTTCAGCGCTGCAGCCACGGACGACAGCTGAATGGCGGCGCGGCTCGCCATCCCTTCTGCGACAGCCAGGGCAAAGGTCCCATGGAACACGTCACCAGCGGCGAGCGTGTCGATTGCTTCGATCGCCATGGTGGATTGAAAATGGACCGCAGGATCGCGAGCTTCCGTCCAAAAGCATCCCGCCGGCCCGGCGGTGACCGCAATAAATGTCTCCGGGTAGCGGGCATGTAAGACCGGCAGCATCGCGGCAACATCGGAAGGACTCGTCAGCCGCTCCGCTGCGGGTTCGGAAAAGATGATGTGGCTTGCAGCGGGCGCGAGTCTTTCCAAAATCTCCACTGGCGCAACATCTCCATCCAGAATGGCGGGTTTTCCAAGCTGGCGCGCAACAGTCAGCACGTCGAGCGCCAAGTCCGGCCAGCGCACGTCAACCAGAACGGCATCGAAGGGTGCGAGATCGGCCTGTGTGCAGGAGCGTTTATTCTCGTGGAGCCTGTGATCGTAGAAAGGGACGATCAGTCGCTCCCCCCGGTCATCGATCAGGATGGTAGAGAGCGCTGAGCGCGCACCCTTGGCGATCGTCATGCCGGATGTGTCGATGCCGCTTTCGGATAGATCGCGCAGGATGCGAGTTCCGGTCTCGTCATCCCCGACAGCACCCCATAGGCTTGCTCGCCCGCCCATGCGGTGGACGGTGTAGGCGGCACTCGATGCCATGCCCTCGGCAATCTGCAACATTTCATAGGGCAAGACCTTGCCTTGCCCCGTCGGCATGTCATGCACGCGAAACAGCGTGTCCAAAACGGCCGCGCCGACACATAGTACGTGGCGACCGTGGTTATCTTTCTTCGTGATGCTTTGCATTGCTGCTCAGATTCGCTTGCCGGTTTCCTTGTCGAACAGGTGTACCGAAGCAGGGTCGATGGCAATACGAACCGTATCGCCGAAGCGGATATCCAGCCGTTCGCGGAACAGGCAGGCAATTTCTTCGCCATTGCAATTGAGCTTGGCGTAGATCTCCGAGCCGGTGCCTTCCACAAGTTCGACGCGCCCCGCGATGCCCGTTTCCGAAGCACGGATATGTTCGGGGCGGATACCGTAGACAAGGTCACGCCCGCCGAGTCCTGCCGGGTTTGCCGTTGACGGCAAGGGTAGCGTTACGCCCTTGGCCGTGCGGAAAACACCTTCTTCGACACGGCCTCGAATGAAATTCATGGCGGGCGAGCCGATGAAGCCGGCAACGAAGAGATTGGCCGGGCGATCGTAGAGCTCCAGCGGCGCGCCGATCTGCTCGATGATGCCGTCATGAAGCACCACGATCTTGTCGGCCATGGTCATGGCTTCCACCTGGTCATGCGTCACGTAGATGGTGGTCGTGCCGATGCGCTGATGCATGGACTTGATCTCACCGCGCATCTGTACGCGCAGCTTCGCATCAAGGTTCGATAGCGGCTCATCGAAGAGGAAGACCTGCGGATCGCGCACCAGGGCACGACCCATGGCGACACGCTGACGCTGTCCACCGGACAGCTGGCGTGGGTAACGATCCAGAAGCTTTTCAAGCCCAAGGATGCCTGCTGCCTTGTCTACTTTTGCCTTCGTGACGGCGGCATCGACCTTCTTGAGCTTCAAAGCAAAGCCCATGTTCTCGGCAACGGTCATGTGCGGATAAAGTGCGTAGTTCTGGAAAACCATGGCGATGTCGCGGTCACGGGCGGGAAGGTGGCTCACCTCCCGCGCACCGATGTGGATTTCGCCATCGCTCAGTTCTTCCAGCCCCGCGATCATGCGCAGCAGCGTGGACTTGCCGCAGCCGGACGGGCCGACCAGCACGACGAATTCGCCGTCACGAATATCGATGTCGATACCGTGGATGACATTGACCGCACCGAAGCGCTTCTGGACATTCTGAATACTGACGGGTGCCATGATGATTATCCTGTAATGAAATTCGTTCCAGCGATCTGTCGATCAGCCACCCTTGACGGCGCCTGCGGTAAGACCCGCGACGATCTGCTTTTGGGCAAACATGGTGAGCAACAAAACCGGCAGCGTGACGATCAGCGCTGCGGCGGCAAGCGGACCCCAGCTGACCTGCTCGAAAGACAGCATGTTGTAGACCGCGACCGGAAGCGTTCGCGTTTCGCGGCTGGCCAGCACGATGCCGAAGACGAAGTTGTTCCACGAGAAGATGACGGCGAGGATGAAGGAGACCACGATGCCGGGCTTGGCGATGGGGAGCGCGACCAGGCGGAACACCTGCCAGGACGATGCGCCATCGATGCTTGCCGCCTCTTCCAACTCCTTCGGTGTCGTCTCGAAGTAGCCGATCATGATCCACACGACGATCGGAACAGTGACCACCAGATGGATGATGATCTGCGGCCAGAGCGTGCCGAGGAGGTTCAACCATTGGAACAGCAAAAACAGCGGAATGAGGAAGGAGAGGCCGGGCGTCATACGGGCGATCATGATGACGATCGCCGCCTTTTCCGCTTTCAGCCGTGCAATGCCATAGCCCGCCGGAACGCCGATAACCAGTGCCAGAATGGTCGCTGCACCCGTGACCAGCACGGAATTCCAGAAATAGAGGAAGAAATTGTTTTCCTCGAAGACCTTCACATAGTTCGACCAGGCGAAGCGCTCGGGGATCAGGATCGGCGGATAGGCGCCGTTATCGATCTCGAACTTCAGTGACAGCGAGATCATCCAGAGGAAGAAGAGGATGACGGGGGAAATCATCACCAGCGCAATGAAGAACAGGCCGATGCGGTCTAGGTTTCTGCGGGACATCAGCGATCCTCCATCTCGTTCCATTGGGTGCGCGCACGAACCATCAACAGGACGAAGGAGAGCGCGATGATCACGATGAAGAAAACGACGGCCATGGCCGAGGCATAGCCGATGTCGTAATAGGCGAATGCCGTGTTATAGAGATAGATATTGATCGTCTCAGATGCCGTGCCCGGTCCGCCTTGCGTCATCGCATAGATGATGTCGAAGCTCTTTACCGCATCGATGGAGCGGATAATGACGGCGATCATCAGGAACGGCGCGATCATAGGCATGGTGAGGTAGCGGAACTTTTGCCAGGCATTTGCGCCGTCAATTTCCGCACTCTCATAGGGTTCGCGCGGAACGGCTGCCAGACCACCCAGAACAATCAGCATGACGAGTGGCGTCCACTGCCAGGTTTCGACCAAAACTAAAGAGGGGATGACGGTGGACTGGTTGTAGATCCATTCCAGCGGACCGATGCCGATGAAGGAGAGCAGGTAGTTCAGTACACCGAGCTGCGGGTGGAACATCATCGTCCAAACCAGCGCGATGGCGACCGGGGTCGCCATCATCGGCATGACGAAGATGCCGCGCAGGAAACCGCGCAGCGGGAACTGCGCATCGAACACAAGAGCAGCCAAGGTGCCGAGGAACAGCGGCGCGACAACCGAGAGCACCGTGTAAACCAGTGTGTGCCAGAGCGATTCCCAGAACCGCGCATCACTAGCCAGACGGATGTAGTTGTCGAAACCGATGAAACTCTGCTCTTGCCCAAGCGTCCAGCGTTGCGCGCTCATCCAAAGGGTAAAGACCCAGGGGAAGACGATCACTGCGCCGATGACGACGAGAGCGGGAATGACGAAAGGCCAGTAGTTGGGAGTAAGCCGCGGTGGCTTGCTCCCCTGTGCGGCTTTCGTCACCGCTGCACTATGTTCGATGCTGATAGACACCTTTATCCCTCGCTGCGTGCCAGAACAGGTGCGAACTGTTCGGTCGCCTTCTTGAGTTCTGCGGCCGGATCGGCGCCGCCGATCATATTGGTGAGACCGACGCCATAGATGTCGCGGAACTCGGTCACCGGAATGATGACTGGAAGCGCGAGCTTGGACACCTTGCCGGAACCGACCACGGCATCCAGCCACTCGGCTGGCATCTTGACGCCTTCGCGCACCTTCGCATCCTCGAGGATGGACTGGCGGAACGGAACACCCGCACCGGCCTGCAGGAGACGAGCGCCCATATCGTGCGAGATCGCCCACTGGCAGAAGAGGTAGGCCGCTTCCTTCTTGGTGCTGGCTTCGACAACGCCAAGGCCGTCACCGAATGTACCGGCGGCCTGCGCTGCCGGACCCTTCGGCATCACGCCATAGCCCGTCTTGCCGACGACACGGGACTTTTCCGGGTTTTCGATTGGCGGTGCGAAACCGACGCCGTCCAGCCACATGCCGATCTTGCCCTGGAGGAACGCAGACTGCGCTTCGGCCCAGTTGAAGCCCGAGACTCCGGGAGGTGCAGCCTTGGTCATCAGGCGCTGGTAGAGCTTGGCCGCTTCCACCGCCTCCTTGGACTCGGTGTTGATCTTGCCATCGGTGATCGGCTCTGCGCCGTAACCGAGCATCAGTGTGGTCCAGACCGGCGTATTGGCGTTCTTCAGACCGCGGGCGACAAAACCGTAGGTGTTGGTGGACGGATCGGTGATCGCTTCGGCGGCGGCAACCAGTTCTTCGAAGGTCTGCGGATATTTCAGACCCTTGGCTTCAAACAGGTCCTTGTTCCAGTAAAGGATCCAGTAATCCACGGAGAAGGGAAGCGAGCGCAGGACGCCGTCACTATCCTTGGCAAACTGCATGCCGGCTGCGGCAAAATCGCTTTCGACCAGGGAAGGATCGGTCAGCGACGGGTCCTTCATGAAGCCGCTGATATCGGCCAGCCACTTGCCCTTTTCGAACTGGCGCTTCTGAACGTGATAGCTCAGGTGGACGACGTCGAAGCTCGGTTTGCCGGAAGAAAGCTCGATGACGACCTTCTGGCGCTGCTGCTGTTCGGGCGTCGCCTCGGCATTGACCTTGATGCCGGTCAGCTCTTCGAATTCCTTGATGTATTTCAGAAGCGTTTCGCTGCGCGGGCTCTTGACCAGATTGACCTCAAGCGTCGTGCCCGCATGCTTCTTCCAGTCCACTGCGGCTGACGCGGAGCGGACGCCGAACATGGCGGCCCCGCCAAGTGCAGCGGTGCCGGCCAGGAAGGCGCGACGTGTTGGGCTCATAAATGAATGTGTCATGAAGTTCCTCCTCTTATTCGCCAGGATCTCCTCATCCAGGCTTTATGGTGATCTTTTAAACGGCGAGGGCTCTGTCCCTCGCGCTGCGAATATGGGCGACCAGTCGCTCGACGGCCTCATCGACATCGCGTCGTTCGATGGCCTCGATGATGATGAGGTGTTCGGCCATGACCGATTTGACATGGCCTGCGATGCGGAAGCGCTCCTGGTTGATCAGGCGCATCTTGATCGAATTGACGCGATAGGCATTCGAGATGATCGAGTTGCCAAGCGCATCGATAAAGGCGTCATGCATGCCCCAGTCCACGGCCTGGGCGCGCGCATCTAGCTCAGGCGAACCCTTGCCGCTATTGGCAAGTTCGGCAATCTCCCGGTGCTCCTTCAACATGTCGGCAATCGCCTCGTCGGAGGCGGTGCGCGTGAAATTTGCCACTGCTTCCTTTTCCAGCAGAATGCGGAACTGGAAGGCTTCGCGGATCAAATTGATGTCGATATGGGCGACCTGCAGCCCGCGCTGCGGCACTGTCTTGATCAGCCCATCCGCTTCAAGCCGCGGGATCGCCTCGCGTATTGCGCCGAGAGGCAGGCCGGTCAATTCGACAAGGCGGCGCTGGGAGATGAACTGACCTGGCCGAACGTCACGCGCGAGAAGATGGTGCGTAAAGCTCTCATACGCCTTCTCCCGCAATGTCGTCTGTTCGGCCACATCGTCCATTCGTTACGCCTTTCAAGCCGCCTGTTTGCTGAACAGCGATCCGAATGCCGCTTCGATCTTTTTACGATCTTCTGCGGAGATGGAAACCAGCGGCGGACGCACCGCATGCCAGATCGTTTCGCCGGTCGTGTAGGACACGAGAACTTTTACGGCAGGGGTCACGGGAAATTTCAGCAGTTCGACCACAAGATCTTGAACGCGCTTGTCGTCCTTGCCATCTACCGCCATTGCGCGGATTTCTGCGGGCAGGAAGTTGGCGCAGCCGGAGATCGCACCCTGACCGCCCATGCGAACGCCTTGAGCCAGATGGCGCTCGTCGCCGATCAGGATGATCAGCTCGCCGTGCTCCTTCAAAAGACGCTCCGTGTGCGGCCAGTTGCCGGAAGAGTCCTTTACGCCAACGACGATGCCGGGGAAAGCCTGCTTCAGGCGTCCGACGAGTTCGACCGAGAGCGTCACCATCGTTACCGACGGAATATTGTAGACGAGGATATCGCGCGCGCCCGAGCCGATCTGCGAAAACACGGAGGCGAACCAGTCGAACAGACCGTCATCGCTGACATTCTTGAAATAGGAGGGCGGGGCGAGGAGAATGTTGCGCACGCCAGCATCGAGGGCGGCAAAGGCCTGATCGGCGGCATCCTGCGCGGAATCCACTAGAACGCCCACCACGATCCTGTTCGGCGCGATACCGGCATTGAGGCAAGACGCCAGAATATCGGCGCGCTCACGAGTTCCGATCGAGCTCCCTTCGCCGGTGGTACCGAAGAGGGTGATGCTGTCGCAACCCGACGACAAAGCGCGCTCGGCCTGCTTGATCATCGCATCGATGGCAATCGTTCCATCCTGCATAAAGGGTGTCGTCAACGCTGCCGAGAGGCCGAATTTACCAGTCACGTCCATGCTCCTCCAAAACTGATGAAGGAGTGATAGAGCATTAACATGTCAGTTGTAAAGTCGTCTGTGTTTAGTTTGCTGTCATGACCCGGAATTAATTTTTGGGAGAGGTTGGCCCGCTCAAAGCCGCTGCCAAAGGCTGTGGAAAACGATGCAGTAAGGACTGAAGAAAGTTGGAAGCGGAAAGCCTTGGATTTGCGTGGCACGAGCGCCACAGCTCGCTTTAACTCTGCCGAAATTCGCTTTGCTGACCGCTTTGGCAATAGGTGGTTAACCTTTATTTTTTATCTCAGTTGCTGTGCCAATTGTCCGTTTATGATGAGTGTACAGGCTGTCATGCGTTTTCCCCGATCCAATTTTAATAATCCAGGCAATGCGATAGAGGGGGGAGAGGCTGAATCGGCAGACAACATGGTTCAGCATCCCCAGATATCAGGCGTGCCGATGCAAAGCTTAACGAGTGCCGAGCGCGCTGCCGTGGGTCGTCATGCCGATCAGATCGCTGCCAATGCGATCGAAGGCCGCCCCGATATGCCCGGCTGGCAAAACGCCTTCACGCTTGGCCCGAATGTGCGCTTTTCCCGCACGCCACAGATCATTTTTGCCAAGAAGAACGCTGCCGGCGAAGATGTCGCCGTCGATCAACCGGGCGAGCAAGTGGGGTCGGAGTCTCCTAGTGGTCAAGATGCTGCCACCTACGCAACGAATTCGACTGCGCCACAGCCAGCACCGGTAGAGCGTCGTATTGCAAAACCCGCCGTCCTGCCGCAGCCTCCGGGCGCTACAGGCGCTAGAGCATTGAGTTATCGCCTGCGCCGCGAATTGGCATTACGCCAGCAGCAGGAACTTTTGCAGCAGGCCGATGCAGGTTCGTCAGGAGAAGTTCCGGCCCAGCCGGTCACTGCTGAAGCGCCGGAAGAAGCTGTCGTGCGTGAAGAAATCGACGTAGCCTGCTTCCCTGCCGAGGACCAGCAGAAGCCCAGACTCGATGTACCATCCTTCGCCGCCTATCTTTCCGACGACATGTTCTGGGAAGTGATGAATCTCGACGTCGAGGGCACGATTGCGCACGACCGGCAGCCCGTGCGTCTGTCTGAACTGGCAAGGCTGAAGGCCCAGCGCCTGTCCGCGACGAAACCGGCTATGCCCCCTCAGCAGCCGGCTTCCATCCATGTTCCGCTTCTGCGCCAGCCCCGCGCGGCTGAGCCTGTCGTCATTCGCCAACAGCTGCGCCCAAGCTTGCCTACAGTGCCGGCATTCCCCGACCTGGACGGATCGGCTGTCTCGCTCTACCGCGAAATCGGTGTTCGTGGCCATCAGCCTCCTCAAGCCGAGCAGAAAGAAATCGTCGAAGCCGCACCGGTCGAACAGACCGTGCCTTCTGTAGAGGTCGTCGAACCAGTCACTATCGAGATGCCAGCTGCGCGCCGCGAGACCCGCACGGTGGCGCGCAACAACCAGCCTATGTTCCTCGATGCGCCTGTCTTTGGCGAGGGCGAGTACGAGTATCCGCCGATCGATCTGCTTCAGACACCGCAGGTGCAGCAGACGACGACGATGACGCCCGAAGCGCTGGAGCAGAGCGCAGGTCTGCTGGAAAGCGTGCTCGAAGATTTCGGCATCAAGGGCGAGATCATCGATGTGCGCCCTGGTCCTGTCGTCACTCTTTACGAGTTCGAACCGGCACCGGGCGTCAAGTCGTCGCGTGTCATCGGTCTGTCGGACGATATCGCCCGATCCATGTCGGCCCTCTCGGCCCGCGTCGCGGTCATTCCTGGCCGCAACGTTATCGGTATCGAATTGCCTAATCCGGTGCGCGAGACGGTCTATTTCCGCGAACTGATCGAATCCCACGATTACGCCGATACGCGGATGAGTCTGGCGCTTTGCCTCGGCAAGACCATTGGCGGCGAGCCGGTGGTGGCCGAGCTTGCCAAGATGCCCCACCTTCTGGTGGCCGGCACGACCGGCTCTGGCAAATCGGTTGCGATCAACACCATGATTCTATCGCTGCTTTACCGGTTGAAACCGGAAGAGTGCCGCCTGATCATGGTCGATCCGAAGATGCTCGAGCTTTCCGTCTATGACGGTATTCCGCATCTCCTCACCCCCGTCGTCACCGACCCGAAGAAGGCTGTCATGGCGCTGAAATGGGCGGTGCGCGAAATGGAGGATCGCTATCGCAAGATGTCGCGCCTCGGCGTTCGCAATATCGATGGATACAATGCTCGCGCTGCCGCCGCTCGCGCCAAGGGCGAGACCGTGATGTGCAACGTCCAGACCGGTTTCGACCGCGCAACGGGCGAGGCCGTCTACGAACAGGAGGAGATGGACCTCACGGCCATGCCTTACATCGTCGTCATCGTCGACGAGATGGCCGATCTTATGATGGTGGCTGGCAAGGAGATTGAAGGCGCGATCCAGCGGCTTGCACAGATGGCGCGCGCCGCCGGTATCCACCTGATCATGGCGACCCAGCGTCCATCGGTCGATGTCATCACAGGTACGATCAAGGCGAACTTTCCCACCCGCA
Organism: uncultured Agrobacterium sp.; assembly: GCA_913777615.1. Classification (GTDB taxonomy): domain Bacteria; phylum Pseudomonadota; class Alphaproteobacteria; order Rhizobiales; family Rhizobiaceae; genus Agrobacterium. Next base: position 20,423 of record CAJYTK010000018.1, on the reverse strand, counting down.
TCTCCTTCCAGGTCACGTCGAAAATCGACAGCCGCACGATTCTCGGCGAGCAGGGAGCCGAGCATCTGCTTGGCCAGGGCGACATGCTGCACATGATGGGCGGCGGACGCATCGCCCGTGTTCACGGACCATTCGTCTCCGACGAGGAAGTCGAGAAGGTCGTCGCGCATCTTAAGACGCAAGGCCGTCCGGAATATCTGGGCACGGTAACGGAAGATGCTGACGAGGCCGATGACGGCGAGGATGAAGATAGCGCCGTCTTCGACAAGACCGCCATGGCCGAAGACGATACGGCCGATCTTTACGAAAAGGCTGTGAAGGTGGTCCTGCGCGACAAGAAGTGCTCGACCTCCTACATCCAGCGTCGTCTGTCGATCGGCTACAACCGTGCCGCATCTCTGGTGGAGCGTATGGAGCAGGAAGGCATTGTCGGCCCGGCAAACCATGTCGGCAAACGCTCTATCATCATCGGTGAACGCGATGCCCACGAGGTTCCGGGCGCTACCGACTGAGGACATGCCTCTACAGTTTCATCGACGAAAGCCGGCTGCCTAAAGCGGCCGGCTTTCGTACTTCAAGACGATGTTCTGGAAGTGTAAAGCCGCCGAGACAGCGATTTTCAGGAAGCGCCGCTTGGTCAACGCGGATACTTCAGCGCATGCCCTTTACGCCGTTCGCTCTCGATACCTCGAACGCCTCGGCGGAAACCGGGCGACCGACGAAATAGCCTTGCACATGATCGATCTTGAATTGCTGCATCAAGTGAAGTTGTTCGACTGTTTCGACGCCCTCGACGAGGATCTTTGGGCCGCGGTTGCGGATCAGGCCGATAATATCCTTGAGCATGGCTTTGCCGCGCAGACTCGTGCCGTCATGCAGAAATGACTTGTCGATCTTGACGGTATCGAATTCGATCAGTCGCAGCCAGGAGAGCCCCGCAAAACCGGTGCCGAAGTCGTCCAGCCATATCTTGATGCCGAGCATTCTCAGATCGCTGATACAGCGCAGGACATCGGAATCCATGTCCATCTCCAGGCCTTCGGTGATTTCCAGCGCGAGTTGTCCGCCTCCAATGCCAAGCTCGCCTAGAATGGCAGCCACCGACGTGGCAAAGCCCGGCCGTTTCAGTTGGATGGGTGACACGTTGACGCTGACGACCTGAACCTTGCCGGTTTGTAGCATCTGCTGGCAGGCCGTACGGATTGCCCAGAGGCCGAGATCGGTTATCTTGCCTATCCGCTCAGCGATGGGAATGAAGATACTGGGCGGAACCAGTGTTCCGTCCAGCAGCCGCAGGCGCATCAATGCTTCTGCCGCCTGGACGCGATCGTTGGCGAGGCTTCGGATCGGCTGGTAGACGAGTGAAACGAGGTTCTGCTGAATGGCGATATCCAGAAGGGCCGCAACATTTTCGGTGTCGTCGCTCGTCAGCGGATCGTCAGGGTCGAACAGCTTGATCCTGTTGCGCCCGCTTTCCTTGGCGAGATAGAGCGCCCGGTCTGCCTCATAGATCAAGCGTTCCAATTTATGCTCGGGAGCTGGACGTGTGAAGGACACGCCAACACTGACGGTGATGACGGAGGTGCCGTCTCGACGCCGTTCGTGAGCGAGGCAAAGATCCTCCACCGCGCGACGAATCATCTCCGCAACCTTATCCACTTCCTGTCGCGTGTTGAAGCGCAGCAGTGCAATGAACTCTTCGCCACCGTAACGCCCTATCAACGCATCGCGATCGCTGACCGCCAGTTGAAGGGCACGAGCTACCTGAACGAGACAACGATCTCCCTCCTGGTGGCCATAGTAGTCGTTATACTTTTTGAAGAAATCGACGTCGATCAGGAAAACTGCGAAGTTTCGCTTCGACGTTGTCCAGTCGCTCCAGAGGAGACGCAGCTGCGCATCGACGGCGCGGCGGTTTGCAACGCCCGTCATCGGGTCGGTATTGGAAAGCCTTAACAGTGCTTCTCCCCGCTCTTCCGCTTCACGCTGACGAATTTTTGCCTCGACAGCGCTGAGGAGAACGCGTGCGCGCTCGCGATTGAGGCGCCAATTGACGTAAGAGGTAAAGCTGAAGCAGGCGAGATAGAACGTACCGAAAGCGATCCGGTAGTAAATATCTTCATGCAGATAATTCAAGGCGCCGAAGTAGATGCACAGCACCACACCGGACGCCACCAGAGAGAGAGCAAAATTGAACGTGAAGAACAGGTTCGCGCCCATCATGAAGATGGCGCCGAATACCATGTAGTAGGACATGTTGGTGGCGTAGCTCGTCATCATGGCTGGCAACAGCCAGCCGAGATAGCCGCATACCAGTGCCACGGCGCAGGTAAGGTCCATGAAGTCCGCTCTCGTTCCCGCCCTGACCTGCAATTCAAGTGCCAATAGGGCAGCGATGCCGACGACGAAGCGCGCAAATGTCGTGTGGATGGAAACGTCAGGAACGAGCAGAATATCGGTCAGCGAGAACAGCAGATATATGAGAACGGCAACCCAAAGACCCCGCCGTATCGCTCGCCGGCGTGTGACGTCCGTATCGGCAAAGAATTGTTGCCGCACAGCCGCATCGGACCGATTGCGAGATGCATCCGTCTGCAGGTCGGGCTCGAAACCCTGTGCCAAACTGTGCTTCATGCACATTCCTAAAAGTTGCATTGTTTTTGGGCAAGTGATCATTCTTGCCCCTATAATACTATTCTCTATCAGCATCGCGACCTGCGCTACGCTCCATTCTCAGCCAGAGAAGGAGATGTACTAGCTTTATAAGCCTACCCGCATTCCGATTAACTTTCTTTGAATCCTAACAATCTAATTTTAGTCATTAGTCATACATTAATGGTTAAGGCCTAGAAACGAGTTCCTCTTGCCTGGATCGTCAATCATCCGTGCCGAGCGGGCATTTTGATAAATTATTCTGTTTTAACAATAGTTTGGAAGGGGAATAGCTGGTGGCTCGCAACAATGGCATGTCGTTGGACGGACAAAGCTTGGTCACGCCGGATGCAGTATATAAGGAATTGCTGACGCAAAATAGTAGTCATTTGCTCCGGGATCTTTCCGTTGCAGAAGCAGAAGTGGCACTTATTCTCAACCTGGCACAACAACAGTTTCTTGGCGGAACCGCTCCTGCCACGATAATACACGCGGTTGCAGATAGGCTTCATCAATTACGCAGAAATTACGACTATAGAGTGTGGTCAAGCCTTCTGCCCATCATCCAGAAGCACCCCGTCGCCGATTGCTTTCTGGAAGATCCCTTTACCCGGTGGTCCTTCGATAAGCCTCGCGGCTACTCAGGAGACGCGCAACTTCTCGATTTCATCTACGGGCATGAAAGTGTGGCCGACCACATCGCCAGCGCATCTCCCCTTGGCGCTGCCCTTTACGATTATACACGCAATGCCTCGTCCTCCGTTGCCGTAAGGGAGCGGCGTGACATCCTCACGCGCTATGTGGATGAGGTCGCGGAAAAACATGCGCCTGAAACGGAGATACTGACAATTGCTGCTGGCCATCTACGGGAGGCGAACGGCTCAAGGGCACTAGCGGAAAAGCGGATCAAGCGTTGGGTCGCCCTCGATCAGGACCCGTTGAGCGTCGGTTCCATTGCGCGTGACTTTGCAGGCTCCTGCGTGGAAGCGGTCGACGGATCGGTCAAGGACATTCTGTTGCGCTCGCACGACCTCGGATGCTTCGACTTCGTTTACGCCGCAGGGCTCTACGACTACTTGACGGAGAAGGTCGCCATCAAGCTGACAAAACGATGCCTCGATATGTTAAAGCCCGGGGGCACCTTCCTCTTTGCAAACTTTGCAGAAGAGATCGCAGTGGACGGCTATATGGAGTCCTTCATGAACTGGGCGCTTCTCCTTCGCAACAGCGCGGATATGTGGAGGATCATCAACGCCAGCGTTTCCCCATCGGCAGGCGATAGCGAGGTATTTTACGGTCAGAACCGGAACATCGTTTATGGCATCATCAGGAAACGATAAGCTGTCCTTGCCTCGGTGCGGAAGATGTGGGGACACCATGTTTTCCGCTCGTGGTGGATTCCCACCATCCGCGAAACGTTTTAAAGCTTCTCGCCTGATTTCAATTTGCCGATGTGGGGTGCATAATGGACAAGAAGCGTTACTACTCCGATTTTGGCGGTCTGCCAGGGCAGACCGAGCTGCTGTCCAGCAAGGCGGTCTTTACTGAAGCCTATGCGGTCATTCCAAAACGGGTCATGTCCGATATCGTCACCAGCGTGCTGCCCCACTGGAGCGAGACGCGCGCCTGGATTATCTCGCGTCCTATGACCGGATTTTCGGAGACATTCGCGCAGTATATCATGGAAGTGCAGCCGGGCGGAGGCAGCGAGAGGCCTGAGCCAGACGCACGCGCACAGGCTGCGATCTTCGTGGTCGAGGGCGAAATGACCATCACGCTTCAAGGCGAAGACCACGAGCTGCGATCCGGTTCGTTTGCCTATATCCCCGCGGGAAGCAAGTGGTCGCTGCGGGCGACGGGCGAGGTCGCCGCAAAGTTTCATTGGGTGCGCAAGGTGTTTGACAAGGTCGAAGGCCTTGAATTGCCTCCTGCCATTTTCACCCATGAGGATGAGCATGAGATGTCAGCGATGCCCGATACGGAGGGTAAGTGGGCAACGACACGTTTCATCGATCCGGCTGATGGCCGCTACGACATGCATCTCAACATCGTTACCTTCGAACCGGGCGCCATCATTCCCTTCATGGAAACCCATGTGATGGAGCATGGTCTTTTCGTTTTGGAAGGCAAGGCCGTCTACCGGCTCAACAAGGATTGGGTCGAAGTCGAGGCGGGCGATTTCATGTGGCTGCGCGCATTTTGCCCTCAGGCGTGTTATGCTGGCGGGCCTGGACGTTTCCGCTACCTTCTTTACAAGGATGTCAACCGCCACGTGAAGCTGTGGTAGGCTCAAGACGCACGGCTGCTAAAGCTTGGCCCGCTCAAAAATGTTGTACGGTTTTACGATCTCGACATGCGACGAAACGAGGACTTAAAGCGTGAGGAAGCGAATCTGAAAGATCGCGACACGCTTCAAAACCAAGCCTGTTTCGAAAGCGAGGCTGATCCCTCCATGGGATCAGCCAATCATGGGGTGAGCTGAATTTCCATTTTCGCGATCGTGTCCCATCTGGCTTTCACCTGCGTGGCGCCTCCCAGACGGATCATGCCGCAGAGACTGCCGGTGGTCACGACCTGGCCGCGCTTGAGACCGCCCAGATGGTCGTTCGGCGCATTGGCGTAAGCGACAAGAGGTGCCAGCGGATCGGTCTGCGGATGAGTTGGCACGGCGGCGAAAAGGACATCCTCCTCCGTTTCAACGATCAGTGGCGGCAATCCCAAATCCTGTCTGGCAAAAGCGTCTACCAGGGATGAATCGATCGGCGGTCCCATGACGAAGGAATGGTTCCCGAGCCGGTCGGCCAGAAACAGGGGGAACGGCACCCTGTTTTCTTCAGTCAGGCGATAGCTGACAAGCTCTGCGCCAATATGGACGGAAGACACAGCTTTCAGGATCGTTTCGCGCGTGTAGGTTTTGCCGATTGGCAGAGCAGGCAGATCATCGGCCAGAACGAAGCAGATTTCGATTTCCACGCCCAGCGCGCCAGGCTTCGGCATGGCGAGCATGCTGTCCTTGACCTCGTCATAAAGATCGAGCAGGGGAGCGGCGACCGGACGGCTGTTGTTGGAGCCAAGCTTCCAGCCGGCAACCTCCTTGCCGATCGTCCCGACTGCGAGTGCCTGGACCGCCATGGCGGCGTCAGTGTTCGATGGCAAGAGGTCTCTGCTCTCCAGCCTCTCGGAGCTGACGGACGACTGCCGTGCTTCAGCGTCAGCCAGAATCATGCCGAGCCTGATATTCGCTTCCGTGATTGTCGTCATCCATGTCCCCGCATAGTCAGGCCCCTACAGCTTCATTGCAGGCAAATCCTGCACTGACAAGGGAACGGCAAGGAGGCAAACAAACAAAAACAGGTCTTCAACACAATATTAACCATGAAATCGCGCGAGTTTTACGCCGGCATACGCATGAAACTCGAGATAGCGATTTGGTTTTATTGTGAAACCGCGCTGCTTGATGGTTACAAGCATCGGGAAGAAGAAAAGGGGAAAGCTTCCGCCTTCCCCTCTTGGATGATCGGACGCGTCTTTCTTTCAGATGCGGCGGCCAGGCAGTTTCGGCAAGAGGACCGTCAGCAGGCCCAACAGCGGCAGGTACGAGCAGACGTGGTAGACAAACTCGATGCCCTGACGATCGGCAAACACGCCGAGAACCGCCGCACCGATGCCACCAAAACCGAAAGCGAAGCCGAAAAACATGCCGGCGATCAGTCCGACACGCCCTGGCACCAATTCCTGCGCAAACACCACGATGGCGGAGAAGGCGGACGAGAAGATGAAGCCGATCACGACCACCAGAACCGCCGTCCAGAAAAGGTTGGCATAGGGCAGGATAAGCGCGAACGGGATGACGCCGAGGATCGAGAACCAGATCACGACACGCGAGCCGAAGCGATCTCCGATCGGCCCACCGAAGAAGACGCCTGCCGCAGAAGCGCCGAGGAAAAGGAAAAGCAGAATTTGCGCATTCTGCACCGTCAGGCCGAACTTTTCGATGGTGAAGAAGGTGAAGTAGCTCGAAATACTGGCGAGATACGCGTTCTTTGTCGCGGTCAAAACAACAAGCACGGCAAGTGTCATCAGCACCTTGTTTCGCGGTAGGGGCAATTCACGGCTGACCGGGCGTTTGCCGGCCGCACTTCGCCTGTGACGACTATACCAGACGCTGACCCATGAGAGGATGACGAAGCCGGTCAAGGCGATAATCGAGAACCAACTGAGAACCTCTTGTCCTCTCGGGATGACGATGAAAGCTGCCAGCAGCGGTCCGATTGCCGTACCTGTATTCCCGCCCACCTGGAAGAAAGACTGCGCCAGACCATGGCGTCCGCCGGACGCCACCCGCGCGACGCGGGATGCTTCGGGATGAAAGATCGCCGATCCTACGCCGATGAGGCAGGCGCCGAGGACCAGTATGGGGAAACTATGGGCATAGGCGAGCGTGATCAGGCCGGTACAGGTAGAGAGCATCGCTGCGGGAAGCGAAAACGGCATGGGCCACTTATCGGTCGCAACGCCGACAGCCGGTTGCAATAGCGACGCCGTCACCTGGAAGGCGAATGTCAGGAGCCCGATCTGTCCGAAGTCGAGCGCGTAATTGGCTTTCAGGAGCGGATAAAGCGAGGTCAGCAGCGACTGCATGATGTCGTTCAGCATATGGCAGAAACTTGCAGCTGCGATGATGGAAAATGTGGTGACTTCGGGGGTGAAGCCGGGACTGGTCACTCTGGCCATTGGGGGATCTCCTCATACGCGTTTGCACGCGTCCATCCCTTCTGAGAGCTCAACCGTTTGTGATCAAGGTCGAATTCCCCGATTTTGAGTATTTTAGCAAAATAAGAATTTCGGTCGTTTTTGCTGCAATGAGGTACTGGAGAGCGAGCGGCTCAGGCCCGAATGGGCCGGAGCCGTGAAATGAGCAGGACGTTGGCGTGGTTTACCGGAGCGTCTTCAGGACGAGAAATGGGTAAGCCTTATCCGCGCCGGCTAGGTCTAGAACGTCACTCGTTTCAATTTCCTCGCCCGTCCAAACATCATGGAGGCGTCTGTCTCGCAGCCCGTTCGGCATCTCAAGCGTCACTTCGGCCAGCCTTGGTGGGAGAACTTGGACGCCGTCACGGTCAAGCGTGAAGCGCGCAAGGACGACAAGGACCGCCTCATCGGCATGCATCCGCGCAAAGGCGATCACATGCGCTGCCGATGAACCTTGTGGCTTTACTGGCAGATAGTCACCTTCATTGAAGAGATCGGGCGTCGATTGACGAAGGTCCAGCAATGTGGCTGTGACATACTGCTTGAGCGAACCATCGTGCCAGACAGAGATATCGTCTGCGTCCGGCTTTTGGGCTGTTGCCAGTCGTTTCGACAGGGTTTCATAATCCGGCTCGCGCCGATTGTCCGGATCGACCAGACTGAAATCGAACCCCTCGCTTCCCTGATAGATATCCGGGATGCCAGGCGCCATAAGTTTGATGATCGTCTGGGCAAGGCTGTTGGCAAGCCCGGCCTCCAGGAACGGTTTGATCGTCTTCTTGAAGTATCCAAGGAAATCTTTGTTGTCGGAAGAGAAGAGGTGCGATGCGTAGCCAAGAACCGCTTCCTCATACTCCTCGCGGGAATCCCCCCAATCGGTCCTCAGTTTGGCTTCGCGCAGCGCCTTTTCAAGATAGGTCAGGAAGCGCTTTTTCAGTTCCTCGACCGCCTTTTCGTCCTGTGTGTTGAAATTCGGCGAGAGCACGCCGGCGAGTGCCTGGTAGATCATCCATTCCACTTCCGGCTCCGGGGCCGGACCGTCCGGAAGTTCGCGAACGGCTTTGGAATTGATTGCGCGCCAGTCTGCGACAGCTTCACTCCAGATGTGAGGAGCCTCCGAAATGGCATAGAGGCGCGCTCTGGCATCTTCCCCGCGTTTCGTGTCGTGCGTGGACGTCCCGGAAATACCCAACGGCTGGCGCTCTTTGCGCACCTGCATCTCCCGATGAAAGTGATCGAGGGAAAAATCCGGTCGTATCGGTTCGGCGCCCACCTCGTTCAACCCGAGCAGCATGTTGTTGCGGAAAAACAGTGTATCCTCGACCGACTTTGCCATGATCGGCCCGGTCAACTGCTGGAACTTGGTGCGGAAAGTGACCGAGCCCTGCATCGAAGAATTGGGAACATCGCCTTTGAGGATGCCGGTAATCAAGGCAAGCGCCTCGGTTGACACTGTGTGATCAGAGCCCGTGATAGTTTCGATGACATGGTCCAGAAGGGCCTTGTCATCCGCGCGCATACCCTCGGGAGTTCCGTAAGTGCGGTAGACTGGGAAGGCGATCAGGATTTCGCTGAGTGCAGCCTTCAGGTCGCTTTCAGGTAGTGGGCATCCGGCGTCCTCGGCGATTTTGGCTGCCAAGCCTACGAGCACCGACACCTCACCCTCGAAATTTCTGCCGGTCATCAAGAGCTTTGCCGCGCGCAGCTGCGCCTTCGCGTCGGGATGTTCTTCCATAAGGTCTTGATAGGCAGATTGCAGGGCTTCAATTTTCTGTCCATCGACCAAGGCATTGCTGAGGGCGGCGATGAACTCGTAGCCGGTCGTGCCGGACACCGGCCAATCGGCAGGAAGCTGCTCGCTTGCGCCCAGGATCTTTTCCACCACGATATAACAGTCCTGTCCGGCAGCCCGATGTAACCTGTCGAGATAACCTTTAGGGTCTGCCAGACCGTCGATGTGGTCGATGCGAAGGCCTTGTAATGCCCCGTCACGCACCAATTCCAGAATCAAACGATGACTGTCTTCGAAGATGGCCTCGTCTTCGACCCGAACGCCAGCAAGTCCCGTCACCTCGAAAAAGCGTCGATATGACAGGTCGTGCGCGGCATCGCGCCACGACATCAGTCGGTAGGGCTGTTGGTCATGCAGTTGCGCCAGCGCAGCCTTATCCGACGTTTCCAAAATCTCCGTACCGCGCCCGTCATATGTCGAGGGGTTCAGCGGATAGAAGGCATCGAAATATGCAAAGGCGGGCTTGCCTGTCTCAGGATCGGGCTTGATGGCGAGATCGCCTGCCTCGAGCACCGCCTCGAAGTCGTCGCCGAGAACAGGCAACGTTAAACGTCTGGACCAGTCGATATCGAAATGGTGTGCGTAACGGCTTTCCTTGCCATGCTCGATGACGTCCTTCCACCAGGGCGTTTCGAGCGACGCGGCCATATGGTTGGGCACGATATCCAGAATGAGGCCAAGCCCGGCCTCTTTCAGTGCCGCTACCATGCGCTCGAATCCCGCACGACCGCCAATCGCGGGATCGATTTCGTTTGCGTCGGTGACGTCATAGCCATGCGTGGACTGAGACGTCGCGGTAAAAATCGGCGACGCGTAAAGATGACTGATCCCGAGTTGCTTGAGGTAAGGAACGAGGTCGCGTGCCCTGTCGAAAGTCATACCGTTGCGGAACTGCAGGCGATAGGTGGCGGTCGGAAATTTCATACGACAATCCCGTCGAGTTGGCCGGAAAAGCTGGCCTGTTGAATCTGGGCGAAGGACCGATAGATGACATCATGGGTCCGAACATGATGGCGTCTTGAGAGCGTTGCGCAAACTGCATGTGAGCTAGAGTGGTTCCACACGTCATTGCGCTTTCCCCGGGGCAGAAACGTCGCTGCGGATTTTCGTGGCTGCTCGTGAACTTTTCGCATCCGCGAATGTTCGTTGCATTGCACACTTTTTCATGAGGTTTCCGGTGGTTCACACATTCGACTTCGGTCCAGCCATTTCCGATCAAGACATCGAGTTTCGCCTATGGGCGCCGCTGCAGGACAAAGTGCTTCTCTGTATAGAAGGTCAGGCGCCGGAAGTGATGAAACGTGACGAGGACGGCTGGCATCGCCTGCGCAAGCCGAAAACGGGAAAGACCGTTCGCTACAGCTTTATGATGCCGGATGGACTGGAAGTTCCTGACCCCGCATCGCGTTACCAGCCGCGTGATGTGCATGGCCCAAGCGAGGTCGTCGATCTCTCAGCCTATGGGGGGAACAGTGAGGAGTGGCGGGGCCGGCCGTGGGAGGAGATGATCATATACGAACTCCACGTCGGCACCTTTAGCGATGAGGGAAATTTCCAGGGAGCGATAGCGCACCTCGATCACCTGCGTGATCTGGGAGTGACGGCAATCCAGATCATGCCCGTCGCAGATTTTCCGGGCGGCTACAATTGGGGTTATGATGGCGTAATGCCCTATGCTCCGGACAGCAGCTACGGACGACCCGAAGACCTGATGGCGCTTATCGATGCCGCCCATGAGCGCGGGCTCTGTGTCTTCCTGGATGTCGTCTATAATCACTTTGGCCCGGAGGGCAATTACATGCCCAACTACGCGCCGCTTTTTTCCGCGCGTCATGAGAACCCTTGGGGGCAGGGAGTAAATTACGATGACGAACAATCCGAGCATATACGTGAATTCATCATTCAAAACGCCATCTACTGGATCACGCAGTTCCGCTTCGACGGCTTACGCCTGGATGCAGTGCATGCGATCGTCGATGACAACGACGAACACCTGCTGACAGAGCTAGCGCGTCGTGTCCTCGCTGCAGCACCCGACCGCCATATCCACCTCATTGTCGAAAACGAAGACAATGACAGCGATCTGCTCAGCCGGGATCGACAGGGCCGCCCGGAGCGCTTTACGGCGCAGTGGAACGACGACATTCACCACGTGCTTCACATCGCAGCGACGGGTGAAACCTTCGGTTATTACAAGGCCTATTCCGGCGACGATGACAAGGTTGGCCGCGCTCTTGCCGAGGGCTTTGCATTCCAGGGCGAGCATATGCCCTATCGTGACGAGGAGCGGGGCAAGCCGAGCGCTCATCTTCCGCCGACGGCCTTCATCTCCTTTATTCAAAATCATGATCAGATCGGCAACCGGGCGCTTGGCGACAGAATGCAAGCATATGCTCCGCAAGCGTCATTGAAAGCGATCACCGCAATCTATCTGCTCGCGCCGCAAATCCCCATGTTGTTCATGGGCGAGGAGTGGGGTTCGCGCGATCCCTTCCGCTACTTCTGCGACTTCAACGAAGACTTGAACCAAAAAGTGAGGGATGGTCGCCGCGAAGAGCTGTCTCGTCTGCCGGGCTTCGATGGCGATGATCTGCCTGATCCCACTGCGAGAGAGACTTTTATAGCCAGCAAGCTCGACTGGGCGAAGCGCGAAGATGCTGAGGGTCGCAACTTGCTCAGCTTCTACCAAACGCTTCTCGAGCTACGCAAAAGGCGCACCATACCATTGCTGAAGGATATTGTTCCAGAGACGACGAGCTACGATGTCAGCGATGGCGTTGTTACCGCGGAGTGGGGAATGCGGGCTGGAGCAAGGCTGCGCCTGATTGCCAATCTTTCTGGAAAGAGCGGTACGAGGGAAGCCGAGGTAGCAGCAGGCGAGACGCTTTTCAGTCTTGGCTCCGTAGATGCCGGGGCCATATCGCCATGGGCGGTCCGCTGGAGCTTCCATCCAGCTTGATGATGAAGGCAGGCTGCAGCTTTGCCTGCCCATCCTCGCCAGCATCGACGACGAGAAACGGCAGTCTCTCCTGCGTCGAACGCGTCTGTCTTGCAAGCGATAATCCCGTTACGCAAGCTTGCAAAATTTTTAGTTGATCTTTGCGTTCAGTCGGGTGAGCATCCCTTCCGATCGATTTGCTTATTTCGCGAGCAAACGATCGGACCGCTATTTTTTTGATCGATTTCAGCGCGAGAGGGATGATAAGACTCAAAAACAAACTGCCGTCGAAATAGTCGATCCGCCGAGGCTTGAAGCTGTTTTGCAGCAATGGCCGCCTCGGTATGCAAGTCACAGAGCATTATCGGTACCGTTCGAAGAAAGGCATATTCATGGAAGTTGGAGTCTTTATCCCGATTGGAAATAATGGCTGGCTGTTGTCGGAGAACGCGCCGCAGTACAAGCCGAGCTTCGAGCTGAATAAAGAGATTACCCTCAAGGCTGAGAAATACGGTTTCGATTTCGCCTTGTCGATGATCAAGCTTCGCGGCTTTGGGGGGAAGACCGAGTTCTGGGATCATAATCTGGAGTCCTTCACGCTGATGGCAGGCCTCGCCGCCGTCACCACACGCATCAAGCTTTTTGCCACAGCCGCCTCGCTCGTCATGCCGCCGCCCATCGTCGCGAGAATGGCATCCACGATAGACAGCATTTCCAACGGACGCTTCGGCATCAACCTCGTCACCGGATGGCAACGGCCGGAATATTCGCAGATGGGAATGTGGCCGGGCGACGAGTATTTCGGCAAGCGCTACGCCTATCTTGCTGAATACGCCACGATCCTGCGCGAATTGTGGGAAAAGGGGCAGAGCGACTTCAAGGGCGATTTCTTTCAGATGGACGATTGCCGCCTCTCGCCGCAGCCGCAGGCTGATATGAAGGTCATCTGTGCGGGTTCGTCCAATGCCGGCATGGAGTTCTCGGCGAAATATGCCGATTACAATTTTTGTTTCGGTGTTGGCATCAACACGCCGACCGCATTTGCGCCCGCCGCCGAGAGACTGAGGGAAGCGACCGCGAAGACCGGACGCGACGTTTCATCCTTCGTTCTCTTCATGGTCATCGCGGATGAAACGGACGAGGCTGCACGCGCCAAGTGGGAGCATTATAAGGCCGGTGCCGACCAGGAGGCCATCAAATGGCTTGGCGTGCAGGGTGCGGCCGACACGAAATCCGGCTCGGACACCAATGTGCGGCAGATGGCCGACCCCGTTTCCGCCGTCAATATCAATATGGGAACGCTCGTCGGCTCCTATGAAACCGTGGCACGGCTTCTGGATGAGGTTCCGACTGTGCCTGGAACGGGCGGTGTGCTGTTGACTTTCGATGATTTCGTCAAAGGCGTCGAAGATTTCGGCACCAAGATCCAGCCACTGATGGCGTGCCGTAAACACATCAAGCCCCTTCTTGAGGCGGCAGAATGAGCACCATGACAACAGGATATCAAGCGCCCGCCGTTCACAGCAAAAGCGTGACATTGCCGGCGCGACCAGAGCCGATCACGCTGAAGCCCGAAGAAACCGCCGTCGTCGTCGTCGATATGCAGAATGCCTACTCCACAGAAGGCGGCTACGTCGATCTTGCGGGCTTCGACATTTCCGGCGCCAAAGGCACCATCGACAATATCCGCAAGACGCTGGATGCGGCACGTACTGCCGGTGTCCAGGTGGTTTATTTCCAAAATGGTTGGGACAAGGATTATGTCGAGGCTGGCGGTCCGGGTTCGCCGAACTGGCATAAATCCAACGCGCTGAAATATATGCGCGCCAATCCGGACGCGCAGGGCAAGCTGCTTGCAAAAGGCACCTGGGATTACGCAATCGTCGACGAGCTTGAGCCGAAGCCCGGCGATATTCTGGTGCCCAAGACCCGCTATAGCGGATTTTTCAACACCCAGATGGACAGCATCCTGCGCGCCCGAGGGATCCGCAACCTCGTCTTCGTCGGCATCGCCACGAATGTCTGCGTCGAAAGCTCGCTTCGCGACGCCTTCCATCTGGAATATTTCGGCGTCATGCTTGAAGACGCCACCCATCACCTCGGCCCGGATTTCATTCAACAGGCGACCGTCTACAACGTCGAAAAGTTTTTCGGATGGGTGGCGACCGTCAATGATTTCTGCGGTGCCATTAGCCAAGCCGCACCTGCCAATTCCTGAAGGAAGAAGGACCATCTCATGCCGAAAAAGATCATCGTTCCCGAAGGCACATCGAAGCCAATCGCACCCTTTTCTCCCGGTACGCTGGCGGATGGGATTGTGTACGTGTCTGGAACGCTGCCATTCGACAAGAACAACGACGTCGTCCATGTGGGTGATGCAAGCGCCCAGACCCGCCACGTGCTGGAGACAATCAAGTCTGTGATCGAGACCGCGGGCGGCACGATGGAAGACGTAACGATGAACCACATCTTCATCACCGACTGGGCCAATTATCAGGCGGTCAATGCCGTCTATGCCGAGTATTTTCCGGGCGATAAGCCAGCCCGCTACTGCATTCAATGCGGTCTGGTGAAGCCGGACGCCTTGGTTGAAATCGCAACCGTCGCTCATATCGGCAAGCCGTAAACGCGATGCACTTCGATTGGCACGGAAGACAGGATGCCGACGCCCCGACGATTATCCTGTCGTCGGGCCTCGGCGGTTCCGCAAGCTACTGGGCACCGCAGCTTGCGGCGCTATCGAACGACTATCGGGTCGTCACCTACGATCATCGCGGTTGTGGGCGAACCGGAGGCGAAGTGCCAGATGATGGCGGGATCGCAGCCATGACCGATGACGTGCTGGAGATTGCAGAGGAACTGGGGCTCACTCGCTTCGATTTCATGGGGCATGCCTTGGGCGGCCTGATCGGCCTTGATATCGCCCTTCGCAAGCCTGGGATAATTGGGAAGCTCGTTTTGATCAACGCTTGGAGCAAGGCCGATCCGCATTCCGGACGTTGCTTTGACGTACGCATCGAGCTTCTGGAAAAATCGGGCGTTACGGCCTTCGTCAAGGCACAGCCTCTGTTCCTTTATCCGGCGGTGTGGATGTCGGAGAATGCCGAACGGCTGGAAACCGAGGAGCGACACGCGATCGAGCATTTTCAGGGCCGCGCCAATATCCTGCGCCGTATCGCAGCGTTGCGCGCTTTCGACATCGATCTCCGCCTGCAAGATGTAGAGGTAGAAACGTTGGTTATTGCCACGCGCGATGATCTTCTGGTTCCCTACACACGGTCGATACGTCTCGCAGAGGGTTTGCCAAACAGTCAGTTGCAGCTCGTTGACTTTGGTGGTCACGCCATCAACGTCACGGCGCCAGACGCTTTCAACACCGCTGTGCTGCATTTTTTACTACCCGCCTAAGGCTCTGCCTGGACACTGTCGCGGCCAGCAGAAACACTCGTCTCCCGAAAAGAATCATGGTGCAATGAAGGGGTTGCTTTCCGCAGCCTGACGTTTCATCACCTTCTCATAGACGTGTGTCACATCTTGGATGTTTAAGGAGGAAACTATGAAGGCGCTGGTTCTGGAGGAAAAGGGAAAGCTGTCGCTTCGCGATTTCGACATTCCCGCTACACTCGGTCCGAAAGATGTGAAAATCCGCACCCACACCATCGGCATTTGCGGTTCGGACGTGCATTATTACACCCATGGAAAGATCGGTCATTTCGTCGTCAACGCGCCGATGGTGCTCGGCCACGAGGCGGCCGGCACTATCTGCGAGGTTGGCTCAGACGTCACGCATCTCAAAGTCGGAGACCGCGTCTGCATGGAGCCCGGCATTCCCGACCCTACGTCACGTGCGGCCAAACTCGGCATTTACAATGTCGATCCGGCTGTGACCTTCTGGGCAACGCCGCCGGTCCACGGTTGCCTGACGCCGGAAGTTATCCATCCGGCCGCCTTTACTTACAAACTGCCCGATAATGTTTCCTTCGGCGAAGGCGCCATGGTCGAGCCCTTCGCCATTGGCATGCAGGCAGCGCTTCGGGCACGGATTCAGCCGGGCGATGTAGCGGTCGTCACGGGGGCGGGTCCGATTGGTATGATGGTTGCGCTTGCAGCACTTGCAGGCGGTTGCGCCAAGGTCATTGTTGCCGATCTCGCTCAGCCCAAACTTGATATCATCGGCGCCTACGATGGTATCGAGACGGTGAATATCCGCGAGACATCCCTGCCGGATGCAGTCTCTAAAGCGACGGACGGTTGGGGCTGCGATATCGTATTTGAATGCTCTGGTGCGGCTCCTGCCATTCTCGGGATGGCGAAGCTCGCGCGTCCTGGCGGTGCCGTCGTGCTTGTCGGCATGCCGGTCGATCCGGTGCCGGTGGATATCGTGGGATTGCAGGCCAAGGAACTGCGTGTCGAGACTGTCTTCCGTTACGCCAACGTCTATGACCGGGCGCTCGCGCTGATCGGTTCCGGCAAGGTCGATCTGAAGCCGCTGATCTCAGCCACCATCCCCTTCGACGACAGCATCTCCGGTTTCGACCGCGCGGTGGAAGCCCGCGAAACCGATGTGAAGCTGCAAATCCTCATGCCGCAATGATGATGGCGATGACGCAGGCAAACCCTTTTGGCATCCTTTCAGCTATTTTGCTCTAAAGGTCCGTTCAGCTATTGACCTAGAGTGCGCTCTAACTTGTAGCTTCCTCTGCGTTGTGACGAAGAGGTGCTCATGAAGATCGGTGAACTGGCAAAACGTTCTGGCCTTTCGGCCTACACGATCCGCTATTACGAGCGGATCGGGCTTTTACCCTATGCCGATCGTGACCGCTCGAGCAGACGCGATTACGATCCCGACATTCTTGTCTGGATCGAATTTCTCGGAAGGCTGAAAACGACCGGAATGCCGATCAGGGATATGCTGCGCTATGCCGCTTTGCGAAAGCAGGGTGGTGCTACCGGGCCTGAACGGCAGGCGATGCTGGAAGCGCATCGCGACGAGGTTCGTGATCGGGTTGCCGAACTCCAGCAGTGCCTCCTCGTCCTCGACCAGAAGATAGCCGGATATGCCGGCGAAAATCAGAGGATGACGGATGATGACGCAGTCACACAAAATCCCAAACGAAACTCGCCTGGAAAGGGGCAAGCGCGCACTCGCGGAGATTGACGGGGAGGCCGGAGAAAAGGTGATGGCGGCGCTCGCCGATATCGCACCGGACTTCGCGACCTATCTCTTCGAGTTTCCCTTCGGCGACATTTACAGCCGGCCCGGGCTCGATACCAAGGCAAGGGAAATCGCAACCATCGCCGCACTGACAGCCATGGGCAATGCCGCGCCACAGTTGAAGGTGCACATCGAAGCGGGTCTGAATGTCGGGCTCTCGCGTGACGAGATTACCGAAATCATCATGCAGATGGCGGTCTATGCCGGATTTCCAGCCGCGTTGAATGGTCTGTTTGCCGCCAAGGATGTGTTTGCTTTGGTTGCCGAGCGCGAGGCGGCGGTGGCGTGACGACAAGCGTTCGAGGCCCGCTCGGTGTAGACTGATTACGGGCGCTATTTCTCCATCTTCCTGTAGCAATGGGAGAAAAAGGGATATAGCGTCCCGCCGCCCAAACAGAGTTGCCTTCGAGGATGTCATGCCCTTATCCGACCAGCAGATTGCCGCACTCAACACGCCCGCCGTTGTCGTGGACCTTGACATCGCCAAGGAGAACATCTCCCGGTTTCAGGACTATGCCGATACCCACGGGCTGAAGGTGAGGCCGCATATCAAAACGCACAAGCTGCCGGCTGTTGCGGAAATGCAGCTTGCGGCCGGGGCGGTCGGCATCACCTGCCAGAAGGTGTCGGAAGCCGAGGCGATGGTTGCTGGAAGCGATGCGATCAAGGACGTTCTCATCACCTATAACATTCTCGGATCTACCAAATTGAAGCAACTTCGCGCGCTGGCAGGTAATGTTCGCCTGTCGGTCGTTGCCGATAGTGCCGACGTTATCCAGGGTCTGTCGCAGGCCTTTGCTGACGGCGCCGAACCGCTGAACGTTCTGGTCGAGTGCGATACCGGCGCGAATCGCTGCGGCGTATCAACGCCCGAAGCCGCCGCCGAACTGGCTGCGATCATCGATCAAGCACCGGGCTTGGTATTCGGCGGGTTGATGACCTATCCAGCGCCTTCGGGCGAGGCGAATGTCCAAAACTTTATGACAGACGCCAAGCGACTGATCGAAGACAAAGGCATTGCGGTTCCTGTGATCACCTCTGGCGGCACACCGTCGATGATGCATGCGGCGAAGGCACCAGTCGTGACGGAATATCGCCCAGGGACATACGTATATAACGACAGATCGCTTGTAAGCCGCGGCGTATGCGGCTGGGACGAATGCGCCTTGAACGTGGTTGCAACCGTTGTTTCGGTCCCGGCAGAAAACCGCGCCATCATTGATGCCGGCTCGAAGGCGCTGACTTCGGATCTTTTGGGGCTTACTGGCTATGGCCATGTGCTTGGCCGCGAGGACATTACCATCGATCAGTTGTCAGAGGAGCATGGGCGCCTCGTGACCGAGGGAGCGATCGGGCTCAAAGTCGGCGATAAGCTTCGTATTGTCCCGAACCACGCCTGCGTTGTTACCAACCTGGTCGATAGCTTGACGGTAATCAGCCAAGGGATGTCTGAGCCGGAAGTCTGGCCGGTCGCGGCCCGCGGCCTCATTGTCTGAAATTTTGATTAGCCAGATGAACCGGAGAGCGGCTTACGCGTTTGCGTGCCTGATTGACCTCTGTGAGTTTTGATGATCACCACCCCTCAGCCCGAGCGCTTCGTTTTACTGGATGGGATTCGAGGCGTCGCGGCGGTCGCGATCGTTCACCGTCACGCCGAATTCTTTTTCGGACGTCCAGATGCATCCAGCTATCTCGCCGTCGATCTGTTCTTCGCCCTGAGTGGTTTCGTTCTGGCGCATGCCTACGGCGAAAGATTGCGCACCGGCAAGGTTTCCACCTTCACCTTCATGAAGGCCCGCTTCTACAGACTCTACCCGCTTTATATCATCGCACTGACGATGATGGCCGCCTTCTTCGTGTGCCTCTACGCGCTTGATCTGCCCACCCCGATTGATGACTTGCACAGAAAGATCAGCCTCGGTGAGCTGGCTTTCGCATTGCTTACAAGTATTCTCTTCCTGCCTGCGCCATTCACCCTGACGCTCAACGGTGCGCTCTTTCTGGTAAGCCCCGCATGGTCCCTGTTCAATGAACTTGTGGCCAACGTCATCTACGCAAGGTGGGGTGCGCGCTGGAAAAGCGGCGCGTTGGCGATCATCATCTCAGTCGCCGCTGTGGGTCTGGTGATTGCCGCCATCGAATTCGGCAAATTGCACGCAGGTTTTCGCTGGCATGAAATGTATGCCGGG
This sequence comes from uncultured Agrobacterium sp., assembly GCA_913777615.1. Classification (GTDB taxonomy): domain Bacteria; phylum Pseudomonadota; class Alphaproteobacteria; order Rhizobiales; family Rhizobiaceae; genus Agrobacterium. The sequence continues at coordinate 885 of CAJYTK010000018.1, read as the reverse complement.
ATGGCCCGCGTATTTTTTTCCTTCTTCGTCGGCGTGATGATCTACCGCTATCACAGCGGTGCGCAGATCATTCATCAGTACCTGGCTCTTCTGTGCCTGGCGCTGGTTTGTCTGATCCTCTTCCTTCCGATCACCAAGGATGTCCGCCCCTTCTTCGATCTCTTCGTTGTCCTCCTGGTCTGGCCTGTGCTGCTGACGGTTGCCAGCAAGATCGCGCCAGATGGCTGGCTTTCTGCGGTCTCCTCATTTCTCGGCACAGCATCCTATGGTCTCTATGTGCTCCACATTCCGCTGCTTGCATGGGCTGCTTTCCTCATGCCTTGGTCAGGAACCGGATGGATCGCTTACCCTGCGGGGTTGCTCTTCACTGCATTCGCGACCGTCTTTGCGTGGGTTCTAACGCGATACTTCGACCAGCCGATGCAGAGGCGCTTGAAACGACGTGTAAAGATGGCGGATGCGACGCCTTTCTGATGAGCTGTGCGGTTCGTTCAACAGCGACGAGAGGCAGGCCAAGGTCGCCAACATCCTGACAGTTCGAAAAACACCATTAATTACGTGCACTTACGGAAAAACGACAGATTTATGAAAAACGTCTGTTGACTTGTTTGGGGGTGTTCTCTTATAAGTCCGCTCACTGACGAGGGCGGCGGCGCTGCTGGCGACGAAGTCCTTTGTTCTAGAGAAAATCGGAAAAGATGAGCGAATGCTTGTTGCTCTTGGGTCGAAGGTGGCTTGAGGGGTTTGATTTTTTGACGCTTGATTGGTGTCTGTTTTTTGACAATTGAATATGAGAAGAAAGAGAAACGTGGGCGGCGAGGCTTGCGGGATCCTGGAGTAATCTGGGGTTTCTGGAATAGACTTTGACGGTCACGTTTTATGAGA